>JANPLU010000100.1:0-9029 GCA_031422435.1 Acaryochloridaceae cyanobacterium VAR_48_metabat_390
CCAAACCAACCGCCCACAGCCAACTTGGATAAAATCCTAAAGGAACCTTGTACCCCAACTGAATTGGAGATGAGCGGCTGGGCAACGTTGGCAGCTGTAACAAAGGGATTGTTGGCAAAGGTACTGCCGCTGAAGTAGCGGAGATTGCCGTCTGGCGCATAGTTACGAACATAAGTCAGCGACACTTCAGTGGTTTTAGTGGGCTTAAAGGATAGTTGTGCCAAAGCACTATAGCTACCGCCAAACAGACCGCTATCAGTTACTCCTGCTACAGTCGGTATACCCGCAGGGTTGGTAGCCTGAGTTGCAGTAGAAAAGTTACTTCGCCCTGCTAAATAACCGACATCAAAGCGAATTCTAGGAGTGAATTGATAGGTTGCGCCCACCCCAGAGGTTGCTGAATACCCAACGGTTCCAATCCGATAGATCGGGTTACGTTCTCCAAAGAAAGAGAGCGCCCCTTTACCGCCGCCGCCACCTTCAAAGAAGGGGTTGACCGTCGTTGCGTAGTAGTGATGGAACCCACCATTTGCAAACACGTCAATCTTGAGCTTTTTACCGACCGGAAACATGTAATTCAGACGATCCAGAACAACATTATTGCCCGTATTGCCCGTGTCAAAAGCCAGTCGGGTCATGTTAGTTCCCGTAGTGGACGGAGTACTTGGCGCGGTGAAATTCACTTCACGATTAGATGCCTGCAAACGGACATACAGTCGATCCTTACCTGTAAAGCTAGTCAGGAAGTTAAGGCGAACGCGATCTGTAAAAGTGACGCGGGAGTCAATGTTGGTATTGGTGCCTGCTTTATCGCCAAAAACATCGCTAACGCCAAAAAGTGCCTCTCCCTGAAGTTTGGTTGTAGTCGAGAACTGCTGAGCCTCAAGGGTTTTGGTGCGGGCTTCTAGGCCATCTACACGCCCTTTAAGGGTCGCCAGTTCGGTCTTAAATTCTTCTTGGAGTGCCTTGACCGTGGCAAGATCTTCTTTAGTGGCAAAGCGATCGCTAATTTGATCTAGACAGGCATTGAGCGCAGCGGCTAATTCATAGCGCGTTGCGGCTCTGTTGCCTCGAAAAGTGCCGTCTGGGTAGCCTGCAATACAGCCATAGCGCTCCACTAAAGACTGCAAAGCTTGAAACGCCCAGTCTGTTGGCTGTACATCAGACAATTGTGAAACTGACGTAACTTGCGCTTCAGATGGCGCATCTCCCAGCAGGGAAGATAAATGAACCGTATCAGTTGTGGGTGCAGCTTGCCCTTCAAGGACACCAATAGAAGGCTGCTCTTGAGCCAGAACTTTGGTCTGGACGCCAGACCAACCCAGCAAAACAAGACTCAGAAGTATACGACTCCAGATTTGAGCTGATATCACAGAAAATTCCTCACACTTAAAACGCACACATCAAAAAGGCTTAATCAGCAGCGAAGCAAAGACAGGGCTTTGCTCCGCTGCCAATGTTGATAAACCTAAAACTCCTGACCTTAAGGGCTACTTAAGCTCAAGTTAAGTTCACCTTAAGAAAGGCATCTGGGTAAAGTTTGTATTCAAGACAACAAACTGTTGTGCCAATTGCGATCTCTTCATCAAAACAATGTAAATATGGCATCATGGCGCTTTTCTAGAAAATTGATAGTCCTTTAGCATTGGCAAAAGTAAATCTGAGATCGGAATTTAGTGTGTGTGGATGAACGCAGATTCTTTCCAGCCCACTATCGGTCTATGGGGTTCAACCTCGACTCTTTTTCGGCTATTAAAAATAACGGGCGCGTTGTACCGTAAATGAGGCACCTCATTAAACTGCTCTATTAAGCTGTAAAGAGAGAACAACTGTGCGAATTATTGTTGTGGGTAATGGCGGTCGAGAACATGCCCTAGCTTGGAAGTTCACTCAGTCAACCCAAGTTGATCGGGTGTACTGCATTCCAGGAAATGGCGGAACTGCAACGCTGCCTAAATGTGAAAATATTGCCCTGAATGCCGAAGATTTTGAAGGAATTGGGACGTTTGCGAAAGCGCAACAGGTCAATATTGTCGTGGTTGGCCCTGAGGTACCGCTGGCGTTCGGCATTACAGATGTATTGACTGAGCAAGGCATTACGGTATTTGGACCGACTCAAGCTGGAGCGCAAATAGAAGCCAGCAAAACCTGGGCTAAGGCGTTGATGGAAGCTGCTGGGGTGCCCACTGCAAAGGCGCAAGCTTTTACAGATGAAAACGCTGCTGTTGAGTACATCCAAGCGGAGGGCGTGCCAATTGTCATTAAGGCTGATGGCTTGGCTGCGGGTAAGGGCGTGACGGTGGCGATGACGGCAAAAGATGCGATCGCAGCGGTAAAGGACGCCTTTGCAGGTCGGTTTGGCGAGGCAGGAAACCGCGTGTTAATTGAAGAATGTTTGACGGGGCAAGAGGTTTCGGTGCTAGCTCTAACCGATGGCCTTACCATTCGGGCGCTGGTGCCAGCCCAAGACCATAAGCGAATTGGGGAAGGCGATACGGGTGCAAATACAGGGGGGATGGGCGTTTATGCACCGCTCCCGCTCATCACTAACGCCCTCATGAGCCGGATTCAGCTTGAGGTATTGGAGCCTGTGATGGCAGAACTGCGATCGCGCCAAATTGACTATCGCGGGGTACTCTATGCCGGACTGATGATTACCGAAGAAGGAGAACCCAAAGTCATTGAGTTTAACTGTCGCTTTGGCGACCCCGAAACCCAGGCAATTTTGCCGCTTTTAGAAACTCCCCTCGAAACGTTAGTGGTGGCCTGTGCTGAGCAAAGGCTAAAGGAAGTCGGCCCCATTGCCTGGAAGCCAGGGGTCTCGGCCTGTGTGGTCATGTCTGCGGGGGGCTATCCTGACCAGTATGAGAAGGGCTACCCTATCACGGGGCTAGAGGCGGCGGCGCAGTCCGATGCGGTGGTATTCCATGCGGGGACGGCGTTCCGCGATGGGCAGGTGGTGACGGATGGCGGGCGGGTGCTGGCGGTGAATGCCTTGGGGCAAAACTTTGATCAGGCGTTTGCCAAGGCGTATGGGGCGATCGCCAAGATTCAGTTCCAAGATTGCTACTACCGCCACGATATTGGCTACCGAGTTCGCAGCAGTTGAGATTAAGGGGAGAACCATCGCGGCTTGAGTTGGCTGAAAGTAATTTGGAACTCTCTAAAGTGAGTGCGCTGCTAGGGAATGAAATTAGATAACAACAGTTAAGTCGAGTTAGGCGATCGCTGAGAGACACAACACCGGATGCGACAGCATGAGCGATTTGTTTCACGAATCAATCCCTAACCAGCAGATAGATCAGGCATTTTCTGTGATGTCGATAACGCCACAGCGCACCTACCAAATTTTGACGAAGCGACCGGAGCGGATGGCAGCTTACGTCAGCTCAAGAAAAAGTTCCCCCCTACAAAATGTTTTTCTCGGCTGCACGATTGAGAATCAAAAGGACGCTGACGACCGCGCACAGCATCTCCATAAACTACATCAAGTCGGGTGGAGGACATTCTACTCGGTCGAACCGCTCTTAGAAGCTGTAGAGCTGAACTTAAGCAAACAGTCTGTGGATTGGGTAATTATTGGTGGTGAGTCAGGCTCAGGTGCTAGACCCTGCGACATAAACTGGATAAGCTCAATTATCAAACAATGCCAAAGCTCACGAGTGCCAGTTTTCGTAAAGCAGTTAGGCAGTCACCCTGTTAATCTGAGTTGCCAGCTTAAGCTACACGATCACAGAGGTGGAGATATGCAAGAGTGGCCTATTGAGCTAAAAATTCGAGAATTTCCGGAGGTATAGATGTATCAACTTGAGGCGGGGCAACCTATCCCATAAAAATTTGGTATTTTAGGCTTCGATGGCGACGTTAGATCAATTTTAAGCAGTCGTGAACCGACCTAAGGTGGGACACTTTAAGCTCTATCCCATCCAATCTTTATTAAAAGTAAAACCTAAAGGAGGGTGATCATCGGACACACCTATTACAGAAGAGTAGAATAAAGAAGTGGCACAGAATACAATTTATGGCGTTTGCCCTTCTTAATCTCGCTACACCATTGGCTTTCATTCCCCATGGACACTGTTACCTGTGGAAGCCAGAACTGGTTGGACTGAACCTTGTTTCTGATGCGTTAATTGCTCTCGCCTATTACTCTATCCCCATTACGCTATTTTACTTCGTCCGCAAGCGGCAAGACTTGCCATTCCGTTGGGCATTTATGCTATTTGCTGTCTTTATCATTGCCTGCGGTACGACACATCTGATGGACATTTGGACGCTATGGCATCCCACTTACTGGGTCGCTGGAGCACTCAAAGCGATCACAGCGATCGCCTCGGTTTCCACAGCCATATTGCTACTGCCAATCATTCCCAAAGCACTGGCATTACCCAGTCCAGCCAAGCTAGAAACCGCCAACCGGAAGCTACAAGCTGAAATTGCTGAGCGACAGCGACTCGAAAAAGAGCGTAATGGCTTTTTTAAGCTCTCGCCCGATCTGTTGTGCATCACCACCTTTGATGGCTATTTTCAGTATGTGAATCCGGCCTGGGAAACCGAGACAGGCTTCACGACTGAAGAAATATTGGCAAAACCTTATATTGATATGTTTTACGCAGACGATCACGCTGCCCTTGCCGCCGATGCTCAAAAAGTGATGGCTGGGATTGATACCGCTAGCTACGAAAGTCGGCTTCAATGTAAAAATGGTGCAGCCAAATGGATTGCCTGGAGTGCCAGCGCCGCGCCCGAAGAGCGATTAGTGTATGTGGTGGGGCGCAACATCACAGAACGTAAGCAAACTGAGGAACGTCTGAAGCTTCAAAGCATCATTTTGAAAAATATGGCAGGTGGAGTGTGCCTGGTTCGGACAGGCGATGGTGAGATTGCCTACACCAATCCCAAATTTGAAAGGATGTTTGGCTATGACTCCGGTGAATTAAACGGCAAGCACGTCAGTATTCTGAACTATCAATCCGACCAGGTTGATGCGAATGAAGTAACTCAGACTATTATGGGTACCATCCAAGAACAGGGTGAATTTACCTACGAAGTCCACAATATCAAAAAAGACGGCACGCCATTCTGGTGTCAGGCAACTGCCTCTCTCCTAGAACATCCAGAGTATGGAATGGTTATGGTTGCAGTACAGTACGATGTCAGCGATCGCAAACGAGTAGAACAAGCCCTGCGCCTGAGCGAGGAGCGATTGCAACTGGCCCTTGAGGGTTCTGGGGACGGACTATGGGACTGGAACATCGTAAATGACAAAGTTTATCTGAGTCCTCAGTATGTAGAAATGCTGGGTTATAAGGTAGGTGAATTACCAGGGGATATCAGCACTTGGAATAACCTGACTCATCCAGAGGATCAGCCCTGGGTAATGGAAATTTTAACCGCCCATCTCAAAGATAGTTCTCATCCCTACACCTTTGACTATCGGGTTCGCACTAAATCTGGTGAATGGAAGTGGATTGGCAATTATGGCAAGGTTGTGATTCGAGACGAAGATGGTAATCCATTGCGGATGACCGGAACACACAAAGATATCAGCGATCGCAAACGTGCTGAAGCAGAGCGACAAACCCTGATGGTGAAGCTACAGCAGAGTAACCATGAGCTAGAACAATTTGCGTTTATTGCTTCCCATGACTTGAGAGAACCACTGCGGACTATTCGCAGCTTTTGTTCGCTGCTTCAGAGCAAGCACCGAGATTCTCTAAATGAAAAGGGACAGGATTACCTAAATCGCATTCAAAATGCGACCCAGCGAATGCAGGTTCTAGTTAATGATCTCCTGTCTCTATCCCATGTTTCCACTCAATCAAAACCTTTTCTCCCAGTGGATCTGGCAAAGGTTGTTAAAGAAGTTACTTCTGGGTTGCAGAAGCAACTTCAGCAAACGGGAGGACGTGTAGAAGTGGAAAATCTTTCAACCGTTCATGGTGATCCAACCCAGCTATTGCAGTTGTTTCAAAACTTAATTAGCAATGCCTTGAAATTCCATCGAGACGTTGCCCCCGTAGTCAAAATCTCTAGTCAACTTCAACCCGCAACTGAAAATGCTAACGATAGTGGATTTCAGCAAATTCTAGTAGAGGACAACGGCATGGGCTTTGATGAGAAGTACGGTGAGCGCATCTTTGAAGCTTTTGAACGACTGCACGGGCGTGGTGAATATGAAGGCACTGGTATCGGTCTTTCCATTTGTAAAAAAATTGTAGAGCGGCACGGTGGCAATATCACCGTCCGTAGTCTAATAGGGCATGGCTCCACCTTTATCATTACGCTGCCAATTTGCTTGGCTTAAGAGAAAACAGGAAAAATTAAATTGTTCTGCTTCAACTGCTCATAATTTCCCAATACAATTCAATGAAAAAAAGAATAATTGTTCTGCTTGTAGCCGAGGATAACCCAGATGATCGCCTCCTGCTTGAACTGGCATGGGAAGAAATAGCAGGTGTTAATCTCTACTTTGTTGAGGATGGGGAAGAGTTAATAGATTTTCTTTGCTGCCGGGGTAAATATGGGGATTCCTCCAATGCTCCCCAGCCTGATTTAATTCTGTTAGATTTAAAGCTGCCGAGGAAAAACGGATATGAGGCACTTCAAGAGATAAAGACTCATCCCAACCTCCGCAAAATTCCCATTATAGTATTGACTACTTCTAAGGCCGAGTCAGACATAATTAGCAGTTACGATCTTGGTGCAAATTCTTATTTTGCCAAACCTGACACCTTTGAAAAAGCGATTAAACTTATGCAAATGATAAATGCATACTGGTTTGAGACCGCAAACTTACCTTTCCACAGCCCGGTTAATTTTGATGAATCTTAACCTGATTCGAGTGCTTTTAGTTGAAGATAATGAGGATGATTAAGTCGTCGCTCGTGATTTGCTAGCTGATGCTCAATTCTCTCAATTTGAATTAGATTGGGTTGCTACCTACGATGCTGCAATCACGGTAATCGCTCGCCAGCAGCACGATGTTTACCTGCTTGACTATCGTTTAGGCGATCGCAACGGCATCGAGATTCTCCAACAATTGTTAGGCAATGGTTGTCAGGCCCCGATTATCCTGTTAACTGGATCATCGGCCCACGACATTGATTCAGAAGCGATGGAGGTGGGAGCCACAGATTTTCTGTGTAAAGATGAAATCACTACCGGACTTTTGGAGCGGACAATTCGCTACGCCATCCGTCAGCAAAAGCTTTATCAGCAAGTGAAATGTCAGGCACAGCAAGAACAAGCCTTGAATTGGATTGTCCAAGCGATTCGTCAGTCTCTAGATTTAGACACAATTTTTGCAACAGCTACCGCTGAAATCGCTCATCTGTTTCAAGTCAAGCAGGCTGAAATTCTGCAATATTTCCCAGAGCAACAGCTTTGGCGGAGCGTTAGCAATTATTATCAAGCTGAATTCCAAAATATCCTAGAATCAGAATCTGATATAGGAGATGAATTTACGTCTCAACTTAAGGAATTGAAAGCCACACAGACTGAAGCATTCTGCATCTATAAGCCTTTAGTTTGTGAGACCCTTTCTCAAATCTATCCTAGCTCTTGGTTATTGCTCCCGATTGAGATTAATTCCACTGTTTGGGGTAGCCTCAATCTAGTGAAAGATGAGCAATCTGCTTCCTGGCAAGACTGGGAAGTGAAGATTGTCACTGCCATTGCGGATCAACTGGCGGTCGCGATCCAGCAATCTGAACTTTATCAACAGCTTAAAACAGCAAATGATGAACTTCAACAGCTTGCAAAGGTTGACAAACTCACTCAACTTGCTAACCGTCGCTATCTTGATGAGTTTCTGAGTCGTGAATGGCAGCGTTCGGTGCGTGAGCAGTCAAACCTTGCCCTGATCATGTGCGATATCGATTACTTCAAGCGATTCAACGATACTTATGGGCATTTGGCTGGAGATTTCTGCTTGACTCAAATCGCCCAGGCTTTTCAGCAGGCAGTTAAGCGTCCAGCCGATTTTGTCGCTCGCTATGGTGGCGAAGAGTTTGCCATCGTGCTACCCAACACCTCTGAGGCGGGGGCGATCACCATTGCTCAATTCATTCTTGACGAAGTACGAAACCTGCAAATCCCCCACACGGATTCCAATATAGCCAATCACGTTACTGTTAGCCTGGGAATAGCCACGACCATTCCCACTCCCGATAGCTCACTTGAAGAATTAATTACAGCCGCAGACCAAGCTCTTTATCAAGCAAAAGACCAAGGACGCAACACCTATGTCATTGCAGGTGAATGCGGGCAGAAGGATCTAGAATCAGGCTTCATTAAGACAAGTTCCTTTCTGCTTTACGACCTTTCAGTATCAACGGAGCAGTAAACAACGCTAACGCTGAAAGCCATATCCAGTGATACAGTACCCGATGTGTCTTGCTCTCCTTGAGTTGGGCAAATGGGGCGATCGCCATGCATCGAGAGTCTGCCGATTTCACGATAGGATTTTGGACATGAAGCCAACGCAGATTAGCCCTTCGGATGCTTTGTCTCCTGGCTATGTCTGTGTGGTTGAATTTGGGACTCCACGCGTACGGATCGTTCAAGAATGAAGGATGTAGAAAGGCTTCACTGAGAGGCAATGGAACTGGTTAACCAAGCGGTTGTGGCTCGTCAGCGTGGGGATGTATCGGCAATTTTGGGGTTGACCAAGGCAGCTTTTGAGAAGGAACGGGCGGCGGCTGACCTTGTGGCAATGCAGTTTGATTTGGAGCCGACGCGCTCTGTTTTGCATCGGAGTGCGGCTGTTTTAGCGCTGGAATGCTCTGAACTACGGGAAGCGGAGTGTTTGATTGGGCGAACGCTGGCGGGGAATCCTCCGGCGGATATTGCAAATGAGCTGCGCGATTTGTTGTTGAAAGAGGTTTACCTGGTTGACTGACAAAAGATTAATCTGAAAGCCTAAAACCCTTTCCAGCATAGGATTTAGAATCATCACTCGGTCGCATAGACAAACGTGTGAATTTGAAACTCAAGTCGATAGCGCCGCTTTTCATCTTGCTTGCGCG
>JANPLU010000101.1:0-84561 GCA_031422435.1 Acaryochloridaceae cyanobacterium VAR_48_metabat_390
ACTATCATGCTACTATCGTGTCGTTGGTTGGGGCTTTTTTTGCCCAAGTTGCAGTGGCTTTGTACCTTCCATTGGGGCCAAAACCTGCCCTAATTTTTTAGCCATTATTCAATCTATGGATTTGAGGTCGCTTTAGGTCGAAACAGCTTAGCAATTCCGTTCACCAGGGTGGGTCGCGGCAAAAACCGAGAGGCATTGACCATAATTTGATTGCCAATGCCGCCAGTGACAACATTAGGCTGCTTTTGCTCTAATGCCTGAAGTGCTTCTTTCACCACCACTGTCGCTGGCACAAGGCTTTGCCCTTCGCTGGCTAACGTTTTTGGGAAGTCCGCCGCTTCAAAAAAGCTAGACTCGGTTGGTCCTGGGCAAACCGCCATAACGTGAACGCCTTTGTCTTGATTTTCTGCCCAGAGCGCTTCGCTAAAGCTCAACACAAATGCCTTTGTTGCGGCATACACCGAAAAGTAGGGCATGGGCTGAAACCCAGCAATGGACGCAACATTTAAGATGCTGCCCGATTTGCGCTGCTGCATCTGGGGCAAAAAGTGATGGGTCAAATCTACCAGTGCCCCTATGTTGAGCTGAATCATGTCGAGCTGCTTTTGACGGGGGCGATCGCAAAATGCACCATAGTCTCCAAACCCTGCATTGTTAATAAGCAGGTCAATTTCTACATCCAAGCCTTTTACTGCCTCAAACACAGCGGCTGCGGCCTCTGGCTTTGTTAAGTCTTGCACAATCACATCGGCTCGAATGCCATGCTCGTTCTTTAAAGTATTTGCCAACTGCTGAAGCCGATCTTCAGAACGGGCAACCAGAACCACGTTTGTGCCTTTCTTAGCCAGGGCTTCTGCAAAAGCTGCGCCAATGCCAGAAGAAGCGCCTGTGATTATTGCTGTACCCATATTGTTGGTTTCCCTGCTCTATTTTCTTAGCAAATCTTAACACTTGCTCAAAGATTGATTGTTGAATCGGGCAGGGCTACTTACGCTATAAAGTCTGAGGCGTTAGGGCTAAAGGTCTATAGGCTAAGCAGTTAAGTTGAAAATGGATGTGTTGCGTCGATTTTTCCAGCTTTCAGTTACTAATATCCTTGCCAATCTGCTAGTGCCCTTAGCCGGACTCATAGATATTGCTTTTTTAGGGCACCTTAGCGAAATTCGCCATCTGGCTGGCGTGGCGCTTGCTACTATTTTGTTCAACTATTTGTACTGGACATTCGGTTTTTTGCGCATGGGCACCACTGGCATGACGGCTCAGGCAATGGGTCGTCAGGATGCAGATGCGGCGCTACTAGTGGGCTTACGCAATGGCGTAATTGCGCTTGCCCTAGGGACTATCATTCTCTTGTTTCAGTCTCCGTTAAAGGTGGCTGGATTTGCGCTGCTGAGTGCTACACCAGAGGTGAAAGCAGCAGGTCAAGCCTTTTACGATGCGCTGATTTGGGGTGCGCCTGCCACGCTGCTTAATTTTGTGGTGTTGGGATGGTTTTTAGGGCGATCGCAAAGTAGCCGCGTATTGCTGCTATCTGCGGTGAGTAATCTGGCTAACGTAGGTCTTGACTACCTATTTATTGTGCGGTGGGGTAAAGAAGGTGCTGGGGCGGGTGCAGCAACGGCACTAAGTCAACTGCTGATGCTCATTACCGGACTTTGGCTAGTCAGCCGTGAGGTTAACCTCGCCCAAGTGAAGCGGTTAACCCATCAATTGCTAAACCCGACTGCCCTTAAAGCTGCGGTGATGCTCAATGGAGAACTGGTGCTTCGCACGTTTGCGCTCATTACAACTTTTGCTGTTTTCACCAATCTCAGCTCAAAAATGGGGTCTGAAATTCTAGCGACCAATGCGGTGTTGCTACAGGTCGTAACCTTAGCGGCCTATTTTATTGACGGACTGGCCTTTGCGACAGAAAGCTTAGCCGGAATGCTCAGCGTCCAAGGGAACTTCCAAGCGTTGGGGCTACTGCTGCGGGTTTCGGTGGGGACTAGTCTGAGTTTAGGGCTGCTGATTGGGCTGTCTTTTACGCTGGCACCCACGGCGTTATTTCAGCTTTTGACCAACCACCGCGAAATCTTAGATCGCATTGCAGATTTTACGCCTTGGCTCTTGCCTGTGCTGGGCTTTGGCTCTATTGCCTATCTTTTAGACGGCTATTTTCTCGGCTTAACGGCAGGGCGACTGCTGCGTCGTTCGGCAGTCATTGCGGCTTTGGTAGGCTTTATGCCAATGGCGATCGCCGCCCAGTATTTCCGTAGCGCCCATTTCCTCTGGCTTGCGCTAGCGCTGTTCATGATGGTGAGGGCCATTACTCTGGGGATTAACGTTCCACAAACCCTTCAGGAACCATCATTACGCCATTCTTAGCAGCTGAGTGTAGGTTTTAAGCATGGCTTTCGCCCACTTGGGTAAACTCGCGATCACCAAAGATAGCGGATGCATGACGATAAAACTTAAACTCCAGCAGATTAGAAAATGGATCTTCTAGAAAAAAAGTGCGATGCTCAAGCACAAGCCCCTCAAAGCGAAGTTTGGGAGGGACATAAAATTTTAGATGCTGAGCCTGAGCGCGCGCTAACAGGGCTTCCCAATCTGCTTCTGCTTCAAAGACAAGGCCAAAATGACGGGGATAGATTCCCTTTTGAGGTGCGATTGGCTCGTGGGTTACGTGCGCCACAAGTTGATGACCGTAGAGATTGAGAATGACGGAGCTATCGCTTTCTCGCCCCACCCCACAGCCAAGCTGGTCAGCATAATACGCTTTAGTCTGAGCAATATCTGTGACGGGGAACGCTAGGTGAAATAGAATCAAACCTGTCTCATGGTGCATTGTAGAATCCATACGGCACGCTCCTCTTTTTGGCCTCAGCCCATGACTCAGCATACTGATTATATTTTTAGCTTTCCGCTCTTTGGGATTCAGGCTTG
Organism: Acaryochloridaceae cyanobacterium VAR_48_metabat_390; assembly: GCA_031422435.1. Lineage (GTDB taxonomy): Bacteria > Cyanobacteriota > Cyanobacteriia > Thermosynechococcales > Thermosynechococcaceae > JAAURS01. The sequence continues at coordinate 2,929 of JANPLU010000101.1, forward strand.
GAATCCTTGGCTGGTCGGTGTACTACTCAACCTACTGCTAGGGCTTGTCACCTGGCCTATCATCAAAAAACTGCTTACCCCTGCCGGACTGTTTCACGCCTGGATTTTGGGGGTGATTGTCTGGGCAACCCTCAACTGGCAAGGCTACGCCGTAGTCGTGTTTTACTTTTTGGTTGGATCCGCCGTTACCAAAGTCGGGATGGCTCAAAAAGAAGCCGCTGGCATTGCCGAAAAGCGTTCTGGTGCACGTGGGCCAGAAAACGTGTGGGGTTCTGCCCTCATTGCGGCACTTTGCGCATTAGGGATGCTGGTTTTAGATCCGACGCTGCATTTTTTACTGACGCTGGGCTATGTTGCCAGCTTTAGCACCAAGCTCTCGGATACCGCCGCCAGCGAAATTGGGAAAGCCTACGGCAAGCACACCTTTTTGATTACGACGTTTAAGCCTGTTCCGCGTGGCACTGAAGGGGCGGTTAGTCTGGAAGGGACTTTGGCTGGGGTGGTTGGCTCCGTGGCGATCGCCCTTATTGCCGTTCTCGTCGGCCTAATCTCCCCCTTGGGCCTCGGTATTTGCGTTGTGGCGGCATTTATTGCTACCAATCTAGAAAGCGTGATTGGTGCCACCCTTCAGCATCGGTTCAATTGGCTCACCAATGAGGTTGTCAACGTTTTGAATACGCTGATTGGGGCAACAGCAGCCATTAGCATGGGCTGGCTCATTAATGCCCTATAAAACCCCTGTGAAATAAGTTTATAAAAGGTTACAATGGCAAGCGTTTGTAATCCTGCATTTGACGCTTCGTGACATAGCTGAGGCGTAACCCGTACCAGACGGGGTGCAGGAACTGCTGTTGCGTCAAATCGGAATCTGCGTGCATTCAAATACTGTTCTTAACCCGTCTGTCCTTTCGGACTCTGCTTCTCGTAAAGGGGAACTGCCCTTTACCCTTCAAGACCTCAGAAATGCTATTCCCGCTCACTGCTTTGAGCCTTCTACTTTTCGGTCTTTAGCCTATTTCTTTTTAGACCTTGGCCTCATCGCCGGACTCTATGCGATCGCCGCCTATCTAGACTCTTGGCTGTTCTACCCCATTTTTTGGCTCATGCAGGGCACCCTGTTTTGGTCTTTATTTGTGGTAGGGCATGACTGCGGTCATCGCTCTTTTTCTAGGTACAAGTGGCTTAATGACCTTGTGGGGCATCTGTCCCACACGCCTATCCTCGTGCCTTTCCACGGCTGGCGGATTAGTCATCGTACCCATCATGCCAATACGGGCAACATTGACACCGACGAAAGCTGGTACCCTGTCCCAGAGGCGACGTACAACAGAATGTCTTGGGCTGAAAAGCTAGGGCGCTTTTATTTGCCCCTGGTCGCCTATCCCATTTATTTATTCCGGCGATCGCCTGATCGTAAAGGCTCCCACTTCCATCCTGGGAGTGACCTATTCAAACCGTCTGAAAAGTGGGATGTGCTGACCAGCTCCTTCCTCTACTTTTCAATGATTGGATTTTTGGCGTACCTAGGCTTTCAGTTTGGCTTTGTGTTTCTGCTTAAATTTTACCTAATGCCCTACCTCATCTTTGTGGTGTGGCTAGACTTGGTCACATTTCTGCACCACACCGAGTCAGACATCCCCTGGTATCGCGGAAATGACTGGTACTTTTTGAAAGGGGCGCTCTCGACCATTGATCGAGACTATGGCTTCATTAACTCAATCCATCACGATATTGGCACCCACGTCGCGCATCATATTTTCTTAAATATGCCGCACTATCGTCTCAAGGAAGCCACAGAAGCCATCAAGCCAATCTTGGGTGACTACTATCGAAAGTCAACCGAGCCAATCTGGAAAAGCTTCGTGAAGTCTTACTGGGCCTGCCATTTTGTCGCTGACCAAGGGTCTAAGGTTTACTACCAGTCTCCGACTAATGCTCAAGCCCCTTCTCAAACGAACGGGTAAAGACAACATCTTCGTTTGTGTAAGTTAGCATCTATCCATCAATAAAAAAGCGGCGTCGCAAGTTTCGACGCCGCTTTTTTTACCCATGAGGGGCTGGCGGCGCAATGGGTAAAATTAGGCGGCTCATGGCGCGTCCATCTTCTAGCTGAGCTAATTCAAGTTGACCGCCCAAGCGCTCTACTAAAGATTGACAAACCTTAAAGTGCCGTCCCGGAAGCGTTTCTAAAATGGATGCGGCAAGCGGGAACTGAGGGCTTGGATTCTGGATTGCATGAACAAGCAGTGGGTTCAGACGACCATTATCAGTAATGGAAATTTCAACCCATTGCTCTGGAAGGGCGCGACACCAAATATCAATGCGATCGCCTGCTTTAGAACGGTAGCAGGCCGCCAGCAAAAGCTCCACCAGCATCAGCTCTACTTTTCGGGCTGGAACACATAAAGAAACGCTAGGGGTCAGATTATGAACTTGAGTCCATAGCTGTCGTGTTCGTGTCACTTCTTCAATGCGCTCTAGAGTACGCCGAAACAGTGTCGCCACTGGAATCGTCTCTGGCTCTAGCTGAAGATCCCACACCTCGCCTTTCAAAATCGTCTCCAGGCTGCTGAGGGCGCTGTAAAGGGTTCCAACCGAGTTACCGCCACGATTACGAGAGCCACTCTGGCTTGCTGCCAAAACCTTCTCAGAAAACACAGACTGGAATTTAGACATCTGCTCTGTCCAAAGTTTAGAGACGTACTCAAGGTGCCGCTGCTTATACCAGTTCAGACATTCCAGCGTGGCCTGTTTTTGATTGAGGCGCTCTAATAAATAGTGGGAGCGATGATGCGCCGTCAACTCTCGCGTCAAAAGCTGGATGCCCTCACGCTTGAGATCGGTCCAATACTGACGGCGGCTGTCTAAAATCAGCACCATTCCTAAACAAGGATCCTCTGGATAAATCTTGAGCGGCACTGCTAGCACATCGACGCGACCCATTCCGCTTAGCCAGCCGCTATTCTCAATGGATAATTCTTCAATTGAGCTTTGCTCTGTCCAAAGGTGGGGGAAAGCAGCAGCAGCAGCAGCCTGCGAATTCATATCTGCCGTTTCAGCATCTGTCGTGTGAGCAATAACCCGCTGCAAAAAACCATCGGTTTGCCATCGAATAGACGCTTGCTGATCGACCTGAAACTTAGAGTGATTGATTAACGCAGCAACTGATCCATCCGGCTGATCGGGCGACCAGCGCAAGACCATAACGCACTCTACCGCCAAGAGCGTATGAAGTGCCTGAGCTGTCGCCATAAAAAGTGCGTCCCCCACAGGCGTAAGCTGTACAGCCTGAAGTCCTTGGTTGAGTGCAGACAGAAACTGCACCCGAAGCGCATCTTGCTGCCACTGATCTCGCTGGCTCAGGGCTTGGCCTAGCTGTTCTGCCACGGTTGCAACAGCCCCCATATCTTGTGGTGTCCAGGTGCGAGACAGCTCAGTGGCTAACAGTAAAAATGATCCTAGGTTTGCAGCTTTAGCGCTGGGGTTAAGCTTGAGCAACAGTAAAGACTGAACCCCTCGACCCATGAGGGGCTGTCGCCAAGTCATAAGCCTCAGGTCTTCTGTTAATGACTGAACCGCGATCGGATCAGTCATTCGCACCAACATTTTGGCATCTACATCACTCAGATCTGGGAGACGATCTGCTAAAGGCTGATGCTTTTTTTTGTGGAAAAACTGAGCGCGACACCTAAAATCTTGACGCTCTGGATGATGAGTGATCACCGCCGCCCAGCGAACCGAAAACTGAATGCCAATTTGCTCTAAACACTGTAGCAAGGTCTGATTCCACGGCTCGGCGTCACCGTAGGTATCTTTAAGGACGCTCAGCAGTCCATTAAGACCAAACTGCTCACCCTTTTTAGGGGCTAATGTTTCCCCGATGCTATCCTTTTTACCCTGCACCATGAGCTGTGCCATGAGCTGAATGGCCTGCCGATCTGCCTCGGTCCAAAGGCGAGGGTTATTTTCTTCGACGGCTAGAACCGCAATCAGCCGACCTCGATCTAAGATGGGCGCACTCAGCCACGCTCGCGATCGCGTCATGGTCATTAAACGCGTTGGCGCCTGATTGCTGTTGACCAGCCCCTGGATATCGGCGATCGCCACGGTTTGATTTTGCAAACTGCTTTGATAAAACGACGCAATATCCTGAAGCGGAATTTCAAGCTTAGGCGGTGGCATTTTAGATGCCGATCGACGTGGCTGTGAGCCAGTATATAGGTCGTGGAGGCGACAGGTTTGCGTCTCCGCATTAAACCAGTACAGGCAGCTTCGTGCAGGGTTAATTGCCTGGTGAATTTGTCCTAAAACAAGCTGGAGCCGTTCTTCAAAGGTATCCGCCGCCAAAATTTGAGCCAGACTGTCTACAGAAGGCTGATACGTTTGGTCGGTTGGTAGTGAGGCGCTATTGCCCAATAGTAGCTGATGTAATTCTGCACCCAAAGTGGATGCCAGCATTTTTAGCTCAATCATTTCCTCGGGTCGAGGATGCCCGCCCCATAGGGTTGTCCCCACCAAGATCAAGCCAAAAGACCGATGCCGATACCGAATGGGCAAAATGATGGTGCCCTGAATATTTTGGCGTTGGGCAATCGTTTGCCAATCGCCAACGCGCTGCTCTTGCTTCAGACTCGGGATTTCTTGAAGGTTGCCCGTCAATAAGACCTGATCAAACAGGTCCCCTGGCAGCACAGGCTGCTTGCGGCGCAAGACAGCAGCGTCTCGATCCGTCGGCAAAATCCCGTTAATACCGCTTAGAGAATGACTTTGTGGCTCGTACTGAGCAATCCAAATCAAATCAAACTGAAACCATTCCCGCAAAAAATTCAGCAAAACGCCACCCATTCCCTCAATGGCCTCTTGCTTTTGAAGCTCCCTGAGATATTGGTAAAACGCAAGCTGTCGTTTTTCGTATTCGGTTCTCGCAGATGATTGTTGCATTCCCTTTCGCTGATGAGAAACCTAAAAATACTGGAGTGGTCAGGTGCATAACTCAGAATTAGAGCAATGCAGATTCAGGCTAGACAGGCTCTACCATCACCGCGCCTTTGAGATCGAGTTGGAGTGGTTTAACTTGAGCCGTTACGCCTAAACTCTGCCATGTTGAGCGCATCTGCGCCGCCACAAGGGCAGCAATATCAGGCGCACTTAAGGCAAGTAGGGTGGGTCCTGCCCCACTAATCACGAGTCCTTCAGCCCCAGCATTAAGGGCTGCTGCTTGAACTTCAGAAAACCCTGAGATTAAAGCGGTCCGAAACGGCTGATGGAGATGGTCGTGCAGTGCGTCCCGAATCCACTGCTTATGCCCTGTCTCTAAACCTTTTATTAGTAAGCCCAAATGAGCCATGTTAAAGATCGCGTCGGCATAAGAACATTGCCCAGGCAAGACCGCCCGTGCAGCCTCGGTGGACAGCTCAAAGTCTGGAATGGCGACAATGGGCGCAATCTCTGGCGACCACTGAACCGGACACAGTGTCCAGGCTTGGGTGACAGGACTACGGGCCGCAAGCTGACAACCGCCCAGTAAGGCTGGGGCAACGTTATCAGGATGCCCTTCGAGGGCGATCGCCAAACCCAAAAGCTGAGACTGACTCAATAAATTTCCGGCGAGGGCATTGGCTCCCATCAGTCCGCCCACGATTGCCGTTGCCGAACTGCCTAACCCACGCGCCAGAGGAACCCCCAAGCTAATGTTGAGATGCACACTGGGGATGGGGCGCTGAACCTTCTCAAAAAAAGTGCAAAACGCTTTGTAAGCAAGATTGCGAGCGTCTGTCTGAACGCGCGCTGCCTCAAGACCTTCAACCGTAATGGATAGGGTGGGGTTGCCGTCTGCACCAGAATCTGAGAGTGCGGTAAATTGAAAGTGGTTATAGAGCGTTAGTGCAGCCCCCAAGCAGTCAAACCCAGGGCCAATATTGGCGGTAGTAGCAGGAACCTGAACGCGAACGGACAAAGGGGTAGACATAAAACTCATCTGCTGTTGAAATGCTTCAAAATTGATCCTGACATAAATTGTTGATTGCTTAATTGTTGATTCGTTCGTGTTCTCCTGGGCGGGGTTAGTTCTCAATGGATTTAGTTGAAAGCGTCAAAATGGCAACGGCGACCCTCACGGGAAACCGTCTGCGGAGTGCGCTAACGATGCTGGGCATGATTATTGGCAATGCCTCAGTGGTGGCAATGATTGGGATTGGCGAAGGTGCCCAGCGCTTTGCAGCAGATCAGTTTAAGTCTCTCGGCCCTAACGTTTTGTTTGTGGTGCCCGGCAACGACAACGCCCGCAACCGCACCCTGAATATTCCTAAAACGCTGGTCTTAGGTGACGCAAAGGCGATCGCCGAGCAGGTTCCCTCTATTAACGATGTGGCACCGCAGCTCCAGAACCAGGCACCCGTCGTCTATGGCAGCAAGCGCAAATCTACCCTGGTGATTGGCACCACCGAACGCTTTGCCATTGTCCGAGATTACAACGTGGCGCGGGGTCGATTTATTACGCAGCAGGAGGTTCAGCGGGGCACTCCTGTGGCGGTAATTGGGTCTAAACTCGCCGAAACGCTATTTGGGCAAAAAAATCCTCTAGGGGAACGGGTGCGCGTTAGGGGTCTGTCGTTTAAGATTATTGGCTTACTGGCTTCTAAAGGCTCATTTTTAGGCAATAACCAAGATGATGTGCTGCTGGTGCCTCTTTCTACCCTATCGAGTCGGCTCACAGGGCGCACGTCACCCTATGGGGAAGAGGTGACATTTATTTCAATCTCGGCTAAAAATCAGTCCCAGATGGCGGCGGCTAAAACCCAAATTACCAATCTGCTGCGGCTCCGGCACAAAATTGTGACCGAAGATGACTTTACCGTGCGCTCTCAAGATGAAGCCCTTAGCATTATTGGAGCCGTGACGGGGGCGCTCACCATTATGCTGGTGGCGATCGCCGGAATCTCGCTCCTGGTCGGCGGCATTGGCATCATGAACATCATGCTGGTGTCGGTGACAGAACGCACTCAAGAAATTGGCTTACGCAAGGCAATTGGGGCAACTCAGTCAGACATTTTGATTCAGTTTTTGATTGAGTCGATCATTTTATCGGCAGCGGGCGGCATTATCGGCATTATGATTGGGGCGGGAACCGTGGTCATGGTGGGAGTTTTAACGCCTCTCAAAAGCAGCGTGTCGATGCCTGCGATCGCCTTAGCCGTATCGGTTTCTGGCGGTATTGGCGTCTTTTTTGGCGTGGTACCTGCCCAGCGCGCTGCTCGTTTAGACCCCATTGTCGCCCTACGCAGTAACTAGGATTGTGAATCTATGCCATCGGATAGCTCTCATAGTGCAGCAAGCCATAGTGCAGCAGGTCACAAAGCAGCGGTCATTATTCGCCTAGAAGGGGTCAATAAGGTCTATGGGCTGGGTGAAACCATCGTTAACGCGCTCAAAAACGTTAACCTCACCGTCAATGCGGGGGAATACTGCGCCATTATGGGCGCATCTGGCTCTGGCAAGTCCACCATGATGAATATGATTGGCTGTCTTGATCGCCCGACGACAGGACATTACTACCTAGATGGCGAAGCAGTCGCAGAAATGGATGACGCTCAGCTTGCCCATGTCCGCAATCGCAAAATTGGGTTTGTGTTTCAGCAGTTTCATCTGCTGTCTCAGGTGAGCGCCCTAGAGAACGTCATGCTCCCGATGATTTATGCCAATGTACCTGCCGCTGAGCGCAAAGAAAGGGCGATCGCCGCACTACAGCAGGTGGGATTGGGCGATCGCCTCAACAACCGTCCCAACCAGCTATCTGGGGGTCAGCAGCAGCGGGTTGCCATTGCGCGGGCGATTGTGAATCGTCCTGTACTGCTGCTGGCAGATGAGCCGACTGGGGCGCTCGATTCTAAAACCACTCAAGAGATTTTAGAGATTTTTGGGAACCTTAATACAAAAGGGATGACCGTTGTCATGGTGACGCACGAAGCAGAAGTGGCTCGCAGTACCCGCCGCGTAATCTGGTTTCGGGATGGGCAGGTGATTCATGAAAACCTGAAGCCCGAAGACCTCATGCAGGCGACGTTTTAAGGATATTTTCTGAAGCCCGATCATGCAAAAGCCTTGGGCTGGGTATGCGATACTCATCATTGAGATATCGCCATTCTATCGAGCGATTCCGTTAGATTTCATCCATTTCGCCTCCGTTGTCAATATTGTCTATGTCAACTTCTGAGTCAATCCCTGAATTTCAGCCTCCAGGCAGCGGCAACGGCTACCGCGCCTTGATGCAAAACCGTCCCTTTGTGATTCTGTGGATAGGCCAGATTGTTTCACAAATTGCCGACAAGATTTTTTTTGTCCTGCTGATTGATTTGGTGATCCACTACATTACGCCGGACTTTCCAGAAAACACTGCGAAGGCATCCGTCATGATGGCGAATACCCTGCCAGCAGTCTTTCTGGGGTTTGCCGCCGGCATTTTTGTAGATCGTTGGTCGAAAAAGCAAATTCTGTGGGCGAGTAATCTGGGGCGCGGAATCATGACCTTTATGATTCCGCTTTGTCCAAAGCAGCTATTGTTTCTGTTGCTCATTGCCCTCGGAGAATCTATCCTGACGCAGTTTTTTGCCCCCGCAGAGCAGGCAACCATTGCCGTTTTAGTCGAGCGGAAGCTTCTCATGCCTGCCAATGCCCTCTTTAGCACCACCATGATCGGTTCGTTTGTGGTCGGATTTGCGGTTTGTCCTGTCTTACTGGGCTGGGCGAACGGCTGGGGCGGAACCTATGGTGGCGCATTTTTGGTGGGCGGTCTTTATATTGCGGCGGCTGTTGTGTTGGCCTTGCTGCCCATCGAAGACGATAAGTCCGTGGATGCTAAACCACAGCATCCCTGGAAAGAATTTAAACAGGGGCTGAGGTACATTCAGAAAAATCGCCTTTTAAGCAACGCGATGGTGCAGCTTGCCATTTTGTACAGTGTTTTAGCTGCGCTCATTGCCCTTGCGCCAGGATTTTTAAAGACGATTAATGAGAATCAACGAGAATTCAGCTTTATTCTTTCCTGTGCAGGGGTGGGGCTAATCCTGGGCGCGGCGCTGTTGGGTCAGTGGGGCGATCGCCTCAATCACTGGCCCCTCCCGCTCATCGGGTTCTTGAGTATGGGGTTTGTTTTAATCAGCTTTTTCTTTGTCACCCAGCTATGGCTGATTTTGCTACTGAGCGTACTGTTGGGTTGGGGCGCTGCCTTTGTGGGGGTACCTATGCAGACTCTCATTCAAACCCAAACGCTCCCAGATATGCGGGGCAAGGTATTTGGGGTACAAAATAACGTCATTAATATTGCGCTGAGTTTACCCTTGGCGATCGCCGCACTTTTGGCGGACGCAACGTCTTCGGTTCGTGGGGTTCTGCTTGCCATTGGCATTCTCGTTTGCATTATCGGCTTGTGGTCATGGCGCAGGACGCGGCAGGTTCTCCAAGAAGAAGCCTATCCAGATCTCTAGCCATCCTTTAAGGGCTGTAACATTTAGACAATCTATGTCAGGGCGCGCCTAAATTTCTCGACAGACCCTGTATAAAACACTACACTTAGAATCTGTCCCCAAGGTTTGAGCAAAAATTTAGGCATTTGCACTGTACACCTTGTTCTTACGCGCCTTTAGATTATTTTGCTTGACTTAAAACTTTCAAATTCACGATTGGCTGGAGAGGTTTTGACCGTGCGTGCAACCGGAGCATTCGCCCTTCTTGATAGTTTAAAGCGCCACGGCGTTGAGCATATTTTTGGTTATCCCGGCGGCGCAATTCTGCCCATTTATGATGAAATCTATCGCGCAGAAGAACGGGGTGACATTCGCCACATTTTGGTACGTCACGAGCAGGGTGCAGCCCATGCCGCAGACGGCTACGCTCGAGCAACGGGTAAAGTAGGCGTCTGCTTTGCTACCTCAGGTCCTGGCGCAACCAACCTTGTGACGGGCATTGCCACAGCTCACATGGACTCCATTCCCATGGTGGTCATTACGGGGCAAGTGCCTAGCAACGTCATTGGCAGTGATGCCTTTCAAGAAACCGACATTTTTGGCATTACGCTGCCCATCGTAAAGCATTCCTACGTGGTGCGTGACCCGAAAGACATTGCTCGTATTGTGGCAGAAGCCTTTCATATTGCGGGTACGGGTCGTCCAGGGCCTGTCTTGGTGGATGTGCCCAAAGATATTGGTCTCGAAGAATTTGACTATGTAGCAGTGGAGCCAGGTCAGGTCAATTTACCAGGCTATCGACCCACTGTCCGTGGCAATAATCGTCAGATTGCAAATGCGCTTAAGCTCATTCAGGCTGCCAAACAGCCCCTGCTGTACGTGGGTGGGGGAGCCATTACTGCCAATGCCCACGCCGAGCTAAAAGAACTCGCAGAGCGCTTTCAAATCCCCGTCACCACTACCCTCATGGGCAAAGGTTCCTTTGATGAACGCCATCCGTTGGGCTTGGGGATGCTAGGGATGCACGGCACGGCCTACGCCAATTTTTCTGTGACCGAATGCGATCTTCTCATTGCGGTCGGCGCTCGGTTTGATGACCGCGTGACGGGCAAACTCGATGAGTTTGCCTCTCGTGCAAAAGTTATTCATATTGATATTGATCCCGCCGAGGTGGGCAAAAATCGGGGGCCAGAGGTTCCCATTGTGGGTAGCGTAAAGCCCGTTTTGCAGGAGCTGCTGAAGCTCTCTCAAACGTTAAGCCCAGCCGAAAAGCCCGATACTCAAGCATGGCTAGCGCGGATTCACCGCTGGCGAGAGGATTACCCTTTAGTTGTGCCTCATCCTGACGGAAAGCTATCGCCTCAAGAAGTGATTGTAGGGCTAGGGCAACAGGCTCCTGATGCTTACTACACAACCGATGTGGGGCAGCACCAAATGTGGTCTGCTCAATTTTTGAAGAATGGTCCCCGCCAGTGGATTTCTAGCGCTGGATTAGGCACGATGGGCTTTGGAATGCCCGCTGCGATGGGCGCACAGGTCGCGCTTCCTGACCATCAGGTCATTTGCATTAGCGGAGACGCTAGCTTTCAGATGAATTTGCAAGAGCTAGGCACCTTAGCACAGTATGGGATCAACGTAAAAACAGTCGTTATCAACAATTTCTGGCAGGGCATGGTGCGCCAGTGGCAGCAGGCTTTTTACGGGGAGCGCTACTCAAATTCCAATATGGATAAGGGCGTACCAAACTTTGTGAAGCTGGCGGAAGCCTTTGGTATTAAGGGGATGGTCGTAAACCATCGAGATGATTTGGAAGGGGCGATCACCGAAATGTTAGCCCATGATGGCCCAGTCCTGCTTGATGCCCACGTCACGCGAGATGAGAACTGCTACCCGATGGTTGCCCCAGGCAAAAATAACTCCCAAATGCTGGGACTTCCTGAGCGCGTGCTTGATCGTGCAGCGGAGCTGGTTTATTGCAGCGGCTGCGGCGCAAAAAATACGCTTCACAATCGGTTTTGCCCTGAGTGTGGCACAAAACTGTAATTTAAGCAGTCATTAGGCTATGGTAGGGAGCGTTGGCAATTGCCAGCCTGTTCTAGAGTGCCCGATGAATGGCAAAGCTGAAGATTACTCATGGATTTACAGGCTCAAATTCAGGCGTTAATTGAGGATGCCCCCGCTGATGAGGCCACGCGAGAAGGCGTCCAAGTGGTGGCGATCGCCTTAGCAGAGGTAGCACAAGGGCTAGCCCACTCCGAGTATTACATCCTGCAAAATTTTCAAGAGCAGTGGCAAGTCACAACTCTCCAACATCGAACCCAAGAAGCGCTTCACAAAACGGTGCTTTACGCCTATGGGAGCTTGGCTGATGCGACAAAAGTAGGGCAGTCTGGCGAACTCATTGCTGTGCCAGTGCCAGTTGTGCAGCTCTTATTTCAGTTTTTCTCCTTTGAAACCGTAGATAGCTTTTTATTCGTTGACGATGCCCAGCAGCCTGATCAAATTCGAGAGCTAAAGCAGCAGGATTTACAGGCTCTGGTGCAGGCATACCTTAAAGAGCATATTGCTAACGAACCCAGCAGTTCTACCGCCGTAGACTTAGATACCATCGCCTAACGTTAGGGCTTAACCTTCTCCAAACCACCATGACGCTTCTGATGCCACTGCCATGCATGACTAAGGATCACCTCAATCTGATTATACTGAGGATCCCAGCCTAAAACCTTGCGAGCTTTGGTTGCGCTCCCAATTAAAATCGCTGGATCTCCTGCACGCCGAGGGCCTTCTTCAACGGTAATAGGCAGACCCGTTATCTCTTTTGCTGCCGTGATCACCTCTTTAACCGAGAATCCATCGCCATTGCCCAGATTAAACACCGAAGTTTCGCCATCATCCAAAAGATACTGAAGCCCCAACACATGGGCATCTGCCAAGTCAGTAACGTGAATATAGTCTCGAACACAGGTGCCATCGGGCGTTTTGTAGTCTGTGCCAAAAACCGTAATGTGATCTCGCTGCCCTAGCGCCGTCAGCAGCACCAAGGGGATTAGATGAGTTTCTGGGTCGTGATCTTCGCCTAAGCGCCCCTGAGGGTCAGCGCCTGCCGCGTTAAAGTAGCGAAATCGAACCGAGCGCAGCCCATAGGCGCGATCAAAATCTTCTAAAATTTGCTCCACCATGAGCTTACTCATCCCGTAGGGGTTGATGGGCGACTGGGGATGATCTTCAGGAATGGGAATCTGGTGGGGGTTGCCGTAGCTGGCACAGGTCGAAGAGAACACAATCTTAAAGACCTCGGCCTGTACCATCGCCTCTAGCAATGTCAGCGTGCCCACCACGTTATTGCGGTAATACTTGGCGGGGTTTGTGACCGATTCGCCCACATAAGCATAGGCCGCAAAGTGGATTACCGCGTCAATGGGATAGGTTGCGAAGACCTGATCTAAAAAAGCGCGATCGCCGATATCCCCCTGGACAAATTCAACGTCTAAAACAGACTCGACAATATCGCTATGTCCGTAGACCAAATTATCAAGCACGACAACCCGATAGCCTGCTTCCTTAAGCGCTAAGGCCGCGTGGGAGCCAATATATCCGGCACCGCCCGTTACCAGAACCGTAGGCTGCTGCTGCTTGTCCATTAGATCTGTCGATAACCTCGTTTGTTTGCATTTGCTAGCCATTCCATAACGCGATCGCCTAAGCGCACGTCATCCAGTCGATCAATCTCTCGGATTCCTGTCGGGCTAGTGACATTGATTTCAGTGAGGTACCCCCCAATGACATCAATGCCCACAAATATTAGCCCATTTTTTTGCAGCGTCGGGGCAAGCTGACTACAAATTTGCCGCTCACGTTCCGTGAGAGCAGACTGTGCCACTCGTCCACCCGTGGCCATATTTCCGCGAAATTCTTTGCCCGTGGGGATTCGGTTGACGGCTCCAATCGGTTCACCATCCAGCAAAATAATGCGTTTGTCACCCTCTGCTGCTTGGGGCAGATACTCCTGCACCATCACCGGAAGCTGTCCCTGAAAGGTGCTAATTTCGACCAGAGAGTTGAGATTGCGATCGCCTGCCTCCATCAGCAGAATCCCTTCCCCCGCCTTACCACCCAAAGGCTTCAGCACCGCTAACCCTTTTGCTTCCACAAACTCTCGGATGGTCTGCTTATTTTGGGTCACAATCGTCTCAGGAATGGCCTCCGTAAACTGGAGCGCAAACATCTTCTCATTGGCAGCGCGTAGCCCCTGGGGATGATTCACCACCAGGGTTTTTTGCGGGTCTACAAAATCAAGAATGTAGGTTGCATAAAGGTACGCCGTCGAAACAGGCGGATCCTTGCGCATGAAGACCGCATCCATCTGGTTGAGGGGCGATCGCACAGGCTCTCCCACAGCGCACCAGGGCTGTGGTACCTGCCAATGCCCATCTACAAGCGGGATAGGTTCTAAGGTGATTTGCTGAAGCATCGTCCAGGCTTTGCCATCTACAACCTGAAGGTCTTCTGCCTGAGTAAACCAAACCTCATGCCCCTGATTTTGAGCGGCCTCCATGAGAGCGACGCTTGTGTCGTGTCCAGGATCTAGCCGCGAAATCGGGTCAATAATAAATGCGAGTTTCACAGGGTTAATCCTTTAGCGGCATGCCTCAAGCATTAAGTAAGCCATCTAGTTTACCCTTTCTGTCTAGCGCATGGATATCGTCACAGCCGCCCACATGAACATCATTAATAAAAATTTGGGGTACCGAGCGGCGACCATCTCCTCTCTGAGCCATCGCTGCTCGAGCGGCTTCGTCACCATCCACGCTGTACTCAGTAAAATCTACGCCCTTACTGGCAAGAAGGTGCTTTGCACGAATGCAGAAGGGGCAGGTTGCCCAGGTATAAATTTCAACTTTTGCAGCCATGATTCACGTTCAGCAAAGACTAAGGAATAAAAATAAAATAAGCCCCGCTTGTGTAGGGGCGGGTTTAGCTAATATTGTGCTCAAAAAGCCCAGATGCATCGTCAAAAACCGCCCTTACTTTAGCCATTAGCCAAACAGTCCAGCCATTGCACGTCCCATATTTGCGGGCTGCATGGCATCCATCGCAGCAGTTGGCTCATAGCCGCAATGTACCATGCAGTCTTGGCATTGAGGGTTGCTGCTGGTGTGACCGTATTCTTCCCAGTTGGTTTTTTCTAGCAGCTCCTTGAAGGTTTTGTAATAGCCTTCATTGAGCAAATAGCAGGGCTTTTGCCAGCCTAAGACGCTGTAGCTCGGGCTACCCCAAGGCGTACACTCATAGTCTTTATCACCTGTCAAAAAGTCTAAAAACAGGGGGTTGTGATAAAACGACCAAGATTTCTTACCTGCTTTATAGGGAGCCAATATTTCACGGAACAGCGCCTTAGTGTTTTCTCGCTTCAGGAAATGCTCCTGATCGGGTGCCCACTCATAGCTATAGCCAGGAGAAACGTTGATGCCATCCGTCCCTAGCTCAGTCAAAAAGTCAAAGAACTCTTGCATGACTTTGGGGTCAGCGCCATCAAAAACCGTCGTATTGGTACTGACGCGGAATCCCTTCGCTTTTGCAGCCTTAATAGCTGCCACCGCAACATCAAAAACGCCTTCACGATCAACGCTTTTATCATGCAGTTCACGAGGTCCATCGAGGTGAACCATGATGGTGAAGTAGGGAGAGGGCTTGAACTTATGCAGATTTTTTTCAAGCAAAATCGCATTAGTACACATAATCACAAACTTGCGGCGTGCAATTAGCCCCGTCACAATCTCTTCAATCTGAGGATGCAGAAGCGGCTCTCCGCCCGGAATAGAAACTACAGGTGCGCCGCACTCTTCAGCAGCCGTGAAGCATTCTTCTGGGGTCAGGTTTTTGCGTAGTATCTCAAGGGGATGCTGAATTTTGCCACAGCCTGTGCAGGCTAAGTTGCAGCGAAATAGAGGTTCCAGCATAAGCACCAACGGAAACCGCTTACGACCCATTAGTCGCTGCTTAACCAGGTATGAACCAATTTCAACTGCTTGCTTGAGCGGGATGCCCATTACTTCATGCTCCTTACAACCACAATAACCAAAAAACCAAAAACCTCGCAGCCACTATATCACTCGCTTTTGTCAATAAAAGCGGCTGCCTGACACTACATAAAAGTGTCCATCTCAAGACGGAAGAGAGGTTACCCTTGCGAATCTTAACGTATGTTTATGTCCCTTAAGGATAGCTTTTCCAAGCTACTGCTGGCGGGGAAAGACGAGCTATGCATGTTCAGAGGGAAAAGACTGCTCTGGTAATGCCTCAAAGCGCGGTTCTGAAGGGAAAGATGCGTCGTGGTTTTCTGCCTGTGATTGATTAGAAGGCCCTATAGAGGATGAAGGTGGTTCAGGAAAATCAACATGAGATGGTCGCTGGAGGGGTGGAGCAGGACGGACTCTTGGTACGGCATGATTGGTTGCAGAACCCCGACGCGCTGATGTTGATGGTAGAGGCTGGATCCGCCCACGACGATTGCGCTTAGACGAGGTTTTCTTGAGGCTCTTGAAAGCAGCACGAACGCCAGCCCAAACGCTTTGAGTGGTGATGACTGCTGCATTGACTTGACGTTGAGCCACCCGAAGGCTTTGGTCTACCTGTTTAATAACATTCCCGGCACTTTCAACACCGCCGCTGAGGTCATCCGTCAAATCACTAATGTCTGACCCTGTGAGACGAATGGCATCAAGGGTGAGTGGTAGCTCTCTGTGTAGCGTATCGAACAGCTTTTCTGCACTGCGAGAGGCACGCGCTAGTTCTCGCAGTGCAGGGATAGCAGCCATCAACACGGCAGTTAAGCACACTGCCACTAGTAAGAATGAGCAAAGGAGCCAGAAAATGGGTTCAGTCACGGGTGCCCTAAAACGACACAATTAAAGGAAATTATTAATACTGTGCCATCCTATCAACCGATGGTCTATCGTGCCTTTTCTTTTTGAGCGTCTAAATTCTGAATACTGCGACGTTGGGCATTTGCTGCCTCAACTCCTGCGCCCAGCGCCTCACGCAGTCTTTCTAGGGTTTCATCCCACTGATTCAGCGTCGATTCTGAAAGTCGATCTGCCTGAAGCTGGAGGCTACTCGAAAGATCTTCTACGAGTTCAGGTAGAGTATCCGCCGACTTTTTGAGTATCTGACGTGTTTGACGACCTGTTCTGGGGGCGTACAGTAAACCTGCCGCCGCACCCATCGCTGCGCCTAACAAAAATCCACCGAGAAACAGTCCTGAACGTTGCTTTGCCATAGTTGCTTTGTAATGCTTAGCTTTCCATAGTATGCGTTAATTGTTAACTCAGCCGTTTGGCACGAGAGGCAAAGCGGCTCTTGGTCGGCCAAGATTGACGTTGATATATCCACTGAATCAGCTTTAGAAGCGCTGCGAAGCGAATGAGTTGTTTCTGTATCGTCCCAAGCCCAGCAACCTGTCTTTGGCGCTGTGCTACGCCAGAGTGTGCCAATAAAATATAGTAGGGTGCTGGATAAAGAATATGGTCAGTATTCTGCTCTGCATCAATAAGCCAGCGCGTTGCTCGTCGCAGGGCACGTTTGCTCTGATGCAGTTTCCAAACGGCAATGAGACAAAGGATAGCCAAGACTATGTTAAGACTGATAACCGCAGTAAACATAAAGATAGGAAGTCCTAGAGTTTTGTCAAAATCCTACTTTTTAAAATGAAGTCTACGAAGTCTACTAAAAAAATTCTCAGATGCACAACCATTAGAACTTTATGACAGTTTGGCGACTGATGCCGCTCTGGCAGGGTTCGGGACAAATTCAAATGGCGATCGATCAATGGCTGTTTGAGCAGTGCCATCAAGGGCAGCATCCTCCAGTACTGCGGTTCTATCGTTGGGCACCTGCGGCAATTTCTCTGGGCTATCACCAGAAAGACTGGCCTACCCATTGGCAAACCCTACAATGGCAGAACGAACCCATCGACCTTGTGCGAAGACCTACGGGCGGACGGGCAGTTTTGCACGCGGGAGATTTGACGTACTGCATTGTGTTATCGCACCAATCGGGGCATCGCCGCCAAACCTATGAGTACATCTGCGAGTTTCTAATTCAGGGATGGCGATCGCTAGGTCTTGATCTAGAATTCGGCACGTCTGGGCGGGGCTATCAGCGTGAGGTCAACTGTTTTGAGAGCGCAACAGCGGCTGATCTTGTAACGCCTGACGGGGTTAAGTTTATTGGCAGCGCACAGGTTTGGCGCGGTCAAACCGTTTTACAGCATGGCTCAATGCAGCTTCAGCCTAATCTAGGCTTACGTCACTCTGTTTTTGGAGGTCAAGCGCCCTTAATATCTAGGTCAGATAACCTAGAAGAACCGTTTCAAACGATTTCTGATAGCGAAATTATTACTGCGCTGACCTTGGCAGCAGCAACACATTTTGGCGTGAGCTTTCATGAAGAAGCACCCACTGTTTCTGAGTGGCATTCCATTCAAAATTACATTGATTTACCCCCACAGCTAAAAGCGCGTGGGATTTAGGACTCAAACAGAAATCGCAAGCTTATAGGTAACGGTGGTCGTGTGACCGAGGACATCGGTTTTGGCAATGACGTTGCCTTCGGATCAAGTTCATCTGTTAAAATCCCCCCATGTTTGACCCCACTTGTAAGTTCCTTGCAGAAACCTTTTCGGCTGATTTTGCCACTTGGTTACTCGGTGAACCCATTACCTTCACGAAGCTCACTCCAACGGAATTATCCTTAGAGCCGATTCGAGCTGATTCGTTGATTTTGCTGGATTCTGACGCTTTAATTCTTCAGATCGAGTTCCAAACTGAGCCAGACCCTACGATGCCGTTTCGGATGGCTGACTACCGCTTAAGGCTGCATCGACGCTTTCCCAATAAACGGGTCAGGCAGATTGTCATTTATCTCAATTCCACTGGATCCGAGCTGGTGTATCAGACGTTATTTGAAATTCCTGGTATGCGGCACGAATTTGAGGTGATCCGTCTGTGGGAACAATCCACTGAGCCTTTTCTCGAAGCAACTGGGTTATTGCCTTTAGCTGTTCTGACCAAAACTCCAGATAAAGCTCAAACCCTTCGTCAAGTAGCAGCGAAGGTTGATGCGATTGAGGAAAAGCGGGTTCAAAGTAATGTAGCGGCTTCTGCTGGGATTCTGGCAGGGTTAATATTAGAGAAAGGATTTATCAATCAGGTTCTCAGGAAGGAAATCATGCAGCAATCTGTGATTTATCAAGAGATTCTTCAAGAAGGCGAACAAAAGGGGAGACAAGAAGGAAGACAAGAGGGTGAATTAACCTTTGCGCTTCGATTGATAGCCCATCGCTTTGGGACGATCGCCCCTGAAACGGAAGCCCAAATCAAAACCCTTTCTCTGATTCAGCTTGAGGATTTAGGCAAGGCTTTACTGGATTTTTCTCAACTATCGGATCTTGAAAATTGGTTGCGGATTCTTGGTACGTAGCGATCGCAGTCCTAACCAATACACAACCGAGATCGGCGATTGCCCACTACAGTCAGAAGCAAGCGAGGACTTAAAACTGATCCTTCATCCCTCGTAATCTTGCAAAGCTTTGAACGGGGTCTAACGCTTTTGTGGCTTTTAGGATCGCATCAGAATCCCAGCGCAAGAAAGGATTAGTTTGCTTTTCTACGCCTAGGCAAGCAGGCACCGTAGCCTCTAAGCGCTGCCGCATATTCTGAACATCTTCATATCTTTGGCTCAGTACAAGGTTTTGCGGATCTACCGTGAGCGCAAACTTGAGATTATTGAGGGTGTATTCATGGGCACACCATATTTGGGTATCGTCAGGCAAACAACGAATTTTGCTCAAAGAATTGACCATTTGAGCGGGGGTGCCTTCAAACAGACGACCGCATCCTCCAGAAAAGAGCGTATCTCCGCAAAATAGGTTGCCTGACGCATGAGGCGTGAGAGGCGGAAAGTAGTAAGCAATATGGCCTTTTGTGTGGCCTGGAACAAACAATACTTCTGCGGCAAGGGTTCCAAAACTGACGTGATCGCCCTCGCTCAGAAAAACCTGCTGCCCAGGAATTCGGCCTCGATCTGCCTCACTGGCATAGACTACAGCCTGTGGAAAATGACGCAGCAGCGCCAAGTTGCCGCCCACATGATCGCTATGATGATGGGTATTAAAAATAGAAACCAGCGTTGCCTTTAGCTCGGCTAGCTGTTGCAGCACTGGCTCTGCAACAGCAGGGTCAACCACAGCCGCAATATTGCGCTGAGGGTCATGCAGCAGAAAAATATAGTTGTCGTTGAGAACAGGCAGTCGGTAGATATCCATACCTACGATTGTAGTCGCCAGCCTGGTTTGACTACCTGACGGGCGCGAGCAATCACAAGAGCATCGTCCGGTACGTTCTCGGTTACGGTGGAGCCTGCCGCAATGGTGACATCAGCCCCTAGGGTTAAGGGTGCCACTAAAACGCTGTTGGAGCCTGTTTTGGTGCGATCGCCAATTACGGTCTTGTGCTTATTCACGCCGTCGTAATTGGCGGTAATGGTGCCTGCGCCAATATTGACCTGAGTGCCCGTTGTTGTGTCCCCTAGGTAAGAAAGGTGCGTGACGTTGGAGCGATCGCCCAGAAGGGTGTTCTTTAGCTCGACAAAGTTGCCAATGCGGCAGTTTTCGCCCACCGCAGCCTGTCCGCGCAGGTGCGCATAGGGACCAATGGTGGTGCCAGAGGCTACGGTGCTGTCTTGAATGACGGAGAAGAGGATGGAAACGCGATCGCCCACTACGGCATTTTCCAGCATTGAGCCAGGACCAATCCGACACCCTGAACCCACGACAGTATTGCCCCGCAGGTGGGTTTGTGGCTCAATCACCACGTCGGAGCCAAGGGTCACAGCGTCATCAATGGTGATGCTAGCAGGGTCAACCAGCGTCACGCCCCGCATCATCCAGTCATTCTTAATACGCGTTTGCAGCATTTGATAGGCTTGGGCAAGCTGTTGACGGTCATTAATACCCGAAATTTCTTGATGGTCTTTTACATCCACCGCCATGACGGGGCTTAAGAAGTTCACCGCGTCAGTTAGGTAGTATTCTTTTTGATCATTTTCGGCGCTGAGGTTGGGCAACACTTCTTTTAGTGCCGACCATCGAAAGCAGTAAACACCCGCATTGATGCGCTGATTTTGACGCTGTGCCTCGGTGCAGTCCCGATCTTCGATAATAGACTGAAGATGATTGTTCTCATCGCAAAACACCCGCCCATAGCCCTTAGGGTTGGGCAACAGCGCGGTCAAAATGGTAGCGGCATTTTGCTGCTGTCGATGGGTTTCTAAAAGCTGCGCTAGGGTTTCAGGGCGCAGCAGGGGCACATCGCCATTCAAAATCAGCAAGTCGCCTTCAAAGTCTTGGAGTGCCGGAATAACCTGCTGGGCGGCATGACCTGTGCCAAGCTGCTCGGTTTGCGCCACAAATTCAACATCTGTGCGATGCGCCAACGCAGCTTTAACCGTTTCTGCACCATAGCCCACAATCACAAGACGTCGAGAGGGGTTGAGGGCTTCAACGCTATCGAGGGCGCGTTCAACTAAAGTTCGTCCCCCCAAGGGATGTACCACCTTGGGAAGGGTTGATTTCATGCGGGTTCCACGACCTGCCGCCAAAATCGCTACTGCAATCATGCTGTGTTCCTAGCCAGTCATCAACGGCACAGTATATCGTGGTTTGAACCGCTTTTCTATGCCTCAGGCTTAAGGATGCCGATTGCTGAATTAACTGCAAAATGGCATCCTTAATCGTTGATTAAACGGCTCTAGCGCACTGAAGCACTGGGGATGCTGGAGATTATCCCTATATTTTTGACATCAAATCGCTGAGGTGCAGAAGCCGTAAAGTAAAAGCCAAGCTGACTGCCTTCAACAGCATTGCCAGACTGCATTGGGGGAGACGTTGCGCACCACAGGTGACAAGGGTTTTGGCAGATACAGCAGGGCTTATGGTTAAGGCGACTGTACTTAAAAGCCCTGTGGTGATAGATAAAACTGCAAGAGATGCATTGATAGATTTCAGCATGGTGATATCCTCTCAGGATCTTGATGAGAGATGGATCAGCGCGGAATCCATTAATGACGAGACACCTCGCTGCCAGCTCTATGACTTAACTCTAGGGATCACTTCTGAGATGAGGCCGAGATTTGTATAAACTGATACTGAACTTCGCCAAATCGCTGGGGAAGTTTTGATACTCAAAGGCTCTAGCGTTAACCCTTTTTCTGAAGTGGGTGGCGGATGGGCAATCGCATTTCTTCTTTGAGCAGGTTTGAGTTTCGTTCCTGATGCTGTGAATCGGCATACAAAATCAGGATGTCTTATTTATGATTTTGGAGGATTGGTGTCTACTAGGTTCACACAGGCAACAGGTAGGGAATCTGCAATCAATTGGGTAAATTTTTTCTCAACCTCGATTAATACCTGTTGTCTATCCCAGTGAGTGATGGCGTAGCTGCGGGCTTCGTTACCAAAATGCGCCCGTAAAGCCGCATCTTGACTGAGGAGTAGAATGGCCTTAGAGAATTGACTCACGTTTCCAGGCTGTACATTGACGCCTCGATTGGTCACAATCTCAGCCAGTTGAGTATCAGGTTCTGCGGTAGAAACGACGGGGCGACCTGAGGCAAACATGGCTTTCAGTTTTGAGGGTAGAACCAGGGCGGCGGCCTCAAGGGACTGAGGCAAGAGATGGATGTCTGCCATGTTGAGCAGGTCGTTGAATCGCTCATCAGGCTGGAGATTTAAAAATCGAACGCTAGGGATATCCTCTGCTTGTTTAATCAGAGTTTGCCGCATGGAGCCTTCCCCTGCGATGATAAAGGTAATATTGGTGTGATGCTGAAGCTGACGGGCAACGCCGATGATTATCTCCAGCCCTTGTTTAGTGCCTAGGTTGCCAGCGTAGAGACAAACAGTCTGCTTGGCGTCAATGTTTAGTTCGGTTCGGAAGGGGTTAATTTGCGCGCAGGGTCGAATGGCCTGGGTATCAACCCAGTTTGGGAAAAGCATGCTGTGGCTTTTGCTTATGCCCTTGCGATGGATGTGCGCAAGCATTTCTTCGCTGATACTCGAGACGAATGAAACCTGACGAAGAAGCCAACACTCAAGGCCAAAAACGATGTTTTTCAATGCCTCTAAGCGGGGAACCAAACCCAAACTAAAGCCAGCGTCTATTTCAAGGTCTTGAATATGAAGCCAGACTTTGCTGCCGAATAATTTAGAAATGAGCAGGGTGCCAGGCAAGCAAAAAATAGGAGGCTCTAGAACGAAGATGATGTCTGGCTTCCAAGCTTGGCTGCGCTCCAGCAGAATGGGTAGGCTAGAAATTGCAAAGGACATTAGATGAAGAATTCGTTTTAGGCCAGTTGGATTTTTAGGAACCCAAATTGGACATCGAAAGATAGCAGTCGTCTGGCTGCTATCTGTTTGGTACCTCCAGCCACAGTAACCTGGCTGTATTTCCCACTGTGGATAGTAGGGCGGGGCACAGATTACCTGAACTTCATGTCCCTTTTCAGTGAGCCAAGCTGCAAAGTCGGTGTTATATTTACCTATACCTACCAGTTCTGGATCATAATTTAGGCTGTATATGACTATACGCAAGCGACTATATCCCCTCTATCTATATCAAATGTTTCTAAATATTATTAAATCATATACTCAAGGAGGTTTTAAGTATTTATTTTTACGAAAGATGAGATAAAACCAATTAATTTATAATAAAATTAGTTTTTAAGAAGAATAATTCCCTTAAATTTCAATTACATTTACTATCGTTCCGGGATAAGGAGTCTTTATAAGTATGGATAAATCTTTGAAATTTGTAAGATAGAGTTCACCTTTTGAAAGTTCCGATTACGGGTTTTAATTAGGCTTTGTTTTTCATCCCGATTCCTGGAACTGAGTTAATAGTGGCGCGGTCAAGGTCAACATAGACTCCTCGACCGCATTTATTACTTGAGATTTAATGTATGATTCTAGGCTGAGATGGCTGGGCGCTATACTAACAGTACAGATCTTTTAGATAGAGTAAGTATAGGCACTTCTCTTTTAACAATGTTTGTGCTGGCTTCTCTATCTGATCACTAGGAGATACTCAATTTATAATTTTTTGTATTGAGCAATACTTAATCCACGTTTGGTTTTATTTAAGTAATGACAACAGAATCTGAATCTCAAGCAGATTTTTTGAAGTATTGGCTTGTCTTAAGGCGGCGCTGGATCCCTGCCGCAATGGTTTTTAGCTCTACCTTGGGCTTAACAATCGCTTATGTGCTGTCGAAAACCCCTGTATATCGAATCCAAGGACAGCTTATTTATGAACAGGACAAAACCTCTTCTCTCCTTGGATTTGCCTCTGCAGCCAAAGATCTGGGATTAGGTGGTGGTGGTGACGGGGACCGAAAAATAGAGTCGGAGCTACGCGTAATTCTATCTCAACCAGTACTACAGCAGACTTTAGACTCACTTAAAGGGAGCGTCTCACTGAATAGCCTACCCGACCTTGTGAGACTTAAAGATACCTTAACGGTCAAAAACGCCGTCAACACAAACACAATTCAAATTTCTTACGATGCTGAAGATTCAGCGTTTGCCGCATTGTTGGTTAATAAGCTGATGCAGGTTTACCAACAGAGTAATGTGCAAGCGACCCGAAGCGCTTCGGTAGCAGCACGGCAGTTTATTTCAACTCAGATACCTGAGGTACGCCAGAATGTGTTTCGTGCGGATGTTGCGCTGCGGCAATTTAAGGAGCGCTACAAGTTAACAAATTTAGAGGTGGCAACCAAAGGAAATGCCGAAAATCTAGCGCGGATTGGGGGACAGATTGATCAGGCTCAGGCGCAGTTGACAGGGCTAGAGAGTGATTACCGAAATTTACAGCAGAAGCTTGGGTTAAATGCGCAAGAAGCACTGGCGGTGAGTAGCGTAAGTCAATCTTTGGGTGTACAGGCTAGTCTTGCAGATGTGCAGAGCCTAGAGCGAAAGCTAGAAGAAGCTCGCGCTCAATATGAAGAAAGCCATCCGATAGTGGTTGATTTAGTTGCTAAAACAGAGAAGGCTCAGGCGCTATTGAATAAGAATGTTGATGAATCTTTACAGGGGCAGGATGTGCCTGTGACCAGTCGCCTTCAGGTGGGGGCTACACAGCAAGAGTTACTAAATTCACTGATTAAAACGGGTATTAGTCGAAATGGCCTTGGCAACCAGATTTCTACGCTGAATCAGCAGCGTGCGACATATTTGAATCAGGCCAAGTTTTTACCTGGTTTGGAGCAGCGTCTGCGAGAGCTGGAAAGGGAGTTATTGGCAGCGGAGGCAACCTACCAGGCGTTGCTGAAGAGCTTACAAGAGGTGCGCGTCAGTGAAAACCAAACGATTGGCAATGTGCGAATTATTGAGCCAGCTCAGATTCCGAAAGATCCAATTGCGCCGAATAAACGGGCTGCGATCGCCGCTGGTACCCTAGCCGGAATTCTCTTGGCTATTGCGCTGATCTATTTACTAGAGACGACAGACACGCGGGTGAAACGGGTAGAAGAAGCCCAGACGCTCTTTGACTACACGCTTCTGGGAACCATTCCCATTTTTCCTGAGCCGCTCCATAACCGAGAGCTATCGCGTTTGCCAGTTTTGAGCGATCCAAAATCTTTGATTAGCGAATCTTATCGGATGCTACAGGCTAACTTAAAGTTCTTGAAATCTGATGACCCCATTCAGGTGATTAGCCTTACCAGTGCAATGCAGGGGGAAGGTAAATCAACAACCTGTGCGAATTTAGCGGCGGTTTTAAATGTGATGGGGCACAATGTGCTGCTGCTAGATCTAGATTTACGCCGCCCTACCCAGCATAGTATTTGGGAATTGAGCAATGCGGCGGGGATTAGTGACTTTTTAGCAGGGCAGGTCAGCCATATTTCTGACGTGACTCGCACCATTCAAAAAGGCTTAGATGTCATTACTTCAGGTCAGCTACCGCCCAATCCCTTGGGGTTAATTGACTCTCAGCGAATGGCCGATACCATTCAAGAATGGACGAAACATTATGATTATGTGCTGATTGATACACCACCTACATCTGTTGCAGCCGATGCCGCTGTACTAGGAAGGCTTACGGATGGTCTTATAATTGTGGCACGGCCTAATATTTTAGATAAAAATACCGCAAGAGTTGCAAAAGACTATTTGAGCCAGTCTGGCATCAATATTTTGGGGCTGGTGGTGAATGGCGTTATTCCTGAAAATGAGTCTAACCACTACTATTATTATTCTCACTATACCCACTATGCTCAAGACATTAAGCCAGAAAAGAATGAGGCATTTGAGAAATCTAAAATTGATGGGTAGAATGAATTCTGTGAATATGAAATGGGGTTTGGTGGATTAAGATTATTTAATTTCAGAGGTGTAAAAAACGATTTAATCCAGGTTTAGCTATTGTAAACATCTAAATTCTAAAATCCTATGATTACACCTAGTGTTCCAGTGGCTTTGCTTTGTGGGGGGAAAGGGACTCGTTTAAGAGAGGAAACGGAGTTTCGGCCTAAGCCAATGATTATGGTGGGAGATCGCCCCATGATCTGGCACATTATGAAAATTTATGCCCATTATGGCTTTACAGACTTCATGCTATGTCTGGGCTACAAGGGCGATATGATTCGAGAATATTTTTTGAATTATGACTGGAACCATAGTGATTTATTGCTAGAGCTGGGCAGTAAGTCTATCAAAACCCTGAACAGCAGCCATGATGAAGAAGATTGGCGGCTATGGCTAATTGATACTGGGCAAGAAACCATGACGGGTGGTCGTCTGAAGCGTCTGGGTCGCTACCTAGATAGCATTGGTGCCGATACGTTTTTAGGCACCTATGGAGATGGGGTTGCAGATGTAGATATACAGGCGCTGTTGTCGTATCATCGCAGTCACGGAAAGTTGGCAACGATGACGGCGGTTAGGCCACCGTCTCGGTTTGGTGAGCTTTCTTTTGATGGCAATTTGGTGAGTAATTTTAAGGAAAAGCCTCAGACGAGTGAGGGCTGGATTAATGGGGGGTATTTTGTGCTGCACCGAAAGGTTCTGGATTTGATTGAGTCTGACGATACGGTTTTTGAAGCTGAGCCTTTAAGCATCCTTTCAGATCAGGGTGAGTTGGCGGTGTACCGCCATGAAGGGTTTTGGCAGTGCATGGATACATACCGAGAGCTAGAACTGCTGATTTCGCTTTATTCGTCTGGTAAGGCGCGGTGGAAGCTATGGGCCTAAATTTTTGGCAGGGCAAGCGGGTCTTGGTGACGGGGCATACGGGATTTAAGGGGGCATGGCTGTCGCTTTGGTTGCTTAGCTTAGGGGCTGAGATTTGGGGTTTTAGTTTAGAACCTAACACGATGCCTTCTTTGTTTGAGCAGTTGGGGCTAAAAGGTCTCTTGACCCATCAAGTTGGGGATATTAGAGACGCGGCATTGGTGCAGCAATGGATGAAGCAAGGGCAGCCTGATGTTGTGTTTCATTTGGCGGCTCAGCCTTTGGTGCGTCGCTCTTATGAAGAGCCTGTAGAAACCTGGCAGACGAATGTGTTGGGGACGGTTCATGTTTTAGAAGCGCTGAAGCAGCTTAATAATGCCTGTGCTGCGGTGTTGATTACGACGGATAAGTGCTACGAAAACCGAGAATGGGTTTACGGTTATCGTGAGAGCGATCCGCTGGGGGGGTATGACCCCTATAGTTCGAGTAAGGCGGCGGCGGAGATTGCCATCGCCTCGTGGCGAAGTTCGTTTTTTGCAGGTGCGCATTCTGCGGTAGGCATTGCGAGCGCTAGGGCTGGCAATGTGATTGGTGGTGGCGACTGGGCGGAGGACCGTATTGTGCCAGATGCGATGCGTGCATTGAGTCGTCAGGAACCTATTGCGGTACGAAACCCTAGGGCGACTCGGCCTTGGCAGCATGTGCTGGAGCCGTTGAGCGGTTATTTGCGTTTGGCTCAGCAGCTATATAAAGCTTTAAATGACCAGACGGATGCGCTGGTTGAGTTGAGTGGTGCGTTTAATTTTGGCCCATCTTTAGCATCAAATCGTCCGGTTGGCGATTTGGTGGATGCAATTTTGCAGCATTGGGCTGGGAGTTGGGTAGATTATTCCGACCCCAAGGCGGTGCATGAGGCGAAGCTTTTGAATTTGGTGACGGATAAAGCCTTTCATGGGTTGGGTTGGCAGCCTGTATGGAATTTTGAGCGTACGATTGCTCAAACTGTGGCTTGGTATCGTGAGACACATCAAGGGGGAGCCGAAGATAAGGATGCTATACAAGCGTTGACGTTGGCTCAAATTCAGCAATATCAACGGGATGCTGAGGCGGTTTCAATTCAAGGGGTTAGGGGATGAGGGAGTGCAAGGTGGATCACTTCTGACCCAGTATTTAGTTAAAAGTTCTGTTATTTGAAGACAAAACACTTATTTTTACCCATGACTCAAGCTATTTCTCGTCCAATCTCTCAATCGAATCAGGAAGCGGAACTTCGATCGCAGGTGTTTGATGCGGTGCTGAAGTTTTACGAGTTTAAGTTTGCGCCGAAAGCGTTTATTGCAGGTCAAACCTATATCCCTGTCTCGGGGAAGGTGTTTGATGAGGATGAGCTGGTGAATTTGGTTGATTCGTCGTTAGATTTTTGGCTGACGACGGGTCGCTACGCGCTGGAGTTTGAGGAAAAGTTTGCGGCTTGGATGGGGGTTAAGCATTGTTTACTTGTAAATTCGGGGTCTTCGGCGAATTTGGTGGCGCTGTCGGCGCTGACCTCGCCAAAGCTGGGAGATAAGCGGTTGGTGCCTGGGGATGAGGTGATTACGGTGGCGGCGGGATTTCCGACGACGGTAAATCCGATTTTTCAGAATCAGTTGGTGCCTGTTTTTGTAGATGTGAAGCTACCCAGCTATGACATTGATGTTGACCAGCTTGAGGCGGCGCTATCACCTCGTACCCGTGCGATTATGATTGCCCATACGCTGGGGAACCCTTTTGACTTAGAGGCGGTGATGGCATTTGCCCAAAAGCATGACCTTTGGGTGATTGAGGATAACTGCGATGCGGTGGGAAGTACGTATGGGGGGCAAAAGACGGGGACGTTTGGGCATTTGGCGACGGTGAGTTTTTACCCAGCCCACCACATGACGATGGGGGAAGGGGGTGCGGTGTTAACGAGCGATACGCGGCTTAAAAAGATTGTGGAGTCTTTTAGGGATTGGGGGCGGGACTGCTGGTGTGCGCCAGGAGTAGACAATACGTGCAATAAGCGGTTTGACTGGCAGTTAGGCAGTTTGCCCTATGGCTATGACCACAAGTATACGTATTCTCATGTGGGGTATAACCTCAAGATGACGGATATGCAGGCGGCGGTAGGGGTGGCGCAGTTTGAGAAGTTGCCAGAGTTTATTGCGCGGCGGAGAGAAAATTTTCAGTTTTTGTATGAACAGCTCCAAGGGTTAGAGGATGTTTTAGCTTTGCCTGAGGCGGGGTTAAAGGCTGAGCCAAGCTGGTTTGGGTTCCCGATTTATGTGAGGCCGGAGGCTCGGTTTAGCCGGAATGATTTGGTACGGCACTTGGAGGAGAAGCGGATTGGGACGCGGCTGATGTTTGCAGGGAATTTGGTGCGTCAGCCGCTTTATGAGGGGTTGCTTTATCGAGTGGTGGGGGATTTGAAGAATACGGATCGGGTGATGGAGGGTGTGTTTTGGCTGGGGGTGTTTCCTGGGTTGACGGAGGAGATGTTGCGGTATGTGGTTAAGACGATTCGAGAATTTGTGGAGGCTGCATAAGTTTTGCCTAAACCTGCGGATATTGGCGGTAAACGACTTATTAGTCTGGCACCGGAGACTTGGGTACGGTGGGTGACGCAATCTTCTGATGTGATGGTACTCGATATTCTTAATTCTGAGTTTCAATGGGTTTCTCGTCAGAATGATGTGCTGATTAAGGTTTATAGCCCAGAGGTGGGGGAGTTTCTGATTCTAAATGAGCTTCAGTTACGGTATTCATTGAAGATGCCTCTTAGAATGAGAGCCTATACTGCACTGGCAGAAGAAAAGTATAAGCTACCGATTTTGCCTGTGCTGATTAATGTTTTGCCGCCTGGGTCTTTGGTGACGATTAATGACCGATATGAAAGTAATTATTTTGGGCTAAAGGCGCGCCAAGATTATAAGGTTATCAATTTATGGGAGGTTGATGTACAAACGGTCTTTGAGCAGAATATAAGTGCGCTGCTGCCTTTGGTTCCGGTGCTTGACGGGGGTGATGACGTTGCAACGGTGGAGCGTGCGCTGCATTTGTTGCAGACGGATGATGAGTTATCTGAGATGGAACCTTTGTTAGGTTTTTTTGCTAGTTTTGTGTTAGACGCAGGTTTAATTAATCAAATTTTGAGGTGGGATATGGCTGTTTTGCGTGAGTCGCCTTGGCTAAATCAGATGCTTCTAGAAAGTGAGGCGAAAGGGGAGGCGAAAGGGGAGGCGAAAGGGAAACTAGAAGAGGGGCAGTCGTTGGTGCTGCGGCAGCTTGCACGACGGGTTGGGGTGGTTGGTGCTGAGTTGGAGGCGAGGGTGAGGGCGTTGGCGTTGGCGGATGTTGAGGCGCTGGGGGAGGCGTTGCTGGATTTTACTGGACTTGAGGATTTGATAGATTGGTTACGTGCACATGAAGGGTGAAAATGATTTAACTTTTAGGTTGTGTAAAATGTTATGAAACTGTTGACTCTTGAGTTATTAGAATTAAATAATAAAAAGACTGGTTTCTGCGATGAAGCTAGAACAGGCTATTTTTCTCGGTTCCTATGCTTATGGTGAGCCTACTGACGAGAGCGATATTGACTTATTGGTCATTTTTTGAATAAAGAAGAAAAAACTGCTTGAAAAAATCTTGTCAGGTTCAAAGAAGATTCAATTTGATGAGATGGTTTCATTGGTAGAGGCTTTTGGATTCAAATTGAATCGTGTTAGTGGTAGCCATCATATCTTCAAACATCCAAAGGTTGCTGATATTGTCAACCTCCAAAACCGCAAGGGCAAGGCTTAGCCTTATCAAATACGTCAATTTTTGACTATAGTCGAAGAGAACAGTCTTACGTTAGAGGAAGGGTGATGAGAGACTATCACATTAATATTTTCTATAGCGAGGAAGATGAAGCATACATTGCTGATATCCCCGATTTAAAGTATTGTTCTGCTGTTGGTGATACCCTACAGGAGGCACTTAAAGAAATAATAATAGCAAAACAGGCATGGCTAGAAACGAGCAAACTTGAAGGAAGAACCACTCCAGTCCCTAGGTATAGACCAGTGATTTATCAGACTGTTGCATGAGTCTATTGCCTAATAAGACGTTGGAGCGAAATAGGGTATGACACTATGATTGGGCATGAGAGGAGATCGCTGTCTGCTCAGTGCCAAGCTTTTGGGGTGAAACAAATAGATTTTGAGGTGGGGTATGGCTGTTTTGCGTGAGTCGCCTTGGCTAAATCAGATGCTTCTAGAAAGTGAGGCGATGGGTGAAGTAAAAGGGGAGGCGAAAGGGAAACTAGAGGAGGAGAAGTCGCTGGTGCTTCGGCAGCTTGTGCGGCGGGTTGGGGTGGTTAGTGCTGAGTTGGAGGCAAGAGTGAAGGCGCTGGCGTTGGCGGATGTTGAGGCGTTGTTGGATCTTACTGGACGTGAGGATTTAATAGATTGATTAAAGAATTGTGAAGGGTAAAATGTTTGATTTTTAGGTTGGCTCTTCTGGGTTTCGCTGGCATATTCAATAATACAAATTTTTTGTGGATGAACATTAAAAGTTATAGAAATCAGACCCCATTTATGAGAAAAGCAAGCCCTAAAACCTCTGCCATTCATAAGTTGTCTTCTCACACTTCAAATCAAACTTCTATATACAGAACAATACATTAGTCTTTCTTATCATCTTGAACTTAGAAGAGCTAAAGTTCTAAGTTTCCACTAGCACAGCTTGGCTAAAGTCTATCGATTATCTAGAATTTTTAGAGGTCAGATGTTATACTTATAGTCGCTAATCAATAGTGGAGATTTTTCCGCCAAGCTGTACTAACCTATTAAACTGCTTAATTACTTTTGTTATTCTGTACTAAGATAGGTTGATAAACAAAACTTATAATCTATCTAGCTCTGTGACTTCAAAGTTTCCTAACAGTTTTATTAGTGGGTTTCCTTAGTTTGTTAACCTGCGTACAAAGATCTGAATTACCGTGTTGTAGGTAATTTGGCTAATACCGTTCAAGTTATTGAGAGTGCGTTCTGGATTGGCTTATTTCCTGGGCTGACGGAGGAAATGCTGACTTATGTCGTATCTGCCCTCAGATCTTTTGTCCGAGGCTAGTTAAAATGAGCGCTAATTCTTTATCAATAGACTTAGATAGTATTCTTCTTCAAACGAAAACTTTATGGGAAGAACTACGCGGACAGAATATCTTTATTACTGGAGGTACCGGGTTTATTGGCTGCTGGCTACTAGAAAGCTTTGCTTGGGCTAATGATCGATTAAACTTAGGTGCTAAAGCAACTGTACTCACTAGAAGATTAGACAGTTTTTATAAAAAAGCGCCACATTTAGCCGCTCACCCCTCAATTTCTTACTATTTAGGAGATGTTCGCTCATTTGAATTCCCTCAAGCTAAATTTTCACACATCATTCATGCAGCGACAGAGGTTAATAATTATGCGAATAATAGCGATCCGCTGTCTCAGCTAGATGTTATTACACAAGGGACACGGCATACTTTAGATTTTGCAGTGGCTTGTGGGGCAAGTAAGTTTTTGTTAACAAGTTCTGGCGCTGTCTATGGGAAAGCGATTGCTGAAGTAACTCACATTAATGAGACGTATCTGAGTGCACCTGAGACGTCGAATGTTCGCTCTGTATACGGTGAAGGGAAGCGTCTGTCAGAATTGCTTTGCACCATCTATGCAAAGCAATATGGGTTAAAGACAAAAATTGCCCGCTGTTTTTCTTTTGTGGGAGCTTATTTACCGTTAGACAGTCATTTAGCCATCAGCAGTTTTTGTCGAGATCGCTTAAAAAATCAGCCCATACAGGTTCAAAATGATAGTAGCACTTATAGATCTTACTTATATGCCGGAGATTTAACCGCTTGGCTGTGGACAATTTTGTTTAAAGGAGATTCTTGCTACCCATACAATGTTGGCTCAGAAGAAGAGACAACAATTTTGAATTTGGCAAATTTGATTGCACAGTTAGAAAATCCCATTCTTCCGATTGAGGTGGCTAATGTTGGAGAGTCGAGCAAGATTGATTGCTATGTCCCTTCAACACAAAGAGTAAGAGAAGCATTAGGTTTACAGCAGATGGTTAGCTTAGATGAAGCCTTAAAAAAGTCTCTAAGTTGGTATACGAAATCATACTAAGTAAGTTATGCAAGAATTTAAACCAGTACAGCTTCGTCAAACCATCTTAAAAATGGCTTATGCAGGTTCGACTGTTCACATTGCGTGTGCATTTTCTCTCGTTGAAATTCTTTCTGTGCTCTACAGGTCACATCTAAATCTTGGGAACAAAACGCCTGATGCAGATGATCGTGACTATTTAGTGTTGAGTAAAGGGCATGGAGTAATGGCGCAGTATGCCTGTATGCGTGAGCTAGACTGGCTCACGGATAATGACCTGCAAAGTTATTTCGGTGATGGCACGATTCTTAAAGGCTTAGCCGATACTCACGTTCCTGGGCTTGATGTTACCTCTGGTTCCTTAGGTCATGGCTTATCTGTAGGGGTAGGTTTGGCGTTAGCGGCTAAACGTAAGCAAACGGGTCAGAAGTGTTTTGCCATTGTAGGGGATGGTGAAATTAATGAAGGTACGATCTGGGAAGCTTTGCTTTTTGCTACTCATTTTGAACTATCGAATTTGATGGTTATTGTGGATGAAAATGGCTATCAGGCTATGGGTTCGACGCAAGAAGTGATGCAGCTAGGGAGCATTGCCGATAAATTTCGAGCCTTTGGCTTTGAAACACGGGAGGTTGATGGACATGATGAAGCTTCCTTAGACGGCACAATTGATGAATTAGTGCGTCTCAACTCAAAGGCTCCTAGGGCAATTGTGGCTCATACTGTCAAGGGTAAAGGCATATCATTTATGGAAGATGATAATCGCTGGCACTATACTCGCCTTAATTCTGATACATACGCAGCGGCGTTAGCGGAACTAGAAACCAAACAGCATTCATCAACATTATGAGAAACGCGTTTGCAACGGCTTTGGTTGAGGCGGCTCAAGTTGACCCAAGGATCGTTTTACTGACGGGCGATCATGGCTATGCATTGTTTGATGAATTTCGTAAAGTCTGTCCAGATCAGTATATTAATGCTGGAGTTGCCGAACAAAATATGGTGGGTGTAGCAGCAGGTATGGCAAAGGGAGGCTTTAAACCGTTTGTTTATGGACTGAGCGCTTTTGTGCCGATCCGTGTGTTGGAGCAAATAAAGCTAGATGTTTGCTATGAAGGGTTGCCCGTTGTGTTTATTGGTGATGGGGCAGGGGTTGTGTACAGCAGCTTAGGTTCCAGTCACCAAAGTACAGAAGATATTGCTGCCTTGAGAGCTTTGCCTAACATTGTGATTCTTTCACCTGCGGATGCTTATGAGATGCAGGTTTGTATGCAGATGGCATTGGAAGGAAGCCAGCCAGTATATCTGCGGATGGGTAAAGCCGATGTAGGCGATATATATGAAGCAGCTCCAGATTTTTCGTTAGGGAGCTTAAGCTTGCTAAAGGATGGGAGGGGAGAACTCGGCTTTATTGCAACTGGCTCAATGGTTAATATTGCTCTAAAACTTGCTTCTGTTTGGCAAGATAGTTCTGTGTGGAGCGCTCCCTGTATCAAGCCTCTGGATCAAAACAGCATTGTATCTATATGTCAGCAACATAAAGTAGTTATTACGCTAGAGGAACACTCAATTTATGGGGGTCTAGGGAGTGCAGTTGCTGAAATTTCATCCACACTTGCACCAACGCGTGTTCTTCGGATTGGTATTCAAGATCGGTTCTCACAGTTTTGTGGGAGCTATCAATATTTAATGGAAGAACACAAACTGAATCTAGACTCAGTGAAAGAGCAAGTCAAGAACTTTCTAACTTTACTTTCATGATTAAAGATAGTGTTGCAAATCAGTTGAGCAAAATCGCCAAGTTTTGCGGAGTTGATCGGGCAGTTGCTTATACGATAACTGCTAAAGGTTTTCAGGTTATCGCTGGCCCAATAACATTACTCCTCATTGCTAATTATTTATCTCCATCCGAACAAGGATTTTATTATACTTTTGCAAGTATTGTGAATTTGCAGATCTTCTTTGAACTAGGTCTATCTTACGTTATTTTACAGTTCGCAAGTCATGAGAAAGCGGCTTTAACATGGGGAAAAGGAAAAATATTAATAGGAGATGATACTGCAAAAGACAGACTAGCATCGTTACTAAGATTATCAATTAAATGGTATGCATTGATAGCAATCTTAGCTATATTAATACTAATACCAGTTGGAATTTCTTTCTTAAGTACTAACAAATCATTGATTACAGTACCTTGGAAACTGCCTTGGATTTTAGTAGTATTTTCAACAGGAACGATGCTATTTTTAAGCCCAGTTTTATCTTTTTTAGAAGGTTGTGGATTAGTAACCGAAATAGCATCCATGAGAGTTAGTCAAACCTTATTCAGTAATCTCTTTCTTTGGTCTGCACTAGTTTTTAAAACAAGTCTTTTTGCGGCAGCAGTGCCAAGCATAGTGGGAATAATTTGGAGCATAATTTGTCTATATAGCAACCATCGTTTTCTACTTATAGATTTACTTAAACACAAAGAGAATAAAGATGGGATTACAAAGGTCATAAGTTGGCGACATGAAATTTTTCCATTGCAATGGAAAATTGCAGTTAGTGCATTAAGTGGATACTTTATTTTTTCATTATTTACACCTGTTTTGTTTAGATTTCATGGCCCTATAATGGCTGGTAAGATGGGGATGAGTTTAAGCTTGACAAACGCAATCACCACATTTGCAATGTCATGGGTTTCGACCAAAATGGCACCATTTGGAAATCTAATTGCAGCGAAGAAATATTTAGAACTCAATAATCTGTTCTTTCCAGCATTAAAGAAATCAATGGTAGCATCAATTTTAAGCAGTATTATTCTCTTGTTTATCGCAATTTATCTTAAACAGACTCATCATCCTTTTGGACTAAGAATTATCGATTTACTTTCACTAACTTTACTATTAATCTCCATAAATTGTAATGTATATGTATTTGGTCTAGCAACATATCTTAGAGCACACAAAAAAGAACCTTATTTAGAATTGTCAATTTTTGTAGGAGTCTTAACAGGCATATCAACATACTTTTTAGGACGTGATTATGGAGTTATTGGTATGTCGGTAGGATACTGCTTGGTGAATCTAACATTTAGTGTTATTGTAGGCACTTTAATTTTTAATAGCAAACGTCGCCAGTGGCATAATGTCATGCATTAAAAATATTTAAGTTAGACGGCAATGCAAACTAAAAAATTAAGTCAAAAAACAAAATAAATTGATTACTTTTTAAAAGTGTCTTAAAGATTGGACTATTTAACAGTAGATAATAATCAGTAAATAATCTATATTATTTATGCTTAAAAGTGATTCTGAAACCTTAAAAGAAATTTCAATTGTTATCCTTACAGCTAATCGACCCGATATGCTGCGCATAGCACTTGAGTCTGTATTAAGACAGACAGCGCTATCCAATGTAATAGAATTGATTGTTATAGAAAACTTAGGAAATAGACAATCAGAAAAAGTTTGTCTTGAGTTTCCTGAACTGCCAATCAAGTATTACTTTCGAAATCCTCCAATTCCGCCAGGCTATTTATCGTTTAAAGATGCGCTATCTCATACTAATTGTGAGCTTATTGCAATTTTGTTTGATGATGACTGGTGGATAGACTATCATCTTCAATATGCTATAACTGCACTTACCGAGAATCAAGACGCCGTGGCATTTTATGCGCCTTGGATTACAACTTCAGGAAAAGACAAGTACTTCGCCAGTATTTTGGGGTCTTTCATAACATATTTTGCAGCTAGAGAGGCTCCAGTGAAAAATCTACTAACTCTTGATCTAAAAGATCTCTTAGTAGCCAGCCAGATTTCAACATCCTTCCACCTATCTACACTCGTAGCTAATCGTAATATATTAGTTAAAGCAATAGAATGTTTTTCGGATGGAAACCCTTACGATGTGGATCGGTTGATTTCGGTTGAGTTTGGAAAATATGGCAAAGTAATATATGATCAGCGACCTCATGTAAATGTTTTAATACACGAAAGTAACGAAAGCAAACGATTAAAAAGTAATAATGAAGGAAAGAAATGGTGGATTAATTCTAATGAAAGTCTTCTCAGACTAGCTGCAAATGAGGGGATAGATATAGAATACGAACTTTCGTACAGAATGAGGGAGAAAAAAATTGATTTAGTTGAGTTAAGTAGGCATTGTTATACTGGTCAGCTTAGATACTTAATTCGAAAGAAATTATTGCGGCCTTTGACACCAATGGCACCATTACTTATTTTAATCAAAAAGATCTATCTAAGATTAATATAAAGATAAAAAATTATTTCTACAATACCTACAAAATGATCGGCGCGTAAAATCTTTTAATTCTAGAAATAGATGAGGCAAAATTTAGTTTCTTAGTAGTTATCAATGTAAAATGTATGCGTAAAATGATTA
Organism: Acaryochloridaceae cyanobacterium VAR_48_metabat_390; assembly: GCA_031422435.1. Classification (GTDB taxonomy): domain Bacteria; phylum Cyanobacteriota; class Cyanobacteriia; order Thermosynechococcales; family Thermosynechococcaceae; genus JAAURS01. The sequence continues at coordinate 40,221 of JANPLU010000101.1, forward strand.
AATTATTAAAATAAATGATTATCACACCTTATAATCGTATAAATTTGAAAAATTTGAGAGGTTAAAACAATGTTATTTCTATAATTTAAACAATTATCTCGGAGAAGTCTAAGTAAAGACTTACAAAATATTTTGCAGAAGGAGTTCTAATTCATGGATTTAAAAAAGTTAGTCTCAGTTGGTATCTCAACTAAAAATAGATGCAAAGATTTGAAGACTTGCCTAGAAAAAACTTCTGAGAATGAAGAATTGAAAGGAATACAAGTTTTTATTATTGATGATGCATCTGATAAAGAGTATCCAGCCGATATGTCATCTTTCGGTCTTAATACGACATTTATAAGCTGTAACGAGAGCAAAGGCTATATAGTCAGGAGAAACGAGTTAGCTCAAATAATGAATACAAAATATTATTTGAGTTTTGACGATGATTCATACATACTTGATGGTAGCCTTGTTAAGGCTATAGAATATGCAGAATCGCTAGATAATTTACTGTGCCTTACCTTTCCTGTTTATAATCCTATTCATGAGGAATATCAAATCAGCTCTTTAGAAAAAGTGCCATATCAGACTAAATCTTTTATTGGCTGCGCACATTTGTTAAATATCGAAAGATTTCATAGCCTTGGTGGTTATATTAGCCAATTAGTTCATCAAGGCGAAGAAATATTTCTTGCTGCTAAGGGATTTAAAAATAACTTTTACTGTTATCATTACCCAGACTTATTATTTGCACACATGACATCAAAGACAAATAGAAATTATTCGAGAATGGCTTTTTATGGAGCGAGAAATAAGTTTTTATGGAATATGTGCTATTTGCCTAGAGAGCTATTACTTTATAAGCAGTTTAGGGGTTTGGCAGAGAGAATACAATACTTTGCCATACATCAGGATCTCAATCATCTGAGTGGATATAGAAGTGGAATATTAGAAAGCAGCAATTTTTTTAGTCATTATGATTATTTTTCAAAACATCAATATGCTGCCTGGAATAAACTTCCTACATATTAAATCTCCTTTTTGATTAGATCTTTAGTTTTAATTTTAGGCTTATTAATGAACCTAAAATGCTTTTCTTCAAGATTATATCAGTATTTGAATTATACCTACAAATTATATTTTCAAATATCAGTAGGAAAATAACCTTTAAAACAGTTAAGTATAAATAAAAATTTAATTCGATTGATATTTAAGCAAGAATTTAATGATATTTATATAATTTAAAGTAATTCAAATAACCCTTTTAATTACTGAATTACTACATATATTATGATTTTTATCCTACTTATTCATTCGGCAATATCAGTTTTTACTTATATAATTATAACTTCTAATAGTATAATCAATAACTCAGATCTCTTAATTTTTATTTCGCTCTCAATATTGGCTCTTCCGATATATTATCTATTATCTAGAGAGAAAAGAGATCAAACTCAAAATAAATCCATAATTAAAACAAGTATTTTCTGGTTTTTCGTGTTTTTCTTTGTTTGCTTTTATCATTTTCGTGCAATTTATTCAATTTATAATAAAGATTATAAATTAATAGATAGTTTATATTCTGCGGGCGATCAAAACTATTTTATATTATTATCAATTTTATTTTTTACCTTATCCTTAAACTTATTTGTCTTGGTTGGGATCAATACCAAAAGACAGACATTCCTCGTTAAATATTTAGAGAAGTTATTGAGTTCAATTTTCAAACAAGCAAACTTAAATTCAGAAAATAACAACCCTAATTTGGGTAGATTTTATGCAAGGCAGAATATAAAAATAACTTTTTGGATCCTTATGCAGGGCACCTCCTTTTCTCTGATATATCTATTATCGAAATTAGCTGGAGGGAGACTTACGGAATTTACAGATAATGCTTATCTATATTTGTTTCCTGTTGCAACATACGGAGTTGATCTGTATGTTTTTTCCAACCTATTTTCAATTAAAACTAAAAACAGAAGAAACAAACTAAGTATTATATGTCTTTCACTCGTTATGATAATTATGAAATCAATTATAATGAGGCAGCTCAGCTCTTTTCGATCAGTTGCTCTTTGTCTACTAATATCAATAGTCATAGGCCTAATATGTAAAAGTTTAAATAACTTATTTTTGATAATATTCTACTTATTTATAATTCCTCTAATAACTTTCTTAGGCCAAACACGTTATGATACAGCTAATGAATTTTCAGATTCCTTTGAAAACCTTATTTCTTCAGATTTTTTCACTGATTATTTTAAGTCTATCTTTTTATCTTTTTCTTCTAATGGCGACTATACAGCTTTTGACGTATTTGTATCCGTACTATCTCACAAGCAAGAATTCTATCCCTTTGGACTATCTTTCTTATATATACCTTTTCATTTAATTCCAAGGTTTATTTGGTCAAATAAGCCAATAGCAGGTTCATTGACTGATGACTCATTTAACTTAGCATTTCAAGCTGGTAAGTTTGTAAGCATTCCATATACACCTGGTATTGTAGGTCAATATTATTTAGAAGGAGGAATATTTTTTATGTTTATCTTAATTGCCTTAACAGCATATTTCTGTCGGTCTCTTGATTATGCATTTGAGAATGCCTTTAAAAATAACGAAGCAACTAATCCTTCATTTATTTACGGACTTTTCTTTTTTTATACTTCCCATTATATTAGGCTGATTCCATACCAATATTTTTATGGAATATTTATTATTTTGCTTGGATATTATTTCTCTAAAAAAATAGACTTTTTGAGTGCTAGTAAATAGATAGATTGTTGATCCTTATGAAGCCTACTATTAATTTCACGGTCTGTGGTAAGTTTCATTTTTCTAATTATATTAAGTATGTTTATCAAAACGAATTATTGAATCATTTTTATTATTCTCATAGAATAGCTACAAATGCAAAGAGTATGGGAATTCCTTCTTCTAAATGTAGCAATATATTCTTGAAGGAGTATCTTATATACATAAATATGAGAATATTTAAAGCAAGTAATCATGTAAATGAAAAGACTTTTCCCATATATCATGATATATGGCAAGCCTTAGTTTTAGCCCGATATTCAAAATCTAATATTCTTCATTTCATGCTTCATGGTACGAGCAATAAAATAATTGATAAGGCAATAAATCAAAAAAGTATTATTCTTGGTGAACCAGTTAATTGTCATCCCTTATACTCTAAAACTATTCTTGATGATGAATACACAAGACTCGGTTTATCTCAAGCAACAAAATCTTTGTCAACTCAACATCAACGTTTAATTAATGAAATTGACAAATGTAACTATCTTCTTGCTCCTTCTGAATTTGTAAAAAATTCTTATATTAAATATGGGTTTGACGGTTCTAAAATTTATGTCATACCTTATGGAGTAGATCTTATTAAATTTAACTCCTTTGAATCTATAAGTAGAAATAGTCAAGTCAATCCAAAGTTAAGGGTAATCTGTGTTGCACAAATATCTCCCAGAAAAGGTCATATTTATCTCTTAGAAGCATTTAAATACTTAGACAGGGCTAATTTTGAGTTGCTTTTTATTGGGTACTTAAGTAAGGAGATGAAGGAAGTCTTGTCAAAGTATGAAGGTCAGTTTACTCATATTGATCACGTTCCTAATAACTGTCTCCATAATTATTATCGCGAATCTGATGTATTTGTACTTCCCTCATTGGAAGATGGTTTTGCAGTTGTAGTTACTGAGGCTATGGCATGTGGGTTGCCGGTAATTATAACAACAAATACTGGCGCCTCTGAGCTTATTGAACATGGGAAAGAAGGATATATTGTAACTATCCGCTCTCCAGAAAGCATTGCAGAATGTTTGGAAAAGCTTTTATTAAATCCTGATTTACGGACGCGGATGTCTGAAGCTGCTTTAGAAAAGTCAAAATCAAGTTTAAGTTGGGAGCTTTATGCAAATAGGCTATGTGACTTATACAAATCATTATATTTTTAATGATTTGTGATTAGCTCTGATTCTAAGATTTATTCAAAAAATATCTTATATTATTTAATTTATGCTCAACACTACTATAAAAGCTGTCATAATATGGTCTACTTATGGCTCATATCATCTTGCTAGAGTACAAGCGTTAATCAATATTGGTTTTGAAGTTGATTGTATAAGTTATGCTTCGATGGATCCTAAGTATCCTTTTTTTGCTTCAAGCTTAGCTAGTATAAAAGTAATTAATCAGTGTGACGCTAATGATATTAATTTTATATTCTCATTTATAAAAACTTTCTTTATTCTTGTTAAGTCTAACCCCCATATAATTTTGACATGTGGATATGAACGACCCGAGTCTTTCTCATGTATTCTTTACTCAAAATTATTTTCGTGTAAATCACTTTTGCTTTTTGAAAATCAATTAGAGGATAAAAAGAGAAGTAAAATTATTGAACTCATTAAAAAATACTATATTCGTTTTTTTGATGGCATCATTTGTGGTGGAAGTACGCATATTGAGTATCTTAAGCATCTTAAATATCCGCTTGATAGAGTTGTAACGGGTTATGACTCTGTAGACAATTCACGTATTCAGTCTAGCAAAATACAAATTCATTCTCAAATCGAAAAGTCCTTATCACCTTTCCCCTTTTACTTTTTATGTATTGCACGGTTAATACACAAAAAAAATCTAACTACGCTCATTCAGGCATACACTCTTTATAAAGAAAAAATTACTAAATATGAAGAGAAATGGAAATTAGTTATTGGTGGAGAAGGTTTTCTCCGAGAAGACCTTCTAAGTAAAATCTTTCAAAGCGATCTATCAAATGATGTATATCTTGCCGGACAAATTAATACTTTTGAGGATGTAGTTAACTATTACAGCTATGCCAAGGCTTTTATACTGCCTAGCAACCATAGCGAACAATGGGGCTTAGTTGTTAATGAAGCAATGGCAGCAGGCTTACCCGTCATTGTCTCACAGCAGTGTGGATGCTCATCTGATCTCGTTCATGATGGAGTGAATGGCTTTACCTTTGATGGTAATTCAGCTGAGGATCTTAGTGAGCACATGCTATGGATGCATCTCAACCAAGAAAAACTATCCCAGATGGGGAAAGCATCTGAGGCAATAATATCAAAATTCTCAACATCAGTATTTGCTTCAAATGTAAAAACACTCTACAAGCGATTACAATGAGAAAGCGGACTGTATAAGATGTTTGCTTTTTTATTAAATACTATATCGAGAGTGTTTTTGTCGGGGGGATAGATTGCATAAAAATCGTTTAATAACAATTTGGGCTACCTATGGTCCTTATCACTTAGCTAGAGTTCAATCACTTATAAATGTGGGCTTCCTTACAACTTGTCTAAGCTATGCGAAAAGTGATACAAATGGATATCCATTTTTTAATCAACAGGTCTCAGGTGGTATCTGCATTAATGATTGTGATATATCAAAAATAAATCCTTTTACTTCCTTTATTAGAACATTTAATGTGCTAGTAAAATCTAGGCCAGATCTAATATTAGCTTGTGGATATGAGCGGCCAGAGTCTCTTGCAAGTATAATTTATTCAACATTATTTTCAGTTAAAGTTTTTTTGCTTTCAGTTAATCAAGAAGAAGATAAAAAAAGAATATTTTTGGTTGAATTAATCAAAAAATATTACATTCGTCTCTTCGATGGTGTTGTTGTGGGTGGCAATACTCATCTGCAATACTTTAATAAGCTACAATACCCTCTAGATCAAATTGCTGTTGGTTATAATTGTGTTGACAACGAAAAAATTTCTATTCAAGCTAAAATAATACGGACTCATAAACTAAGCCGTTTATCTCCTTATGAAAATTACTTTTTATGTATAGCTCGATTTATACCTAAAAAGAATTTGTCTACCTTAATCTACGCATATTTACTGTATAAAGAGGAAATATCTCCTGAATTTAAACCTTGGAATCTTGTAATCTGTGGAGAGGGCAAAATAAGAGGTGAATTAGAAGAAGTAGTTCAGAAGAACTCACTTGTCGAAAATGTACATTTTCCAGGTCAAATTGATGATCTTGAAGATATCATCAATTACTATAGTTATGCTAAATCATTTATATTGCCCAGTAGTGGCAACGAGCAATGGGGACTAGTAGTGAATGAAGCAATGACAGCAGGGCTTCCGGTCATAGTCTCTCAACAATGTGGATGTTCATCTAATTTAGTGCAGAATGGCATAAATGGCTTTGTTTTTGATGCAAACTCTAAGGAAGCTCTATGTAGCCACATGTTATGGATGCATAGAAATCAAGAAAAATTGCCTCAAATGGGAGAACATTCATTTGAAATAATCTCTAAATATTCTCCTGACGCATTTGCTGCTAATGTTAAAGACTTATATCAAAAAACTAGTACATAGTTCTATTCCCTCCAAACAGTCTGTTTTTAATGCTAGACTCCTTCTTTTATATTGGTAGAGATTCTACTGATATTTCTGAATTTATTAGTCTGCTTAATTGGGATTTATCAAAATTCCTGAGCCAGAAATTCAAGATGTTTTTATTGACTATTTTAACTGCATAGTACATATTTATTATGTTAACTAAAAACGTATGCATGATTGGGACATTTCCACCTCCTATTCACGGTATGTCAAATGTCAATAGTCAGGTTTTTCTGCTATTGAGTGGAATGAACCATAACGCGAAAATGATTGATACATCGCCTCCGCAATGGTTGGGATCTCCATTTGCGCGGTTTCTGAAACCACTAAAAATTATTTTGAGCCTTGTTTATCTAGGTTATCTTTCAATTACATTAAGACCTACCATTTATATAGGAATATCTGGTGGGTTTGGTCAGTTATATGAGATCTTTTATATTTTAATATCTAGAGTTTTTAACCATAGATTATTTATTCATCACCATAGCTACGCCTACATTAATAAAAAAAGCATCATTACAAGTTTAGTCACTTATTTAGCTGGTTCTAGGGCAACTCATATTCTTCTTTGCGAAGATATGGCTTTGAAGTTTAAAAATTCTTATCCGACAGCACAAAATACTTTTACACTTTCTAATTCTTGTTTTATAAATCAGAGCAAAAATAATTCTTGTCCCTCAGATTTTGATATCGCAAATATAAGTGACTCTGAGAAACATTTTAAATCTTTTAGTTTAAATATTGAATTGTATAAAACGCCCACAAAGCTTGAAAAAACTATTAAGTTTGGATTTTTGGGAAATATTACAATCGACAAAGGAATCCTTGATTTTTTAAAGATTGTTGAATTGATCAAAAATAAAAATTTGCCCTACATGGCGATTGTCGCAGGCCCATGTAAAAGTAAAGATCTACTATCCTTAATAAATCTTCAGGCATTAGATAATCAGCTCTTTAAATATATAGGAGCAGTTTATGATGATGAAAAAATAGGCTTTTTTAATGAAATTGATATATTAGTGTTTCCTACGAATTACATCAATGAGGCAGAACCTCTTACTATCTTAGAAGCAATGTCCCATAGTGTACCTGTCATTTCTAAGAGTCGTGGGTGTATAAGCTCTATTATTTCAGAGATATCTGGCTGGATTATTGAGGATGACCAAGATTTTCCTGATGAAGCCCTTAAGATTATTCAACAATGTCATACCTCACCTTTAGAAATGAATCAAAAAAAACTGTTATCAGGCTCTTATTACCAGAATCTTAAGAATGAAAATCATGAAAAACTTTTGAATCTTATAAGTTGCATGTAAATCTGATAACTGTATACCTGTACTAAATAATGTTCTTTAATATGAATTTAAATATTCTGAAAGCTGTACTCACTTGGCCTAAATTTTCTTTTTCTTCGTACAAAATTGTTTCAAGACTTGTCAATCAAAGTATTTTACCTAATACAGTTATTGATGTTGGTGGTAATCTTGGTCAATTTACAGTTGCTTCTGCAAAACTATTTAAAGATCCGCAAATTTTTACTTTTGAGCCGATGCCAAAGTGTGCCGAAAAAATTTCACAATATTCGATAAAATTAAAGAACTTAACTATTTTTCCGGTAGCTATAGGAGAAAGTTCTGGTCATGTATCTTTCCAGGTTAACTCCCATATCCAGGCAAGCTCTATATTGCCCCTTGCTTCTTCTCACCTTACTTCTTTCCCCAATGCTAAAGAAGTTGAAGTTATTGACGTGGAAGTTAAAACCTTAGATTCAGTATTAGCTGATCATGAATTTAAGTCTCCCGTTTTGCTTAAAATTGACACTCAAGGCTATGAAGCTAACGTTATTCGTGGCGCAACTGAGACATTAAAAAGAGTCGATTATGTCCTGCTAGAAGTTTCCTTCAAAGAATTATTCAAAGGTGAAATGCTATTTCCAGAAATTTTAGAACTGATGGAATCTAACCATTTTAGATTTCTGCGCCCTATCAGTTGGTTTTGCGATCCAGTTAGTCAAGAAGTGCTTCAGATGGATGCTCTTTTTTGTAGAAAAACAAGGGCACTGTCTAACTAACGGGTGATGAATATCTTGAATCAGTTACACAACAAGACTTTAGAGCATTTTTGAAAGGAATCACTGAGAACCTTCAATATCAAGGGTTAACGCCTTTATAACCCATTAAGGACACAGTGCCCTTAGTGGGCGATCGCGTTTTGGTTTTGGAGGGAAATGCGATCACTCCTCAGCCGACCTTCTCAGGATTTATCCCCATTTCTCGTAACTTCGCTGCCAAAGCTTCAGGCCGCATCACAAACTAATTTCTTAAAACTAGCCACAGAAACTATAGTTGTTTGTATTAAATTTTGAGCTTCAGTAAAATCTAAATCGCCAGTAATCAAGAAATCTGCATTGCTTTCAATGTCACAGACTAGAAACTTAGCATCTTTTTGATCTCTAGGAAGATTAAGCTCCAATCCAGTACTCATTAAAACAGTAGCATTATCCAAAAACTCATACCATCGATTGAGCTGCTCTTGGAGTAACTTAAATTTTCTTCTGCTTAAAACTTCCTTGTATTCCCGTAAAATTTCTGCTGATACCACCCATTCAATTTCTGGATTACTAACAACAAAAAGAATAACAAACTCAGGATTTTTGCCAGATAGCGCCGCAGAAATTAAAACATTAGTATCAATGATTACTTTAATTCTCCGCAACGATAAGCCTCAATCTCCGCGACTATCTCATCATTAGTTAATGGATTATCTTGGTGTAATGCTTGGGTTTCTTTAAATAACTGCTGTAAACTTGATACCAAAACTTCTCTTTCCTTACCTTCTGCTATGATAATTACCTCAACCCTTTGTCCAGGTTTAAAAGGTAAGCCTGACAAAACGATATGATTTGGATCTTCTATAGTGAGATATCTTTTATAAGCATTCATAAAGTTTTTTATAATTTTAGCCATAATTATATCATTTAAGCAAATGGAAATTGAGTCCGAAACTACGCGGTTAATCGAAGTCTCTAATTTCAATGGAGGGGTGATCGCACGCATCAAAAAAGATTAGGCTGGTGGGCAATTGCAGAAACTGGAAGGAACCTCTCTGTGCTTTCTTTATGTTTGGTGAAGGGGCGATCGCAGAATTGGAAAAGATTGTGTCAGTTTTGCCGTGTCGGTTGGTAGGCGATCGCACACTGCAAAAGCAAGCCACGGTTTTTCTGTTGGTTCTTGGAAAATCGACCATCAAAGCTAGTAGGCGATCACCGCAAAGTTCTGGGGTAGCCTCACCAGCGCCAAAATGTTAGGGTTTTATCATGAGCCTCCCAAGAGCAGACCTCGATTCGCCCTGGAAAGAAATTCTAAGAGCCTACTTCCCCCAGGCCATGCAGTTCTTCTTCCCCAACACCGCCGCCTTCATTGATTGGGATCGCTCCCATGAATTTTTGGACAAAGAATTTGTTCAGATCGCACGAGACGGTGAAATCGTCCGACGCTATGCCGACCAGCTCGTCAAAGTGTGGCGCAAAAATGGAGAACCCCTTTGGCTATTAGTACATCTTGAAGTCCAAAGTCAATCAGAAACAGACTTTGCCGAACGAATGTTTACTTATTGCCTGCGAATCTTCGACCTATTTCGGCAAATCCCGACCAGTTTAGCCATCCTGTGCGACGAAAGCGCATCATGGAGACCCCACAGCTACGGAGCAACCTATCCTGATTCGCACCTGCACTTCGAGTTTGGGGTCGCAAAATTACTAGACTGGCGCAACCTCAGCACAGAACTTGAAACCAGCGAAAACCCATTCGCAATTGTGGTTTTAGCCCATCTAAAAGTCTTAGAAACCAAACGCAACAGCGACCGACGTAAAACTTGGAAATTTAGCCTAACCCGTGGTTTATACGATAAAGGCTATGAACGCCAACAGATTCTAGATTTATACCGTTTTATCGATTGGGTTATGATCTTGCCAGAGGCCAAAGAACGTGAATTTTGGCAAGAACTACAAACCTTCGAAGAGGAACGTAAAGTGACCTACGTAACCCATGCCGAACGTTTCGGCTTTGAGCGAGGAATACAAGAAGGCAGACAAAAAGGCAGACAAGAAGGCAGACAAGAAGGGGAATTGACCCTGATTCTTCGACAGCTCACTCGCCGGATCGGCACACTGCCAGAGCCTTTACACAATGAAATTCGCTTACTCTCCCTTGAACAAGTCGAAGACTTAGGAGATGCACTTTTGGAGTTTACCAACCTCACCGACCTTCAAAATTGGCTCAGATCAAATATTTAAGCCAAACATTTGAATTGAAATTAACCTACACTTTCAGCAAGGAAATTGAGAGTATTTTTCTAGGACTTATGGGTACACAGTAGCTTTCTTGAGAAGAGGTTTATGAGTCGATTTATGGCAAAACCTTTGGTAAAGCAAGACTTTAAGACTTAAAACCCAGAATAAATCATTAGGAGCTGACTCATGATGATTGCAGCAAAAGAGAATTTTCCACCGCTTACCCCAGAAGAATACTTTACCTGGGAAGAACAGCAGCTAGAAAAGCATGAGTATATCAACGGTGAAGTCTATGCCATGAGTGGCGGCAGCAAAAACCATAGCCTAATCTCCGTCAGATTTACTACTCTATTTTCTAACCACCTAGAAGGCAGCGGCTGCGAAACAGGTAATTCAGACCTGAGAGTCAACATCATTAAAACAACGAATTACACCTATCCTGACATCAGTGTCACCTGTGATGATCGCGATAAAACCACAGCCCAATATATTACCTACCCTTGCTTAATCGTTGAAGTCTTATCAGCTGCTACAGAAGCTTATGACCGTGGTAGCAAATTTAGAATGTACCGTAACAATCCAGTCTTACAAGATTATTTATTAGTGAGTTCCACAAAAATTGAAATGGATTTGTATCACAAAAAAGATGCAACAGGCGAATGGATTATCATTAACTACAAAGAAAGTGACATTGTAGAACTCAAAAGCATCAATCTCAGTTTCCTAATCGAACAAGTCTATCGCGGCTTAGTTCTAACTCCAGAATCTAAATAGACTCTACTAGTTTTCCTCAACCAAAAGGCGATCACAGAAACTGGAAGTGATCCTTCGAGACTTTTCTCTATGTTTGATAAAAGGGCGATCGCAGACTTGGAAGGCAATCCCAATTTTATCAATCAATTTCTGAATGCTCGCTCTAAATGCGGGAATGTGGTTTCACGCTAAAGAGCTTTCCCCATGCCTGTGGCGGTAAACCGGCGTTCCTACAGGCCAGCCCGGAGATAATTACCTAGCAGCAGATCCAGCAAGCAATGTCAAAAGCTGTTCTTCACTCAACTGCGGTATTCCCAGCGCGATCGCCTTATCGAGCTTAGAGCCAGCCTCTTCCCCTGCCAATAAATAGTCCGTTTTTTTGCTGACCGAGCCAGTCACCTTCCCGCCTGCTTGCTCAATTAGCGTCTTTGCCTCATCTCGTTTTAAGGTTGGCAACGTTCCGGTAATAACAAAGGTTTTGCCAGCTAACGGCTGTGGGCCAATCGGTGTCGTTTCCTCCATTGCCAACTGAAGCCCTACTGCTTTTAACTGCGCGATAAGGGCTTCATTCCCTGGCTGCCGAAACCACCCATAAACAGACTGAGCGATTTCTGAGCCAACGCCGTAAACTGCACCAATGGCATCCGGCTGCGCCGCTGCAAGCTGCTCAACCGTTAAAAATGCCTCTGCTAAAGCCTGAGCCGTCACGCTACCCACATGGCGTAGCCCCAGACCGTATAAAACCCTAGGCCAAGGACGAGCCTTAGACGCTTCGAGCGCCATTATTAGCTTTTCTGCTGATCGCGCGCCCATGCGCTCTAAGTTAATCAACTGCTCTGTCGTCAGGGCATAAAGATCGGCAACGGAATGAACCAAGCCTTGCTCAACCAGCTGATAGATAATCTTCTCTCCCATGCCATCAATATCCATCGCCCCTCGACTCACCCAGTGAATCAGGGAACCCTTGAGGATGGCGGGGCAAACCCGATTAATGCAGCGAGTTACGGCCTCATCAACGGGCTGCACTACAGCTTCTCCACATACGGGGCAGCGTGTCGGCATTTCAAAACGTCGGGCATCCGCAGGCCGTAGCTCCGTTAAAACGCGCACCACTTCAGGGATAATTTCTCCTGCTTTGCGAACCACAACCGTATCGCCAATATAGAGATCGAGTTCGGCAATGCGATCGCGGTTATGTAGCGTTGCTCGTGCAACAGTCGTACCCGCCAACTGTACGGGCGTTAATTCCGCTACGGGCGTTAAGGCTCCAGTTCGCCCTACCGAAACAGAGATATTTTCAACGCGAGTAGGGGACTCTTCTGGGGGGTACTTGTAGGCGATCGCCCAGCGGGGTGCCTTTTGCGTAAACCCAAGCTGACTTTGCAGATCAAAATCATTGAGCTTAATCACCACGCCATCGGTCAGGTAAGGGAGATCTAGACGGCGCAGCGCCCAGTCTTGGTAGTAGGCTTCAACGGCTGTCAAATCGGCACAGCGCACTCGGTTTGGGTTTACACGAAACCCTATTGTTTGGAGCAGGTCTAAGCTCTGCCACTGGGTTGTGGGCAAAGATAGGCTGGTTGTCTCGGCTGATACATGGAGCGTGTAGGCGAAAAAGTCGAGCTGACGTTGCGCCACAATGCGTGCATCAAGCTGGCGTAAAGTCCCAGCGGCGGCATTGCGGGGGTTTGCAAACAGAGCCTCTCCGGCCTCTTCGCGATCGCGGTTAATTTGGGCAAACACCTCTAACCCTAAAAAAGCCTCTCCACGCACCTCAATCCAGTCCGGCGGATGTTCTAGATTTAGGCGCAGCGGAATGGCGCGAATAGTTCGCACATTGGGCGTAATCTCTTCCCCTCTGGTTCCATCCCCTCTCGTTACGCCCCTGACCAGCAGCCCATTTTCGTAGGTGAGGGCTAAAGCAGAGCCATCAATCTTCAGTTCGGTGATGTACTCAACTTTAGATGGCAGATCAGGGTCTAGCCGCCGCCAACGATCATCCCAGTGGTGCAGATCGGCGAGGTCAAAGGCGTTGTCTAGGCTATAAAGCGGAATGCGATGGGCAAGGGAACTAAACCCCTGGACGGGCTTTTCACCCACACGCTGAGTGGGGCTATCGGGAACGATGAGCGCTGGATTTGCCTGCTCTAAAGCAACTAATTCTCGATAAAGCTGATCATATACAGCATCTTCCATCGTGGGGGCATCCAGGGAATAGTAGGCGTAGCTTGCCGCCTGAAGGAGGCGACGCAACTCCGTCAATCTGGGTTCAATCTTTGAGGATGCCACGTTATTACTCCACTGCATTCATTTCCTAATTTACGCCATCATCCCCACCTTCATAGAAGCTTTCTGTGGTTTGGCTCATGGATGCGCTGAACTGCTTGTCAGCGTTGAACTATATCGTCTCGTGACGCAACAGAACTTTCAACACGCTAACGGCTGCTGCCATCCGAAAAAATACGGATCTTTTTGTTAGTTCTATGAATAAAAAGTAATTTTTGTTACTTATAAAATAGAAAAAACAGTATTATCCTCATTCAAAATCAGATTTTAAAAGGGCACTCTAAAAGAGAAGCTTTTCAAGAAACTCTTTTCCACCCTTTTAAGAACGCTGTTTGATTACGGTATGGACTTTTTAGACACATTTAGCGAAATACTCTCCTATCCGAGGCTAGGTGAAGATCCCTGTATAGTCCTAGGCACAGATCATGTTGAACAGCAGTATGATCACCCGACAGCAGTCGGTGTTGCTTCAATAGATTCAGAGGTCAGATTATCTATTAATTTAGAAGATCACGTCATCTTGGAGCAGTTTCAAGATTTTTATCTACTCAAAAATTCACGGTCAGCGTTATTCTCAATTTGGGCAGCAGAAGCAAAAACGCCCATTTTTAAATCAACGAATTGGTCTGCTGCATATCGCGCTTGGCTCCACTTACGGCAGACCCAAAAACCAGGGTATTCTCATACAGCGCAGAATGTTCAATCCTGTGATGCGCTGCACGATTGGGTGCATCATCACCAAGAGGATCCTTGGTTTGGGCAGCTCATGTACAGCCGCGACCTTACCTTAGGGGGTGTCCTGCAATATTCTGTGCAAATCTCTGAGGCGATCGCCCTACGATGGACAGAGGGTACAGGCGCTGAAGGCATATTAGCGATAGAAAAAGTAGGGCGTCGTCAACACCGTCCAGCAAAATGGATCGAACCCCAGCCGCAGGCAGCCATTGCCGCTGCCCTACACTGCGCCATTGATGTTTTTCATCAACGCTGGAACTATAGCCTGTATCGCTTCAATAGTGAACATTGGGCAAAGCTCATGGTGACGGGGCAATGTAGCTGTGACCAAACCGATGAAATTTTAGACTACTGGCGACAAACGGCGACTTCTGAAGAATTTGGGTCAGCATTGCCAGAGGTCTTAACGCTTAACCTTGAGGCGCAAAGCATTCTGAACACAGCGCTTGTCTCTACGACACCTAAACCCTTTACGCCTTAAGGAATTTTTCTACACTTCGCCAAAAAAATGGGTTCCAGACCTGAACATCTGGAACCCACCTGCCGATTCTTTAAGAGAGGAGAACAATATCTCTTATAAAAGCATCATAGCTTTATTGATAAAAACTGTCAATAAAAGATAGCCCCATTTCTACGCCTAGGCCACAGCGTATGATAAATATAAGGCTCAGCATTCTTGAAGTAGGCTTTCGGATTACCCATGGCTTTACAGTTGCGGATTTATGTCCCACCCCACCCGCTCATTAAGCATTGGCTGGCGATCGCCCGCGATAAAAACACCCCAGGCGTTATGTTTCGGGCAGCATTGAAAGAGTTAGGCTACTGGCTAACCTACGAAGCTATGCGGGGCGACTGGATTCCTACCGAAGATGTCATGGTTGAAACGCCTTTAGGACCTACGCCCGCAACGCTCGTTTCGCCGACGGTACCCATTGCGTTAGTGCCCATATTACGCGCAGGTTTAACTCTATTGGATGGCGCACAGGCGGTGATGCCGCGTGCCTCGACCTATCATTTGGGGCTAGTTCGCAACGAAGAAACTCTACAGCCAACCTGCTATCTCAATAAGCTGCCGGAAGCACTAGACCCTCAAACGCGGATTCTAATCTGTGAGCCAATGCTGGCAACGGGCGGGTCGATCATGATGGCAATGGCAGAGTTAACCAAACGTCAGGCAGATCCCAGCCTAATTCGCGTGATTTCTGTCGTGGCAGCGCCCCCAGCCCTCAAGCAATTGGCAGAGACATACCCCACCCTCGAAATTTATGCCGCTACCATTGATGAAACGGTGAACGACCAGGGGTTTATTGTGCCAGGGCTAGGAGATGCGGGCGATCGCGCGTTTGGCACCTAGCGTTAAACCTTGCGTCTTGGGCAAGCGGTTTTAGGCAATCTAAAGATGGGAAATCAAAAAAAAGCAAAAAGAATAGGGCAGCGACGTAGCCTAGCCAAAATTTCTGCCCTTAAGGCGAAAGAGAGCCATTCGTCCATTTTGACGGAGCCGCCTGTAGATCGTGAGGCAGTGCTGACTTGGCTAGAGTCTCACGTTCCCAAAGCTCGGATTCAGCATATTTTGCGAGTTGAAGCCTATGCTGGCGAACTGGCACTTCTGCATGGCCTAGATGCAGCTCAGACCGCGCAGGCAGGCTTACTCCACGATCTCGCCAAGTATTTTTCACCAGACCGCCTTTTGGCGATGGCACAGGCCGAAGCACTGCCCATTGACGCAGTGCTAATGGCAGAACCCCGACTGCTTCATGCTGATGTAAGCGCGATTGTAGCCAGAGACGTGTTTCAGGTTCAAAATCCAGTCATTTTGGATGCGGTGCGTAACCATACCCTTGGACAGCCCAAAATGCACCTGATGAGCTGCATCGTTTTTTTGGCAGATAGTCTAGAGCCTGGTCGCGGCGATCGCGAAGAACTCAACCAGATGCGTAAAGTGTCTGAGTCTAATTTGTATAGAGGCGTATGGCAGGTCTGCGATCGCACCCTCAATCAGCTCGTGCAAAACCGGAAGCTAATCCATCCTCGGATGGTAATGACGCGCAACTGGGCAATGCAGGCGACTAAAACTTAAGTCGGCAAAGCTAACGTCAAAGCAATTGCGATATGCTGAGAAAATAGCAATAGCCCATCGCAGAATTTTTTAACCTTGATTTTAGAGTCTTCCGTTTTGACAACCGCACCCCAACCTGCTTCTAACTCAGAGCAATCTAGAACCTCAAGCCAACAGCTTGCCCTCACGCTGGCTGAGGCGGCGGATGATCGCAAAGGGGCAGATATTCTGATTCTCAATGTTCAGGATGTTTGCTATCTGACAGACTACTTTGTGATTGTGACAGGCTTCTCACGCACGCAGGTGAGAGCATTAGCCGATTCTATGAAAAAGGCAACCGAAGAACACTGCCATCGTTCACCCACCCACAGTGAAGGCCAGTCAGAATCTAACTGGATTGTGCTGGACTACGGAGATGCGATCGCCCACATCATGATGCCAGAGGCTCGAGAGTTTTATAGCCTAGAGGCCTTTTGGGGTCACGCAGAACGCATTTCTTTTCCGCTGCCGCCAGATGCTTCACTTTAGTGTTTCCCCTTAACGCACCAATTCAGCGCACCAACTTCAAGCACCAAGAGAGCGTGCCCAACAAGATAAAGCGGCACGATAGTAGACAAGCAAGTTATAATTTTTGCGAAGCACCATCGTCTTTTCGCCAGCTTAGACATGACTAACCCCCTCGTAAACGCCTTTTTTCTCGGTCGAGCCACTGCTGAGGTTCTTGCCGAAGAGCTAGAGCATGGGCTAACGGACGTAATGAGCAACGTTGGCAAATTTGATGCCGAGCAGCGTGAACGTTTGCGCCAATTTACTCAGCAGGTAATGGTGCGAGCTGAAGCGGAGTCTTCTGCGACCGCAGCCACGCAGACCTACAGCAGCACCCACGCCAGCACCGCTAACGGTAGTGACGTTCAAGAAATTATTGATGAATTAAGGGCCGAAATTGCTCAGCTTCGCGCTGCGCTTCAAGACTATCGGCAAAAGACGGGTGCTTAGAAATCCTAGAAGGGCAGGTTTTGCTGAAATACCTTGCGTAGATCTAGTCCTGCCTTGACTAAACCTGCCCCTACATTTCCATTGACCGAATCCTCAAGCTTTGATGTTTCTCCACTGTTTTGACCGTCCCTCGCTCAGGAATTTCTGTGTCTGCTCTTTCCTCTCCTCCGGCGCTTGCCCTTAATACCCGTAGCGCCTACCGCTGGAATCGAGAAAACTATTCTCGGCATCGACGCTTTGTCGATATCTGGACGTTTGTCTTTCAGTTTCTGACGGCTCGCTGGCTCATGAATAAGCCTTGGAGCTATCAAGGCGGCATGACTCCAGAGCGTCAGGCAGCGCGGCGGCGGGCGCAGGCCATCTGGGTGCGAGAGACGTTTTTAGAGCTAGGCCCTACCTTCATTAAGCTAGGGCAACTCTTCTCAACACGGGCAGATTTGTTTCCGGTCGAGTACGTTGAAGAGCTATCTCAGCTTCAAGATCGGGTGCCCGCGTTTAGCTATGAGCAGGTGGAGCGCACCATTACTCAAGAGTTTGGTAAAGCCATCCCAGAGTTATTTAGCAGTTTTGACCCTATTCCTTTAGCGGCGGCTAGTTTAGGGCAAGTGCATAAAGCACAGCTCCACTCTGGTGAAGAAGTGGTGGTCAAGGTGCAGCGACCTGGCCTTAAAAAGCTGTTTGACATTGACTTAAGAATTCTCAAAGGCATTGCCCAGTATTTTCAGCGCCACCCTGATTGGGGTCCCGGTCGAGACTGGCTGGGCATTTACGAAGAGTGCTGCCGCATTCTCTATGAGGAAATTGACTACCTCAACGAGGGGCGCAACGCGGATCTGTTTCGTCGTAACTTTAGAGAGTTTGACTGGGCGAATGTGCCCCGCGTGTTTTGGCGATATGCTTCTAAGCGTGTTTTGACCCTGGAATATATGCCAGGCATAAAAATTAGCAACTACGAAGCCCTTGAGGCGGCTGGAATTGAGCGTAAGACCGTGGCTCGGCTGGGAGCAGAAGCTTACCTACACCAGCTTTTGACGGACGGATTTTTTCATGCTGACCCGCATCCTGGCAATATTTCAGTCAACGCAGCAGGGGAGCTAATTTTTTATGATTTTGGGATGATGGGTCAAATTCAGCCCCTCACGCGGGAGCGGCTGATGCAGACCTTTATGGGCGTTGCGCAGCGCGATGCAAACCAGGTCATGAATTCTTTGGTTGAGTTGGGGGCGCTGTCTGCTGTGCCAGACATGGGGCCTGTACGTCGGTCTATCCAGTACATGCTGGATAACTTTATGGACAAGCCCTTTGAGAATCAGTCGATTGCTCAAATTAGCGATGATTTGTACGATGTTGCATACAATCAGCCCTTTCGGTTTCCCGCAACGTTTACCTTTGTGATGCGAGCCTTTTCTACTCTAGAGGGCGTAGGAAAAGGATTAGATCCAGATTTTAACTTTATGGAGGTTGCAAAGCCTTTTGCAGCAGAACTTATGACCAACGGCAATTTGTCAGGACGCGATGATGGGAGCGGTGGGTTACTGGGTGAACTCAGTCGTCAGGCGGCTCAGGTGGGTAGCTCTGCTTTTGGCCTACCGCGACGCTTAGAGGATACGCTTGATAAGCTCGAGCAGGGCGACATTCGAGTGCGGGTACGCTCCATTGAGACAGATCGTGCGCTGCGACGCATTAGTAACGTCAATATGGGGACGAACTACGTCCTTTTGGTTGGAACCTTTACCTTATCGGCTACTATTTTGTTGGTGAACCAATTTGTTTGGCCTGCGGCGATCGCCGCAGTAATCGCCGCAGGGTTAGGCATTGTCTTGGTGCGGCACCTGCTACGAATTGATCGCTACGAACGGATGCTTTAGAAGAACGCATGAAACTTCGGTTTGTTGGCTTAAGTGATCGAGGATTGGTGCGAGCCACCAATCAAGATTCCTATTGTGTGGACGATCCTCAAGGCCGATTTTTCATTGTTGCAGATGGCATGGGAGGGCACGCAGGCGGTGAAGAAGCTTCTCGTCTGGCAACTTGCGCAATCCGAGACTTTTTAGAAAAGAACTGGCATAAAGATTTAGAGCCTGCGACGCTACTCCGAGACGCATTTATTCAGGCCAACCGAAGTATTTTACAAAGCCAAAAGATTTCCCCAGAGCAGGGCGATATGGGCACCACTGCTGTAGTGGTTATTTTTTCACAAGCCCACGGCCCTTGGTGCGCCCATGTCGGTGATTCTCGACTTTATCGTTTCCGCAATCAGCAGCTAGAGCAGGTTACTGAAGACCATACCTGGGTCGCCCAGGCGGTTCGAGCCAGAATCTTGACGCTGGATCAGGTTCGACTTCACCCGTGGCGACACGTCTTGTCTCAATGCTTAGGCCGTCAGGAACTGAACCAAATTGACGTACAGCCCATTGACCTAAGCAGCGGCGATGTACTGCTGCTGTGCAGTGATGGTTTAACAGAAGAAGTGACGGATGAGGCGATCGCCCAAATGCTGCGACTGAAGACAGGCCTTTCCTGTAATGAAGCCGCAGGTTCTCTTATTTCTGAAGCAAAAATCAACGGCGGACAGGACAACATTACGGTCGTACTGGTTGCAGTGGACGAAATTCAGCCGGTTCTGAATGAACAGCAGACGGTGCCCGATCTCCGGAATCAGGCAGAGGCAATACAGACGCTAGAAAGCTAATGTCGCCTATATTTCTTATCAAATGAGTTTTTAGGCACTTGAGCTATGTTTTGATTTACACGTCGTAAGTCTAGAATTTCGTCAGGAATTTTAAAATAAGCTTTCTGTATATTGAGATTGGCGCAAGGGACGCTCTTTGGTCTTCGTCGGCTGGCTCAACATAGCGGACTAAAGCTTTCCATCGTTGTTCAATTGCCGCCTGCCAGTCATCCAGTACCTGTAACGTATTAGTCTGTGAGAGAACAAACTCCTCACTCAACTGGGCTTGAAGGTATTCTTTAACCCGTTCAGCCTGTGGGCTAAGCCGCTGAAGCGTTTGGAGCATTGGGTTTTTGGCTACCGTAGGCACCGCTGCAAACACATCCACCCCAAGCGCTTTTGTACGCTCACACCAGTAACATTGCCCATGAGCAACGCTGAAAACGTGAGTGTTCACCTTCTGGCAGCGCTTAAGATCGGCGATCGCCACCTTAAATGCCTGCACCCATTCAGAAGCCATTGGGCGCAATGCCGGATTGAGGTGCCCGTCATTGAAACAGCGTAGAAAACAGTCCTGTAACGCCGGATGCACAATGGTAAGCGGCACGGTCAATTGACTAACCTTAATCGGGCTACGAGCTGCATAGGGCCACCATCCTTGACGTACTAACTCATTGGGGTCAGGGGAATCTCCTGAACCCGTCCATTTCCCCTTAAAGGGATGATCGCTAAACAGCAGTAAGTAACAAATCACGCCCAATCGAAAGCGATCATGTACTTCAGTTTGCTCAAGAGTTGTCAAGTCCTGATCCATTAACTCCGCAGGCGTAAACCCTTCAGAACCCACCGGACAGCGATAAAGTTGACCCGTCTTAGGGTGACACACCTGAAACGAGTCCGTATCAATAATGGAAGGCAAGGCACCATCATCCACCAAAATATTTTGGGGTTTCAGGTCGCCCAGCACATACCCCGCACTGTGAATCGCCCAAACCAATGAGGCAATATTCATCGCCGTCGCGTGGAGATATAGCCAGTTAAACTCAGGGCGCACAGCCTGCCGCCGCTGAGGATTGTAAACCTCTAGCAGATCGACTGCCTTAGCCACCTCAGGCATTAAAAAACCGATGGGTGCCCCTGTCTGATCTTGAAGTAATGCGGTAGGCCAAGCAAAAGAAATATGGTTTATGTGAGCGTTAGGATCCTTCGGTGGATGAGCAATCATCACCTCCAGCTTTTGAATGCGTTCTGGACGCGGCGCGTAATAGATTTTTGCAAGAGAGCCAGACTGATTGGTGCGCCAGATTTCTCCTTCCCCGCTGCTGGCAAGTTGCTGCACTAAGACAATGGACTGTCCTGTGCTCATACAGTTTAGAGAATGAGGGCTTTCAACCTGCATTGATTTCAACATGCCTTAAATTGAAAAAATTGTAGATTAAATTTCACGCTTACTTGGTTTCAAAGCGGCAAAGCAAAAGGGTTTTGTCATCATCCGTTTGCTTATTTAAATACTCAGACTCCAGAAACTCCATGATGTAAGCATCTTCTTGTTCAGGTATCGGCGTTTCGGCTAGATATTCTTCTAGAGGCTTGAAAAATGCCCCATGAGGCTTCCACTGAGGGAGGTGCATTGCCAATCGTTCAAAGGCATCAGTAGCGGCACAGATAAATTGAGGCGTTTCTGAAATCACCTTAACCTGAAGGTCGCTGTGGGCATTAGATGACGTTACAAAAGTGGTCTGGTTCACAAATTCGCCCTTGTCAGGCGTAAACATCAGCTCATAGGCCTGAGAAGGGGTACTAACGACCATAAATCCGTCGCCAATCTGCATTGCCGCAAACCAGTGGGGGGTCGCAACAAAGGCTAAGAGCGTACAGGCTAAGGTGTCAAGTTCATAACCATTTTGGGTGGCCTGCTGCTGTAGCTCATTTCTAACTGCGGTTAAGGTGCGCTCAAACAGTCGCTGGGTCTGCGCTTGAGAAGGAGACTGCGCTACAGTAGGCCATTGTGGATTTTGGGTAGGCTGAAGCCAGGTTTCTAAATGAGAGAGATAATCTAAGGTGCTTTTGACCGCGATGGCTGCGCCCATTTCGCTATGGGATGCACTGCCAGCCCCATCTGCGATCGCCCCAATTACCACTTCCCCGAAGCTACGATGCCCCCCTGCATCTTGGCAGGGCAGATTATGCCGTTGATGACGTGTCCCAATTACAGAACGACTGAGCGATCGCCAAGCCATATAAAATCCCCCAAAACTAAGCTAACTCACCTGTCCCCAGCCCACGGGCGGCAGCTCCACGGCCTCACCCACCCTGCCGCTAGACACCCGCTTCATAGACTTACTCAGCCATACAAACAATGACTGAAAGTCTAGCCCATTCAGCAAAACAGGGGGGCGATCAGCAGGCGCAATTTGAGAAAGCGTCTTAAGGTCAGCCCCTTCCACCGCCACCGAGAAAAAACAGAACTTGCGCTCCGCTTCCCCTTGCTTAATTCGGGCAGCCGCATTTTGCCACGGATCTGTCGGCGCACCATCCGTAATCATAAAAATCCAGGGGCGATAATACTGGATGCCGTTGTCTTGATAAACCTGCTTGCGAGTTTTGAGTAAGTCTAAGGCATACTCAATCGCTTCACCCATAGGCGTTACGTCATCTGCGACCAAGGCGGGGGGCGTGAATTGGTCAATGGTGACAAAATCTTGCACCAGCTTTACAGGGCCAAAGGTAATCAGCGCAACCTCCACGCTTAAAGCGGCTTTAGTATCTGCCTGAATATTTTCTTTGAATAGGCTTACACCCTGATTAAGAGCGTTCATTGCGTCCCCAATCATAGAACCGGACGTGTCTAAGAGCAGAATGACAGGGCAGCGGTTCTCAGGATTTTGAACAAACTCTGGAAATCCTACAGGCATCTCACCCTCCCAAGCAATCTAAAAATTCTTCTGAATTCTACCGCCAACGGTTTAACTTGATACAGCTAAAACCTAGAAACTTAGAATTTAAGCGCCCGTTCATTCACGGCATCTTTTAGACAAAAATGGAGTGCTTCCCTAACAAACCTGATTTTTATGGCAATGACCTGCCAAAAATACAGCAGTAAAACTTAACACAATATCTGCACACAACTTCCTGCTGGCGTGTCACAGCACTCTGATAGACTTATACATTGATACGTAAGATACAAAAACGGCGCAACATCGGCATCTGGGAGGATTTACTGCGTGGATAATGTCATCGGTTTAGAGATTATTGAAGTTGTAGAACAAGCAGCGATCGCCTCAGCACGCCTCATGGGGAAAGGCGACAAAAATGAAGCAGATCATGTTGCAGTAGAAGCCATGCGGGAACGCATGAACAAAATCCACATGCGGGGTCGTATTGTGATTGGCGAAGGCGAGCGGGATGACGCGCCCATGCTCTACATTGGCGAAGAAGTGGGCATCTGTACCCAGCCCAATGCAGACCAAATTTGCAGCCTAGAAGAACTAGTCGAAATTGACATTGCCGTTGACCCCTGCGAAGGTACTAACCTCGTGGCCTACGGTCAAAATGGCTCTATGGCTGTGTTGGCAATTTCAGAAAAAGGCGGACTGTTTGCCGCCCCTGATTTTTACATGAAGAAACTGGCAGCCCCTCCCGCTGCAAAAGGCAAAGTAGACATCAATAAGTCTGCCACCGAAAACCTCAAGATTTTGTCTGAGTGTCTTGATCGCTCCATTGAAGACCTTGTGGTGGTGGTCATGAAGCGTGAGCGTCACACAGACCTCATCAAAGAAATTCGTGAAGCAGGCGCACGGGTTGCGCTGATCTCTGACGGAGATGTCTCGGCTGCTATCTCTTGTGCGTTCTCTGGTACCAACATCCATGCGCTGATGGGCATTGGTGCAGCACCAGAAGGCGTTATTTCTGCCGCTGCAATGCGGGCGTTGGGCGGTCACTTCCAAGGGCAGTTGATTTACGATCCTGAAATCGTTAAGACTGGTCTGATTGGTGAGAGCAAAGAAAGCAACCTAGAGCGTCTTGCCAGCATGAATATCCACGACCCTGATAAGGTCTACGATGCTCATGAACTTGCCTGTGGCGAAACGGTTCTGTTTGCAGCCTGCGGGATTACTACGGGTACCCTTATGAAAGGTGTTCGATTCTTTGCGGGTGGTGCGAGAACTCAGTCTCTGGTTATTTCAACCCAATCCAACACGGCTCGGTTTGTCGATACCATCCATCGCTTTGACTCCAAACCCCGTTCGCTTCAGCTTAACTAGGGATTAGCAAAGTAACCTTATCCCGTAGGAGGACTAATTTTTTGCTCCTACGGGGTACTCAGTTGACCTAGATTCAGTCGAACCGACTAAGTGTATTCGCAAATTTTTTTAACTTAAAAACCTTTTGTTTCATTTTAGATAGAGATAATAAGAGGGTATAGGACGGGAGGAGTCATGAATATTGCGGTTGTCGGGCTTAGCCATAAGACAGCGCCAGTTGAAATTCGAGAAAAGCTGAGTGTGCCAGATGACGCTAAAGAAAAGGCGATCGCTCAGCTTAAGGGCTACCCTCACCTAGAAGAAGTTGCAATTCTTAGCACCTGCAACCGTTTAGAAATTTATGTTGTTGCCAAAGAAACCGAGAATGGGGTGCGTGAGCTAACCCAGTTTTTGGCAGAGTGGAGTAAGCTGCCGCTTTCAGAATTACGGAGTCATTTGTTTGTGCTGCTTCATCAGGATGCGGTGATGCATCTGATGCGGGTGGCTTCTGGATTAGACAGTTTGGTCTTGGGCGAAGGGCAGATTTTGTCCCAAGTCAAGCACACCCATAAAATTGCTCAGCAGTATGCTGGTGCGGGTCCAATTCTAAATCGTCTTTTTAAGCAGGCGTTGTCTGCGGGTAAACGGGTGCGAACTGAAACTAGCATTGGGACTGGAGCGGTTTCTATTAGCTCTGCGGCGGTAGAACTAGCTCAGCTCAAGGTTAATGACTGGACAGACTGTCGCGTGGCAATTTTGGGCGCAGGGAAGATGTCGCGGCTGCTGGTGCAGCATTTGATCAGCAAAGGGGCGAATCAGATTACGATTCTGAACCGCTCTTTACAGCGATCGCAGGAATTAGCTAGCCAATTCAAAGAAACAACCCTAACGCTGTGTCATCTCTCTGACATGGAATCCGTGTTGGCCTGCTCAGATCTTGTTTTCACCAGCACGTCTGCAACAGAGCCAATTTTAGACCGCGCTTTGCTAGAGCCGCTCGTCTGTAATCGCGGCACGATGATGATTGTCGATATTGCCGTACCGCGTAATGTCCACGCCAATGTCAATGAGCTGATGGAGGTCCGCGCCTTTAACGTGGATGACCTCAAAGCTGTGGTGGCTCAAAACCAAGAAAGCCGTCGTCAAATGGCAATGGAGGCCGAAACGCTTTTAGAAGAGGAATTGGAGGCGTTTGACGTGTGGTGGCGATCGCTGGAGACGGTGCCCACTATCAGCAGTCTAAGAGCCAAAATTGAAACGATTCGGGAGCAGGAATTAGAGAAAGCGCTGTCTCGATTGGGGACTGAATTTGCTGATAAGCACCAAGAGGTGATTGAAGCGCTGACGCGGGGCATTGTGAATAAAATTTTGCATGACCCGATGGTGCAGCTTCGAGCGCAGCAGGACATTGAAGCACGGCAACGCGCGATGCAGTCACTTCAGATGCTGTTTAACTTAAACCCTGCCTCAACTCAAATTCAGCCCTAATTGTGGTTAGGGAATTTTTGAGAAATCACCTAGACTCCGGCATACGGCTCAAAATGTCGCTGGATTTCTGCTGTTGTAGGCAAAAGAACCCACAATCATGGAGCCAATTCCTGCATCCGTAAAGATTTCTAAAAGGAGTGCATGGGGTACACGACCATCAATAACGTGGGCGGCACGAACGCCTTGAGCCAGCGATCGCACGCAGCAGCCTACTTTCGGTATCATCCCCCCCGACACTACACCCGACTGGATCAATTCACGAGCCTGGGTAATATCCATTTGGGGAATGAGCGTAGAAGGGTCATGGAAATCTTCCATAATCCCAGGGGTATCTGTCAGCAAAATTAGCTTTTCAGCCCCTAGGGCAGCAGCAATTTCTCCTGCAACCGTATCGGCATTGATGTTATATGCCTGACCCGTTTCATCAGTGGCAACCGTAGACACCACAGGAATATAGCCATTATCTGCCAGGGTTGCAATAAGGTCTTCATTGATGCTGGTGACTTCCCCCACAAAGCCGATGTCTTCAGACCCTTCGGGACGCGCCAGAATCAGATTAGCATCTTTGCCACAAACCCCCACTGCAGAGCCGCCTGCCTGGTTAATGAGCGACACCAGTTCTTTATTAACCCGACCCACCAGAACCATCTCTACAACGTCCATCGTATCGGCATCGGTCACGCGCAGACCGTTTATAAATTGCGGCTCAATGCCCAGCTTGCCCAGCCAGTGATTAATCTCTGGTCCACCGCCATGCACCACCACGGGGCGAATGCCCACGCAGGCCATAAACACAATATCGCTAATGACCTGAGCTTTGAGGGCGCTATCTTTCATGGCGGCTCCTCCGTACTTCACCACGATGGTTTTGCCGACAAATGCCTGAATGTAGGGCAGTGCCTCACTCAGAACCTGAACGCGATCGTTATTGTTGAGATTGTTGGGCATGGATGGGGATGGGGTTGGGCTGGAGTATTGCAATCATTATTCTATATCGGGACTGCTTGGCTCGAATTTTACCTGTCGGTATAGATCGGCGATCGCAATTTCTACGCCTACCGATTCAAGCTTTAAGCGATCATCCAGCGCATATTCTGACAATACCCATTGACCTGCCTCATTGCGCCGAAACACCTCCACTCCTGGCTGCTCAACCTGCACCAAGATGTACTCTTGAAGTGCCGTAAACTTACGGTAATGAGCAAACTTAATGCCCCGATCAATGGCCTCAGTAGAAGGCGATAGTATCTCAATAATCAAACACGGAAACTGGACAAATCTGGGGTCTTTATCGCGTTCATCACAGGTGACAACGACATCTGGGTAAAAGAATTTTCGTCCCATCTCCACTTGAACTTTGACATCTACCATGTAGACTTCGCACGGTCGGTCCATTAAGACATCGTCTAAAAGCTTTGAAACATTAAGGGAAATTCGGTTATGGTTGCGAGTCGCCCCCGACATTGCGACGACTTCACCATCCCAATATTCATAGCGCTCTTCTTGGGTGGGTTCCCAATCGAGATATTCCTCAACGGTCATCATCAATCGATCCGATAGCGCAACCATAGGTCAATCAGAATAGATGGCTCTTTTCTAGAATAGCGGATAGATAACCCCCATTTCGTGCCTTACGGACGCTTGGTTTAGAGCAACTGTCCTTTAGTTAATACCCCTAAAAAATGCCCATCTGTGCTGTTGAAAGCCCAGATGGGCACATCACATTCTGCTGCTCAAAATAGAAGGACTATACCTTGAGTACCCAAGCCTCGCGATTCTCTGCATTCACAAAAGAGGCTGGCACTACGGGAATCTTCACGCCCAAAGAAACAAACGCAGCTCGAATGGCGGTTGCATGAGCGGATTCTGTGCTGCCAATGCTGGCTCCAGCGCTAATTAAAGCTGGGGTTTTAAGTTTAGCGACCTCTTGGGTGTAGGCGATCGCCGCATCGATTTCCAGCGCCAGCGCCAATTTTGCAATGTTGACATCACTGTCTACATTGCCTTCACCATTTTTGATGTAGGAAGACACATCGTAGCTAGATTCCGCCTTTACAGGGCTTCCGCCTAGGCTGCTGATTGCAGAGGTTAAGAGGTCGCGGTGCTGTTTGTGGTCGGCTTGGTTGGCGAGGGAGATCGCCAAGACGGCTTTACCCACATCCGTATTAGTCAGCTTGCCAGCGGCAAAGCTGTAGGCCCAAATGGCCTGATGCTCATAGAACAATGCATTGTTGAGAATCCCCAGTTAGATAACTTTACAGCTAACCCCTATAGTTTGGGATTCGTTTGTTAGTGAACCATGCCCATGAAGCCGTCGCCATCGCCGCGATGATGCCCGTCACCTTTGGATAAACGCCGCACGAACTAAGCGCCCCACTGACCGAAGCCACAAAACCGAAAACCGAGGTGAGTCTATCCGTGTTCATTGGTCATCCTGCCAAACAGAAACGTAAACATCGCCTTGCTCTACCAACGGTAGAATCTTGTCCCTCAAGTGGACATTGTGCAGCCTGAGACAGCCGAGCGTATTGAAAAGCTTTTGTAGCAATGCCCAAGCAAGAGGCCATCCGCAAGCCGTACCACCGCCGTGCATCATTAGACCAGCGCGAAAATTGCCGTCCTCATTGCCCTCAAGGTCGATAAGGTCAAAGCTGTACCATCCGTACTGCATGAGGGTGCGTTCATAGTTCGGGGAGCTGCCCACATCCTCATAGTCGCGGTAGACCTGCCCAATCCGGTAAAGACCAGGGGGCGTGTCTCCGCTGTTGGCTCTCCAGTCCGCACCCAGACCTTCAGCAAGACAGGGGATTGTGAAGAGACACATTCCATAGAAATCGAATGCTTTTAAGGTCTTAGACTGAGCATTGACCACCAGATGATAGTCACCCTTCTTAAAACCGAACTCTTGCGGCCTACGCCGTGGTGCAGTCAACATCAATCCAACCTCTCGTAATAGGGAACATTCCAAGACCTAACCTGAACCGACTGATTTTTAGGATTATTATTCTCAGTCGAGGAGCGCTGCACTTTTCCTGCAAGGTCATTGCCTAACAGCAGGTTGCTGCCACCGATAAAGGTCAACGCCATTAGGATTCGGTCTAGACGAACCGTTAAGCTGCTGAGATTGCCGTTAGCAACTTTTATTTCAGCCATCAACCCGTCGCTAGCCTGCTTTGCGTCAGCCGCGATGTCTTTTAGGGATTGCTCATTTCTGTTCATTTTTTATCTCCCCACGGCCTGCAAATAGGTTGTAATTGCTCCATTTATCGAAGTGCAATCAGCGTCAGTTATGCCAACGTCACCTTTAAGAAGCATCCAAAACTTAATGCCGCCTGTATTAAATTCACCGTTGCCAGACAATAAACGAATTTTATTGTTAGCCCTAACTACTGAATCGGATTCACGGCTAAAAGTGCTGTTATAAAAGAACCTGTCTTTAATCTGTGTGCCATTTGCCGCCTTAGAATAAAGCGACATCAAGGCATCTAAAGGGTTAGGAAGACCTATATAAATATAAAAATTATTTACGCTGTGACAGCCGCCGTCAAATAGGTCTGTATCATCTCTAGCCATAGCTTTAAAAGAACCTTTAAACGTCCACAAAGGCTTGACATCATTTTTGTAAACGCCAGCAAATTTTAGAAACATTCCTCTAAAATTTGTAGCTGTCCAATGAGTATCTAAAAATGCATCAGATGGATAGCCTATGCCGCCATCTTCGACACTGGCACCGCTAGCAGCGCTAAACGCACGAGTGCCAGCCCAATTTTCAAGAATGCCAGTTTGAGGATTCATCAAATTGAGAGACTGACTAGCTTCTGTAGTTCCCATAAAAGGGTAAAGTGCAAAAATTTTGCCAGAAGACGCAAACTCGCCTAGATTAGCGACCAACTGATTCAAAGCATTTGTTTGAGCCGTGGTGAGCGTGTAACCTTGTGCAGTCTGAGCCGATCTGTAAGCCTCAACAATCTCGGTAGGGGTTGGCGGTGCTGGGGGCACACCTAAAAGAGCATCAACTTGTGCTTTGGTGTAGTAATTACTGAGATCTGCAACGCCAGCGGCACCCGTATCGCCCTTGTCGCCTTTATCTCCCTTAAGTCCTTGAATACCTTGGGCACCAGCAACACCAGGTTCACCCGTATCACCTTTGTCACCCTTATCACCTTTGTCACCTTTTGCACCAGGGGCACCTGGTAGCAAGGTTGCATCCAGCGCCTCTATCCTGATATCCCAAGAAGTTTGACTTGGTAGCAGTCTAAAGCCGAGTTTACGCACCTCTAAAGACTCTGGCTGCTCCAAAATGAAGCTTTGAGGGTCTGCCTGATAGCTGAAATCGTCTTGGGTATAGATAAACCCCGTGATGTCAGCTTGGGCGATCGCCGCACTACTCTCTTGCAACTGACCATCCTGATTAAGGGGCTGACTCAAATGCACCACCCTAAAGTAGCTGCCCACCAAAACATCAGTGAACTGCCACTGGTCAGACAGGGTGAAGGTGGCGATAGGTGTGAATAAGGTCATGGCACACGGGCTTCTAGGGTAATTTGCCAGTCAGACGATGATGGAACGCGAGTAAAGCGCCTAAGCCTGATTTGTGGCTCCCATCGGGCTATGCCATTGGAGCGCAACTCATCAGGAACTGAGATTCTAAAAATCTTTTTCTCAGCGCTGGGATATAAAGACCGAAAGGTAAATGAGGCATTCTCATCTACAAAGAACTGACGCAAGTACGCCGTTCCCCGTGGGGCTGAGGTAAAGGTATGAGTGACGCGAATCAGAACAGTTTCAAGGTCAATAAGAATGCCATAGGCACCGCCAACAGCCTGCCATTCTAGGCCAGGTTGAACGGTACCGAGGCTAACCCATGACATCTAGACCATCCCTGCCAACGCAAATTCCATGTCTTCTAGGTAATCGTCGGGGCTGATATTGTCCTCTAACATGCAGTCGAGCAGGTCATCAGGATGCATTTCGCCTCTAACGATGTCTGACAATAGCCGCTGACGACGGAAATACTGATTCCAAAGCACCTCGGGATCATCATCTGGGGTCTGAATTTGCTCAGGCTCAAGACTGAGAGCAGACCAAGCTTTAGCGCCATCCATTATGAAAAAGTTCCAGGGACGCAAGAACAAAGATATTCAGGGTTTGCGGCCTTCACACGACCGCGAATTGTCCGATATGCGGCATCTTCATCAATCACAATGGGAGAGCCTCCAGCGCCAAAGGGGTAAGTGTAAGACTTACCACCGTAAGTCCTGTAGCTCTTGCCCGTGAGCTGTGATGTTTTGCGAGTGCCCGTGCCTCGACCTTTGACGATTACGACTCTCGGAGCAATCCAGCCGGGTAAAAGAATCTGATTAGATGCGGCGGGTGCTTGAAAGGCATAGGTTTGAAAATAATTTCCTAAGTCACCTGTGTTGCCACGTCCACGCTGAACCTGAAGCACTTTTTTAGCCGTGTTTAGGCCAGGCATAAAGGGACGAACCCAGATTTCTAACCCAGATGAAGCAATTTGCTGTTTAGGGTAAGAAACCTCATTAGATCCGTCCAAGTACGCCAAAAGCTTCGTTTTGGCGCTGTTGCTGTTGCCTCGTAAGACTCCGAGGTATCTAGCCCCTCGTCTTTTCATGGCTAGACGCTATAGCTACCAGGCACAAAGCTGCACTGATTTAAGGCGCCTGTCGTACCACTTTTAACATTGGCTCGGATCTTTAAGAACACCGCGTCTTCACTCTTTTCGTCAGCAGCCGTACCTTCTCCAAAGGGTACAGATATTGTTTTGCCGCCATATTTGCGGTATTTCAATCCGCTAATTTTGGAGGTTTCAGATGTGCCAGCTCCTGCAGTTCTGCCTGTGGTAATCGCGGCGCGAGGAGATAAAACACCAGACAAAACGAGCTTAGAATCTTCAGCAGGCGCTGTCTCGCTGACATAAGGCGCTGCAAGAGCCACAATAGTATCGTTACCGGATTGAACAAACTGCAAAAGCTTGACACCAGCACCAAGGGGAAGCACAAAGGGACGCACCCATACTGAAGCACGGGCGGGTCGGTTGCCTGCACGTTCAGGATATTCGAGATCCACATCTCCATTGAGATAGGCGAGAAGCTTAGTCTTCGCGCTAGGACCTCTTTTGCCTCGCAAAATGTTTAGATACCGAGTGCCAGATCGACGTGCCATTTGAAAATCCTATTTTTTATCAGAAAGCTTATGGAAATCACCTTAACTCGCTGAAGTTGGCGCAAATATCCATCGAACCCTATAGGGTTCGGGCGCTGCAAATAAGCTAAAAACTGACAAGTCCAGATTTTTCCGAAAATCGTCTTGTGACTAAAAAAATAGGGTTAGGAAGACCATGAATAGCAACGCTGGCATTATGAAACCGGACGTAAACTGTAGGACGTTCAACTGGCTTGTTTCTGCTTTTTCCCAAAATTATTTGAGTTCCAGGGGTAGAAGGAAACGTTTTTTTGGGTTCATGAGTCGTCACATAGTCATCGTTGTAAGGGCGCTGGGCACAGTCACATACTTTTCTGATAACCTCTATTCCTTCGGCTTCACTAAACGCGTAAATTTGCAGATTTAAGCCTGACTCAAGGTTTTTATAGGTCACAAGAATTTTGCCTTTGCGCCATCTGTAACCATTTGCAGCGCCTAGCTCTGATTTAATGCGGTTTGCGATGGCGTTCAGTTCTGCTTCGGTCAAGGTTGTGGAAGATTCGTTAACCAGTCTGAAGCTGATTTCAGCGCGAGATGGAGAACGACCACTAGGCACACTGTCAGGATCTTGCTTGAAATAGAGATTGACCTGCGGTTTGTATTTGACCTGAGAATCATAATCAGCGACCGGAATTCCGTAGATGGGCGCTTGGAGGTCTGCGGCTTTTCTCGCATGGAAGAAGAACAGATGCAGCCTGAGCAGGGTCATGTCTACGGTGTCGTCATCATCCAGCAGACAGGCGCGTTTGAGTGCCCCTCTAGGGATGGTTAGGGCATCGTCATCGGTAATATCACTGAACTCTTCACGAACGAGCTTGTTATGGTAATTTCTCAGCACGTCTTGAAGGTGTTCCCATTTTGAAAACCCTTGAGGTAAGGCCATTTTCTACACTCCTGGTTTATTAAGGTCAGTGGCTTCGATGTTGGGAGAGGCGCTTACGGTTTTAGATGCCGTTGCCGCTTCTTTCTGCGGTTGGTTCTCGGTCTGAGATTTCTCGGTGCCCAAGCCTAGGGACTTGCCTAGTTCGTCTTTTTGAGAGGCGATCTGAGTGACAGTCTCCTGGGCGCTCAGAATTTCGCTGGCGACGCTATCGATTTGTGAAACGGTGTTCTCAACGGTTTCGAGTGCCTGGGTAAATTTGTTGTCAAAGTTAGGGCTAGGGTTCATCCAGGCGTAGGATGACTCACTGACGACGCCGGAGCGCTTCAGGGCGTTACCGATTCGAGCATTCCAGCCGCCGATGGTTTCTAGGGCGCTGACGACGGAAAAGCGTAGAGACTGGATGCTGTTCCCGAGGTTCGCGGCTGCCTGATAAATACGATTTGCTTTTTTGAAGTTTGTTGAAAGCGTGGTGTAGTTCTCTGTGCCGATGGTTTCTTTAACGGTGTTCTCAACTGATTTACCAATGAGTTCGCCTAAATCATAGGCATTGCCGCCGTCGTCTCTAATGCCAAAAACTGACAGCCCGTTTGAGAGCATTGATAGCAACGTTTGCCCAAGGTCACGGCTGAGCATGAGCGCGTTATGCAGAGTTGAAATAAGGGTAAGGACGCTCACGAGCTGCCCGAGTCGTGCCCATTTTGCAAATTTGCCTAGTTTTTCTGCAACCCCGCTTACGGCTTGACCAACTTTACCGAGCCGGTCGAAAGTGCGCTGTCCTTGGCCTGATAGACCGCCTTCAACTTGTTGACCTAGCTTGTTATTGATTGTGGTCAGCAGCCCCAAGTCTAGGTATTGGGCAAAGCGCTCAAAATAGTTGGCAATCGCTTCAGAGTTATCAGCCGCTTTTTTAGAGTTGTCTCTGGCATCTTGTGCGGCGCTTTCGATAGATGCGTTACATGCATTTCCTTGACATTTGCCTCCTGACTTTGGGGCTTGAGTGGGCGTAAAAGATGGCGGGGTGAAACTATCCAAGGGGTTTTTCTCCTTATCGGGGTCAGTGCCGAAGGGGTTCGGGGTTGGGTTAGGAATAATGGGCGCGTAGGGCGGCGGGGGCGGTGGAGATGCGGGGGATGTTGGCGAAAAGGGGATGCTTGGCGGCGGCGCAAAGCCGCTATCGTCGCCAGTGTCTGTTCCAGGGCTAGTGCCAGGTTCACTTGCTCCAGTTCCAGGGCTGGGCACAGGACCCGGCACGGATGGAGCAGGAAGCGTTGTAGGGATAGCTGGCGATGGCAATGGAACGGGCACCGCTGGGACGGGCTGCGGTGTGGGATATGGCACTACTGGAATGGGTTCCGGTACTGCTGGCACTGGAGGAGGATCGGGGACTGTTGGAGACGGCTGCGGTGAAGGAGAAGGAACGACAGGAACGGGGGGCGGTACTGCTGGCGCAGGGCTAGGTTCTGGGATTGTGGGGTTTGGACTGGGCTGCGGTACTGGCTGCGGATAGGGGTCAATAAATGGCGGCGATGTTGGGCTAGGACGAAACGGGAAGTCCTCCTCAGTGCCGTCCGGATCTGGATCTACGCCAGGGGGCAGCTGCGGTGATGGTGATTCTTCAGGTTCTGGTTCTTCGGGCGATTCCTTGGGCTTAGGTTCTGCGGGGGATGGTGGGCCTGGTTCGTCTTCTGGTGGCTCTGGGTACTCAGGGTCTGGCAGTCCTGGGTAGCGTAGCGGCAGGTCAGGCGGTATCGTGTCAGGAATCTTAATCGGCGGCGGGGCAACCGTTGGAGGTGCTGCTGAATAGGGCGGCGTAAAGATGGGTTTTTCGTTGGGTGCGCGATCTCCGTCACACCGTGCAACGCATCTAAAGCCGTATTGAGATATGGCTGTCCATTCAATCCCACCAAAACGGGATAAGGCAGTATTAAGACCCGCTGTCTTCCATGCAACGCTGTTGTAATATTCGATGTACTCAAGAGTGCTGGGCGGATCCATGTTTTGACGAGTTGCCAAGATAGGCCCTTCCCCGTCTGCTTCCATTTCTATGTCATAGTCTGGACCTACCCGAGGATCGTTTAGAGGGTTTGACCGCCTGAATAATACAGTCCATTTGTAGGCAGCAAAAAACGTACTCGCATCTTTAACAGGCCAAGTTTCACGGGGCTGTGCAGGTACATTTTTGCCTGTTGGGTCTTGTAGTCCAGATGGGGTATGAGGTGATGGGGCGATACCAGGGAGTCCGCCAGGGCTTCCTTTTTTTGGTCTGAAGATCGGGAATATAAAGGGAACGCCCAGTGACGGAGGGGGCGGGGGAAGGGGAATCGGAATCGCTATCGGCTGAGCGTCGGGGTAAAACGGGATTGCCCCAGGGCGGCGCACTCCACGCTTAGGGATAGGTACGGCAGCTGGGGGAGGCGCGGTTCTGCCACCAGGTACTGCACGACCAGGGACTGAACCACGTCCAGGCGCTGAACCACGTCCAGGCGCACCGGAAACGGGGCGACCACGACCAGGCGGCGCCAGCGCTCCAGGCG
Organism: Acaryochloridaceae cyanobacterium VAR_48_metabat_390; assembly: GCA_031422435.1. GTDB lineage: Bacteria > Cyanobacteriota > Cyanobacteriia > Thermosynechococcales > Thermosynechococcaceae > JAAURS01. The sequence continues at coordinate 75,771 of JANPLU010000101.1, forward strand.
CTGCTGGATAAATGCCCTGATGTTGAAGTAATTCTTTGCCGAGCAGAAGGCCACCAGCAATAAAGGGTAGCGCCTCAGCGACGGCACCACCCGCTAACGGGAGCGCTAGGGGTAACGGCATTAACGTCTAGCTCTTGAAGCTGGCAGGAATCGGAGTGGCGCTCAGTTCTTGGACGTAGTTCCAGATTTGGTTGCCGCCGCCTTGCCAGTCTTTTGAGAGGGGGACTGAGACGCGCGAGATGTTGCGCCAGGTCGCAGGGTCTGACGCGGTGATGTAAAACGGGGCGCTGGATGCGGTGCGGGTTAGGCTTCCAGTTGTTTCGACTGCGGTCTGGTCAGGGTTTAGGTTACTGAGCAGCGTTGATGCCCAAGCTTCAAGCTTTTCGACGGTGTTGATTTCTGAAGGGATGTCTGAAGGGGTGAAGGCGGTCATGCTGTTTTTTTGGTAGCTACACTGCCTATTTATTCACCTATAAAAAATCATTTCTACTCTGTCTTTTAAGTAAAAGATAGAGTTATTGTGTTAGCCTTATCGCGTTACACATCAACCATTACAGCGTTTTACACTCACTACTTGAAAAGCCTTTTCTCTCTGTTTTAGTGTTCCTTAAATTAAAAGACCTAGTAATCAATGAAACTAAATAGGCACGGAAAGGCTACTGTGTTCTCTGAGTCTGACTATTTGAAGTTTCGAGACAAGGTTACGTCTAAGACCCATCGCCTTATTTTTGACTTCGGCTGGTGGACGGGCGAACGAATGGGCGCGATTCTGCTGCTAACGGTGGATAACGTCTACAGCAACCCTGCCAAGAGTGAGCCGCGCGATTATGTGACCTATCCAGCTTCTACTCGCAAAGACCGAAGGACGCGCCAAGTGAGAATCCATCCCGAGCTGGCGACAAATCTATGGGCGTATCGCCCACCGACAGAAGGCTTTCTGTTTCAGCGTTTGAGAAACCCGGGGCAGGCGATTTCGATGAGTGATATTGACGCGCTGATGCGCTATTACCTACAAAAGCTGGGTTGGCAGGAGCGGGGCTACGCTACACACTCGTTCCGTCGCTCGTTTATCACGCGGCTCCATGAGAATGGGACAGACCCGATTGTGATGCAGCAGCTTACGGGACACTCGAACCTACAGAATCTGATCGCTATGTGGAGGTTGACCCGAATCGGGTTGACCGTGCGCTGCTGTCTCTTTAGGGGCTTTGCCTAGATAGCGCGATCGCTTCTTCCCGTTCTCATCACGCCACCGTTGCACTAGATAAGGGCCGTAGGTTTTTCCTTTAATTGTTTTGTAGTTTTTCTCTACCCAATACTCTCCAAAGACTGAATCTGTAACGCTTTGAAGTGCTTTATCGCTAATCTTGTCCTGGTCTTGCCCACCAAATAAGTCATCGTCTGTTTTTTGGTGGGCAGATTGAGGGCGATCGCCTCCCTCGATGCCACTTTTAGAAAAATCAGGTAACGAGTCATCAAGGGTTTCAGGCGAATTGTTTATGGCCACAACATCATTTGAGGCAGAATTGCTCTCATCCATGAGCGGGGCGGGGTGATAAAACAGCGGGTTATAGTGCAGCCCATCTCTGCAATAAAACCAGCCAGCACCACAGAAGCATTTAATCTCTGCGTAACCTATTGGGATAAGACCGCCGCCGTCGTCGTCCTGGTCTTGCCCATCAAAAGCTTCGTGATAGAGAACTTTTCCGAGTAGGGTGAGCTGGTCATAGGTTAGGGTCATCGGCGGCGATCGCTTCTATTGCGACGGGGTTTATGCTGAAGTTTTCTCTGACTAGGCGGCGGCACCTGAAAACCGAGCGGGGTCTTACGGAACTCTTTGATAACGTCCATGAATGCCAGTGCAACAATAGACCAGATGTACAGCAGCATGGCAAGACAAAACCCAGCCACTACAAGATTTAGGGATAGATAGATGAGGTTTTGGAGAAGTTAAATCATCGTTCTGAGGTAACGCGTCTTTCTCAGGGTGAACACACAACAGACCAAAACTAACCCCATGCAATCAAGGAGATCGCATGGGGTTAGTTTTCTGAATCAGTAATCTCATTGAGCCGCTCAATGGTTGCTTCAAGAAGTTGAATGCGTTGCTTTTGCTGCTCAACTTCATTCTGCAACCTAGCCAACCGCAAACGCTCCTCTTCTAGCAGTTGGCTAATGACTCCCCCATTATTTGGGCTTGCTGTGGAGTGGCATTCCCGATCATGCCCCTCGCGTATCTCTCTATCAATTCTGATCTGCTCAGTCCCTCTTGAACTGCTCTTTCGTCCAGACTCTGAATGCTCAGCTCGGTTAGGGAGATGTTTAATCGTTTCTTTGGTTCTTCGTATGAACCGTGCTTTACTCCGGTCTTTCTTTGAGCCATTTCTTTTTTCCATAGTTGGTTCATACACAAGATATTAACTGAACTCTTACACAACTACCATTACATTATTGCGCATTCTTACACAAGATGTTACCTTTGGGTGGCATCTTGTGTAAGAAATAATTGTTCTGATGAAACAACTCACCGTTCGTTACCAGCCTGACTCTGTTGAAGCGTTCTATGAAGGAAAAATTCTTTATCGCTGGTCAAACCCTGTGTTTGCAAGACAGCAGATAGCCGAGATCCAGCTCAAGGGCTGGACAATCATCCGAGAGGGCGTATGACCGACAACTTCTATAGAGATATGTGCTTGCTGCTCTTTACAGCCCTAGACATGGCTTCAGAAGAAATTGCTACCGACCGCGAAGACCAGGACAGGTTCAGAAGTCTTTACATCATTAAGGCTTCTACGTTTCTCAAAAGTGATGAGAGCCTTTCCTACCGCGCTCAATGCCTTGAACATCTCAGACAACAACACAGACAGGAGCTATTGAAGAGTGTTTATAAGACTTCCAGGCAATCGAATCATCAATCTGGCGAGAGTGAATCAAATCACCTATAGCTTTGACCTAAGTGAAGTCACCATCTTCTGGGCAACGGGTGATTGTGAACTTCATTTAGTTAAAGGAGATGCGATCGCATCTCCTTTACGCCATAGACAGGCTGAATGACCATCGTAAGCAGCAGCTCATTGACGTGCAGCAGTTCGTAGACCCCCATGCAAACGCTGAAACGGTTTTGTATGGAAGCGAATCACTTTTCTAAAAACCCGCCTGATGAGTCTTAAATAGACGAAACTTTCCCAACGTTGGGAAAGTCGCGGGTACCCTTCCAAAAGGTACCAGCCCTAAATGCGATCGCTAATCGGGCTTAGTTGAGAATTGGCCTTGAATTATCGGGCTTTCAAAATTCACGGCCTTGAATGCGATCGCGTTTAGTAGAGCTTTGTCGGTTCTCACAGTGAATAGGCCACGCATTAGGCGGGCTTCGGGAGATTCTATGAACCGTATGGCAAGGCTTAACCGCCGAGCAAGCTTAAGTTTGGAACCCAACTCCTAGGACAAAAGCGAAAGCAAATATGCGAATTTTGGGACTCGACGTGTGTCGTGGCTCCGTTGTGGGCTGCTTATTTACAGAACTTCCAGATAACTGCTTAGGCTGGTTTAGAGCCAATAAACAATCCATTGAGAGCTACGAATCGACTCGTGAAGACGTTGAAAGACTGCTGGCACTGAAGCCAGACATGGTGATTCTAGAACCCACGGGCGTACACTACGCACGGCTTTGGGCAGACCATCTCATTAAAGCCGGAGTGATTGTGCGTTGGATTGGGCACGCACAACTAAAGTACGAACGCCTTACCCTGCGAATGCCCAATAAGAACGACGCGGCTGATGCCTGTGTGATGGCCTACTACGGGCACAAACATCTTTTAGAGCCTGAATACTTCCTCAAGTTCGATATTCATGGGGTCGCTGCATCCATGCGATCGCTCGGTTTGCAGCTCAAACACCTCAACAGTCAAAGCACCATCCTGACCAATCGAATCAGACAGAACCTAGCCCATGAATGGCCTGAAGTTCATCGGTATCAAACCACGGGGCATAATGACACAACCCCGCCACTATGGCGCTACATCGCAGGGGGTAAGGTCGCAAAGATAACCAATACCAAATATTCAAAATCTCTGGGCAACACCATCGGCAGTGGTCTTTCTGAGTTCACCATTGACCACGCGATCGCACTCACTGAAAATGAAGCCCGTCAGATCAAGATTGAAAAGATGCTCTTTCATCTGGTCTACAGCCCTGACTTCGAGATGTATAACGAAGCCTTTGACCTGTTTGGTTTTGGCTTGCGGGTTCGGGCAATGGTGCTGAGTCATATTTTCCCAATCGAGAGCTTTCTAGGGGCTGATGATAAGCCTATCGTGCAATACGTTGACTCCACTGGAGTGAGGAAAAAGAGTAAACGCGATCGCAGTTTAGCCGCCTTTAAGCTGGCCTGCGGGATGGGCATGATTGAGGATAGTTCAGGGGATAAAGAAGTCTTTAAAGCTGGAGGTTCTGCTCTAGTGCGGGTGGCGCTGTGGCAATGGTGCTTTACGCATCTAGAAGCCTATGGCGGTAAGAGAGCAACCGATAGCGAAGTCTGTAAAAAGCTGGTGACGTTCCTGCATACGAGAAAGTCTGCTAGTGGTTCACGGATTCGGGTTGTACGATCTGCAACGGTGGCGCGGGCAACTGAGATGTTATTTAAGGAACTGGTCAAGAGGATTTAATCCGGTTTTATCATCTGCCCACCAAAAAGCCACCGTCTCTCAATCGGTGGCTTTTTGGTGAGTTTGGAAGATAGGAAAGGCTATGCAGGCCTGGTAACGATCTACTACAGTGAATTTTGACATCGTTCTGTTTAGAAGGGGTCGCAGCATCCGCCCGACCTGCCAGCAGCGGTAAGCCCAGCGCACTCACAATGCCGCCTGCGACCCCAGCCATACTCCCCGTCACCAAAACATCGCGGCGGGAAACACCCTTGCGTCGAGGACGGTCTAGGTCGTAGTTATATTCGTTCATGAATGCGTGTCTCCTAATCCTTAGTAAATCGGCTGACTGAGTTTAATTCAGCAGGTTTTAAGCAAGTCCAGCAGTGGCACAAGACAAAACGGTGGACAACTGCTGATGCTCTATAGAGATATACGCAGTTAGCCGAATTTTGGATTTCTGAAGCGACCCATCAAAATAGCGAAAGCCCCCAATTATGCTTGAGGGCTTTGCGTTGGATTGATTCTAAAGTCTGAAAGCTATGCCTTAGTAGCTGTCGTTATCAATGGCAAGCTGCATCTCAAGGCGATGGTTGGCTTGGTTGAGACGGTTGGCGATCGCCTGTCGCCAGGTCAAGCTCAGATCTGAATCTGCCAAGGCTTCTTGAGCCATTTCTCGATAGTAGGCGCTGGTGGTAGTATCGACCTGCTCTAAAAGTCCGAGATTGTGATAGATGGTCTTGGGAGAAATCAAAAGCATACTTCTTTCCTTTTCCTAGTAACGGTCTCAGACAAAATTATCGACGTTGACGCTTTAAGGTAGATCGGTGCTTCCCATCAAGTATAGATCACAAGCGCGAGCTGCTCCGCGCCCTTCGTTAAACGCCCAAACCACAAGGCTTTGCCCCCTGCGGCAGTCCCCAGCCGCAAACACGCCTGGAATACTGGTGGCGTATTCCCCGTGGTTGGCCTTCACGTTACTGCGACCATCACGCTCAACGCCAAGAGCATCAAGTAAAGGCTGTTCTGGCCCTAGAAAACCCATGGCAAGCAAAACAAGCTGAGCGGGTAAAACCTGCTCAGTGCCAGGAATCTGCTGGGGAATAAACTGCCCCTGCTCATTTCTGTGCCACTGTACCTGAACGGTATGAACGGCCTTAACGTGACCGTTTTCATCGCCCTCAAACTGGGTTGAGGTGGTGAGGTAGCCTCGAGGGTCATCTCCAAAGATAGCGGCAGCTTCTTCTTGTCCGTAGTCCATGCGATACACCTTAGGCCATTCGGGCCAGGGGTTATTGGCAGCACGCTCTGAGGGGGGCTTGGGCAAAATTTCAAGCTGAACCAGGCTACGGCAGCCGTGACGGATGGAGGTGCCCACGCAGTCCGTTCCGGTATCGCCGCCGCCAATAATCACGATGTCTTTATCTTGGGCTGAAATAAAGTTGTTCGTGTGGCGTTGGTCTAAGACTGATTGGGTGTTCGCGGTCAAAAAGTCCATCGCAAAATGGATGCCCTGGAGCGATCGCCCTTCAATAGGCAAATCACGGGGACGGGTCGCACCTGTACAAAGCACTACAGAATCATAGTCTTTGAGTAAGGTCTCACCGGGAAGGTCTTTGCCAACTTCGGTGTTGCAGGTAAAGGTCACGCCTTCTTGCTCTAGTACCTTCAAACGACGCAGCAACACATCTTCTTTATCGAGCTTCATGTTGGGGATGCCATACATCAGCAGTCCCCCGGGGCGATCGGCTCTTTCAAAGACCGTCACCCAATGGCCTGCTTTGTTGAGCTGGGCCGCAGCGCAAAGACCTGCCGGCCCAGAACCAATGACGGCAACTTTTTTTCCGGTGCGGCGGCTGGGCGGTTCCGGCACAACCCAGCCTTCTTCCCATCCCTTGTCAATAATGGTGTGCTCAATATTTTTGATGGTCACAGGCGGGTTATTAATGCCCAACACGCAGGAACCTTCGCAGGGTGCAGGACAAACGCGACCCGTAAATTCAGGGAAGTTATTGGTTTTGTGAAGACGTTCTAAAGCCTCTTGCCACAGCCCCCGATACACAAGGTCATTCCATTCGGGGATGAGGTTGTTGATGGGGCAGCCGCTTGCCATGCCGCTGATGATGGTTCCGGTATGGCAGAAGGGGGTGCCGCAGTCCATACAGCGGGCACCCTGGTTACGGAGTTTGTCTTCCTCTAAGGGCAAATGGAATTCATCCCAGTTGTGGATGCGGTCGGTCGGTGAGATTTCAGAGGCGACTTCGCGGAGATATTCGATAAAACCTGTTGGTTTTCCCATAATGATGTTTGAGTTAGCTACAAGGTGAATTACATTTTGAGCCAGTCGAAAACTTGATCGACCGTTAGCACTAGGTCAATGCTGTCTAACAGAATTAGTGCATCATTTTCATGCCGAAGTTCCGGCTGCTGGTGGGGCTGAAACAGGAGAATTGAGCGATCGCCTGGATCTACCAGCCATCCCAACGCACAGCCATGCTTGAGACAGTGAAGAATATTCCCCGTCACGCGGTTAGGGCTTTGGTCTGGAGACAGAATTTCAATCGTCCAATCTGGAGCAGACAAGACATCATCTAAGGGTTCGCTATTGTGATCGAGCCGAATGTTCTCCCATCGCAAAACTGCTATGTCTGGAATAATAGACCTGCCGCCGAAGGTACAGGGTAGTTCAGGAAAAGCATAGGCAATTCGACGATCTTCTGCGACTGAATTGATAGTGTTAATCAATTTTCCCTGAAGTCGAGAATGTCGCGTTTTGGGCATTGGTTTTTGAGTAATTCTCCCGTCAACGTATTCGCTAACAGGCTTTGTTTCTGGCAGCTTTAGAAATTCATCTAACGTTAGTAGTTGAGATGGGGTTTGCACCATGACAGTTCACTTTAGAACTCTGACGAAAAGATTTAACTTTTCGCTGATTCTAGCTGCCTCCAATCCGAGCGACATCACGGGCGTTTTCTTCAAAGGCGGCGGTGAGGGCATCGTCGCCGCTGAGTCCAGAGGCGACCGCCTCGGCAATGGCCTGAAGCACCCGCTTGTAGTCTTTGGGCATCACCTTGACAAACTTCGGCACCAGGTCTGACCACTGCGCCAGCACCTGAGCGGCCTTTTGGCTTCCGGTGTAGGTAGCATGGCGCTCAATGAGCTGATAGAGGTCGTTAATCTCTTCAGGATCTTCGAGGGTTTCTAGCCCCACCATTTGGGTATTGCAGCGCGTGGCAAAGTCGCCTGCTTCGTCGAGGACGTAGGCGACACCCCCGCTCATACCTGCGGCAAAGTTGCGTCCGGTGTGGCCTAAAACCACAATTTTGCCCCCAGTCATATACTCACAGGCATGATCCCCAACGCCTTCGACCACGGCATTAACGCCGGAGTTACGAACCGCAAACCTTTCGCCGACCATGCCGCAGATGTACGTCTCGCCGCTAGTCGCGCCGTAAAGGGCGACGTTGCCAGCAATGACGTTTTCGGAGGCTACAAAGGTAGCGCGTTTGGACGGGTATAGGATAATTTTGCCGCCGCTAAGTCCTTTGCCAAGGTAGTCGTTGGTGTCGCCTTCGAGTTCGAGGGTGACGCCCTTGGGCACAAAGGCTCCAAAACTCTGGCCTGCGCTGCCCTCAAAGTGAAGCTGTACGGTATCGTCTGGCAGCCCTTCCCAGTGGCGCTGCGTAATCTCATTGCCCAGAATGGTGCCTACGGCGCGGTTAATATTGCGAATGGGCAGGTTGGCTTTAACAGGGGTGCCGTGTTTGATCGCCCCCTGGCACAGATCAAGCAGGGTTGTGATGTCCAAGGATTTATCGAGGCCATGATCCTGCGGAATTTGGCAGTAGCGCCCAACCTCTTCACCCACCTGGGGCTGATGCAAAATGCTGGAGATATCTAGCCCTTTTGCCTTCCAGTGATCGACGGCTTTTTTTGCCTCTAGGATATCGGTGCGACCGACCATTTCGGTGAGGGTACGGAATCCAATGCTTGCCATAATTTCCCGCACTTCTTGGGCAATAAAGCGCATGAAGTTAGCGACGTGGGCTGGGTCGCCTGTAAAGTTACGGCGCAGGAGCGGGTCTTGGGTAGCAACGCCGACGGGGCAAGTATTGAGGTGGCAAACCCGCATCATGATGCACCCCAAG
>JANPLU010000102.1:0-35012 GCA_031422435.1 Acaryochloridaceae cyanobacterium VAR_48_metabat_390
GCACCTTGCACGCCCTCATCCCCTAGCCCCTTCTCCCTGGGGAGAAGGGGAACCAGATTTGGCTCCCTCTCCCTAGGGAGAGGGTTGGGGTGAGGGGCAAAAGTGTAGGTTATCAAATCCATGATCCTAAGCATTCTCTACAACAAGAAAATCTATGCCTCGTCGAGGGCAGCAATACCAGGAAGTACCTTGCCTTCTAACAGTTCTAAGCTAGCGCCGCCACCTGTCGAAATATGGCTCATTTGATCGGCTAAGCCTACCTTCTCTACGGCTGCAACAGAATCACCCCCACCAATAATGGTGATGGTGCCCTTGCCTGTGAGGGAGGCAAGACTACGGGAGATCGCCTCAGTACCCACCGCAAACTTATCGAACTCAAATACCCCCATCGGGCCATTCCAGATCACGCTCTTCACGTCATCCAGAGCCGCCACAAATTCTTTAACAGAATCTGGGCCAATGTCTAGACCCATCCAACCATCGGGGATGTCGTTTACGCTAACGGTTCGGGCATTGGCATCAGGGGCAAAATTATCTGCCACCACCACGTCTGTCGGCAGCAAAAACTGAACGCCTTTTTCCTTGGCCTTTAGCTCTAGGGCACGAGCGAGGTCTAACTTATCCTCTTCAACCAAAGACTTGCCAACGTTAAGGCCACGCGCCTTGTAGAACGTAAAAATCATGCCGCCACCCAAGAAGATTTTATCTACCTTATCGAGCAGCGTTTCAATCACGCCGATCTTGCTAGATACCTTAGAGCCACCCACAATCGCCGCCAAAGGCCGCTGAGGGTTCTCAATCGCATTCTGGAGGTACTGTAATTCTTTCTCAATCAGGTACCCAGCCACGCAGGGGCTAAGGTAGTGTGTTACGCCTTCAGTCGAAGCGTGGGCGCGGTGAGCGGTTCCAAATGCGTCATTTACAAAGAGATCGGCATTGGCAGCAAGCTGCTTCGCAAAATCAGGGTCATTGCTTTCTTCGCCAGGGTAGAAACGCACATTCTCTAGCAGCGCGACCTGACCTGATGCCAATGCGCCGATCTTCGCTGCGGCTTCATCGCCAATACAGTCGCCCACAAATACAACGGGTGTCCCTAATAGCTCAGAGAGGCGCTGGGAGACGGGGGCAAGGGTATATTTTTCTTTGCCATTTTTCTCAACGTCTTTGTAGCGCCCAAAGTGGCTCGCCAGAATAACCTTTGCACCCTTAGCCACCAAGTCTTTAATGGTAGGCAGCGCAGCGCGGATGCGGGTATCATCCGTGATGGCACCTGTTTCTTTATCTAAAGGAACATTAAAATCAACCCGCACAAATACGCGTTTGTTGGCTAAATCAGCGGATGATAAATTTGCTAGAGTTTTTTTGGACACGTCTGTCTCTCCTATGTGCGTCTATTAAAAGCCGAGTCAGAGCGGGCTATATTCCACCATTGCTCTGGCTGCCGAGTCAATTTCAATAAAAATCAATGAACCCCTGCCGTCAACAATTTTACCGGAGTCGGTACCCTGGAGGAGCGTTTCATGTTTAAGACCGTTTTGTTTCCCGTTGATCAAAGCCGTGATTCCCGCGAGGCGGCTGAAACTGTTGCAGAGTTAGTTAAACTTTGCAGCGCAAAACTCATCATTCTTTCTGTAGAAGATGATTCTGAAGAGCCAGGGGGCAGCCCTGCGTCTCGTCTATCACCGGAGGTCATCGATCAGCTCCTAGAATCTGCCAAGACAACCTTTTTGGACTGGGGCATTACCGCCCAGACGCTCCATCGCAGCGGCAAAATTGCCTTTACCATCTGTGATGTTGCTGATGAGCTGAATGTCGATATCATCGTCATGGGCTGTCGCGGCATTGGTTTAACTGAGGAGGGAGCCAATGACAGCGTGAGCAATCGCGTCATTAACCTGTCTCCTTGCCCTGTCCTGATTGTGCCGTAGCCCTATGATTGGCTAGGACGTGCAGCTCTAAAATCCTTCAGAGAATAAAGTAACCCTATGCTAAAGCTATACGGTGGCGCACGAAGTCGGGCTTCGATTGTGCAGTGGTACCTCGAAGAACTGGGCGTTCCCTACAAATTTGTCTTGCTTGATATGCAGGCAGGCGAACACCGCAAGCCTGCGTTTTTAGCCCTTAACCCCATCGGTAAGGTGCCTATTATTCAAGAGGGCGATTTTGTCTTGTCAGAATCTGGCGCAATTTTGCTCTACCTTGCCCAAAAGTACGATCCTTCTTATCCCTCTACGCCAGAGCAACAGGCGGAACTTTACCAGTGGGTGCTGTTTGCCAATGCAACCCTTGGCCCTGGGGTGTTTGTAGAAACCAGTCGAGAGAAGGAAGCGCCAGTATTGCTGGGGCCTTTGAGCGATCGCCTTCTCAACCAACCCTACATCCTCGGCATATCCTTCACCGTTGCGGATGTGGCGCTGGGTTCTATGCTGGCGTACATTCCTCTCATGCTGAAGTTAGACCTTAGCCCATATCCTGGCGTGGTGGCTTACATTACCCACTTAACTGAACGCCCCGCCTATAAAAAGGTGATGTCAGGCCGAGGGACGTAGTTAAAAAGCGCTCAGCGATTTGTCTTAACATTTTGGACGCAGTTGATCATCAAATTAACCAATCCTTGATTTGAGGCTCCTGCACTGCGCAATTGGTACATTAGACTGAAAGAGGCATAATTTTCAGGTTCGCTTTACTCTATTTAGCACCGCTCAACTTCTGTACCGCACTGCCGATTCTTCACAGGCGATCTACTATGAACACCCCCGTCAAGTCCGAAGGTCAAATTATCTATCCCATTTCCAAGCCGGAAGTGCCCCAAGAACTGGCAGAAAGCGTCATTCTTTCTTCGATTAATGACCTCTACGACTGGGCGCGTCTTTCGAGTCTGTGGCCTCTGCTGTACGGCACGGCCTGCTGCTTTATCGAAGTGGCTGCCATGATTGGCTCACGGTTTGACTTTGACCGCTTTGGCTTGGTTCCACGCTCTAGCCCTCGTCAGGCCGACCTCCTCATTACAGCAGGCACCGTCACCATGAAAATGGCACCTGCCTTAGTGCGTCTTTACGAACAAATGCCGGATCCTAAGTATGTGATTGCGATGGGAGCCTGTACGATTACGGGTGGCATGTTCAGCAGCGATTCGCCGACAGCGGTACGTGGCGTAGATAAGCTGATTCCGGTGGATGTGTATCTGCCAGGTTGCCCGCCCCGACCAGAGGCCATCATGGACGCGGTGATTAAGCTGCGTAAGAAAATTTCTGATGAGGATATGCGGGAGCGGGGCAAGATGCGCCAAATCCACCGCTATTACAGCACGACCCACAATATGAAGGTTGTCCCCCCTATTTTGACGGGCGAGTATCTTCGAGCTGAGACTCGTCAGGCACCACCTAAGGCTTTAGCCGAGGCGGTTGGAATGTCGATTCCATCTGCTCTCAAGGTTCCTGAAAAGGAGAAGGTATAGTGTTTCATGAGAGCAGAAAATCTAACATTGCCCGATAGAACACAAGATGCCGGATTAAGCTGCACAGTGGGTAAAGTCAAGGTATTTGAAAGGTTGGTACTGCTGGCACGATGATTGAGCTAATCATTCTTCGGTGATCTAGGACACAGACTTCTCTGAAAATCCGAACTAGATTGATTGTGCAGTATACAGAAAAAAACCTTTAGCGCTCTTGCTAAAGCCTATATCTAACGCAGCGCCTGTTAAGGCAATGCACCTATAATTAGCTCTTATTCAAAACGCGCTCTTAATTAAGGGCGCGTTTTGTTATGGGTTGTCTATGAATGATTGATGACAATCAAGTTCGGCTTCAATAGCATTGAGAAGCTGAGGCTGATCCCAGTTTTGGTAGAGATGAGCTGCGATCGCACTTCCTCCTGCCCCCACGCCCTCTTTGACAAACCCTTGCTCATAGGCACGAAGCTGAGCATGGCGTGAATCTGCAAAACTTAGCTGGGTCGCCAGCAGCGGGACTTGACCAATCTCTTTCGCTAACCCTACCGTGTCCCCTGTAGGGTCTTCTGCTACCCAGCGTGTCGTGCCCACCACCACCTGTTCAGGGTTCCAGAGAATGCGATCTTGGAAGGCTATCGCCCGTGCCAAGGCATACACCGCCAGCATTTGGGTTCCCCCCGCCAGCAGAACGCCACAGGTATGGCTGGCTGACAACATTAACCCTGCGGCAACCGCCTGCATTGGGTCGCCCACTGCGGCTAGAACCTGCCACGGATCGGGGTGAGAAGGAAGCGCTGATAGCCCCTGCTGCACCAACTGCCATTTTTGGTCGTGATTGCAAATCGGGTGACTGCTGTTGATCTTGCCTTGGGCATTAAAACCCAGCCCCGCTAATACCGCTAAGGCCGTGGTGGTGCCGCCCACCACACACTCCGCCAAAATCAGGTACCCGTCTTGAGCCTCTGCCGCTAACGTCTGTCCCCAGCGTAAGCCCTGCTCAAAGAGATGCTGAACCATGGCTCTATCCTGAGCAGCCCCCGTACTCAGACAACGGGCAGGTCTTCCCCCTAGGTCAACAACAGGCACCGATGGTGCGATGGGTAAACCTGCGTTCATGAGCCAAGTTAGGACACTCTGCCCTTGTAAGACTGCTCGCGTGATGAAAACGGGAGAAGCCCCTTGGTGTAGTGGGGGAAGGGGATATTGAGCGGCAATATTAGCGCCATTGAGCAAAAACTCGGCATCGGCGATCGCCGTAAACCGTCTCGATTCAGGCGTAGCGCCCGCTGCGGAAATGCCTGGAATTAAGCCTGTCTCGGTGAAGCCTAAAACACAGGCATAAACGGGTTTCTTGCCGCGATACCGAGCCATCCACTGTGCAGCTAGGGCGGGTTGCGTATAGACCTGAATCATAGACATTGAGCAGCACCCCGCGGTAGATCAGCCTTCATCAATCAGTGCTTGAAGCCAGGGTGGTGGGTCAGGGATAGGATGCCCTAGCCGCTCCATTAGCAGTAGGGCAACCAAATGCACCAGCAGAAGGTAGAACAATGACTGAACTGCAATGAGGGCAACAGCCACAAGCTGAACAGACTCTAAACTTGGGTCAATTAAGATGCCAAGCTTTTCAAATACCCAAGCCAAAATGCCCCGCACCTGCTGGTTTAGGTAAAGCCAAAGGTTGGTTCCGAGCAGCAGCGACACGAGCGCCGTCTGGAACAATACGCCAATCGTGGTTAGCAAGACCCCCCATCCTAGAGACGCCGCCCAACTCACTTTTGCCCGCCACAAGCCGCCCAGCAGCACGCCTAAAAAACCAAAGGGAATCAAAAACTGAAGGCTCCGAGGCGGCCCCATCAACACGCCTAGTAGCAACGCCGCCACGATCGCCGTCATCCAGGCGGCGCGTTTGCCCCAGCGAAGATAGGCGATCGCCGTGGGCAGCGCAAACATCATCCGAAAAATTGGCCCGATGGGGAAGTAAAAATTAAGAATCCAGAGGAGGGCGCTGGTACTCGCTAAAAATGCCGTCTCTACCATGATGCGAGGGTGGCGGGGGTCTACCTTGATATCCCCTGGCATGGGAAGTTTAGGTTGAGACGGCTGGATGGCTGGATCTTGCATAGATTGAGCAGGTAGTGCAGTCTCTCATCCTAAACCAGCAAATCTTCTAGCGCATCTATATTGACGATCTGAAAAGACTCAGGGGTTCTCTTAATTAGCCCTTTTTTCTCAAGCTTGCCCAAAACCCGCGTCACAGTTTCCCGCGCCATGCCGCTCAAACTGCTCAACTCACGGTGGGGTAGGTTCGGAATTTCGATACTGGTTCCCTTTTGAGTGCCTTGGCCCTCTGCCAAAAATAGCAGAATATCTGCAATGCGAGACGTGCTATCAGATTCTCGCAGCCGCAGCCGCCGATTTACCTGTCGTAACCGCCGCGCCATCAGCTTTGCCAGCCGAATGCCGCCCTGTGGCTCCGTATTCAAAAAATGGACAAAATCGTTGGCGGGCATGTTAGCCACCACGGTAGGCGTTAGCGTTAGCACATCCGTTGAGCGCGGCACTTCGTCAAGGGGAGCCATTTCACCAAAGACCTCGCCTTTGCCTACGATATTAAGGGTTACTTCTTTGCCGTCAATATTATAGGTACGGATTTTAACCCAGCCGCTCAATATAAAGTACACCGAGCTGCCCCAATCATTTTCGAGCAAAACCACTCGATGGGCTGGATGTTCTCGTGTCACAACGTGGGCTAGCGCTGCTCTAGCCGTCTCTAAAGGCAGACCGTCAAAAAAAGGAATAGCGCGCACTAGCTCATCTAGTTTTGCGTCACGAGCCGTTTGTCGATCATCCATGAGCTATGCAGTCCGTATGCGTGATGAATGTCATCCTCAACCCTACCAGTCCCTTAGGCTAAAAATGCTGAAAATACGCTGTAGGCGATCGCAGCTAAAGCAAAGAAATATTGCAATTCCTCTCGCAACACGTTACACTTCTTAACAAGTGGAAGACAACTGGTGACATAACTTCTTTACAAGGTCTTTGTATCAGAGTTTCCTACTCCCAACACAGCAAGTTCTTTCAGCCGCCTAGCAGCGGCTGTTTTTTTAGCGATTGATTTTTAGCCATCAAGATGTCGCCGACGTTTTGAATCTTAAAGATTAAGCGCGATGCTGTGATTCTGAGCTGAAGGTACATTGTTGCCGAAGACCGTGATACCTTAAAGAGTGCCGTGCAAAGTGTATAAAAACTCAACGCCTACGAGATATCACATTTAGTAAAATCTTTTGCCGATTATGGCGCTTTATTTCTCTGCAATCCCTCGCTTCGGTACAGCGTCTTAAGATATTGTGCTTGACCGAGGCATTTTTAATGAGAAGCCGTTCTCTACATAAGATGGCGTTGCTAAAGAAACAGTGAGGTGAAGCAAGCTGACATGCTTTGCCACAATTTTGCCTGAATCATGCATCAGATATGGGTTAAGACTTTGCCCGTACCCGAGACGACCCACTAGAGTCGTGTTTGATTCTCTGAATACAGGCTTATTGTGTGCCAAGCGCTGAATTCGTTCAGTCAACATTGCTACCGCTCCATGAATGCATGAGCGAGTGGGAGCATGATTGCAAATTAACCTAAGCATTAGATTCTCGTTTTCAAATTGGAGGTTTTCTTAATGTCTATCCGTCTCTATGTTGGTAATTTACCAAAAGAAATTGAGCGTACAGAGCTTGAAGCACTGTTTGCCGAAGCAGCCGGAGAGCTTGCCTCTACCAAGGTTGTGACCGATCGCAAAACGGGCAAATGCCGAGGGTTCGGGTTTGTGACCGTTGAGACTGAGGAACAGGCTGATATTGTTATCGAAAAATTGAATGGGTTCTCTCTTAAGGACAGCATTCTTAAAATTGAGAAGGCGCTGCCTAAGGCAAAGGAATCGGCGGTTGCTGTTAGCACCGTTGAACCACCCACGCCAGTCTCTAAACGCAATAGCGCCAGCAGCAGCGGCGGCAGCAAAGGGAAAGGTCAAGGCCGTCAGTCTCAAAATGCAGCGGTCGGCGGCGGACAGTCTGAGGCATTCCAGCCCGATCCACGCTGGGCACAGGATTTAGAGAAGCTAAAAGAGATGCTGTTGGCACAAACCAACGCGTAATTTTTAGGCCGACCAACCGACTAAAGAGCGTTTGACATTAGGCAAGACTGTACCTTTCTCAACTCAATTTTTAAGAATCAAGGTTTAGATCTGAGTCTAAGCCTTCATAAGAACCAGTTTTAACGTAAAGCTTTAGGCTTCTTACTCAGCGACATCTCTCTTGAGGTGCCGCTTTTTAATGCCATAACACGTTACTTGGCGGTCATCCAGTTCAATCCGGTATGGACTTCTGCCAAAAGAGGCACACGCAAGGGCAAGGCTTCTTCCATCACGGCTTGGATGATAGGTTTGACCGCTTCAAGATGCGTGGGATGTACCTCTAGCACCAGTTCATCGTGAACCTGGAGCAGCAAGTGCGCTTGATAGGGGGCGATCGCCTTTTGCAGCCGCACCATCGCAATTTTAATCAGATCGGCACTTGAACCCTGGATGGGCGCATTGGCTGCTGCCCTCAGCATTCCACGCTCGTAGGTGGTCATTTTAAGTTTGGCAAGATCTATCGCAGCCAGTTCCGTGAGGGGTTTGCCGTGGAGCTGCTTAAGGCTGCTGCTCTCAAATTCAAAGTAGCGACGGCGACCGAGGAGGGTTTCGACATAGCCCTGGGCGATCGCCTCTTGCTCCATGCGCTGCAAATAGCCAAATACGCCAGGATAGCGCTCGTAAAAGCGATCAATAAAGGTTTTGGCTTCGCTGTAGCTAACGCCCGCCTCACGAGAAAAGCGCTGGGCACCCATGCCGTAGATCACGCCAAAGTTGATGATTTTGGCAAGGCGACGTTCATCGGGGTTGATGTCGTTTTTTTCGAGTAAAAGCCGAGCCGTCAGGGTATGAACATCCTGATTTTGGCTATAGGCTTCGACCAAGCGAGGCTCTTCGCTTAGGTGCGCTAAGATCCGTAGCTCAATTTGAGAATAGTCTGCGGTTACGAGTACCCAGTCCGCTTCAGGGATAAATGCGGCTCGAATCTGACGGCTAAAAGCAGTCCGGATAGGGATATTTTGCAGATTGGGGTTAGAAGACGACAGCCTGCCCGTTGCGGTAACAGCTTGATTAAAGCCGGTATGGACGCGGTGGGTGTCGGCGCGCACCAAGAGCGGCAGGGCATCGACATAGGTGGACTTGAGTTTGGCGAGTGTGCGGTACTCTAGCAGAATATCTACGAGAGGGTGGTCACCCTGGAGTTTTTCGAGAGTCGCGGCATCGGTGGAGAAACCCAGCTTGGTTTTGCGAGATTTTTTAGCATCTAGCCCCAGCTTGTGGAACAGAATATCGCTCAACTGCTTCGGGGAACCGAGGTTAAAGGTTTCGCCTGCAACCTCATAAGCCTGAATTTCAAGACGGCGAAGATCTTGCTCAAGCTGACCCGAAAAGGTGTGGAGATAGGCTTGGTCGATGCGAATGCCGTGGGTTTCCATCGCCGCCAAGACAGGCTCTAAGGGAATCTCAACCTCAGCAAACAGCTTCAGCAGCTTGGGACGAGCCACCAGTTCAGCCTGAAGTTTTTCGACTAGTTGGTAGGTGGTCAGCACATCCAGTCCGCAATACTCAGCAACTCTAGGGATGTCAATATCGGCGATGGTTTTGCCCTTCGGCACCAGATCTGTAAAGCTTTGAGCGGTGATATTGAGGTAGCGACGGGAGAGATCCGTGAGGTTATGGGTGCTGTCAGGGTTGAGTACATAGCTTGCCAGCATGGTGTCAAACACGACCCCTGCAAGCTTAATGCCCTGAAATTGCAGCACAAGGCGATCAAATTTGGCGTTTTGCAGTGCTTTCGGGTAAGTCTCGCTTTCGAGAATGGGGCGCAACGCCGCTAAAACGTCGGCTAGCGGCAGATTAGTGCCGCTGGCATGACCGATGGGGATATAGGCAACGGGCATCTCGCCGTCAATCTCTTCTGCTGCCCAGCAGCAGCCAATCCCCACCAGTTGGGCATCGCGGGGGGTGAGGCTGGTGGTTTCTGTATCCCAAGCCACGGGCGTTTGAGGGTTGGTGCAGCTCTGAAGCGTTTTAACGAGCTGCACGAGCTTTTCGGGGGTGTCAATAATTTGGGGGGTAAGGCTAGACCCTTGAGGGGTGTCGTCCGCGCTAAAAAACCAAAGATCGTCGGTGTCTGATGCCGATTGCGCTTGAGCTGTCGATTCCGCCGAGCCGCCGAGATGCTTTTGCAGCGCTGGTAACTGCTTGAGAAAGGTGAGCAGCTCTAGCTTTTCTAAAACTGGCGTAACCTGCGCCAGATCAAACCCCTCAAGCCGAAAATCTTGAGGCTGTACCGCAAGGGGCACATCTAAGTGAATCTGCGCCATGTACTGAGAATGCAGCGCGGAATGATGCCCTTCGGTCAGCTTTTTCTGGACGGCTCCCTTAATTTCGGGTAGGGCGTTGTACACGCCTTCGAGGGTTTGGTATTGGGTCAAAAGCTGGACGGCAGTTTTATGACCAATCCCCTTCACGCCAGGAATATTGTCGGAGGAATCGCCACAGAGTGCTTTGTAATCGACCACTTGGTCGGGACGCACTTCTAATTTAGTGAATACTTCTTCAGGGCCAAAAGACTGAGAGGTTGCGGCGCTCCCACGGGCGGCACCAAAGGCGTTGCTGAGATACAGTACCCGCACTAAGCCGGCATCATCTACAAGCTGAAAGAGGTCGCGATCGCCGCTGACAATTTTGACCTGCCATCCCTGTTGGCTAGCCTTGCGCGTGAGGGTGCCAATCACATCATCGGCTTCGTAGCCTGGGGCTATCACAATGGGCAAATTGAGTGCCGTTAGCAATTCCTGAAGGTTTTGGATATCGGGGATAAAGTCTTCTGGCGTTTCAACGCGGCCTGCTTTGTAGGTTTCATCCGCATCGTGGCGATAGGTAGGGCCACCCAAGTCAAAGGCGATCGCCAAATACGTCGGCTGCTCTACGCTAATGACCTCAATCAGGCTTTTGAGAAACCCAAAGCACACGCTGGTAGGGATGCCCGTTGAAGTTCGTAACCCCCCTTCTCTGCCTTTGGCAAAGGCGTAGTAAGACCGAAAGGCCAGGGAGTGACCGTCAATGAGCAGAAGTTTGAAGTCAGCAGGGTTCACAGTGAATCTAGTGGCAAGGTTGAACCTCATTGTAAAGGCGATCGCAGACTATCCTCATTTCAGCCACGGGTTCAGAATAGCGCGGCAGTATTCACTCCAAAAAGAATCGGTATGGCAATACGGCTGGGTTGAAGTCTTTAAGCATAAAGATTTGCAATACTTTTTAGCGGCCTAAACAGCTATTTGACGCTTAAAGGCTTTGCTTACTGGGGCTAAAGCTTCTGAATTTTTACAAATGCAGTATAACTTTGCTTTAAGCAGACTACAGTTTTAGAGTATATTGCAATTAGATATCAATAAGTTAAAGCCTGAACAGGTAAGCAGTAGCCAATTTCATGGATTGAGGGCGCAAGCAAGTAGCCTAACGTCCTGAGGCCGCTCTGTCTTTTTCAGCTTGTCGGCGTCAACTTTCTCAGCGCCATCCTCTAAAAATTTCAAGATCTCAAAAAGTATCGCAACTATGGCAATTACAAGACGAGTTTTCCTGGCTTCTGGAACCGCAGCGGCGGCGGTTGCCGCGCACCAAATCCTAAATCCTAAAGTTGGTCGTTCAGCAGAGCGGGTGATGAATCTCTACTCGGCACGACATTACAGCTCCGACACCGCAATTTATGAGAGCTTTACCAAAAAGACGGGTATTAAGGTCAATTTGGTAGAGTCTCCTGGTGACAAGCTTATTGAGCGGGTCAAGAGCGAAGGTACTAACAGCCCAGCCGACGTAATTATTACCGTAGATGCAGGCAACCTCTGGCGTGCCCAAGAAGCAGGTTTGTTTCAGCCCGTTTCTTCACGCATTTTGACGGGGCTTGATGCCAGCGTGCGAGATCCACAAGGGCACTGGTTTGGGTTTACTCGACGGGCGCGGGTAATTATGTATAACAAGGCAAAGGTTAAGCCTGAAGAGCTGTCTACCTACGAAGCGCTAACCGATGGCAAATGGAAAGGTCGGATTTTGGTTCGCTCTTCTGGCAATGTCTATAACCAGTCTTTGGTCGGCTCAATTTTAGCGGCACAGGGCGAAGCTAAGACAGAAGAATGGGCGCGTGGATTAGTGGCTAATTTTGCCCGTTCACCAGAAGGAAATGACACGGCTCAGATTAAGGCAGTCGCCGCAGGACAAGGCGATCTTGCCTTGGTGAATACCTATTACCTGCCCCGATTGGCAAAATCGGATAAAGCTGAGGAACGCGAGATTGCGGAAAAAGTGGGCGTGTTCTTCCCTAATCAGAAAGATCGCGGTACCCATGTCAACATCAGCGGGGGTGGCGTTGCAAAATATGCACCCAACAAAGATGCGGCAATTCTATTTCTAGAACATCTTGCCAGTCGTCAAGTTCAAGAAATTTTTGCCAAGAGCAATAATGAATATCCTGTCCAGTCAAGAGTGCCCATGGACGCAGTTCTTGACAGCTATGGGAAGTTTAAGGCTGATAAGCTGAATGGGTCTGTGTACGGCAAAAACAACGCGATGGCGCTGAAGATTTGTGATCGCGCGGGTTGGAAGTAGCCTTTAGACGGGGTGGTTGAGGGAAAGCGGCGATTGTCTTAACGGGGCGATCGCCGATACTTTCTTTTGAAAACAATCGCTTCTAAATAGTGCCATAGTTAGGAGGTTAATCAATGAGCTGATAAAGTCCGGTTTGACCTTGACTAGACCAATGCAAACCAACAGTTAGTTAGAAGTTGTGGCAAAACTGATCAAGAATTAACTCAAGCCCTAATTTAAAATCATGAATCCCTTCATGACGACCCATCATGAAGTAATGGGTGAGCTTACGCTGTAAGTCCAAAGGAATGACACTATGAAAGCGATCGTTCAAACAGAGTACGGTTCGGCGGACGTGCTGAGATTGGCAGACGTTGACAAGCCCGTTGTGTCGGACAATGGCGTGCTGGTGAGGGTTTATGGTGCGTCCGTCCATGCTGGCGACTGGCATCTGATGCGGGGGAGTCCGTTCCTGATCCGTTTTATATTTGGGGGGCTGTTCAAGCCCAAAGTCAGGATCCTTGGCACTGATGCCGCAGGCCAAGTTGAAGCCGTTGGCAAAGATGTTTCGCAATTTAAACCTGGCGATGAGGTCTTTGGCGAGCTGTCTGAGTGCGGTTTTGGTGCGTTTGCTGAATACGTCTGCGTTCCCGAAACGGCATTGGCGTTAAAGCCCGTTAATATGACCTTCGAGGAAGCCGCAACGGTTCCTGGATCTGCCCTAGCCGCCCTTCAGGGTCTACGGGATGTGGGACGGATTCAGTCAGGCCAACAAGTGTTGATCAATGGCGCATCCGGTGGCGTGGGTTCTTTTGCCGTACAGATTGCTAAAGCATTGGGCGCTGAAGTCACTGGCGTATGCAGCACTAGCAAAGTCGATATGGTGCGAGCAATCGGCGCAGACCATGTCATTGACTACACGAAAGACGGCGTTATTCAAAAGGGGCAGCGGTACGACCTGATTCTAGACGCGGCGGCCTACCGTTCCGTTTTCGACTATCCGCCAGCCTTGAATCCCAAGGGCACTTACATCTTGGTCGGCGGCTCCACCGCTCGACTGTTCTTTGTCATGTTGTTCGGCTCTTTGATTTCAAAGATTAGCCGCCGGAACGTGAAATTTTTGGTCACAAAACCCAATCAGGCAGATCTCGCTATTTTGAGAGATTTTATAGAAGCTGGAAAAATTTCACCCTTTATCGACCAACGCTACAGTCTGAGCGAAGTCCCCGCTGCCATTCGCCATCTCGAACAGCGACAGGTGCGAGGGAAAGTTTCTATCACTGTTTGAGATACCACGCTTCTCAATCACTCTATCTGACAAACTCAATCTGCTAGCGTTTTTATAGAGCTTAACGGATGAGGCATTTACTTATAATTCAGGGTCTTAGAATGGTGAGGGGCGATCGCCCTATATTACGATTCAAGAAGTTGATTTGGGTCAATACCTTGCGATCGCAGCAACGCCTCTAGCCGTTTCATTCTTTCCTGGGCTTGTTCCTTGGCTAGCCGCTCTTGCTTTGTCCGTTGTTGCTCCTGCTCTTCAGAGCTGAGATGGCGATCGCCCCGTGCATCATACCAAGTCAAAATCTCTTGTGATAATCCACCCACAATACCTTGATAACGTCCAATCCCTAGACCAATCTCTGGCATCCAATAAGGCTCACCAATTTGCAGCTTATAAACACCATCTTCTAACTTGTAGAGTTCAAACGGTTGATGCCCATCCCGTCGCCAAAACTCTGGATTATAGATGAGGTAATATAGCACACCCAGATTGGCATATAGCTCTACTTTTTCATCGTATTCTCCCCCTGGACGGTGAGATACCATCTCTAATGTAAACATCGGCACCACATGACCCTCTTCCCAAGTGGCATAGCTGCGCCGCGACTTGCCGCCCTTCTTGCGCTCCACACCTAAACTCAGAAACCCATCCGGCACAACAGGGACTTTTGGGCTAATGCCCGTCGTGTGATACACCGCCATATCTACCCCAAAGTACCAATCCATGCGGGCTGACCACAGATGCGTCAATAGCAGCAGTAGCAAATTGGGCAAGAGGTTCTGGTCTTCGTTATCCACGGGCGTATCGTCCGAGCAGGGCAGATCGGCAGTGCTGGGTAAGTTTTGGAGAACAGGCTGAGAAATCACGGGCAGAAACCGCCAGAGACAGTGATGACTTCAGTATAAAACATGGATTCAAATGGGTTTGAATGCGATCGCCATTGAGAAAGTAGGAGTAAATCACTTCTATCAGTCTGGATGCACAGCAGATTGGCGACCGCGCGTCATTTGCCAACTTAGGAGCAGTACAGGCAACAGCCCCACCAGCACAATTGCCAACGCAGGTGGGGCTGCTTCTGCAAGGCGTTCGTCTGAGGCGAGATTGTAGACCCGAATGGCTAGAGTATCAAAGTTGAAAGGCCGCACAATTAAGGTTGCGGGCAATTCCTTCATGACATCCACAAAGACTAAAATGGCTGCGCTCAATAGTCCGCTCCGTAAAAGCGGAAGATGAATGCGTCTAAGGGTCTGAGACGATCCATAGCCTAGACTGCGAGAGGCATCATCTAAGTTGGGGCTAATGTTGCCCAAGCTGCTTTCAATGGGGCCAAAGGATACGGCTAAAAACCGGACTAAGTAGGCAAAGACTAAAGCCGTGATCGTTCCACTCAGCAGTAAGCCCGTTGAGATGCCAAACTGCGATCGCATCCATCCGTCTACCGCGTTATCAAAATAACCCAAAGGCACCATTACCCCCACCGCAATCACCGCACCAGGGATGGCGTAGCCCAGCACTGCGGCTTGAGTCGCAAGGCGATTGGTTTTACTGGGGTCTAGCCGTTGACCGTAGGCCAGAATAATGGCGATCGCCACGGCAATCAAGGCCGTCACCCCCGCCAGCAGCAGACTGTTGCTGGCAAAACTCCAAAACCGATCTTCAGCGGCAGCGGCGGCGGCTGGGAAATCAGAATCTGTCTGGGCTGCCGGACTGCCGCTAGTCAACATAAGCTGAAGCAAAGCCACTGCTGGGATTAGAAAACCGCAGCCAATGGGAATCGCACAGGCTAGCACGGCTGTAAAGCCGCGTATCCCGCAAAGCGAATATTTTGGTAAAGGCTGATAGCGATTCGCACTTTGGTAATAGCGCTGCTGTCGTCGTGCCCAGCGCTCTAAAATGACCAAGCTAAAAATAAACAGCAGCAGCAGTGCAGACATCTGCATGGCTGCGCTGCGTTCTCCCATTGCAAACCAGGTGCGATAGATCCCCGTGGTGAAGGTTGGCACACTAAAATACTCCACTGTGCCAAAGTCATTGAGGGTTTCCATGAGCGCTAAAGAAACCCCTGCCGCTACTGCGGGACGCGCCATCGGTAAGGCCACGCGCCAAAAGCTCTGCCACGGACTGTAGCCCAGGCTGCGACTGGCTTCTAGGATAGAGACTGACTGACTTAAAAACGCAGATCGCGCCAAAAGGTAAACGTAGGGGTACAGCACCAGCGCCAGCATCACAATGGCTCCAAAGAGCGATCGCACGGGTGGGAACCAGTAATCTTGAGCGCTCTGCCAATGGAACCAGCCGCGCAGTGCAGTTTGAACGGGGCCGTAGTAGTCCAAGAGGTCGGTATAAACATAGGCCAAAATGTAGGCCGGAGCCGCCAAGGGCAGCAGCAGCATCCATTCCCATACCCTTCGGCCTGGAAACTCGCAAAGCGTCACCAGCCAAGCCGTCCCCGTGCCGAGAATAGTCGTCAGTAGCCCTACACCCACCATCAGCCCCAGAGAGTTACTGACATAGGTGCCCAAAACCGTGGCCTGGAGGTGTTCCCAAATGGGCGTTGCATCTGAGAAAATGCCCGCGACCACCGCTAGGACGGGTAAAGACAGCAGCGCAGCAAGTCCGCCCACCACAACGCTCCAGGGACTGATTCTGCGCTGAGGGCGATCGCCATTCTTTTGAGTATGTTGCTGAATTTGTTGCAACTGCATTACAGTCTCTGATTTTATACCTGCGTTTTCTACTGTACTACGAGTAAAATTTGTTGATGATGACTTTCAATAAGTATTTGTCCTCGAGCCTGTCGCAACCGAAATCCCCATGACTCAATCTTTTATCCTTGCGTTAGACGGCATTGTTAAACAGTTTGCGGGGTCTGTGTCTCCAGCCGTTAACGCCATCACGCTAGATCTTGCTGAGGGTGAAATCTTAGGCTTACTGGGGCCTTCTGGGTGCGGTAAAACTACCCTGCTGCGGCTGATTGCAGGGTTTGAAAAACCACAGTCTGGCACCATTGTGCTGGCGGAGCAAACGGTAGCAAGCCGTCGCCACTGGGTTGCACCGGAGCGCCGCGATGTGGGGATGGTGTTTCAAGACTATGCGCTGTTTCCCCATTTGAGCGTGGCAAAAAACGTGGCGTTTGGGCTGCAAAATCCGCGCCGTAAAATGACTCAGACCCAAATTCAGTCCCTGACCGAGGCGGCGATCGCCACTGTGGGCTTAACGGGGCTAGACCAGCGCTACCCCCATGAGCTGTCAGGGGGGCAGCAGCAGCGGGTTGCCCTTGCGCGTGCCCTTGCACCAAAACCCGCGCTCATTTTACTAGACGAACCCCTCAGCAACTTAGATGTGCAGGTGCGGCTGCGACTGCGACAAGAAATTCGGGATGTGCTGAAGTCAACGGGGACTTCCGCCGTATTTGTGACCCACGATCAGGAGGAAGCGTTGTCGGTGTGCGATCGCATTGCGGTGCTAAATCACGGCTGTCTGGAGCAAATTGATACGCCCGAAAAGCTGTACTACGACCCTGCTTCTCAATTTGTATCTGAGTTTGTAACCCAGGCCAATGGCATCAGGGCGCAGTGGCACGATGGCGGCTGGAAAACCGAAATTGGCTGGTTTGCGGCACCTCCCCACTACCAGACAGACACCCCGCAAGGGATCGCCATGATTTTGCAAGAGGGGCTACGGATGAACGCAGATGCAGATAGCCCCATTGTGATTTGCGATCGCCAGTTTTTAGGTCGCGAATATCGCTATCGCCTGAGTACACCCGATGGCGCGACTGTTTATGTGCGATCGCTCATTCATCAGCCCCTAGCGGTGGGACAGACCGTACAGCTTGCCATTGACCCGGCAGCGGTACGCATTTTTCCCGAACATTCTTCCTAAAGAAATGTTGAAATTGTGCTAAGGCATCACTGCCGAGCTTTCACTGCCAGCTCTGCATAGCTCAAAACAGTTGGATTTCGGAAATAGACTGTTCCGTTCTCATCCCAAAATACGTGGAGATAATCTTCTGGCTGCCCTTGCTTTGGCTGCCCTCGCTTAGAGAGCTGATAGACCTTTATTCCATTTTCTTCCGCCAGGTCTAAAGAAGAAAGGTCATAGCCTCTTTGCCGCAGATTCTCCTCAATTTGACTCGCCACTAAACGCCCATTGCTCTCTGTAAGCGCAAAACAATCTTGAGTCTTACTACCAGCACATCCTGCAGTTGAACCTTCCATCCGAAACTCGTTAGTAGGAGTAGCTAAAGGGGTTGGCGTTACCGAGGGGGTGGGTTTGGGAGATGGCTGCGGCTTAGGCTTAATCTCCAAAAGGTCGAGTTTAGAGACTGGTCTAGCTGTTTTAAGGGGTGCAGCCGCGATTTTCTGCATGACTGGACGCTTGATCTGCAAGGATGATGCGCTCTGGGGCTTAGAGGAAAAGTTAACGGGTTTACGCGTCGTTGGGTTTGTAATTTTAGAGGATGGCGACCCAGAAGGCAGCGTAATGACCCGCACAGGTTTCCCAGATTTTGGAAGCGTCGCTTCTAAGCTGCTTTTTGTGTCAATGGGATAGGCTAGCAGTAGACCATGCAGCCCTAATGCCGGAAGCAGCATGTGCCAAAAAGATGGCTGAGATTTGAACATCTCTTTTAAGAATTATCGTCAATAGTTCTACTACTATAAAACACCTATAGCTTTAGTATTCATTTCAGTTATCAGACATAATCAATTATGAATAGAAAAACATCGCCGCAGTGACTGCATAAGCGTTAATCTACGCGCAGGAGAAACTATCGAATGGGGCAAAACATGTCACGCTCAATCTGGGTTGCGGGTGCTTTCGTCGTTGTATTGGGGAATTTAAGTGCGGCAAAACACAGTTCAGGTGCTGATGTACCCCGTTTAGGGGCTAACCCTCAATCTTCGCTAGTGTCAACAACGCCAACAACTGCACTAAAGCTATCAACCGTAGTCACCACTCGGCAAGGGCAGCTTGCGGGAAGCGTTGATGGGGAGGCGATCGCATTTAAGGGAATCCCCTACGCAGCCGCACCTGTGGGAGATCTCCGCTGGCGCGATCCGCAGCCTACCCCAGCTTGGCAAGGTATGCGGAGGGCAGGTGCTTTTGGCAAGTCCTGTATCCAGCCAACTTTTGACGCCTCAATGGATGGGTCGGGCAGCAACGTCGGTTCCCAAAGCGAGGATTGTCTTTCCCTCAATGTGTGGACACCCAGCGTTAACCCATCCGCCATCCGCCCCGTCATGGTCTGGATTCACGGTGGCGCGTATGTAATTGGGTCTTCTAACTTACCGGTATGGAGTGGCGCACCTTTAGCCAGTAAAGGTGCTGTAGTCGTTAACTTAAACTATCGTTTAGGGCAGTTAGGGTTCTTTGCACACTCAGCGCTAGAAAAAGATAGCCCTGGTGGGTCAGTCAACTTTGGGCTGCTTGACCAAGTTGCCGCTCTTAAATGGGTGCAGCAAAATATTGCGGCATTTGGTGGCAACCCCAATAATGTGACCATTTTTGGTGAGTCAGCCGGTGGACAGAGCGTCTTGGCATTGATGGCATCACCTTTAGCAAAGGGGCTGTTTCAAAAAGGAATTGCCCAAAGCACCTATGGTTCTCCTGAAGTGAGCCGAGCAAAGGCAGTTGAGATAGGCAATAAAGTTGCAACGGCTGTGGGATTGAGTAGTGCAGCCGCAACGCTGGAAGATTTGCGGTCGGTGCCAGCGGAGAAATTTGGGCAGCTAAAGAGTCTTGGCTTGTCAACTTCACCCGTGGCGATTAGCGGAGATTCGGTGCTGCCAAAGACGATTTTAAGCACGTTTGAAGATGGAGAAGAGGCGCGAGTGCCCCTTATCATCGGCAGCAACAGCAATGAGGCTAGTGTTGCAACGGCGTTTGGCATGGAGCCGGCAGCGTTGGTACAGCGTTTGGGTGTTTTTCGCGGCGCGGTTGAGGGGCTTTACCCTGGGGTTAGTGATGATAAAGCCTTGGGTCTTCAGCTCATTCGTGATTCGGTTTTCACTGCCCCAGGACGTCGGTTTGCTGCGCTCCATGCGCGGTATGCTCCAACCTGGCGCTACTACTTTAGCTATGTGCCTTCTGGCCTGCGATCGCAGTGGGCAGACGGTGTGCCCCACGGTGGCGAAATTGCGTTTGTAATGAATACGGTGGATTTGGATCGGGCGATCGCAGGAAAGATGACCAATGCGGACCGTGCGGTAGCAAGGCAAATCAGCAATTACTGGTTTGAGTTTGCACGAAGCGACACTCCTAAATCTGCCAATAGTCCAGTCTGGCCGACCTACAGCTTAAGCAATGACAAAACGCTAGAGTTTGGTGAAAGGATTGTGGTTACAGCTAACTTCATGAAAGCGCGCTTAGATGTTCTGTCTAAGCTTTCCGCGCAAATCTTTCCGGCTCCATAGCGGCTACGGTGTACATGGTGTAAATAAGGATGTGGACAAGTACCACCAATCCCCAGAATCAGACTTCTTGTCCGTTGATTTGCTGCTTAAGGGTATCGATCCGCTTGTTCAGGGATTTATCTAGATCAGAGATTTGTTGCTGTGTGGCCTTAATTTGTTCCTCTGTTCTGGCCTGAAACGTTTTTGTCTCAATCCGTAGCTCTTGAACGTGATTGTCTACCCGCTCAATGATGCTGGTGAGCTTGTCCAGCCGTTGAGCCATATCTGTCTCTGCTGCTTGGGTCACGATACCTCCATATTGTCGCTATCACTGAAACTAAACTTGATGCCCTTGGACTGGGCTTGCCTTATCTCGCGTTTTGCCAGTGATTCTAAGTAACTACTGATACTTTGCCCCTCTATGGCAGCTAGGACACGGAGCTTACGGACAAGCTCTTGATCCATATAGCTGCTGACTTTTGTTTTGTCGGTTGCCACAGTCATAATTAGTAACTCCAGTAACTCAAGTACTACCTATCTATTCTCAAACTAGATAGATGTAGTAATAACATTAGTCTTTAAGATCTACTTACTACAGTGGAGTTACTAGTGCCACAGTGGAAATATGGAAAGGCACTTCCCCCAGCTCTCATTAGTAACAGTGCCTCTGTGGACAAACTGAACGCCTAAAACCGCCTTACCGTTATTGACTTATTGGAAACTAAAAAACGGTTCAGCCTATTTACTGAATCCTCAAAAGCTTTAATGTACATAGTTCCCTAACCAATGGGCGGTGAGGGGCTCGAACCCCCGACATTCTCGGTGTAAACGAGACGCTCTACCAACTGAGCTAACCGCCCTTGCGTATTTATCAACGCGGGTACTACTATAGCAAACATTAACCGCCTTTGAACAGCACTTTTTGAGATCTCTATGCCCAGCGGTGCCACTCACGATCGCATTACCCTCATTAGCCTACCCATCGTGACGGGTCTGACGCTGTTTGTAAGCCGAAGCACCAGCATCACCCTGAGCTTAGCGGGTAGCTTTTTATTCAGCGGACTTATGTTTGGCCCAGACTTAGATATTTATTCTGTACAGTTTAAGCGCTGGGGGATACTGCGCTGGATCTGGCGACCCTACCAAAAAAGTATGCGCCATCGCTCTTGGCTCTCCCATGGGCCTATTATTGGTACGCTTATTCGCTTAGCGTATTTAGGCTGCTGGGTGGCACTGGGTACCGCAATTTGGCACTGGGTTGTGATGGTTAATCATGGATTCTGGTCTTGGCACAGTATTCAGAAGCAGATACAGTCGTTTACCTCACAGTATTTCTGGCAGGGGCTGGCAATCTTAGCAGGGCTAGAGTTAGGCGCATTGAGCCATTCTTGGAGTGATGTGCTTGGCTCCACCTGGAAAAAATGGCGCAAACCGCGTCGAAAGAGTCGTCCTTAACGATAGGCAAAATGTCTAGGGTACGATGAGTTGATAAAGAATTTATTCGCTTCCCCTTGTCTATGAATACTTTGGATAGCAAAGCAGAGCTGGCAGTCATTGCAGCATTTCAACTGTCAAGGGAATTTAATTCAGATGGCCTGCCTGTTCTGATAACCCAAATTGAAAGGCGTGAGCATCTAGAGAAGCTGGTGGATTGGCTTTCTGCACAAGGGCGACTCGCTCAGGTGCTAACTCTAATTTCTTCTAATAATGGAACAACATTTACCCACGTTGGCTCAGAACTGCTAACTCTAGAAAATAAGGTACTACCTCTTCAGGCTTACGTTTCGGCTCAGGCAGACTCTTGGAGCGCTAGCATCGCCCTCCAACCACTTATTGCAACCGTTGCTCAACTGCGAAACCCTGAAGGTGGCTGTCCGTGGGATTTAGCACAAACCCCAGAAACCCTCATTCCTTACATTATTGAAGAAGCCTACGAAACCGTTGATGCTATTCGGCGGGGGGATGTAAGTGCGATCGCAGACGAACTCGGCGATCTCCTGTTACAGGTTGTACTTCAGTCTCAAATTGCCAGCGAAACTCAGCAGTTTTCATTTATCGAAGTTGCCAATGGCATTACGCAAAAGCTGATTCGCCGACATCCCCACGTTTTTGGTGACGTGACAGTCAACAGCGTTGAAGACGTTCACGCCAACTGGGAGCAAATTAAAGCCGCAGAAAAAGGTGAAGCGCTAGGGCAAGACGTTCCCCTAAGCCAAAAGCTAGAGCGCTATACGCGGCGGCTACCACCCTTGATGGCAGGGCTTAAGCTCTCAGAAAAAGCCGCTGGTGAAGGGTTTGAATGGCCTGACATGGACGGCGTATGGGCGAAATTCTATGAGGAATTAGCCGAATTTCAAGAGGCGTTGCTGAAGGGCGATCGCCATGAACAAGAAGCCGAACTCGGCGACCTACTATTTACGCTCATCAACATTGCGCGGTGGTGTCAAATTGACCCAGCCGCAGCCCTGCATCTCACCAATCTCAAGCTGATTGAACGCATTCGAGTCATTGAGCAACAGATGACAAAACCGTTTGTCGAACATTCGTCCCGAGAACTAGATAAATTTTGGCAAACAGCTAAACAATCTTTAAAAACCAAAGAAGCAAATTCATCTGAAAACATTTAAAGGTTAGTTAGAATGGAATGGAGATACCTACACCAACCGCTGGATTATTTTGTTCTCTAACCCTAAACTGATGCCAGGCTGAAGCGCCAACCCGGTTAGTCACAAATAGCTCTAAGCTTGGACGCGCAAGAGAACTACTAAAATCAAGTCCCAATACCTTCGAGGGAGTCCAGCGGATTGCAACATTCCAGGGGATCCGGTTGGCGAGGCGATTATTAATAAAGGCGTTTCCATCGCCCACAAAGTTAACCCCTACCTCTCCCAATATACTGACATCTTTAAATACACGAATTGAGCCACCCGCGTTAATACCGCCAAGGGAAAAGCCGCCCCGCTGCACAAATCCAACGGTTGGCGTTAGCCAAATTGCCGTGCCTGGTTTGAACTGATACTGAAGTGGTAAAGAAAGGGTGCCGATAAACAGCGTTGGGAGAGTATCTGCATTATCTCCGCTGCCAATAAAGGGAAAAGACTTCTCTCTTCCACTGAGGCTAAAAATCGTTGCGTCATTGTTACGGAAGTTTTCTAGAAGATTGTTCCCCCGACCTATAGTGGCTGCAACGCCGGCGGTAAAGGGTGCGCCATCTGCCTGATTCAGCAACCGCACTTTGGCGCTGACGCCTTGTTCAGATTCGTCAACGTTGCCAAACACATAGTCTATATAGGTGCCAAACTCAAAGTCTCTCAGTACACCATATCGAACTGCTGCCATTAAGCCGGAACTACCCCCTTGAAACTGGAGTAGCACCTTACCTTCAGGCACCGTTCCCCCATCAAAGAACCCCAGCCCATCATCGGTCATTGGTGTATCTTTGAGTAAAACATTACCCTTGAACGTATTGGGGTACTTTCGATTCGCAGGTACTGCATTTGGCATAATAACAATCCCTGCCCCGATGCCTACTTTCTCTGAATCGCCCGTTAGTGCCAATGGCCCTAAGTTACCAAAGCCATTGGTTGCAAAAATATCTAACCCTAAACGAGGATTTACAAAATAGCGTAAACCTGCATTAAACACAATAGTTTTGGCAGGTCGTTCGGTCTTAAAGTTAAGGCTGTTGTTACCAGTAAAGGGGACAAAAGCATCTCCCCAGACCATCAAACGTGAAAACGGTCGAAAAGAGGCTGCCCCCATAATCCCAAACGTGGTGCCATAGGAGCCACCTCGATCTGGAATGCGGGGAAGTTGAACCGCACTATCTTGTTGAAAAAACGCTAGGGTTGGAGAAATTGTAAACTGAGCTTTTTCTCCTAGGTCAAAGGTAAAAGGTAACTGGAATTCTGGAATTATCCCACTTCCATCTACCTTTGATGTAACACCCAGCCGTCTAAACGTAGCACCCCTTGAAAATCCAGATAGAGACACAATTCCGCTTAAGGTCTGGGTTTTAGCCTCATTTTGCCAAATCTTATACTTGGCCGCCAAAGCAATATCTCCATTCGGGTTATCAACCCTGCCACCCACTAAATCTAAATAGCTGCTGTCAAAGATCTGCGCTCCCAAAGACAGCTCCAGATTGTTGGTAACCCCAACCTGAACCCCAGGACCAGCAAAGAAGGGCGTTCCTGTCCCTTTTACAACCCCTGTTGAAGAGCGATAAAAGCGCTGACGGTAGTTAAGAACAACCTCCCCTGGTTTAAGGGTTTTCGCAGTTTGCATTTGAGCAAAGGCTAAGGGGCTTTCTTCTCCTTTCAATTGGGTTTGGTTTGCGACGGAGTCGTCTACCTTACCAGAGGTTGAAGCTGTACCGTCTTTAGTACCAGGTTCGGCAGAAACCGATGGTTTTGCTAAGGCGGTTTGAATTAGGTTAGCACCTGTAAAATTTGCATCTTTAAGGCTAGCGGTTTCTAAGTTTGACCCTGTGAGATCTGCACCACTGAGATTAGCTCCCGTTAGATTGGCATAGTTAAGATTTGTAACGAGAAGTTTAGCATTCTCTAAGTTTGCCTGACTAAGATCTGCATCCCCTAAATTGGTTTTATTAAGATCTGCACCGCTGAGGTTGGCTCCTGGGAGTTTTGCATAGCTGAAATTTGCGTTGGTTAAGTTGCTACCCGTAAGGTCAGCGCCTTCTAACGATGCACCTTTAACATTCGCACTACTAAAATTTGCGCCTTTAAGATTGGCATTGGAAAATTTCGCGAGGTATAAATTCGCGCCGCTCAAGTTAGCATTGGCTAGATTGGCTCCACTTAAGTCTGCATTGCCAAGGTTTGCGCCGCTTAAGTCAGTATTGCTGAGATCCATGCCTTTGAGATCCGCATTACTGAAGTTGCACCCTTTACAGATACGAGTATTCCGAAGCTGGTCAATCGGCGCAAGGGCTTGGGCATATGTGGGATTAGCCCACCCGATTATTGCCAAAACACCTATCGTGGCAAGTCCTGCTGCTTTCATTTGTCTTTCACTCCCCAACCTTAAATCACAAGCTTTACTATAAGAAGCTATCGATAGCACACCACGATTTAAATTTGAACGATTCTACTGAGTCAGATTCGTCCTCGTACCTGATTTGACAATGAACTTTACTGTCAAAAGTGTAGCAGCAGAATAGTTTTGACAAACCCAGTAAATTCAGGCAGTGTAGCAATTTTAATCTCTTCTTAGACCCTCGTTACTCCTGAGGTAGATAATAGCAGACCTGTCAGGTCAAACACGCTTAGTGTCAGCACCGCATCGGGTTGAGTTTGACTAACACTGAGAAGAGGCTAGAGCAGCGAAATTGAGAGCAAGATTCTTCCAAGTCCTAACCAATCGTTTTGTGGATATGCTGTAGAAGCTCTGTGAAGCCTTTGGCGATGCGTAAAGCTGCATGAAAACGTTCTTCAGTGTGTGGATTGGACAATTTGTGTCAATGCTCGGATCTAAGCTCAGTGAGTTTGCGCTGGCGATCTGGGCTTATCAACAAATTGGCTCTGTCACCCAAGTGGCT
This sequence comes from Acaryochloridaceae cyanobacterium VAR_48_metabat_390, assembly GCA_031422435.1. Lineage (GTDB taxonomy): Bacteria > Cyanobacteriota > Cyanobacteriia > Thermosynechococcales > Thermosynechococcaceae > JAAURS01. The sequence goes on from JANPLU010000102.1 coordinate 25,405, forward strand.
TTTTTGGTGGTTCTCATGTACCTTCCTACAATTCTTGCGGCTCCATTGGCTGGATCCCTTGTGGATCGATGGGACCGTCGTTGGGCTATGATTTTGAGCGATTCGGTAGCGGCAGGCTGCTCTTTTGTAGCGCTGATGCTGTCATTATCTGGACAGTTGCAGCTGTGGCATATTTACTTGGGTGTCCCTATTCTTGCTGTCTCTGGTGCCTTACAAGTGCCTGCCTATGCTGCAGCGATCGCCCAGCTTGTCCCAAAGCCTCATCAGGGACGAGCGAACGGCATGGCAAATTTACCCCAGGGGGTGGCAGCAATTTTAACGCCGCTGCTGGCAACTTGGCTGATTGGTGTAATTAAGCTCAATGGCATTCTGCTCATTGACTGCCTTACCTTTATTCCTACCCTAGGGATTCTTTTGAGCGTACGGTTCCCTACGCTCACGTCGCGCGCCAAGAATCACGACGTAAAGACCAACAAACTTAAAAAGCTTTTACAAGAGTCTATTTCTTCCTGGCATTACATAAAGTCAAAAGTCAGTTTATTTAAGTTATGGATTTTTATTGTCTTGACTTATTTTACAATTGGCATGTTTGATATTTCATTCTGGCTACTAGTCATAAAGCTAAGTTCTGCTACTAAATTTGGAATTGTTGTATCGTCTGCGGGAGTCGGAATGTTGGCAGGAAGCTCTATTATGAGTATATGGGGAGGCCCTAAGCAGCGTATTCTCGGCATCCTAAACCTTACAATTTTGCAGGGATTTGTTATTATTATTCTTGGCATAGGAGTTAAGCTATCTCTCATTATTTCCAGTATTGGAATGTTTATTTATCAGTCAGCCGATCCAATTATAATGGGATCAAATCGTGCGATTTGGCAAAGCACCGTTCCAATGGAATTACAAGGCCGAGTATTTTCTTTACAGTTGATGTTTCAAAGGGGTGCACTCATTCCTGGTGTTATTGTTGCGGGCATCCTAGTTGATCACTTTTTTGAACCATTTTTAGCGAAAAATACATTCATTAAAGAGTCTTTAGGCCAATTCATTGGCACTGAATCAGGCACAGGTATTTGTTTATTTTTGATTGCCCTAGGGATTTCTAAGATTTTACTCTCTACAATATTTTATAGAGATAAACTTCTTCTGAATGCTGAGTCAAATTCTTTGGCAAAGTCATTAGATAATTATCCAGCACTAGATAATCTATCCTAATCAATACTTATTGAATTAAAATCTCTGTGTTTTATTCTTACTCGCAAAATTATTTTTTACTCGCCAAAATAGGTATCTATGCAATATCCAGTAAAGCATTTCTTGATAATATTAATTGTCTCGTACATAGCTCTAATAGGAACCTATCTTGTCTTTGGAATAGTGATTACTTTCTGGAATGAGCATCTTGGTTCTTCTAGAAAAATCCAGGCGAAAAATTGTTCAGAGATAGATATTCATCGAGATATTATCCAAAGTTCAAAATCGTTATTTTTTATTGCGCTAATGCTCACAGGGGGAATTTTTTGCCAACAGATGGGTTTTACCATGCGTCCAGCTAAATTAACGCTAATAAACTCACTGCTGTGGATTTTAACCTCGTTAATGATTTTCGATACCTGGTTCTATTGGGGGCATCGTCTGCTCCATACTAAGGCCCTCTACCGCCATATTCATTCTTGGCATCATAGATCCATTACGCCTTCTGTTTGGAGTAATAATAGCGATACGTTTTTAGATGACGTTATTTTGCAGTCTTACTTTTTCTTGATTCCCTTTTTACTGCCTATTCCAGGTGTAATTCTAATTACCCACAAGATATATGATCAAATTACGGGAATGATTGGGCATTCAGGCTATGAATATTCTGCAAACTCTTTATCTAGGTTTCCTTTTCCACTCATTGGCGTGACGTTTCACGATCAGCATCATGAAAGTTTTCGCTACAACTATGCAACTCACTTTTCCTTCTGGGATCGCCTCATGAAAACGATTCACCCAAGCTATGATCAAAGAATCAAAGATTTTGAGAATGAATCTGCTCAAGTTTTAGAGTCAGGGGGTACGCATAAATTCTAGAAGTAATACCTGGGCTTTAGATTTCTCATCTATATTTTTTCTGTTTTATATTCTATTTATGAAAATTGCAATTATTGCCTCTGGCTTTCTTCCCGTTGTTGATGGGGTGACGGTCAGCGGACTACAGAGACTACGCAAATTGAGTGAATGGGGGCATCAGGTATTATTCTTTTGTCCAAACTATCAAGCACTGCAAAAAATTTATCCAGACTGGAAAAAATATACGGGAGATATTTTTCCTAATGTTAGAGTTGTAAATCTTTCTAGTAATAGATTGATGGGGTTTGGCTTTGATCGCAATGTTTCTTTGTTTTCCTATCCAGTGCTATTAAAAGAATTGAGGGAGTTCCATCCAGATATTATCCATGTTGATGAGCCGGAAAGATTGTTTTTGGGGTTCTTAAAAGTACCTGGAATTAGCTACGCAAAGTCAGTAAACATTCCTTGCATCAGTTTTTACAGAACGAATTTTATAGAGTATATCGATGACTATTCCATGCTTCCGTCTTTTGTTAACTTATGGATTAAACTAGCTTTTACAAAGATTCTTTTGTATATATATGGATGCTATGGTGTTACATTAGTTTCCAGTCGAGTAACCCATGAGAAAATAATTGATCTAGGTTTTAAAAATGCCGAGTATAGAAATCTACTTGGCTTTGATTTTGATGCCTACACTCCTGAATTTAAGACTAAACATTTTTTTGAGAATTTCTATCAAATACCTGGCCTAGAACAGAAAATTAAAATTATCTTTTTAGGCCGTTTAATGCCAGACAAAGGTTGGAAATTCACAATCAATTGTTTGTCTGAGCTAGGTCAAATGCTTGATTTAAAAGAAGTGGCCTTCATTATTGCCGGAGACGGCCCTATGCGGGAAGAAATTATGTCTAGATTGGGCGATTTTGGTCTTACAGTTCACTTCTTGGGCCGGGTCTCGCCGGATAATGTTCCTAATCTTTTAGTGAATTGTGATGTACATGTCACAACTTCTGAGAAGGAAACCCGTGGACTGACGGTTCTTGAGGCATTTGCTGCGGGCATCCCGGTCCTTGCACCTAATAAAGGGGGAGTAATTGAAAATATTCAAGATGGCAGAAATGGTTTTTTATACGACCCTGGCGACCAATCTGATTTTTTAAGTAAGCTTACCCGTCTGATTCAAGATAGTGCGTTGAGAGAAACGATGGGGCAGCACGGCAGAGAAGGCGTGGCCGATTACAGCTGGGATCATACGGTCAAAAACTTAGTTGAGGTCTGGGAGAAGCAAATCGAGGGTTGCAAAGCATCAGCAAAGATCTAAGCCTGTTTGCTTGATGAGGTTATCTCAATGGATGCTTAACCGAATGAATTGGTTTTGGCGATCGCCAGCCTTTCCTCATAAAGTTCAAGCAGTTTTGTAAAGTGTTCGTCCATGCTGCCAATTTGATAAGCTGCGGCTTCTGCACAGGCACGTTGTAGCTTTAGGCGATCGCGCTTCAACAGCCGCTCAACTGCGGCGGCGCAAGCTTTAGAATCTCCTGGCGGGTAGCTTTCTGCATAACTGGGGCGGGCTAAGTCAAAAGCACCGCCTTGATTAGGCACCACAACTGGTGTTCCAGAGCAAATGGCTTCGGCAACCGCAAGCCCATAGGTTTCTGCCGAGGAACCGTGGACGAGGGCATCTGCACTGGCGATTACCTTTGCTAAAAACTTGCGGTCATTAGTAAAACCCACCAACTGGATGTTAGGTTTCTTTTTGGCAAGAAACTCAATCCACCGTCGAAATGGGCCATCTCCAAAAATCACTAATCCTACATCTTGATATTTATTGACAAGCTTTACTGCTTCGATGATGGTAGCTAGACGTTTTTCAGGATGGTGGCGGCTTATTGAAACAAGCAAATGTGCATGTTCTGGTAGGCCGCAAAGAGATAAAAGCTGTTTACGAACTGCCACATCATAATTACTGGGAGAAAACACCCCTCTCTCAATCCCAAAGGACACTGTTTTAACCTGCTGGACTCGAAATCGGGTAAGTCTATGCTCAAGCCATGCACCACTCACCGTTGTGATATCAAATTGGCGACTGAGACGACGTAAATATATCCAATAGGGAAAACAGAGGTTATCTACCTGATCAGCCGTCAAAATTGAACTTAAAAAGGTTTGCGCATAAGCTGCAACCGGATCTCCATGAAAAATCAGAACCTTTAGGGCGCGACCCTGCCAACGTGCCGTAATCCATCCTCCAGTCCAAGCACTAGAGCCTTCAACTACATCCGGATTTTCTCGATTAAGTATCTCATGCACCACTTGCTCTCTTCGGAGAAGATAGTACCTTGGGTCAAGCGGATCAGGCTCGCTTCTAACCCAAATGACCCTACCACCATTTTCACAGACTTCCTCATAGTCTCTAGAACCAGGAGCAATGACGACTACTTCATGACCAGCTTGAGTTGCAGCCCGTAGCTTTTCTTGCGTGTAGATGCGGATTCCACCTCCCCGTTCGGCATAGAATTCTGAAACATCAACAATTTTCATGTGGCATTGTTCTACGAAGAAAAGGGGTTCTTCTGGCTTTCTACTGAAATACTACGTATTAATAATAGGGTAACAGCCTAAAGTGGGCCACTTTGATCTGGGTATTGTCTAGCGAAATTAGCTGTAACGCTTACTCTGTTAGACAAAAACTGAAACCTCTGCAGGGCAAGCTGTCTCGCCTTAAATTGATACTTCCCTATTCAATTTGAAGAGAATTACTAGAGCACTCTAGATTACGCGGTGGCAGCTTAACTTACCTGTCCACTTTTTGGGGTAAGGTCAGACAGTCCCGTTGTAGTAAAAGTCGAGTCCCTGGGTATGACGCCTGCTTTTAGAGACAAAGGTACAGCAAAGTACACGACCTCAAGGCGAGTCCTTTGCCTGAGGTTGTGGGCTTGTTTAATGACACCCTAATTGAGCACTTCAAATCCTAGCTTATCCTTGAAGTGAAGATGATACGTCTTTTCTGATAGGTCACTGTAGCAGGTCATAGGGTCGTGAACAGGGTGAGCAAGAATTTCCATTGAAGTTTGTAAAAAAGCCTCCTGAGTTGAGCAAACCCGTTACAATTCACGCTATCTATTGGTGCAGTTTTGTATAGTTATCTCTGCACTGTATAACGATGAGTAGCTCTTTTGTACCCTTGCGCAAGACTGTCCGGACTATTGATGTATTTAAGCCGACTTAAGTAAATGGAGCGAATGAGTTTGTCTGAAAGTACTCTTAATGTTGAAACCCTTGTTGACCTGCTACAGTACCGCGCTGAATATCAACCTCATCAGACTGCATATACTTTTCTGAAAGATGGTGAGGTAGAAGCAGGATCTTTGACCTATTTAATGCTGGCACAACAGGCTCAAGCGATCGCCGCTTCTCTTCAGGCTCTCAATGCCACCGGACAATACGCAATCCTGCTCTATCCATCAGGACTAGAATTTATCTCAGCCTTTTTGGGATGTTTGCTGGCGGGAGTTATTGCAATTCCAGTTAGCCCTCCGCGACGAATTGAGAAAACATTAAAGCTAGAGTCTATTTTACGAGATAGTCAAGCCACCTTCGTCCTTACAACCACTGACTATATCAAAACGATCAAACCTCGCCTCAAGATACAGACATGTTCAACGCAGCTTCATTGGATAGTGACAGATCGTCTAGACGTTGCACAAGCCAAACAGTGGCAACCCCAAACTCCAAGGCTTGATGATATTGCCTTTTTGCAGTACACCTCTGGCTCAACTGGGATTCCAAAAGGGGTGATGGTAACCCACGATAACCTACTGCAAAATCATCGGGCGCTTGAGCAATGTTGTCTTCATTCTGATATTTTAACGTTTGTAAATTGGCTCCCCCTCTTTCATGACATGGGTCTAATTGGTAACGTCCTGTTGGCATTTAGGGTTGGAAAACCCTGTGTGTTTATGCACCCTGTCTCGTTTATTCAAAAGCCTGTGCGCTGGTTGCAGGCTATTTCTCACTATAAAGGTGTTTTGAGCGGAGGTCCCAATTTTGCCTTTGATCTGATCTGCGACTACGTTGCACCTGAACAGCGCGCAAATTTGGATTTGAGCGAGTGGCGAGTGGCCTTCTGCGGAGCCGAACCCATTCGAGCTTCTACCCTGGCGAGAATCACAACCTTATTTGAGCCGTGTGGACTTCATCAAGCAGCCTTTAGTCCCAGTTATGGACTGGCAGAAGCAACGGTTTTTTTAACTGGGGGAGATCGGTTCAGTCCTCCCGTTATTCGCTATGTTGATGAATTGGCTCTCGAAAAAAATAAGGTTGTGCTCACCCATCAGAATGATTCCCACTCTCGTGCTGTGGTGGGATGTGGGCACCCTTGGTTGGATTCAAGAATTGTCATCGTGAATACTGAGACCATAACCCGCTGCTCAGAAATGGAAGTTGGAGAAGTCTGGGTGTCTGGCACTACTGTGACAAAAGGGTATCTCCATAAGGAAGAAGAGACAACCCAAACCTTCTGCGCCTACCTAAGCAACCCTTCGGAAGGCCCATTTTTGCGGACGGGTGATTTGGGGTTTTTGCAAGACGGTGAACTTTTTATTACGGGTCGGCTGAAAGAGATCATGATTTTTGGGGGGCTTAATCGATACCCCCAACCCCTTGAACAAACGGCAGAGAAAAGTCATTCTGCGCTGCGCCCCAATTGTGGTGCAGCCTTTTCGATCAATATTGATGGATTAGAACGGCTGGTGATTGCCTATGAGGCTGAGCGTAGTCAGCGTAGATCTCTGGATATGGATGACATTGTGCAGTCGGTTTGCTGGGCGATCGCCCGTGACCATTATGTCAATGTCTACGCCATTTTGCTCCTAAAACCAGGGACTTTACCCAAAACCTCTAGTGGTAAAATTCAACGAAGAGCATGTCGGACTGCGTTTATAGAAGGTAGCCTAACGGTGCTGGCTGAGTGGAGAGCGCCCCTTGACCAAAAAGGCGATCTGCGTTGGCTGCTGAGACGATACCTAAATCCTCTAACCCATACCAAACGATATTGGGCGATCATGAGGGCGCGCACCAGACGGCTGTACGATAGGTTCCTGAGAACCTAAAGCATCTAGCCCGTTATGTCTGCAACCGTTGATGACGATCTAAACCAACCCCAAGCAATTGGGACTCTCCGCTTAGATGCCTGCAGCTTGACGCAAAAGGTAGGTCGTCGGCAAATCCTGCTCGATCAGGTTTCGCTATCTATTTTGCCGGAGGAATTTGTCGCCATTGTGGGGGTGAGCGGCGCGGGAAAAACGACTCTCTTAGATTCACTCAGTGGGTTTCGCCCCGCTTATCAAGGCAAGGTGTTTGTCAATGGGCAAGATCTTTATCTCAATTTCAATGCGTTTCGGACTGAGCTGGGCTACGTGCCCCAGGATGACATTATTCACCGTGAGCTGACGGTCTATCAAGCCTTTGATTTTTCAGCCAGACTGCGGCTACCGCCCAACCTTCCTGCCTCAGAGCGTCAGCGGCAGATTCAGGCAGTTTTGGCAGACTTAGAACTCACCCATCGACAACATGCCTTGGTTAAAAACCTGAGCGGTGGTCAGCGTAAACGGGTTTCGATTGGGGTAGAACTGCTCACCAAACCCCGACTGTTTTTTCTAGATGAAGCGACCTCCGGCCTAGATCCCGGCACAGAACACCAAATGATGCTGTTGCTGAGACGATTAGCCGATCAGGGGCGCACAATACTCTTAAATACCCACACCACCAAAAATATTTTGCTGTGCGACATGGTGGTTTTTCTTGCTAAAGGGGGAAAGGTAGCATTTTATGGGCCACCCCAAGAAGCCTTAGCCTATTTTGAGGTACGGGATTTTGATGAGATTTACCTTAAGGTAGATGAGGAAAAAACACCCCAACAGTGGCAGCAACAGTATCTTCAATCCCCAGCGTATCAGAAGTATGTGGGCGATCGCCAACGGCAGTTGGCCACCCATCAGCCCTCGCAACTGCCCAGACGCGCCCGAACGCCCCAGAGTAGTTCATCGGCTGTGCGTCAACTGTGGCTCCTTTCCCAGCGCAACCTTACCATCCTGATCCAAGATCGAGCCAGCCTGATTTTGATGTTATTGGTTGCGCCCATTTTAGGGTTACTCGATCTGTTAATGGTACGTCGCAATGTTTTTGACCCCCTGCGCGGCGATTCCGGCCAGTCTTTAACCTTAATGTTTATCGCTACTCTGATTGCCGTACTGGTTGGGAGTCTCTCTACCATGCGGGAAATTGTGAAAGAAGCCGAAATCTACCGACGGGAGCGGATGATTGGTCTAAAAGTGTTGCCATACTTACTGTCTAAAGTATGGCTATGTGTCCTCATCGCCCTCTACCAAGCTGCCATTTTCTGGCTGACTAAGATTCTGATTGTAGATTTACCTGACAATCAGGCTTCAATTCGGATTGCCCTTTATTTCACCATATTTTTATCAACCTTAGGGGGCATGATCATGGGGCTTTTAGTGTCGGCACTCTCAACCACCCAAAATGTTGCGCCCCTTCTAACCATTTTATTCCTAGTCCCGCAAATTACCTTTGCTGGGGCTATTTTCCCATTGGAAGCCTTAGGAAGTACTGGACAGTGGATCAGTCAACTCACCCTAACGCGCTGGGGTTATGAAGCAATGGTGACGTTATCGGGATTGGGTCAGGATGTGGTGCAAGATTCTTGCTGGCAACAGCCCGAATCGGTTCGCAAAGGTTGGAGTGAGACAGAAAAATCGAAGTGTCAATGTATGGGACCTCACCTGTTTGAACGCTGTCGGTTCCCCGGTCTTAAGAAAGAATATAACGCGGTTGTCAATCAACCCCAACCGCCGAAGCCCAAAGACCTAGGTGATCCTCCTGAAGCGCCAGACTCTTTATTTAGTCCAGCAGCAGAACCTTTTCGAGATGATCTCAAAGCCTACAAAGCCAAGGTTAAAGCCTATCGGCAGGGGATGGATCGCTGGCAGGATCAGTTTATTTACTGGAAGGAAAACCGAGGAAAAGCTCTGGCATCAGGGGAAGCTCTGATCAGTAGAGTGCGGAAAACCCAGGGGAGGAGTTTTGCGGTGGATGTGACAGGACATTGGGCAAAACTTGGACTTCTCCAGATCGGAATGTTGAGCTTGCTGTTGCTGGTTCAGAGACGAAAGGATGTCCTTTAATAGTCCAGATAGGTCAGGAAATGGTGTCTACCAAAAAGAGGTCATAGCCATAGCATCCAGACTGCCGACTGTACAAAGATTGAGCGCCGCCATCCAAGGCAAACCTCTGGGGTGAACCTCAGAGGCTGTCCCGCTTTTACAGCATCAGGCAGAAACTTGCATAAATTATTGACCATCGCCTAGGTATTGATTACAGGGTTAAGGGCATCGGCTGCGGGAGCATCTCACTTTTGCGATGAGTAGAAATACTTAGGCAACATTTTTTAATTGAAGCGATATCGAGAAATAACCATTAAGGTAAGCACACCGATGTCTGAGAACCTGAGGGACATTCTTGGTTGCCCATTGTGCTCC
>JANPLU010000103.1:0-14317 GCA_031422435.1 Acaryochloridaceae cyanobacterium VAR_48_metabat_390
TGCTGATGCGCCTCGCTTTTGGTGCAGGGCTATGTCGTTTTGGAATGTTTCGTGCGGTTCGCGCTTCTTCGCGTATACCTTCACAAGCGACTGATTCAGCTAAAGCGCTCCAGCTTTAAAGACGGTAAAACAAAGTTACTAGCAGGGGTTGGGTTTCGGCTTCGCTCAACCCACGCCAATACGGGATTTGAGCTGTGGTGTAGACACAAATATTAAAGTTTCCATACTGTAAAGGTTTTTGCCATAAACCGATTCATCAATCCCCGCTCGGGAGGGGCAAGGGTGGGTTAGTCAGTAGCGCCATGACGAACCCACCCCGCCCTACGGGCACCCCTCCGTTGGCGTAGCCTCTCCGTAAGGAGATGAAGGGGATTTTTCTTGGAATTGTGTGTACATGCTAGATCTTTAACCCTGAGGAATGAACTCCAATGCTAGATGAATTACTGGTACTAGCACGGTCGGCTGGGTGGGGCGCAGCAGACGTTTTGCGCCGCTACTATCGCGGTGAATTTGATTTAGATATTCAGAAAGCCCATAGCGATCCGGTTACAGCAGCGGATTTGGCAGCGAACCAATACATTTTGGATTGCCTTCAGAGTGAGTTGGGTCACGACCAATTTGGCTATCTCAGTGAAGAGACTTTTCAGGCTGGGGTAACGCCTTACCCTCAGCGATACATTTGGATTATTGACCCTCTAGACGGCACCCGCGATTTTATCCAGAAGACGGGGGAATACGCTGTTCATATTGCGCTAACTCAGGCGGGTCGCCCGATCTTGTCGGTGGTGGTGTGGCCGGAGCAGGACATTCTTTACTATGCAACAGTGGGTGGCGGCACCTATGCAGAGCATCGCAGCGGTGAAATACGTCGGCTTAAGGTGAAGGAGCGTAGTCGCCCTGAAGACATGCGCCTAGTCATCAGCCGCAGCCATCGGGATGAACGGTTTGATGCTTTACTGAAGCGTCTGCCCCAGAAAGAACAGACGTTTGTGGGCAGCGTAGGCTGTAAAGTTGCCACCATTTTGGAGCATCGCGCAGAGCTATATCTTTCGCTCACGACAAAGTCTGCCCCCAAGGATTGGGATTTGGCAGCACCAGAGCTGATCTTGACTGAGGCAGGCGGTCGCTTGACGCACTTTGACCTCACGCCGCTGGAGTACAACCGAGCAGATGTGGCACAGTGGGGCGGCTTTTTAGCCAGTAGTGGGCAGAATCATGAGGAGCTTTGTCGGCTCATTTCCCAAATTTTAAAGGATCTAGATTCGGAAGCCGCTGAAAGTAAGCCTATTGAGTAGTTAGACCGCTGCGAACGTTTGAAGATACAGTTGGCATCCTTATGTTGACCATGCCACTATTGAAATGAAATGTCTTCTTACAGCGAAAAGCTATAAATATGAAAAAATCTACTGCTGTTGGTGCCGCAGGTTCAGCGGCAACAGCTTTTGTAGCTGCTAACACAGCTTCAGCCGTAATCGGCGGGTCTGCTGCAACTATCATGTCTGCAACTGCAGGCACTACAGGCGCAGCCTTAGCATCCGCTGTCGGTGCTTCTGGTCTCGCTGGTGGGGCGGCAATATCATCTGGAATGGCAGCAGTTGGTTCTGTTGTTGGTAGCGGAATGGCCGCTGGAGCGATAATTACAGCAGCAGCACCAGTTGCTGTTTTTGCAGCTATTGGATACGGGCTAGTCAAGCTATTTGAAGACTAATAATAAAAAATCTTTCAATCGGACACCTTAAGAGCCATGCTTTTGGGGCATCTTTTTTTGGTTTGATATTAAAGTTTTAATGGTTTAGTTGACTGGGTCGTCGCGGTTCATCCAGTAGACCAGAATGTCAGCGCTGTCGTTTGAAGAGAATTAGGTTGTGGGCGATCACGCACCCTTTTCTAACTGTTCATTGGAGCAGAACAGGGCATAATGCCCTATCTTTGCCTCACCTACAAGTCCGTCCGCTAATACGCAAGCCGTTAGGCAGAGCTGATCCAAAAAAGATAGCTCTAAATTCATTATTTAAAACTCTCCTGAAATTTATAAAAATAGACCCTGCATTTCGATACAGGATCTTATCAGATTTATATTCCGCTACTCGTTAGGCAGCGGATGCTGGAAAAAAGTGACGTAAGGGCTGCAACTGTTCTTTTATTGCAACAATACTTTGATCAAGATCCGAAACATCTTGATTCAGTTTTTCAATCTGCTGCACTTTTGCAGCTCGTTCTTCTTCTGTACATTTCAACTGTTTGCGCATTGCAGCAATGTTGCGCGCAATTGCCACCTCATCAATTTCATATTCTTCAACGCTTAGATCCTGTGTAGAGTCCATTAATACGTTGAAATCCGAACGAAAATAACAGCCCGTGGCCTGATCTAATATCAAATAGCCACGCTCCTGATTTATCGATGTGTAAATCAAGTTAGAAACTGTATCCACAGGCAAGCCTTCCGCAAGGCTATAAATTTCTTCTGTACTATATGAACGATTTGGCTGTAGGCGATTCCACAAATCGAGCATATAGCCTTTTCGAGTAGGCTTTGGGTAGTTCATAAGGGTGCTTTAAATTCATTACTACGCTCAGTATAAACGTCACAATTTTTAGTGTCAAGCTTAATACCGGATTTATTAGAGTACTTCGTAGGTAGCTTAACAAGCTTTGTACGAGCGCTTGCTAGGGTGACTTTAGTAAGTAACCGAGTAGCGTAGGTTGGGTTGAGGAACGAAACCCATACATAAGCCAATTCAAATCAACACTCTCAAAGTTGAGTCGAAGCTACAATATGAGCAGGATTCAGAGTTCTGTGAGAATCTATGCAATCAATTGAGCAACTGACAAAAGAAATCCTGTCTCTACCCAGCGTATCAAGGGCACTCCTGGCAGAAAAGTTAGTAGAGAGCTTGGAATTTGACACCGATTCAACCCTTCAGGCAACTTGGGTCACTGAAGCCAAACAACGCAGAGATGAGATTCGTAATGGTACGATAACACCGATTTCTGGAGAAGAAGCTTTGGCTCAAGTGAGGCAACTGCTTGAGCAATGAAGTATGTCTTCCATCCTAAAGCCCTCACTGAATATGCTGAGGCGGTTCAATACTATGCAGGGCAGCGAACTGAAATAGCGCAAGTTTTCATCAATTCTGTCGAGGATGCAGTTTATCGAATTCGAGAATCTCCTAAACGTTATGCTGCGATTGATGAAGAGGTTCGACGATGCATGACACGCAAGTTTCCTTACGGAGTCCTCTACACAATTGAACAAGACCATATTCTCATTCTGGCGGTCATGCATTGCAGCCAAGAACCAGGATACTGGAAGAATCGCATGTGATGGAAAGCTTCCAGCCGCCCGATTTCCATCATTAGTGCAAAGCATAACCCCGAAGGAATCATACTCTGATGAGCCAGATTCAAATGCTCCATCAACAAGCAATGGATTTAGCCGAAACCGCAGCAGTCACCCGATTAAGAGGCGCGACCGAACAGGCTGCACAATTGACGCGACAAGCCTTTGAACAAGAAGCCCAAGCCGCCGCCCTAATCGCCAGCACCCTTGATGCCGAACCCACTCGTTCTATCCTCCACCGTAGCGCAGCATCTCTCGCGATCGAATGTGGTGAATTCCGAGCCGCAGAACGCCTGATCACAACCGCATTATCTGGCAATCCACCCCCAGAAATTGCTGAAGAACTCAAAGATTTATTCATCCAGATTAACTTAAGCCAATATCTGAAGCGTCAAGGCATCCACATTGATGTTAACGAACTGCAAGGATTGGCAAGTCAATAGTGTTCTTTGGTGGCACAGTCTAACAACCCCAATGCAGCGGAGGCATAACACGCAAGCTCCCTTAAGAATTGCTGCAAAACTTTTCCACACAGCGCACAAATAATTCAACGCCCGTCCCTAGCGCCGTCTCATCAAAATCGAAGCGGGGGTGATGGTGAGGGTAAGCCAAGCCTAAGCTTTCATTAGCAGAACCCAAAAAGAAATAGCATCCGGGTACCTGCTGCAAAAAGTAAGACATATCTTCGCCACCCATTGTCTGACAGTCTGGCACTACCCCAGCGGCAGGCTCTACCACCGTCTCAGCCACAGAACGCACTAGAGCGGCGATCGCCCCGTCATTCACTACCGCCGGATATAGCTTGCGATAGTCCAGTTTGTAGGTTGCGCCGTGGCTTTGGCAAACTCCTGCAATCACCTGCTCCACCCGTTGGGGAATAAGTGCCGCCAACGCAGGGTTGAAATAGCGAACCGTCCCCGAAAGCTCAGCCGTATCTGCAATTACATTATGGGTACGCCCCGCATGGAAAGAGCCAACCGTCACCACCGCCGCATCTAAGGGGTTTACGTTTCGCGCCACAATGATCTGGAGCGCCGTCACAATTTGAGACGCCACCACAATCGAATCAATGGTCTGCTGTGGGATGGCACCATGTCCACCCTTGCCCTGAATTTCACAGTCAAATAGCTCAACCGCCGCCATTAGCGGTCCACTGCGTACCCCAACAGTACCCAAAGGCAAATTATTCCAAAGGTGCAGCCCAATAATGGCATCCACATCAGGGTTACGCAGCACACCCGCTGCAATCATGGGCGCGGCTCCCCCTGGCCCTTCTTCAGCAGGCTGAAAGATGATCTTGACCGTGCCCCGAAAGCTCTGGGGATGCTGAGACAAATAGTAGGCCGTAGCCAGGGCGATCGCCGTATGTCCATCATGTCCACAGGCGTGCATTTTGCCCTCATGTTTAGAGCGGTAAGGCACCTCGTTCGCTTCTAAAATAGGTAGCGCGTCCATGTCAGCACGAATGGCTAAGCATCGCCCTGGTGCTGCACCCGTAATGGTCGCCACAATGCCCGTCTGGGCAACCCCCATTTGGTGAGCAATTCCCCACGCCTTCAGACGCTCATGTACAAACGCAGCCGTCAAATGCTCCCGAAACCCAAGCTCTGGATACTGATGGAGCCGCCGTCGCCATGCCACCAAGTCTGGCTGAAGCGCTTGAATTTCCGCACGTATGGGTAATTGCGCCGCCGCTGCGCTAAGGGAAAGTGGAGTTGCAACCATGACTGTCAAAACCCTTCGGGCTTTGTCTACAAAACGAAGTACTCTCCATAATAAGAGAATCCCCGCTTAAAACAGGTGGCTCTAAAACTTAACCACGCCTGTAAACACTTTTTGAGCAGGCCCTGTCATAAACACAGCCTGATCCAATGCAGACCACTCAATATAAAGCGGACCACCGGGTAGCTCTACCGTTGCGGCATTAGCGCAGTTCCCTGTCAGCACACCAGCAACCAAAGAAGCACAGGCTCCAGTTCCACAGGCTAAGGTTATCCCTGCCCCGCGTTCCCAAACCCGCATTTTGAGATAGTCGGGGCGCACCACCTCAATAAATTCTGTATTGGTGCGCTGCGGGAAGGCGGTGTGATGCTCAAATAGCGGGCCGATTTGTTCTAGGGCGATCGCCGTCACATCCTCTACAAACGTAATGCAGTGGGGGTTGCCCATACTCACACAGGTGACAGACCAGGTTTGCCCTGCAACATCGACTGGAATGTTGACGACTTTTTCCTTGGGCGCAGCTAACGTCGTCGGAATCTCCAGCGCCAGTAGACGCGGAGAACCCATGTTGACTCGGATCTGACCGTCGGGCTGAACCTCCGGCGTAATAAGTCCTGCCAGGGTATGGATGGTGTAGGTGTGACCCTCCGCAGCAGATTTTCCCTCTAGGTCGGCAATAAACCGCGCCAGACAGCGAATGCCGTTGCCGCACATTTCCGGTTCAGAGCCATCGGAGTTGTAGATTCGCATGGTGTAGTCTGCCCCAGATTCACCTGGCAGCAGAAAAATAACGCCATCTGCACCAATCCCAAAATGGCGATCACAGACCTGCTCTGCCTGCTGTGGCGTCAGTCGCGGTTCGGCTTGCCCTCGGTTATCCACCAAAATGAAATCGTTACCCAACCCTTGGTACTTCGTAAATTCGATCTGCATAACCTGGGATAACTCTAAAACTTCATGGCTTAGCGGGAAGGTCAGAACTTTAGCGTTATCTTTAAAGTCCTGAGCATTCTGTACACTAATAATAATTTACTATTTTTGCCTGTCTTCTTCTTGCCCGTCTCAATCGTGTTCTTAACGTGAGCCTCATTGACTATGACTGCCGAACTTGAAACCGGACTCCCCAGCTTTCGTCAGCTTCAAAAATTAATTCAGACGGGTGGTGAAGTTGAACTTAAGCTCGTAACCAACGATCTCCTCGTGGGTAAAGTCCGTTGGCAAGACGACCTGTGCATTTGCTTAATGGACCACTACGATCAGCAAACCATCGTTTGGAAACAGGCGATCGCATTTCTAAAGCCTAAAGCATAGCCGTATTCATCAATACAGCATTGTGGGGCAACAGCAGCCACACAAAAGTCATAAGACTAAAGCCCAGCTTACCCCGTTAGGCTCGACGTGTAGGGACACATCACCTGATCTGAATGCTTGTGATACAGTACCTAAAACAAGGCATTAACTCTAACTTAATCATTAACGCCACTATTAATGATTGCGCTGTAGTGTATAGACCTTAAGTTCCTCGTCTCTTATGCAGTCATGGCATATTACTCAGGCCCCAACATCAGATTTAGCCATAAGCCAATCGGCGCTTATCTTGTCGAGGCAGGTTTGCTGTCTGAAGCACAAGTGGGTGTGGCATTGGTCGATCAGCAGAATATTGCCTCTATGTCCTTTGGTGAAATTTTAGTAACCAGAGGGTGGGTTAAAGAACAGACGATTGAATACCTGATGCAGAAGGTTATTATTCCAGAGCGAATTGCTGAAAAAAGCTCTTTTTCTGACCTAGAATCGAACTTAATCCGTCAAAAACCAAAATCCACCTATATTCCTGGCGCAGGCAACGGCTCCGCTCAAGATCTTCAGCGCTTTGCTTCAAAGGAAACGCTAGCGCAAACCAAAGAAGAAGGCGTGAACTGGATTGGGTAAAGCAAGCTTATAAAACTAAGTCAGTCTTTTAAAGCTTCCCGTAAGGGTTCTAGTGATGCCGCAGATTTTACTAGCGCCTTACTCTATTTACTATGAGCTTCGGGGTGAGTCTTGTCATCCTAAGCTGTTGTTTCTGCACGGCTTTATGGGGTGCGGCAACGACTTTGATGCTATTGCTGATGCCCTTTTGCCAGAATTTTTCTGTCTAACAATAGATTTACCTGGACATGGTCAGACGCAGGTATTGAACCCTGTCGGGTATGACATGGAGGTTCTTGCGCCTGCACTCCTCAACCTGCTGCGTCAGCTTAATTTTGCCCCCTGCCATCTCGTCGGTTATTCTATGGGCGGACGGCTGGCGCTGCATCTTTCTTATCTGTTTCCGCAGCAGTTTTTGAGCGTTTTATTAGTATCAGCCTCTCCTGGACTTGACACGGTCGCCGAGCGGGTTTTACGGCGATATCAAGATGCAGTTCTTGCCGCCTCACTAGACTCTGAAGACTGGCCTACCGTTTTGATGCGATGGTACGAACAGCCTCTCTTTTCTAGCTTCAAAGCCTCTAAGTCTTACAACACCATTTTTCAGAGACGACTCCAAAACTGTCCGCATCAGTTGGCTCAAGCACTTCAAGGGCTAGGCACAGGCGCTCAGCCTTCGCTCTGGAGCGCACTCCCCTCTTTGAAGATGCCAATGACGCTTGTTGTTGGTGCGCTGGATCTCAAGTTTGTACACATTAATCAACGCATGGCTGCTCAGATTCCGTTAGCTCAGCTTAAGATTGTTCCAGAATGTGGTCATGTTGTTCATGCGGAAAATTCGGCGGCATTTATAGTGGTGTTGCAGACTCACCTCTCAAAGGGTCAGAGGTAGCTCCATTTTGCGCCCTTTGAGGAAAGAGAGAAGTTGGGTGTCCTAAAATATTTTCAAAATATTTGACATAGATTCTCAACTAAGGTAGATTTAATACAGCTAGATATTTGATACAAAGTTGGGTTACACCGCTTTTCGTTTAGAAAAGTCTTAGCGAAAAGTCTGGGTAAAGCGTCTTGTTTAAGTTGGGCAAAAGCTCCCTTTGATTTAAGAGGTCAAAATCAGTCTGTATGAGTCACACACGCAGCTTTCCTTTTCGTCTCGTCGGGCAGCTAGAGGGCTACACTTTAGGCAAAAGCGGTAAAATCCGTCGCCTTTTGATTAAGACGAACCAAGGCGAACACTCTATAAAGCTCTCCCACGCCAGTCGGATTGAGCTTTTGAGAAGTATTTTGAATAATTTACTTGGGCATGGCAGTTGGGTAGAAGTGACAGGCGTTCAAAAAATTGAGCTAAATGGCGTGGTTAAAAGCCTAAAAGCCGAACGTGTTAAATCTGCGTTGGTAAAGACTGCCTCGGCTTTGCCTTTAGTGTTACCACTAGAGATTGCGCCGTGCGCCCAGGATGCCACAACCAAAATATTGGTTTGTCAAAAGTCAGACTGCTGTAGACGGGGTAGCGCAAAGCTACAGCGAGCGATTGAGGCGGCAATCTGCGATCGCAGTCTTAGCAATCAGGTCTGCGTTAAGTCGGTCGGGTGCTTAAAGCACTGCAGTAAAGGCCCCAATATCGTCATTGGCAAAAAAGCCTATCGTGACGTAGCGCTTGAGAATATTGAGCATTTGTTGGATCAGCACTTTGCACCTTTGCCTGAAAGCATCCCAGCGGCTTAGGCGGTACAGTGAAAGCTGGTGATGTAGCCTGAGTTTTTCATGACACCTTTAGCCCCTTGGCGGCAAGTTTTAGCGCGATCGCTCCACCGAAACCGCGCCCTCATCTATGCCAGATATTTTCAGCTTGCGACTATTCGCGCCGATGGGCGACCCGCGAACCGCACGGTGGTCTTTCGGGGCTTTTTGCCAGAGAGCAATCAGATCGCCATGATTACAGATCGCCGCAGCCAAAAAATTGCGCAAATTGAGCAGAATGCCGAAGCAGAGATTTGCTGGTATTTTCCTAAAACCCGCGAACAGTTTCGCCTAGCCGGAACGCTCTACATTGTGGATGCAGGGCACCTGATCGAAAGCTGGCAGAGGATTTACCATGAGATTTGGCAAAAGTTATCAGAAGCCGCTCGTGCCCAGTTTTACGGCATTGCACCTGGTCAACCCCTAGCATCAGGACTTATAGAAACAGAGTCTAAAGCTGAGTCAGATTCCATTCCTGAGTCGTTTCGACTCCTCGTCTTTGAGCCGAAAAACTTGGATTACTTAGACTTAAAAGCACATCCTCACGACCATCGCTACCACTGGTTAGATGAAGCTAAAGAATGGCAGGCTGAATCACTTACACCTTAAACGTCTTCCAATCCAGTCTAGGATTCAGCTTTAGAGCCATCAAAACGCTAGGCAGATTCCTGAAGCTGAGGCTGGAACTGGAACAAAGAGTAAACCACATTCCGACGAATCGCTGTCATCATGTCCAAGAAAGTCTCAAACCCTTCCTTTTTGTACTCCACCAGTGGGTCAAGCTGACCGTAGCCCCGTAAGCCCACAGACTCCCGTAGCGCCTCCATTTGTTGAAGATGCTCCCGCCACAGCGTATCAATCTGCTGCAAGATAAAGAACCGCTCCGCGTCTCGCATTAGCCCAGGCCGCATCTGCTCAATTTCATCCTCTTTCTTTTCGTAGGCTGTTCGCACCTGCTCATGCAAAAACATCTGCATTTCAGGCATCGAAAGCGTCGAGAAATCTTCCGGCTGTAAGTCTTCGAGCAGGTAAACAAACTCCTTAGACTTTGCCACCATTTCATCGAGCTTCCATTCTTCAGGCGGTAAATCAGGGTTCACGTAAGCCTGCACAATGTCATCCATCGTCTGCTCAGCGTACTCAATGACCCGATTTTTGAGATCCTGCCCCTCTAGCACTCGACGACGCTCGGCATAAATCGCCCGCCGCTGGTTGTTCATCACCTCGTCATACTCAAACACCTGCTTACGGATGTCGTAGTAGTAGGTTTCAACCTTTCGCTGCGCGTTCTCTAAACTGCGGGTCAAAATACCCGACTCAATCGGCATGTCTTCTTCTACACGGAAGGCGTTCATTAGACCTGCCACGCGATCGCCCCCAAAAATCCGCAGCAAATTATCGTCCAAGCTCAGGAAAAATCGGGTGCTGCCAGGGTCGCCCTGCCGTGCGGCTCGTCCCCGAAGCTGGTTATCCACCCGACGAGATTCGTGCCGCTCCGTACCAATGACGTGTAGCCCACCTTCTCCAACCACTTCATCATGTTCTTGAGTGGTCACAGCCTCATACTCAGCCCGCACCGTATTGTAGGCTTCCCGTAGCTTCAGCAACACCGCGTCATCAATGGGTGCTTTTTCAGCGGCGATCGCCAGCAATTCTTCCGCCTGAAGCTCTGAAATACTTTGCTCCCCATACTCCTTAACTGCTACTCCCACCGCCGCTTTCAGCAGCGTTTCTGCCTCAGAAGATAGCTCTGTCGGAAACACATTAAGAGATGCTTTCCAGGTTTTGCGCAGTGTGCCGCTTGGGGCAGCGCTGCCTTCGCCAAAACCTTGAGGTGCCTCCTTCGTTTGGGGCATTCCAAACTCAATTACGCCCATAGGGTCGCCCGTTTCTGGCAGCACAATGCGAGGCATAAAGTATTCCCGCACCTTAAGCCGCGCCATGTAGTCGGCATTCCCACCCAAAATAATATCGGTGCCGCGCCCCGCCATGTTGGTCGCAATCGTCACTGCACCTTTGCGCCCCGCCTGCGCCACAATCTCAGACTCACGCTCTACGTTCTCGGGTTTGGCATTGAGCAAATTATGAGCAATATTCTTTTCCAGCAGCAGTCGAGACAGCACCTCAGACTTTTCAACACTGGTCGTTCCCACCAAAACAGGACGACCCATTTTGTTCATTTCAGCGCATTCTTCCGCAACCGCATTCCACTTTGCGTTCTCAGTCTTATAGACAACATCCGGCAAATCATGACGCTTATTGATGCGGTTGGTGGGAACCAGCGTTACTTCGAGCTTATAGATTTTCTCAAATTCGGTTTCTTCTGTTTTTGCCGTTCCGGTCATCCCCGCTAACTTGGGGTACAGCAAAAACAAATTTTGGTAGGTGATGCTTGCCAACGTCTGGGTTTCATTCTGAATCTCAACCCGCTCCTGTGCCTCAATAGCCTGATGCAGACCATCACTCCAGCGGCGACCCGGCATCACCCGTCCCGTAAACTCATCCACAATCACGATCTCATCTTCGCGAATGATGTAGTTAACGTCTTTAATAAACAGCTCTTTCGCCTTGATTGCGTTAAAAATGTAGTGCGCCCAAGGATCCTCAGGATCGTACAGATCCGTAACCTTCAAAAGCTCCTCTGCCAACACAAACCCCTCGTCAGAGAGAATCACGTTGCGGGCTTTTTCATCCACTTCATAATGCTCTTCTGGCTTAAGCTCCGCCGCCACATCAGATGCCTGAATATATTTTTCAGTGGGACGCTCTACCTGCCCTGAAATAATCAGCGGCGTTCGGGCTTCATCAATCAGCACCGAATCTACTTCATCAATCACGCAGTAATTGAAAGGGCGCTGCACCACTTCTTCCATCGACGTTGCCATGTTATCGCGCAGGTAGTCAAACCCAATTTCGCTGTTGGTGGCGTAGGTAATGTCGCAGGCGTAATTTTTCTGACGCTCCAGCGGCGACATTGACTGCTGAATCAGCCCCACGCTCAAATCTAAAAATCGGTGGATCTGCCCCATCCATTCCGCATCACGACGCGCCAAATAGTCATTTACGGTAATGGCATGAACCCCTTTTCCCGTTAGGGCGTTCAGATAGGCCGGCAGTGTAGAAACAAGGGTTTTACCCTCTCCCGTCTTCATTTCTGCAATCTGACCATCATGCAGAATCATGCCACCCAGCATCTGCACATCAAAGTGACGCAGCCCCAACACTCGCCGCGAGGCTTCACGCACTGCTGCAAACGCTTCAGGCAGCAGATCATCCAGACTTGCCCCTTTTTCTAATCGCTGCTTAAACTCGCCAGTCTTGGCCTGAAGATCTCGATCAGAGAGCGCCTGAAAATCTTCTTCCAAGAGATTAATTTCAACAATATCTGGCTGATATTTCTTGATTTTGCGCTTGTTCGGATCGCCAAATAACGTTTTCAGCATGATTCAAAAAGTCAGATCTGGATTTTTATAAACAAAAAACTGCTGCTGGCACCTTACAAGCCGCCCTGCAGCAAGAGAAATTCTAAACAAACAAACGTTAAGCGCTTCTACACAATCCTATCACTTTCAAGATGGCGCAAGGATTCATCATGCCTAGAACGAGCTTATCCACGGTTTATTGACCAACCGTCAGACGAACCTGCTCCACGAGTTCAGGGGTTACAACAGAAATTTCAGAAGCCCGCGCGATTTCCTCAATGCGCTGACGTGCTTGAGACCGCGCAAAGAAAGGTACATTCTTAAGCTTTGCTTCTGCTTCAGGCGTCCAGCGTAGCTCATCAGTGAGATGAAAGTCGTAAATCATCACGTATTCTCCTAGCCTGTTTTTTCTCCCACAGCCTGATTTAATCCAAATAGAGCTGAGGCAGCGTTTCCTTCATTGTCAGTCCCTGTACGACGGGAAAGGACCCTTATTCTTATCAAAGCATACTCAATCAATTCATGAAAAATGCTCCTGCCAAATGACAGGAGCATTTTTATAACCCAAACCAATCAACAAACGTTAACTAGTCAAGGTTTGGCATCGTAAGAACAGCTTCTGTATCACGATTAATCCCTCTCTCAAAACCTGCAACTGCCGCGCGAGCGCGACCTGCATGCCAAAGATGACCAATCAAGAAGAAGAAAGCAAGTACAAAGTGGGAGCAAGCCAGCCAAGCACGAGGAGAAACGTAGTTAACCGAGTTAATTTCGGTTGCAACGCCACCGACAGAGTTGAGTGAACCCAACGGTGCATGAGTCATATACTCAGCCGCACGGCGCGCTTGCCAAGGCTGAATGTCGTTTTTGATCTTACTGAGATCAAGACCGTTAGGGCCACGGAGCGGCTCCAACCAAGGACCACGGAAATCCCAAAACCGCATGGTTTCTCCACCAAAGATGATTTCACCCGTTGGAGAGCGCATGAGGTATTTACCCAAGCCAGTCGGGCCTTGAGCAGAAGATACATTCGCGCCCAGTCGTTGGTCACGCACCAAGAAGGTAAATGCCTGAGACTGAGAGGCTTCAGGGCCTGTTGGGCCGTAGAATTCACTGGGGTAAACCGTGTTGTTATACCAAACCATACAGGAGGTGATAAAGCCCATCAGGGAGAGCGCACCTAAGCTGTAGGAAAGATAAGCTTCACCAGACCAAACTAAGGCACGACGCGCCCAGCCAAAGGGAGTGGTGAGAATGTGCCAAATGCCGCCAGAAATACAGATAAGGCCAACCCAGATGTGTCCACCGACAACATCTTCAAGGTTATCTACGCTGACAATCCAGCCGTCGCCACCAAAGGGAGACTTGAGCAGGTAGCCAAAGATAATGGCAGGGTTGAGCGTGGGATTTGTGACGACGCGAACGTCACCACCACCCGGTGCCCAAGTGTCGTACAAACCACCAAAGAACATTGCTTTAAGCACAAGTAAAAATGCACCGCCACCCAAAATGCAAAGGTGGTAGCCCAAGATGGAGGTCATCTTGTTTTTGTCTTTCCAGTCGTATCCAAAAAAGCTGGAATATTCTTCGAGGGTATCTGGGCCACGAAGGGCGTGGTAAACACCACCTAAGCCTAAAACTGCGGAAGAAATTAAGTGAACAACAGCAACGACAAAGAATGGGAAGGTGCTGATAACTTCGCCGCCAGCGCCGACACCCCAACCTAGGGTTGCAATGTGGGGAAGCAGGATAAAGCCCTGCTCATACATAGGTTTTTCAGGTGTGAAGTGAGCCACTTCAAACAGGCACATTGCCCCAGCCCAAAATACAATCAGACCTGCGTGGGCAACGTGGGCACCCAGCAGCTTGCCAGACAAATTGATGAGACGAGCATTTCCAGACCACCAGGCAAATCCGGTAGACTCTTGGTCACGACCGCCTGCCATCACAGACGCATTATTAAAGGGCGTTTCCACGGGGCAATACCTCCTCAGGGAATACAAAATGTTCGTGGGGCTGATCTTGAGGAGCCATCCAGGCTCTCAGACCTTCGTTGAGCAGAATGTTCTTCGTGTAGAACGTCTCAAACTCAGGGTCTTCTGCTGCCCGAATCTCTTGACTGATGAAGTCATAAGACCGCAGGTTCAGCGCAATCCCAATAATGCCGATAGAAGCCATCCACAAT
>JANPLU010000104.1:0-26102 GCA_031422435.1 Acaryochloridaceae cyanobacterium VAR_48_metabat_390
TCTCCTTCACTGAGGCCAAAGACAATCTGCAAAATCATCTCTAGGCTGATTTTCTGCATGACCGTTCGCGCGATAAATGGCTGACCCACTTGCCATTGACTGGCAACTTTTTCAGTAATTAGGCAAATTTGGTTTGCGTAAGTCTGGAGCCGTTCGCCATGAAAGGGCGGCATTAATAGTTTTCGCTCGCGCCGATGGCGATCGCCATCGATCAACATCAGAGAATTTTTTCCAACCAACGGCTCCGCAAGGGCATTTCCGCGCCCCACATCAAACTTGGCATCTTGGCTAAAGATCTCCTGGATTGCCTGCGGATTGCCAACCACCACATAAGATCCAATGCCCCTCAGCCGCATGGTGAAAATATCCCCATACTGTCGGCTGTATTTGTCCTGGAACCCCAGCGGGTCGGCGATCCAATGAATAAGCTGCCACCAGGATGGACGGGTAATACAGTTGGGTAATTGACTCACAATGATATTTTCCCGCTGAGTTAAACGCATAATTTAACTCTACATTAGGGAAAAATATGCAGGGGCGACCTGCCTCTGTAGGGTACGGGCAACCCTACAAAGATTTAGCGATCAACTCTAGTGATCGCCCACCGCAGGTCAAGGGTCAGCGGAGACGTTGAATGTACGTAGAGAGGCGGTATTTTAACGGGTGCTGGCTGGGGTGCTGCTGGCGCAACCCGCGATCGCCTCCTTTTCTCCGCCTCCTCAGCAGTTTTAGGCGGGGTGCTGTATTCTGCGGGGAGTTGGACGCGGTAGGTGCATCCACCCTGCGATCGCCCTGTCTCGGTTTCTACCACTTCAAAGGTGAGGGTGGCTTCAGGGGCGATCGCAGCATACTCCAGTCCTGCAAAAGGCTTTGCCCTAAACCGTACCCCAGCCACCGCAAGCCCCGCTTCCGGTACGGTTTGCATAGGAAGCAACTGTCTCTGACACAGTACGCTGTAGCGCTCTGGCTCACTGCATCGCAGCAAAACCTGGAGCCGCTCCATTGAGTCATCGACGGGTCGAGAGGTGCCGCTAAGCGTGGCTTTCTCTGGCAGCACAGGCCACATTTCTAGGGCGTGGCTTAGCTCCAAACAAAGGCTAGGGTCTTCTGCAAGCGTGACTTGACCGTAAATCGGAAATCGACTTTCAAAAAACGATGCAAACCAAGCGAGTTCAAACCCAAAGCCCACCGTCTTGAGTTCATCCAAAATCGCCGCCATATCAGCCTCTAAAAAGTAGGGCAAAAAGAACTGATCGTGGAGCTTTGGCCCCCAATGGATCATGGGTTGCCGATAGGGATGAGTCCAGAAGTAGGCGACGAGTGCCCTCACCAGCAAAAGCTGCAGCAGCCGCAGTTGGGGGCTGTGGGGCATCTCAAACGCCCGAAACTCCAGTATCCCCAACTGCATTGGGCGAATGTCTACCGGAAAAAGCTTGTCAATGCAGAGTGCAGCGCGATGGGTGTTGCCCGTCATGTCAATCAGTAAAGGTCTTAGAAGCTGGTCCATCAGCTCTGGCGTTATCTCCACCGACTGTTCTAATGCCCGAAACGCCATGTCAAGCTCATACAGCCCTTCGTG
Organism: Acaryochloridaceae cyanobacterium VAR_48_metabat_390; assembly: GCA_031422435.1. Lineage (GTDB taxonomy): Bacteria > Cyanobacteriota > Cyanobacteriia > Thermosynechococcales > Thermosynechococcaceae > JAAURS01. The sequence continues at coordinate 1,580 of JANPLU010000104.1, forward strand.
GCGAGACTCATCTACGCGAGGAGCCTGACTGGATGGCCCGACAAACAAGCCAGAAAAGAGGTACGACAGACTGGGGTGGTGCTGCCAGTAGGTGATCAAACTTTGCAGTAAATCAGGGCGCAGCAGCAGCGGACTTTCAGCGGGGATTTTGCCGCCCAGCGTAATGTGGGCACCTCCCCCCGTGCTGAGCACCCGTCCGTCTCGCGCATACTTTGTAGTTCCCAGTCCACAACCCTCCGCAATCTCATGCAGCGTGAGGGTTTGATGCAGCAGCGCGTTCCAATTTGCAACAGGGTGAATATTCACCTCAATTACCCCTGGATCGGGCGTAATTTGGAACCCCTCAATACCAGAATTTAGCGGCGCACTGTACCCTTCTAAGCGCACCGGACAGTTTAGCTGTGCCGCCGTTTGCTCTAGAGCACTCACTAGGTCTGCAAAGGCGATCGCCGAAGCAAAGGGCGGAATAAAAACAGACACCATGCTATCCCGTACCTCAACGGCAAGGGAAACCTGGATGGTGTTAAGGGGCATTACTTTTGCCCTTCCCTTTTTGAGGGTCACGACGTTTGATAACGGCGCGTTGATTTCCCACGCCAGTTCCTCAGGTCGATCAATATCACTCAAAGGCAGCCGCATTCCAATAGGCGTTTGGCCTGGACGCAGCACAAACGGAACTTTTCCGTAAGGCTCACCCTCGTGAGTCCAGATACACGAAGCCCAATGCCAATCTTTAGAGCTAGGCTGACCATATTCATCGGCATCATCGACTGCCAGCAGCGGTAAGACAAACCCGACAATAGCTTCGCACCCAGAGTCCGCTCTCTCATCACTCTCCCAAGCGGCAATAATGAGGTCAGTGCTAAGGCCAATCTGCCGAGTAAACCCCTCCATAAATGCTTTTGCATCTGATGGTTGATGACTGTAGCTACAATTTTCATGCGCCATCAGTGCAGGATTTTGCCAGAGCGGATGTTTATCTACTCGCCAGAAACAGCCAAAAGCCCAGCGAGGATAGGGTTCACCCGGGTAAAGTTTGCCCATGCCGTACTGTAACAGAAACCCTGGTGGTGCAAAGCTCGCCGCTAGCTTGTGCAATAGCTCTACCGCAACCTGACGCTTATGATCGCCCAGCGCCAAGATATACCATTCCGGTAAATCTAGATAATCGAGGGCAATGTAAGTTGGCTCACCCCCCATCGTCAGTCCAACTTGATTATGCTGAAGCACATCTTCTACCTGGTTGCCTAGGCAAAGAATAGATTTCCACTGGTAGTCTGTTAACAAAGGCTCACCGTCACTTCGCTGAGGGTAAGGTAAACTTTATCTCACAATTGGCTTCAGGCTACAATGAAACCAATTCACTCACGGTAATATTCAAGCCAGTTCTCATCTAGGGCATACAAAAATGCTGCTCACAAATCGGCGCTAGTTTCTCGCTTAAGTGTGATTTTGCTCCAATTTTTGCAAGTGCGGTGTCCCGAGTTAAGACTTTTAAGATTGACCTAGAGACGACCTACCCTTGCCCTTGTCGAAAAAGGGGGCGGCTTTCTCCAATTGTGTTGACCGAGGCTTTTGGATGTGACCAGTGCCATCAAATTTTTGCGGTTCGTGGGGATGGCTATATTTTAGAGCAGCTCTCAAGCATTTACCCTTATCAGCAGCTTTGGTACTGGACGGGAAAAGACTGGATCTTAGTGCGTCGCCCGTTTCATCAGCGTGGTTTTGTATGGCTCATGGGCGCTGTGACGGCTTTGTTTGTGATAACGCTTTGTTTGCTGATTCTGTTCCATATACCGTTTGACCGCCGTGTCATGGTATGGATGTTATTGACGATTTTTATTGCGCTAATGGTGAGCCTTATGGTTTGGGTCACCATTTATCGAAGGCATTAGTGATTGCGTTAGCCCTGTGTCCTCTCTGTTTGTTTAGGTTGACCGATGCATGATTCACAGTCTTTGACCCTGAAGGCTTTGGTTGACCAAGCGCAGCAGGCCTCTACTCATCTTGCTCAGTCTTCTGTTCAGGCACGGAATCTGGTGCTCAAAGACTTGGCGATCGCCCTCCAGTCTCACCAAGATGCGATTCTCGAAGCCAATACCCTTGATCTAGAAACCACACGAAACCTAGCGGTGACGGATTTGGTGCTGCAATGGCTTAAGCTCACTCCAGATCGACTGGCAGTGGTTCGTCAATTTATTGAGCAGTTGGTGGGGTTGCCAGACCCGCTTCAGGTGCGCAGTGGCACGGTGGCAAATTCTTTGTATAGCCTCAGCGGCTTTCGCGTGATGCCACTAGGGGTGGTGTGTGGCCTGTATGAGTTTTTACCGGAGTTTCCGGTGTTGCTGGCAAGTTTGTGCCTTAAGACGGGCAATAGCCTAATGGTGCGGGGCAGTGCCGAAACTAGCAACACCCATCGACTGTTCTCAGATCTGATTGCGGCAGTCTTAAGTAGAGGGAAGCTAGACCCGCGCTGTTTCTTTAGCTTTGAGAGCGATCGCACCGTTACGCCCAAAGATCTCGTGGCTCAGGCGCTGCCCATTGACCTTGTAATTCCCTACGGTCGCCCGAGCTTTATTAAAGACATTGCCCAGCAGAAGACGGCTCCCATGCTAACGCCAGTGATGGGTAACAGCTACTTATTTTGGTCATCGACAGGCAGCAGCGATTTGGTGCGCAGCATTATTGTAGATAGTCACATCGGGGCGCCGGATGCGGTGAATGCGATCGAGAAGGTAATCATTACGCCCAATACCAATTTTTCGCTGCTTAACGTGGTATTTAATCACCTGCGCGAGAAGAAGTTTACCCTTAAAGGCGATGAAACCCTAACGGCAGAGTTTCCCGAGCTTGCATTGGCCGAACCACAGGAGTGGTCTACGTCCTATCTTAGTAAGACCGTTGCGTTTAAGGTGGTAAGTTCTGTGGCGGAGGGCATTCAATGGATGAACGCTCACAGTAACGGTCATGCAGACTGTATGGTGACGGATTCTTACCGAGAGAGTCAGCAGTTTACCTTGGGTACCACCAGCGCGATGGCTTTTATTAACGCGTCTTCTCGCTTTTCTAGATTAGTCAGTGGCCCCTACGGAACGGTTGCTTTGGGGATGGTGGGCAATAGCTCATTTCACCAGGGTGCGATTGGCATAGAAACGCTTCTAAAGCGCAGTCATGTTATTCAAGGGGTTGGGGCTAATATTTCGGGTTCGCTTTAGACTTAGCCTGTGGGCGCATCTTTTGAAGGGGATTTTTTATGGCGGCGGCAGCGCTCAGAGCAGTATTTTACGTCATCCCAACAGTCAGCCCACTTTTTGCGCCAGGTAAATGAGAGGCCGCACACGAGGCAGGTTTTGGTAGGGAAATCGGACTTAGCGCGTTGACGAGCCATTAGGGTTTCTTAAAAGTAGAGATGAGCTGACGCTGCATTGCCACCGTGACGGCTTGGGTGCGATCGCACACCTCTAGCTTATGCAAAATGGCATGAACATGCACCCGCACAGTACCCGATGCAATGTAGAGTTCTTCGGCAATCTCTGGGTTGGTTTTGCCCTCGGCGACCAGCAGCAAAATTTCTTGCTCGCGTTGGGTTAAAGGATTGCTGCCATTTGAAGGTTTAGATAGCGCCTTTGTGCTGTTTTCATTAGAACCAAAGGTAGCCTGAATCTCTTTGGTCGCAGCCTGATCCCACCAAGAGGCACCCGCAGCCAAAGAGCGTAGCGCCAAGACCAATGTTTCTGCCGCAATGCCCTTGAGGCAATAGCCCTGCGCACCTGCTTCAATCAGACGCGTAATGAGGGACGGTTGAGCGTGAGACGTGAGTATCAATACAGGCAGATGGGGCTGTCTTTGCTTAATTTGACGACAGGCTTCAATGCCACCAATGCCGGGTAGACCCACATCTAGCAACACAATATCTAGTACCGTTTGGCTGACCAGCTCAATCGCGGTTTCTCCATCCTCAGCTTCTGCCACAATTTCTAGATCTGGCTCTTGCCCAAGCCGAACCAACAACCCTAGACGAAACAGTTCATCGTCTTCCACAAGCAAAATCCGAAAGGGTGTAAGAACCATTTCACGAAGCCTGAGAGAACTGAAACGGCAGCACCGGAAGTTTGAAGCCAAAGACAGCACCTCTAGAGACACTATTCGGAGATGACTGTCTATTTTCTGCCCAGATTTTACCACCGTGAGCTTCAACAATTTGGCGCGATAGGTATAGCCCTAGCCCTGAACCTTTGGCTTGGCGATCGCCATGTCCCTGATAAAACCGCTCAAACAGTCGCGGAAACTCATCGGGCTGAATGCCTGCGCCTGTGTCTAGGATTTTCACGACCTGATACGAAGGTTGAGACTCTAGCATGACCTCAATGCGATCGCCCCGTCGAGAATGATTAATCGCATTGACGAGCAGGTTAATAAACACGCGCTGAAGCTGAAGGGCATCGCCATTGACCCAGAGCGATTGCCGAAAGTCTGATGCACCGTAGCTAAACCCAATATGGACGCGACGCGCAGCAGCTAAGTCCATGAGCGTGCTGGCAGATTCTTCAGCAAGGAGGATTAAATCGAGCGGTGCTAAATGAAGCGTGAGTCCTTCGGTGTCATTGCGATAGATATCTAGGAGGGTTTCTAGTAGCTGTAGGCTGGTTTGGTGACTGTGAGTAAGCGTATCTAATACTTTTTTTTGGCTAGGCTGCACTGCACCAAACTGCTCTTTTTGGAACGCTTTTAGGGTTTCGATTGCGCCTAAAATTGGCGTTTTGAGATCGTGGGTAAGGGTGGAGGCAAAGTCTTCTCGCAGTTGGGCAAGCTGTACCTGAGACTGGAGTTTAGCCTGCTGCTGGGCGATCGCCGTTTCGTAGTGGCGGTTGCGATCGCTTAGGATGGCGGTGATGACGAGGGCGATCGCGGCAAGAATGCGGCTGGCGATCGTGGAGGATTCAATGATTTCATTGCCAGGAATGTGGAGATTGAGCAGGGTTAGGACAACAGCGGTGATCGTGGCGAGAATGGCGGCTTTGCGTCCAAGGCGAGAGTTAGCAAGCAGAATAGGACCGATGTAGAAATAGCCAAAGATGTAGTTGGGCGGGGTTAAAAATTCCAGAGCAAAGATACCGACAAAGAGTGTGGCAATAAACCAAGGTACGCCAGAGCCAAATTTAGGAAAAGCCATTTAGGGAAGACATCTCACAATATGTTTTTCTAAACGCTGTTTAGAGATCTAAACGCTAATCTATACCGCTCTATACCTTCTTTTTGCTGAACGATCGCAGTTTGATGGAGGGTGAGATCAAAACATCAAAACCCTTCAGGCGGTTTTACATTCATGCTACAAGGCTGGTTTCAAATTGCCCTAACGCTGCTGCTTATCGTGGCGATAACCCCTTTGCTGGGCAGGTATATGGCTCGTGTTTACCTAGGCGAAAGGTCTTTTCTAGATCGGATTCTGAATCCGGTTGAGCGCGTTATTTACGGGCTAGTAGGCATACAGCCACGAGAAAGCATGACGGGCTGGCAGTACGCACGGGCGATTCTGTACAGCAACGTCGTGATGGTTGCGCTCATTATTTTTATCATTGCCAATCAAGGTTGGTTGCCTCTCAACCCCACAGGTGTCGGTGCCCCAACCTGGGATACGACGCTGCATACCGCGATTTCTTTTATTACCAACACCAATCAGCAGCACTACTCTGGCGAAACCTACCTTAGCTATGGCAGTCAAATGTGGGCGCTGGGCTACCCCATGTTTACGTCGGCAGCGACGGGGCTGGCTGTTGGTATTGCGTTTATCCGAGGGTTGACGGGTCGGCCTTTGGGTAACCTTTATGTGGATTTAATTCGCTCGATTACCCGCATTTTGCTGCCGATTAGCATTGTGGGGGCTGTTATTTTTATTGCAGCAGGCGTACCAGAAACGTTATCGGGGCCAGCAGTGGTGGCCACCCTCGAAGACCCTGCGGTGAGTCAGGCGATCGCCCGTGGTCCGGTGGCGCACTTTGAAATCATTAAACAGCTCGGCGAAAATGGGGGCGGATTTTTTGCCATCAATGCAGCCCACCCCTTCGAGAATCCGAGTCCGTTTACAAATTTGCTCCAAATTATTGGGCTGATGGCAATTCCCAGTAGCCTGATTTATACCTATGGCGTGTTTGCCAACAACCGAAAACAGGCATGGCTCGTCTATGGCATGGTGCTTGTTCTCTATGTGGCGTTCATTATTGTGACGGCGATTGGCGAATACCAGGGCAACCCTGCGGTCAATGCGCTGCTCGGCGGTCAGGCACCCAACCTAGAAGGCAAAGAAGTTCGGTTTGGGTGGGCGCAGTCTGCCCTGTACGCTGTCTCGACCACAGGAACCATGACGGGCGCAGTCAACAGTCTGCACGATTCGTTTATGCCTAGTGGGGGTTTTGTGACCCTCTCTGATATGTTTTTACAAATTATTTGGGGTGGACAGGGCACTGGAACAGCCTATTTATTCACCTACATGATTTTAGCGGTGTTTGTGACAGGGCTAATGGTAGGCCGCACACCGGAATTTTTGGGGCGCAAGATTGAGAAGCGCGAGGTGGTACTTGCCAGCTTTTTGCTGCTGCTGATTCACCCGATCGCCATTCTAATTCCAGGTGCAATTACGCTAAACTTCCCCGATCAGTTGGGCGGCATCAGTAACCCTGGGTTTCACGGGCTAGCTCAGGTGATTTACGAGTACGCCTCAGCCGCTGCCAACAACGGGTCTGGGTTTGAGGGGCTAGGGGATTCCCAGCCGTCACCCTTTGCGATCGCCGCTGGCGCTACCCCTACCGCCACTGCCCTCTGGTGGAACCTCAGCACCTGCTTTAGCTTACTGATGGGGCGCTATGTCCCCATTACGGCGCTACTGCTGTTGGCAGACAGTATGTCTCGTAAGCAGCCTGTCCCTATGACCACAGGCACCCTTCGTACCGACACCGGACTCTTTATTGGCGTAACCGGAGGCGTGATTTTAATTCTGGGTGCCCTAACCTTCTTCCCCATTCTGGCTCTTGGCCCCATTGCCGAAGCCTTTCAAATTGCCAAAGGGATTGGATAAACAATGCAAGCTTCACAAGATTCTAAAACTCGCCAGATGCCTAGCGGTAAGCGTGACACTCGCAGACACACGCCTAAAGCCAATATGAGTGGACTTTATCAGCGCGCCGTTCGTGAAGCGTTCGTAAAGCTTGACCCGCGCACGACGGCCAAAAACCCCGTGATGTTTATCGTGTGGGTAGGCACCATCGTGACTGCGCTTGTCACTCTAGATCCCAATTTATTTGGAACCGTCCAAGCGGATCCTGGAGAGCAGCGAATTCTCAACGGATTGATCACGCTGATTCTGTTTTTTACCTTAGTGTTTGCCAACTTTGCAGAAGCGGTTGCGGAAGGACGCGGAAAAGCCCAGGCCGACTCTCTGCGCTCTACCCGTTCGGACACAATGGCTCGTAAGCTGCTTCCCGATGGAACCATTCAAGAAGTTAGTTCTACCGAACTGCGGCGCGGCGATCAGGTCAAGGTGATTGCGGGAGACATGATTCCGGCTGATGGCGAAGTCATCAAGGGCGTAGCGTCAGTAGATGAGTCTGCCATTACGGGGGAATCTGCTCCCGTGCTAAAGCAGCCAGGAACCGATATCGCCAGTTCCGTTACTGGCGGTACGCGGATTCTCTCCGATGAGCTAGTTCTCAACATTACTTCAGATCCAGGGCAGGGCTTTATTGACCGGATGATTGCCCTAGTCGAAGGAGCCGAACGCAGCAAAACCCCGAACGAAATTGCGCTGACGGTGCTGCTGACGGTACTAACGCAGGTCTTTTTGATTGTGGTTGCAACCGTATCGCCCCTTGCGAACTACGTGCAGGCTCCAACCACGATCGCCATTCTGATCTCACTGCTAGTCGCGCTAATTCCCACAACAATCGGCGGACTACTAAGTGCGATCGGCATTGCGGGGATGGATCGAGTGGCACAGTTTAACGTCATTGCAACTTCAGGCCGTGCGGTTGAAGCCTGTGGTGACATTAACACCCTAGTGCTGGATAAAACAGGAACGATTACCCTCGGCAATCGCTTAGCGGCTGAGTTCATTGCGGTAAATGGGCACAGCGTTGAGCAAGTGGCGCAGATTGCCTTAGATGCCAGCGTCTTTGACGAAACTCCAGAGGGTAAGTCCATCGTGCAGCTTGCTGAACAGGAACATCAGGCAAAAACGACCTTTGATCCGACACAGGCCGAAGGGGTGGATTTTTCCGCCAGAACCCGTATGAGCGGCACCAACTTACCCAACGGTAAAGAGGCTCGAAAAGGAGCTGTGGAAGCAGTCAAAGGGTTTGTTCGGTCACGCGGTGGCACAATTCCCGACCAGCTAGATGCAGCCTATGAGAAAGTTTCACGCTTGGGCGGCACACCTCTTGCAGTCTGCCAAGATAACGATATCTACGGTGTGATTTACCTCAAAGATGTGGTTAAGCCGGGACTCAAAGAGCGTTTTGACCAGCTTCGCCGCATGGGGGTCAAAACCATCATGCTCACGGGCGATAACCGCATTACGGCTTCGGTGATTGCCCAAGAAGCGGGGGTGGATGACTTTATTGCTGAAGCCACCCCCGAAGACAAAATTGACGTCATTCGCAAAGAGCAATCTGAAGGGAAGCTGGTCGCCATGACGGGGGACGGCACCAATGATGCCCCTGCCCTAGCCCAAGCCAACGTGGGCGTTGCAATGAACTCCGGCACCCAGGCTGCAAAAGAAGCTGCCAACATGGTGGATCTAGACTCTGACCCGACTAAGCTCATTGACCTTGTGACCATCGGCAAGCAGCTTTTGATTACGCGGGGGGCTTTGACCACTTTTTCGATCTCTAACGATATTGCCAAATACTTCGCCATTATCCCTACGATCTTTGCGGCGGCAGGGATTGGTTCGCTCAACATCATGGGGCTAAAGAGTCCGCAATCTGCCATTATCTCGGCGCTAATCTACAACGCTCTCATTATTCCGGCCTTGATTCCCTTGGCGCTAAAGGGGGTTCAGTTTCGGCCTCTAACCGCCGATCAGCTTTTGCGTCGCAATATTTTTATCTACGGCCTAGGTGGGGTAATTGCGCCATTTATTGCCATCAAAATTATCGACATGCTGATTCCATTTGCCTAAAGTTCTATTGTTTGACGAGACAGAACTGCTATGAAACGAATTACTTCTCAAAGACAGAACGCATTGTCTTCCGCCTCAGCAACCGTTCTAGAAACCACTGCTGAAATTGTGGAGCGTTGGCAGCAGCACAAGCTTCCGCGCTACCTATTTTTAGGGCTGTGTTTTAATCTGGTGCTGGCTCCTGCCGTCTTTGCCGCAACGGGTGGTGATTTATCGAAGGTTCAGGCGTATTGGCTGGCTGGTTTGGGTCTAGTGACTGTTGCCTTGTCGATCTACCTATTCTTTGTCATGTTTGTACCGGAGAAATTCTAATGAGTCTTGCGCGTGAAGCCAGTCGAGCCGTTCGAGCCACCCTTGTACTTTGGGTGATTACGGCGATCGTTTATCCCTTTGTGATGATTGCCTTTGGACAAATTGTGTTTCCGTTTCAGGCCAATGGCAGCCTGCTGAAAAATGCTCAAGGGCAGGTAGTGGGGTCTGCCTTGATTGGTCAACCGTTTGTGAGCGATCGCTATTTCAACAGCCGCCCCAGCACTACTAGATACAGCACAGGAAAAAACGAACTAATTTACGGTAATACAGTCAAGACAGGGGCAGTTTTGGATCTAACCAAGATTACATTTTCGGGAGCCAGTAATTTAGCGCCGAGTAACCCTGCTTTGTTAGATCGCATAAAAGGGAAAGCGGATGCTGACCCTAGTAAGGCGATCGCAGGCGACCTCCCCAGACTCAAAGAAGCAGGCATCCAACCCACTGCCGATTTAGTCTATACCTCTGGCTCTAGCCTAGACCCTCACATCACGCCAGAAGCTGCTAGAGCACAAATCCAGCGGATTGCTAAAGCGCGAGGGCTAGACACTAACCGCGTTGAAATTATGATTACTCAGCATACTGATAGTCGCTTTTTAGGCATTTTTGGAGAACCAGGCGTTAATGTTTTGAAGCTTAATCTTGCCCTTGACAATATTAAAGCTAAACCTTAGACCGCTATGCACGATTCCTCTGCGCCATCCCTTGATCGCTTCTATCCCCAAACAGCCCGTCGTGGAAAGCACAAAATCTTTATTGGCATGGCTCCTGGTGTAGGTAAAACCTACAAAATGCTCGAAGAAGCCCATCTGCTTAAACAAGAAGGGATTGATGTCGTTATTGGGGTGTTGGAAACTCACGGGCGTAAAGAAACCGCCGCAAAAGCAGAGGGGCTTGAACTGATCCCTAGAACTACCCAAGGTGAGTTATCTTTGCCGGAAATGGATACTGATGCCATTTTGAGGCGATCGCCCCAACTTACCCTCGTAGACGAACTCGCCCACACCAACGTCCCTGGCTCAGAGCGCGAAAAGCGCTACCAAGACGTTGAGATTATCTTAAACGCCGGAATTGACGTGTACTCCACCGTCAATATTCAGCACCTAGAAAGCCTCAATGACCTAGTAGCAAGAATTACAGGCGTTGTTGTGAGAGAGCGCATCCCTGATCGCGTGTTAGAAGCTGCCGATCAGGTTGTGGTTGTAGACGTTACCCCAGAAACTCTAGAGCAGCGTCTTTTAGAAGGTAAAATCTATGCGCCCGAAAAAATCCAGCAGTCTCTCTCAAACTTTTTTCAGCGCCGTCATCTTATTGCCCTACGAGAACTTGCCCTGCGGGAAGTGGCAGATACGGTCGAAGGCGTAGCCAATGGGCTTTCGATGGCTGGACAGTCTTGCAATATCCATGAACGGGTGTTGGTCTGTCTCTCCACTTATCCCAATTCGGTTCAGCTCTTGCGGCGCGGGGCGCGTTTAGCAAACTATATGAACGCTCCTCTCTATGCCGTCTTTGTCGATTCATCAGATCGCTTTCTTTCTAAATCAGAAAGCCTCCATGTCGAAACCTGTGAAAAACTGTGCAAGGAATTTGGCGGCGAGTTTCTGCGGATCCGAAAAAGTGATGTGCCCAGTGCGATCGCCGAGGTCGCCGCTACCCAGCACATCACGCAAATCATCATCGGTGAAAGTCAGCAGTCGCGCTGGAGGCATCTACTCAAGGGTTCTTTTACACAGCAGCTCATGCGGCTGATTCACCGTCAGCATATTGATTTACACATTATTGCAACTGAGAAATAGAAGACGATCACGCCAATATAGACTAGGCCTAGGTCTCCTATGGTCATACTGTACTGGGATGCATTTGACTTTATGTGCTTACACCAAAGCACTGCTTTCTTTGAAAAGTCCTAAGCAAAAAGTTCATCCTAAACTCTTGCAAGCGTCACTACTTCAGATTGGTCTTGATATTTACCTTGGCGATCGGCATAGCTCACATTGCAGGGTTCACCTTCAAAAAACAAAAGCTGCACAATTCCTTCACTGGCATAAATGCGGCAGTCCGCACTCGAAGAATTTGAAAACTCCAGGGTCAGATGACCGCGCCAGCCCGCTTCGGCAGGAGTGAGGTTTGCAATGAGACCAATGCGGGCATAGGTCGATTTGCCAATGCAGATCACAGACACATTATCTGGTACCGCTAGCCGCTCTAGCGCAACGCCTAGCCCATAGGAATGCGCTGGCAAAATAAAGTAGCTGCCATGCCGATCAGTATGCAGTGCCGCTGGCTCTAGGTTGGCGGGGTTAAAGTTTTTGGGGTCTACAATGGTGCCCGGCACATGCCGAAATACCCGAAATTCATTGGGGCTAAGGCGCAAATCATAGCCGTAAGAAGATAGCCCATAGCTAATGACTTTATGAGAAACCCCTGGCGTAGCGGCATCTAGCGCGACGGCGCGTACTAACTGTGGTTCAAAGGGGGTAATCATTCCCCTTGAGGCCATTTCCGTAATCCAGGCATCATTCTTAATCACAGGGGTACCGTTGGCAATCGCTTCAAAGACTATAGGCATGTACTAAGGGCAGAAGCTGCGCCGCAGCTCCGTCACCTGATCTGCCTGGTCAATCAAAGACTGGGGCATCTCTGGGCCTGTGAGAATCATATCAACGTGACGGGGACGCTGGGCAATTAAATCTAGCACCTCGGCTTCGGGAATTAATCCTAAGTGAATGGCAAGGCTGAGTTCGTCTAAGACCACTAGGCTAAAGCGATCGCCCACTACAGCCGCCTTGGTGTACTCCCAGAGTTCCGTCAACGCCTCCATTTCGATCGGCTCTAGCTCTGGGGTATCAATGCAGCGCGGTAGATTGCAGCGCAGCCATTCGAGATGCTGACATAAGTGGATGGGGTGATCTGGCCCCATGCGGATGCCGCCCTTTAAAAACTGCACCACCAAAACGGATGTACCTTGCCCTGCCACCCGCAGGGCTTGAGCCATGACATTGGTAAAAAAGCTTCGATGGGGTGCGGTAACAATTTGCACCAGCCCTTCAACGACGTGCTGAAGCTGAGGTTCAAGGGTGAGCGTTCGCGTTTCGACCTGAGCAACCATAGAATATTGATGTCTGAGTGAGTGAAAGAAGCGCCTTGACAACACAGATGTAGCGCATCTCTGTGAGTTCTCACCATAGTTAACGCTATATATAATTATCCGTCAATAGCCTGATGCTAAATCTTTAGCTAATTCTGCGGAAATAAATGTGATGGACTGGGTACGCTTGAGTGAATCTCCATCCCCCGCTATGCTGAGCAGTAGCCTCGCCTCAATTCAATTAGCGGCTCGGAGAATGATATATGGCTTGGCAGCGTCCCGATGGTCGTCAACGCGATCAGCTTCGACCGATAAAATTTGAGCGGGGGTTTACCCAAAATACGCCTGGTTCAGTGCTGGCGCACTGTGGCAATACGAAGGTGCTTTGCACAGTCTCGGTAAAGCCCAAGGTGCCTCAGTTTTTAGAAGGCACAGGTCAAGGCTGGCTCACGGCTGAGTACCGGATGCTGCCGGGTGCAACACCGGATCGGTGCGAGCGCGAACTCCTCAAGCTCTCAGGGCGCACCCAAGAAATTCAGCGGCTGATTGGGCGTAGCCTACGTGCTTCTCTCAACTTAAAGGCTTTAGGAGAACGCACCATCACGGTCGATGCAGACGTACTGCAAGCCGATGCCGGAACCAGAACAACCGCCATCACAGGCGGCTTTGTGGCTTTAGTTGATGCCATCAACACCCTCATTCAGCAGGGAGAATTGACAGAATCTCCCATTCTTCATCACGTTGCGGCCGTTTCGGTGGGGCTACTGGAAGAAGAAGCATTTCTGGATTTGAATTATCCAGAGGATGTAGCGGCAACGGTCGATTTCAATGTTGTTTTAACCGAAAACTTAGACATCTTAGAAGTCCAGGGCACTGCTGAAGAGGGCACTTTTACCCGCAAGCAGATGAACCAGATTCTAGACCTTGCTGAGGCAGGCATTGGTGAGCTTGTCGCAGCACAGCGAGCAGTACTTCAAATTCCATAATCTGAATGCCCACAGCGTTGCCCCATGATGCGTAGACGGCGATCGCCCCTCAATCAAATCTCTTCTTGGGCTATTAAAGCAGCGACTCGAATAGTGTAAACTCTGCATGAGCTAAATTTTCAAGGGTTACGTCACTCAGATGCCCTATCATCTGGTTGCTTTCTTAATTTCTGCTGTTGTTGTTCTATGGAGTACCCCCATTGTCAAAAAAATTGGTCTTAAAAGTGGCTACGTCGATCTGCCCGATCCGCGTAAAGTTCACAAAAGACCGATGGTTAGACTGGGGGGCATTTCTATATTTATCGGCAACATCAGCACGTGGCTCATCGTTTGGATCTTGGGGGGATTTAGTGAGCTACCTTTGGCCTCAGCCTACGAACTGCTGGGCGTTACCTTAGGTGGGCTTTGCTTTTTTCTCATTGGATTGCTTGATGACCTGTTCACTCTTTCCCCAATTTTACGATTGGTGATGCAGGTGGGCGTGGCTGTTGCGGCTTGGTATGCGGGGGTCAGCATTGATTTTTCCACCATTCCGTTTCATGGCCTTGTAGAGCTGGGCTGGCTCAGTCTTCCTATTACGGTCATTTGGCTGGTGGGCATGGCAAACGCCATGAACTTCATGGATGGGCTGGACGGTCTTGCCGCAGGTATTTCAGGCATTGCCGCCGTTATTATGCTTATGGTCAGCCTGTTCATGAGGCAGGATGTTGCGGCGGTGTTAGCAGCGGCTTTAGCAGGAGGTGCCTTAGGGTTCCTGCGCTACAACTTTAACCCTGCCCAGATTTTTATGGGGGATGGCGGCGCATACTTTATGGGATTTACCCTCGCTGCTTTGGGTGTGATTGGGCTGGTCAAAAGCGTGACGACTGTAGCGGTGGTGCTACCCTTCATCATTTTGGCCTTGCCTATTGTCGATACTTCTGCGGTGGTGCTGACGCGCTTAAGTCAAGGGAAGTCGCCCTTTGCAGCAGATAAGCGCCATATTCATCATCGTTTGCTTCAGGCAGGGCTATCGCAACGCAGCATTGTGCTGTTTTTGTATTCCATCGCTTTTTGGGTCGGTAGCCTTGCCACTACGTTTGCGGGTTTACCTGGCTCTAAAGTTTATGCCATTGGCGCAACGCTGCTGCTGGGGTACTCAAGTTGGCAGGTGTGGCGTCGTATCCAAGAAAACTCTTCTGCGGAATAATGGGGGAAATAACGGGCTGCTGCAAGGATTGATATGATTCAAGGCGCTGAAATTATCTGTGTGGGGACTGAGCTGCTGTTGGGAGAAATCTTGAACTCCAATGCTCAGTTTTTGGCTCAAGAACTGGCAAAGCTCGGAATCCCTCACTTTTTTCAGACGGTGGTCGGAGATAATCCTGTGCGCATTAAACGGGCGATCGCCTTGGCCTGCCAGCGCTCCAGTATCATCATCTTTACGGGAGGGCTGGGACCCACGCCCGATGACCTAACAACCGAGGCGATCGCCGACTTTTTTGAGACACCTCTCGTTGAAGATGCGGCTGTATGGGCGATTATTGAGCAAAAATTCACCGTTCGCGGCATTGTGCCTAGCCCCAGCAATCGTAAGCAGGCGCTGCGACCCGAAGGTGCCCAGACCTTGCCCAACCCAACAGGCACTGCGCCTGGGATTGTGTGGCAGCCTAGACCTGGCCTAACGCTTTTGACCTTTCCTGGGGTGCCTCGAGAGCTGCACCCCATGTGGAACCAAACCGCCATTCCCTTTTTAAAAAGCCAGGGCTGGGGAGAAACCCAGATTTTTAGTCGAAATCTACGCTTTTGGGGGATTCCAGAATCGACCCTTGCCGAAAAAGTAGCACCGTTTCTTGAGCAGGAGTCCCCCACCGTTGCGCCCTATGCTGGTCGAGGTGAAGCGCGGCTGCGGCTCTCGATAAGTTCCGGCTCTCAAGTAGAAGCTAATCGGGCGTTAGATAGCTTGCAGCAGCAAATCCAGGCACTGTGCGGCCAAGATTACTATGGCTCTGATGCCGACACCTTAGCTGCCGTTGTGGGCAAACTGTTGGTGGGGCGATCGCAAACTGTTTCAGTCGCGGAATCCTGTACGGGTGGAGGGCTAGGCCAAAAACTAACCGATAGCCCCGGCAGCTCTGGCTACTTTTGGGGCGGCGTGATTGCCTATGACAACCGCGTTAAGCGTCAGCTTTTGAACGTGGATGCAGGCATCTTAGACACCCAGGGCGCTGTGAGTGCCGCTGTTGCACAACAAATGGCTGTAGGGGTTAAAAATCTGCTAAAAACCGCTTGGGGCATTAGCATTACGGGAATCGCAGGACCAGGCGGAGGTTCTGAAGAGAAGCCTGTGGGACTGGTTTACATTGGACTGGCAGCACCAGATGGCACTGTCACCCATCAAGAATACTGTTTTGGCTCTGGGCGAGGACGCGACTGGATTCGAGACGTAAGTGCGTCCCACGCTCTTGACTTAATTCGGCGGCAGTTACTGGATAAAAGCTAGCGGGCAAAGATACTGCTGGTCGCTAGTGTTCGTTCCCAGCTCTGCGGATTAAACCGATCTGGTTTATGACAAGGTAAAAATATTGTGTTAAGATTTAGTAACGCAAGTTCATAAATGTGTTTTACGCTTTTGAAAACGTAAGATAAGGATCCGTACTGTACGGCAAGGAGCCATTCCCACAATGGAGTATTTAGAAAAGATACTTGATGCGCTCAAGAATCTGGCCCGCAAGGTAGTTGATGCAGTCTTTGGACCCGAAGCTGAGCCAGAGTTAGAGTTAATTCCAATACCAGTGCGTGACCGTAACTTTCGGTAGTGATACTCTGGGTCTTTTTGATTGAGAATAAGCGGTGCTAAGCATTTTAGTGCTTCACGGGCCGAACCTAAATCTGCTAGGCATTCGTGAGCCTGGGATTTATGGTTCTACAACTCTTTTTGAAATTAACGAGTCCCTTGCTGTATTAGCAGATAAGCAAGGTGCTAAGGTTGAAGCGTTTCAGTCCAATCATGAGGGAGCGCTGGTAGATGCTATTCATAGCGCCCTAGACTGTCATCACGGCATTTTAATTAATGCTGCGGCCTATACGCACACCAGCATTGCAATTCGAGATGCAGTTTCGGCGGTAAAGCTTCCTGCTGTTGAAGTGCACTTGAGTAATGTGCATCAGCGTGAAGTATTTCGTCACCATTCGTACCTATCTGCGGTCGTGATGGGTCAAATTAGTGGATTTGGCGCACAGAGTTACTACCTTGGTCTTCAGGCGCTACTGACGCATTTACGGCAGAAGGCTTAGTGGTTTTTACATCGGTTAACACGACGGGAATCGGGGTTGTATTAAGACAAGATGAAGCACACTTAAGGGTATTGCATAGAATAGAAAATAACACTTGTGCGCTCAGCTCACTTTTAGATATGCAAAGGTTCTTACGGCAGCTTAGGATGCAGCAGTTTATTCGGCGCTATGGTGCAGTGCCCCTGGCAATGTTGCTTTGTGCTAATTCGGCATTGGCTGCCGATCCGTTTCGGGTAGGCACAAAGGCCAGACCGATTGGGCCATCTTTACAAAGTGTGTTTGAAGATTTTTTCCGGTACGGTAGGTATCAAAGTTCTAGCGAGAAGCTGACGAAGGCTGAGGCTGAAAACCCCAATGAGCCTTTGGTCTATACGTTACAGGCGGCAACGGCTTATCAAAATCGTCAGAAAGAAGTGTTTTTGACGACGTTACCGAAGATTAGAACTGCTTCTCAGCAAATTGAGGCCAAAGATGCCGCGCGATCGCATTTATACAAAGGAATTGCCCAAGGACTAGAGGGCTATTTTCTCAAGGATAGTGTGGCAAATCTGCCTAAAACGCTGACCTATGCCAGTTCCATGCTGCTAGAAATTGATAAAGCGCACCAGCTCTCGCCCAATGATCCTGAAATTAACCTGTTTGTCGGCTTTATCAACATGGTGCTAAACAAGCATGATGAGGCGCTCAAAAATTTCCAAAAGGCTGGCCCTGCTTACCTAGCATTACGCGGACAGGCGCTAGTTTATCGAGATACGAATGATTATGCCAATGCTCAAATTGCAGTGGATAAGGCGATCGCCCTTGCCCCGCAAAACCCTGAGCTGCTTTACCTAAAGGCTCAAATTTTGGTAAAGCAAAAGAATCCAGCCGAAGCGGTGAAGTTTTTTGATCAGGCTATAAAGCTCGGCAGTCAACTCCCAGAAGGAACGCTGAAGCAGATTAAGAAAGAGAGAAATTCTCAAATTTCTTAATTCAGCATCACAAAATAGCTCTCTTTTTACTCTAGATCTGATCGAGCTGGGGTTCTAGAGGCTGATCGGTCTGTAGAGTAATGGCAACGGCTTCTTCTGAATCTGTGAGAGGTTCAGCCGCTTTAATCTGGCTTTCGAGTAGGGCAGCGGTGGCGTCAGCAATGTCGTTGGTGCGATGGTTGAGGCGATCGCGCAGGACCTCAACAGGTGCGATACACTGCACAATTTTGATGGGGATTTGGGCGGCGATCGCTGCTTCCACAACAGGCTGCCGTAAAGCATGGCGATCGTACTTTGCATCTAAGATTACAGGCCAGCCCTGTTGTGCTAGCAATAGCCCTAGCTCTAGCAACGCCTCGTAGGTTTTTTGCGTCATCTCTGGCGTGTAAATTCCGCTGCCGAAGGTGCCCCCGCGATCGCCACGCTGATGCAGCGGAATTTCGGCAAGATGCTTGCGAACGGCATCGGAGCGAATATGAATGGCGTTGAGCTTTTGAGCAAGCTGACGAGCCACGGTACTTTTGCCAGATCCAGATAGCCCCGACATGAGAATAATGCGACCCTGCGACCTGCGAGTATAGTTCCATGCCTGACGGTAATAAGCTTGACCTCGCTGGAGAAATTCAGCTTTCTCAGCAGTAGAAATTGCCGGATCGTTGAGGGCGAGGGAGTTGACGTTGCCGCGAATATAGGCGCGCATACTTAGGTAAAGCGGCAGCAAGACAGCGCCCCTATAGTCTCCCGTTTGTTCTAGGTAAGTATTGAGGAAAAAATGGGCTAAATCTATCCGTCCCCGAAATTCTAAATCCATGACCATAAAGGCCACGTCATAGATCACATCAATATTGCGGAATTCTTGGTTGAATTCGATGCAGTCGAAGATCTGAATGTTGTCTTGGTAAAGACAAACGTTATTAAGGTGCAGGTCGCCATGACCCTCGCAGATTTTGCCTTCGCCTTGGCGCTGCGCAAACCAGTCGGCGTGCTGCTCAAAAAACTGAGTGGTGAACGCGTGGGTTTCGTCTTGCTGCGTCTGGGTTTGCGAAGTGCCAATAAAAGGTGTGCTGATAGCGTGATTGTTGGTGTCTACCTGCTGGACTGATGCAACGCTGCCGTAAGCCGTCAGTTCAGGACTAGTAATAGCACTAGCATGGAAGGCGGCGACCTGTAGAGCTAACCTCTGAACGATTTTAGGCGTTAGTTTTCCATCTTGAAATAGGTGGCTCAAGAGCATTTGTTGGGGGAACTGCCGCATCTGAAGGGCGTATTCTGCGGCAGTTTGAACCGAGTCAACTGCGCCTAACTGATACTGACCCGCATTTTCGACGATGGGCAGCACGGCTAGGTAGAGATCGGGTGAGAGTCGTTGGTTAAGGCGTAGCTCTTCGTGGCAAAAGTGGCGACGTTTTTCGAGGCTGGTGAAGTCTAAGAAGCCAAAGTTTGCGGGCTTTTTGACTTTGTAAGCATACTCCCCCGTCAAAAAGACGTAAGAAATATGAGTTTGCAGCAGTTGGATGGGTTCCTGCACGGGATGGGGGTAAAAATCCGGCTGGAGCATTTGCTGAATTAGGCTGGGTAAGGTTACATCCATCGGAGCTTAAGGGGGAAGTGCGTATGATTTGAATGGGAATTTCTGCTGCTGCGGTTAGGGGACAGCAGACTTGGGATAAATTTTGCCTTCGGGAGCCTGGAACCCAAGGCTTTTACAGCCAAGCTGAATCATATCGTCGATGCTGGAGCCTTTCCAAGGGCGTGAAAGCGCCTGCTGAGCCTTAAGCAGAGTGCTTCCAGAATTATAGGTGCCCTTACCTTGCGCCATTTTGCCTAGGTAATCGTAAAACTGGTATGAAGATTCAGTACCGACTGCACAATCGACGAGATGGGTTACGACCATTGACAGAACGTCACCCTTGCGGTGAATAGCGTTGGGCTGATCGTAATCAGCTTCTAGCAGCCGAACTAAAATCTGCTTTTTACTTAAGTCCAATGGTTTGGCAGGCAGTTCTACATAAAGCCGCCGAACCTCTTTCCAGTCGTCAATGAGCTTCCATTCTGCGTGGGCGGCGGTAGAGATTAGAGCGGCAAAGCTTCCTAAAAAAATGGGTGTCGTCAGCCTGAATCTGGCCTTCTTGCTAAAAGAATGGTTTGTTTTGACCTGCTTCAATCTTGCAACCTCAGGCACACCTCTCCATTTTAGGGGCGTTTATCTCAGAGCTGCGATCGCAGCAACAAATGGCTAACCTCTAAAGCTCCAGGTTTCGGCGGGTATTCTTCTAGCGCAAAGGAATCGACCTGGATGGCGGCATTACGAGCGATCGCCGCATCTCTAATCAGCTTCCCTTGCTCCGCGGTTATGATGCCTGCTGCTACTGCCGCTTCAGTCATTTGATCGGGTGTTGTTTTCGAGATTTGACCGTGAAGACTAGCGGACTTGATAGCCTTTGCAAACAGTTCTGTCTGAAGGGTTAACTGCATAGCCTGCTCTAACCGACCCAAGGCTTCATCGGGATGGGTGGGGAGATAGATGCCTTGGGTGAGGCGATCGCGCTGTGCCCCCGTGGTCTGCAAAATACTTGCAACTTTAGCGCCCAAGGCATCGGAGGGCATAGTGCCAATCGGGTTGAGCCGCCAAAGCATTGCCCACGGGCGCAGCACAGGACTTAGGTTCGCAAATAGCCCCTCAAATGCCGCCTGAAGTTGGGCAAAGGTATACTGCATTGCCCAGTCTACGAGAGGAAGATCCTCTTGCAGACGACCTTCTGCTTCAAACCGTCGCAGCGTAGCAGTACCTAAGTACAGCCAGGTCAACACATCGGCAAATCGTCCCGTGAGGGTTTCTCGGCGTTTGAGGGTGCCGCCGAAGACCATCATGGCGAAGTCGCTAAAAAGGGCAAAGGTGGCGGTTGCCCAGGCCAGTTTGCGATAGTAGCGTGCGGTTGAACCTTGGACGGGCGATCGCACTAAGACTCCTCTTGTCAGGCTCAATAAAACAGTTCTGACTTTATGGCGCACCGTTGCACCCAGATGCTGCCAAATCACCCGATCAAACGCGGCAACATCCGACTGCTGAAGTGCCTCAATTTCGGCGTAGACGTAGGGATGGCTGCGAATGGCACCCTGCCCAAAAATCATGAGGGTACGGGTGAGAATGTTTGCACCTTCCACGGTAATAGAGATGGGGGTGGCGGTGTAGATATTGGCTAGCAGGTTATGGGGACCTCGACAGATGCCTGCGCCGCCGAGGATATCCATACCGTCGTTGATGATTTGGCGAGAGAGTTCTGTTGTGCTGTACTTGGCGATCGCCGAAACGACTGCTGGCTGTTCGCCCCCATCTACTGCGCCACAGGTGAAGAGGCGCACGGCATCAATCATATAGGTGAGGCCACCAATGCGCGCGAGGGGTTCTTGCACGCCTTCAAAGCGCCCAATAGAGAGACCAAACTGTTTACGAACCACGGCATGGGCACCTGCCACGCGGGAAACGAGTTTAGCGACGCCCGTACAGGTGGCAGGAAAGCTAATGCCGCGCCCAGAGGCGAGAGACTGCATCAGCATCTTCCAGCCTTTGCCTGCTTGGGCAACGCCGCCAATGATTTGGTCAATGGGGATTACCACGTCTTTCCCTTCTAGGGGCGAGTTGTAGAAAGGGACACCCATTGGGTCATGTCTACGGTTTTGAATGACACCAGGGGTATTAGTGGCAATTAACGCACAGGTAATACCTACGTCTTCGCCTTTGCCCAAAAGATTTTCAGGGTCTTGGAGACGGAAGGCAAGGCCGAGGAGTGTGGCGATCGCCCCCAGGGTGATATACCGCTTCTGCCAGTTCAATCGCAGATAAAGCTGCCCATCTTCGCCTCTAAACACCACGCCATGGGAAGTAATACTGGCAGCATCGGAACCCGCATGAGGCTCTGTAAGCGCAAAGCAGGGGATGTCTTCACCACGAGCTAAGCGCGGCAGGTAGTATTCTTTTTGGGCTGGCGTACCGTAGCGCAGCAGCAGCTTTGCAGGGCCAAGGGAGTTGGTTACGCCGACGGTGGCAACGTGGGTAAAGGAGCGAGAAGCCAGCTTTGTCATCACAGAACTATAGGCCAGGTTAGTAAACCCTAGCCCGCCGTATTCTTTAGGAATCATCATGCCAAAGAAGCGCTCTTGGCGAAGGTAGTTCCACACGTCTGGGGGAAGATCTTTGCGCTGGTAGATCTCCCAATCGGTTGCCATGCGGCAGACCTGCTCAACGGGGCCATCTAAGAAGGCTTGGATCTCGGGGGTGATTTGGGGATAGGGTTCGTTTAGGATGCGCTGGAAGTTGGGTTTTCCAGAAAAGAATTCACCCTCAACCCAAACGGTTCCAGCTTCGATGGCAGCTTTTTCGGTTTCAGAAATATTGGGCAGTAGCTTTAAGGCTCGAACTGCTTTGACAAGTTGCGAGGTAAGGAGAATTTGCCGCAGTTTTGGGATGTTCAGAATGGCTGCAACTACACCAAAAACTAACCATAGCCAAGCGGGAGTTTGAGCGATCCAAAGAGCTGTTGCGGTGTAGATTGTCCAAGTCCAAAGAGGAACGCCGATGTAGCCTAATGTGAGGAATCCTGAGATGAGGAGGGCGATCGCCGAGAGGAGGAAAATCATAGTCAAGCCTCCTAGTGTTTAAAACTAGAGCCAATCTGAGGCAAGCGTAGAAAATGACCCACAACGCTTCTCTGACAATTGAGATTCTACTCTTACCTCTAAGTTCGAGGTGCGTTCTTTTATTTTAGTTCGAGGGTTTAAAGATCGTCTAGAAGGTTGAGTTATGTTGTGCGTAGGGATGCTGTAGGAGAAGTTGGGCTAATTTCTAGCGATCGCCCTGACCCACAACGCCATCCTACTGACCTGCAATGAGTCAGATTTTCGACAAATTGTAGAGCTGCGAATAGAAAATTGAACAACAGTTGAGTAGGCAAAGTGAAATCCCCTATGATCAGAGCGATCGCCCCACTTAGCCAAGAAATAGGCTGGTGCAAAAACTAAAGGACTTGGTACATTTTTGTTTTGGTGGATTGGTCTATATTCGGGTTTCATTCCTCAACCCAACCTACTCATCTTTGCAGCGCTATAATTGGGTCAACAATTCAATTAGCCATAGCCACCTTATGAGCATCGACGAACTCATTAAGGCTGCTAACCAATTCAACGAAACCGACTTCAATCAGTTGCTCCATCAAATTGTGGTTCTTCGTGCTCGTCGCAAAACTTCGGTTCTCCCCGAAGAAGAGGCTCAGCTTCTGGTGAACATTAACCAGGGTATCCCTACCAATCTCCGTGCCAGCTACCAAATTCTGCGAGAGAAACGAGAAGCTGAAACCCTTGACGATTAGGAATATGAGAGCCTTATTCAACTGAGCAACTAAATTGAAAAAATTGGTGCCCAACCTCTTGAAGCTCTGGCTAAACTCGTGCAGATGCGTCAAGTTTCTTTGCTAGATCTTATAGAAACTCTTGGCATCCAGCCTGTGAGCTATGTCTAACGAGTATAAGATTGGAAAACTGCATATATGGGGTTAAGTACAGTGACCCCCAAGTTGCTGTAGTTCTGAATGCAGTGTGATGGATAACGTTAAAAGTGGTCGAGAATGAGTAAGCAATACTCTATTTATCTAGATGTTTGTTGTTTGAACCGTCCTTTTGATGACTCATCCCAAGATCGTATTCGACTTGAAGCAGAGGCAGTTTTGACAATCTATAGAAAATGTAGACTGGGAGAGTGGGAACTGACCACGAGTGAGATGATTGAAGCAGAATTGCGGCAAACGCCAGACTATAAAAAAGTTGAGTTAATCATGGTGGCATTGACCATCGCTAAGCACAAAGTTTTGATTGACAGTGAGTTAAAGCAACGGGCGAGTGAATTAATGCAGTTTGGTATTAAGTCTATTGATGCCGTTCATGTGGCGAGTGCTGAAGTAGCAAAGGTTGATGTGTTTTTGACCACCGACGATCGCCTGGTTAGAACAGCAGTTCTAACCAGGCGAAGCTAAAGGTTCTGTTAAGTAATCCAGTGACTTGGTTAATGAGTCTAAATGCTCAGGAAGGAGACAATACAAAATGATGACACCTATTGAAATTAACCGAGTTGGCTATACTGCGTTGATGGATGCGCTTGGATTTGATGGAATGATTCGCTTTTTGCGACAGTTTGAGCCTGGGCAAGGTGACTATACAAATGAACGTCGGCAATGGCTTGATACTGTTTCTTTAGAAGATGTATTCCGCGATATTGAAAAGCATCGACCCTCGTAGTGTTGCTGAGAGTTTAGTGATTCGCCATAACTAACAACGCCATTCTACTCACCCGTAATGCGTCAGATTTTGGACGAATTGTAGAATTGCAAATAGAAGATTGGGCAACGGTTGAGTAGCTTGATTTAATCAAGGTGAACCCAGGTTCTTATGGCTTAAGGGCGATCGCCCACTTAGACAAGACATAGGCTGGTGCAAAACCTAATGGACTTTGCGCGTTCTCGCTTCAGTGCATCGATCTGGGATCGGGTTTTGAGCTTCAACCCAAGCTGTCGTTAGCTATAAAAAACTTGGTAGTCCTCCAGATGTAAGGATAAGATTGTCAAGACATCTTTAGCTCCTTATTACAAATGCCAAGTTGCCCAAGCTGCAAATCGAAAAATGTAGTCAAAAATGGTTTTATCCATAACGGGAATCAAAACCACAAATGCAA
>JANPLU010000105.1:0-31991 GCA_031422435.1 Acaryochloridaceae cyanobacterium VAR_48_metabat_390
CTGAAATCAGGCGAACATGATTTCCTCGATCCGTATAAACCACGACTAGCAAGCGCCAGAGATGATCCATTCCAATCACAATAAACCGTTGTTCTCCTTGAGCCATCGTATCTTCAAAGGAAAGCGCATTGGGATCAAACAAAACTGACTCTGCGTCAGAAAAGCGCACACCGTGCTTTTGCAGATTGATAGCTGCTTTGTTTGGATCCCATTCAACTTCCATACATATATTATATGCACAAGAACGGGCTTTATGCTAGATGATTGTCTAACTAGATCTAACGGTTCGGGCCAGCGGTTGCCAATACCTTTGCATTTCACACAAGCGGCTTCGGTCAATCCGCTGCACCCGAATTGTTAGGTCATAGCTTTTCAGGCTTCAAGATCAAAATCTTGCCGTCAATGTTTGAAACATTACGTTCCTGAGTATCTAATTCACCTCCAAATTCAGAGAATAGAAAAAGGATCGCAGCCTTTATATTGCTTAAAAACATATATCGCTCCACCTGCGCTACACCTGTATTAATTAACTGCTGCCCAGGTCTAGCTCTTTTTAGCTCAATTACGACACGACTACTTTTATCAGAAATAATAAAATCAGCTATTGCAGAAGCTTCAGAAGGAATTTTATATTCGCTGAGAACCTCAAGATCTGTTGCTGCTGAAGCAAAGAAGCCTGCCAGTTGCCCAATAACTTGTACTTCAGTCCGTTTAGATCCATCTGTATTAAAACTCGACTGCTGATGTGAGAACTCTCGCAAAATCTGAGCAGTTCGATTTAAGAGATCACTACTTTCTACACTTGCAAGACGCTCTTGGATTTCTACTTGCTTCGTATCAGCTTCGGTTTTGGCTTGGAGATAGGAAAGCTTTTCAGTGATTTGATCAAGTACAAGGCAGGCAAAAGCCGCCACAGAAACAATGGCTAAAAAAGCTTCGCTCTCATCAAAGTCTAGCTTGTAGTCATGAGCAGAAGGGTTTCTCCACCCCGTTCGATAATTAGTAAACTGAGCTAAAACCCGTTGACGGAAAATACTATCTTGCTCAAAAAAGTTTTCAATGTCGAAAGGTCTTTTACTTTCAGGATCTTGCTGTGCGAGAACTCGATAAGCTTCTTTGAGGCTACCTTCAAATGCTTGATTGGTGCGATAAATTGCATCCGTAAAAGCGGTTTCGTCTTCTTGTTCTTGTCCTCGTAAAAGATGGCAGGAAGCTGTTTCGATATGTAAAAGTACAGCTCGCAAACCAGGAATGTAATCACCTTCCTCAAGCACATCAATTTTGGAGCGCAATATTCTGAGGAGATCCATTTGAAACCATAAAAATATATTGAACCAGGTTACTCATCAACAAGTCCTAGCACGTTAAGTTCGTAGCCGCCACTTATGCGAATCTCAAATCATATTTTAGGCAGGACTTAAGTGACATAACAACAGATGAGCGGATGCGAATCAGGCGTTTTAAGCGATATCCATCTCAATCGTCATCCCTGCTTGGCGCAGTCTTTTAGATAAAACGTCACCAAGTCCCGTGGCTGGGGTTAAGATTCCGCCGCGCTGCTCCCCACCTGGCAGCTCAGCGGCGTTTAAGGCTAAGCTAAGTGCTGATTCGCAGAGAAACTTGACGGTTGCTCGGTTTCCAGGGTCGCCCTGGTCATAAATCAATCCTTTTACTTTGCGTTCATCGCTGGCGACGCCCAAAAGCTCACAGCGGAACCAACCTTCATTCATGGTCTGCTCCGAAGGGCCAGTACCCGGTTGGGGAAGCAATGGCTGTAGCAGACGACGCAGCGGTGGCTGCTGCATTATGCCGCCAAACAAAGCCATACCTGCGGTAATGCCTGCGGCCTGTAACCATGCCAGCGGCGGGTTGAATTTGAGATATTCCTGATAGGTGAAGCCTGAACCATAAGTCTGCTGCCACTGCTCAAGCAGGGCGCAACTGCGGCGCACAATGCGCGTATTGACAGGACTCATGAAAAAAGGAGCGACCCAAGTTTTAATATCCGTATCGTAGTTCGGCTGTTGGGGGTCTTGATTGTGTGCGATCGCCGCTGCCGTAGGTTCGCCCGATGGATTGAGCAAAAAGGGGTTGCCCACCTGATCGGCTTGACCGGAATCATAAAGATTGAGTCCAGAGGCCAAGGTGCCGCCATTAAAGCCGCCCACCATCTGGAAATAGGCTTTAATAGCTTGGCAAGATACGCCTAACTCTTGCTGCATATAGCGAACCAACAGATAGACACCCAAATCTGAAGGCACAGAATCAAACCCACAGCAGGGGATAATGCGGGTGCCATCTAAAGCCGCCTGCCCATGATAGCGATCGCACAGTTCCCTAACCCAGGGCGTTTCCCCCGTAATATCGACGTAATGGGTCTTAAAGCGAACGCAGGCATCCACCAGCGGGGTGCCATAGAGCGCAAAGGGGCCAGCGGTACTGAGGATGACGCGAGTTTGGGCTACGATTGCGTCGATCGCTGCCTGATCTTGGCTATCGGCAACGAGAATGTCTACTTCAGCGCCAAGGGTTGCCTTAACAGATTCGAGCTTGGCAGGGTTTCGACCTGCGATCGCCCAACGCAACTGACTAGCCTGTGCAGAACGGGCAAAATATTGCGCCGTCTGCTGACCCACAAATCCTGTAGCGCCATAAAGCACAAAATCGTAACAGCGATCGGTCATTCAATGCTCCCGTAAATTTTCTTCAGGCACTAAGCGGGGGACTGCCGCCGTCGTTGTCTACCAGTCGTCGCTTTCTGAGGCGCAGAAGCAGCGCCTCCGCCCTGACCTTGAGCGGCTCTCGGCGATCGATCTTGAGACCGCCCAGAAGATCTTCCCCTAGAGCGCGATTTGCGGTTGTCCTGTTCGGGGGCAGGGGTTTCGGAGGTAACGGTTGGCTCAAAGCCAGGGATGATCTCTTGGGGCAGCGATCGCCGAATTAACTTCTCAATATCGGCTAAATACTTAAACTCATCCGCACAGACCAAAGAGAGCGCCTCGCCTTCTGTTCCTGCACGTCCAGTACGACCAATGCGATGCACATAGTCTTCGGGAACGTTAGGCAGGTCAAAATTGACAACCTGGGGTAGTTCGCTAATGTCGATGCCCCGTGCCGCAATGTCAGTGGCAACCAGCACCTGAAGGCTACCATCCTTAAACTGCGCCAAGGTTCGGGTTCGCACCATTTGGCTTTTATTGCCGTGGATAGCCAAGGCCGGAATGCCCACCTGGTTAAGCTGTTTAGAAAGCCGATCTGCGCCGTGTTTGGTGCGGGTAAAAACCAAGACCTGAAACCAGTTATGCTGCTTAATAAGGTGGGTCAGCAAAAATGGCTTTTGGGCGCGATCTACGCGGTAGATCTTTTGCTCAATCAGTTCAGCTTTGGGATGACGCGCCTCCACCTCAATCAGTACGGGCTGGTTCAGCATCTTCTGGGCGAGGGCTTTAATCTCATTTGAGAACGTGGCGGAAAACAGCAGATTTTGTCGCTGTTGCGGCAGCAGCGCTAAAACGCGGCGGATATCTGGCAGAAAGCCCATATCCAGCATTCGATCTGCTTCATCTAGAACCAGAATCTCGATCTGAGAAAGATCCACCGTGCGCTGCTGGACGTGATCTAACAGGCGACCAGGAGTCGCCACCAAAATATCGACACGGCCTCTCAACTGCCTAATTTGAGGGTTAATACTAACCCCGCCAAACACCGTCATTGAGTTGAGATTAAGGTGTTTGCCGTACTCTCTCACGCTTTCTTCAACCTGAGCCGCAAGCTCACGGGTGGGGGTAAGAATCAGTGCGCGGACAGGGGGGCGACGGGTGGGTAAATCCTGCACTTTTTTGGCAGAAAGCCGCTGCAAAATCGGCAGCGTAAAGCCAGCGGTTTTACCCGTTCCCGTTTGGGCACCTGCGAGTAAATCTTGACCCGATAAAACGACAGGAATCGCCTGCAGTTGAATGGGCGTAGGTTCTGTATATCCTCGTGCGGTTACGGCACGGACAATTTCATCAGACAGACCGAGTTTAGAAAAAGACATGAAACTCCAGAAGTAAAATCGGTCTGTCGCCGTAAACGGCACCAGTCTAAGGCAGACGGATAGGAATATAAAACGCTGAGATGAGACGCGGTCAGAAGACTGGCAGGCAGTTGCGCTTTAGCATTCTAGCAAAGCGTCAAGTACTGCTATTTTATTCCAGCACATTGTTGAGCGGCACAGGTCATTCTAAACTCCTTAAATTTTCAGATCTTGCTGAAATTTAACGGTGTGCGATCGTCCAGATCGCCCTGCAACGGCAGGCTGATAGTGGCAAAATTGAATCTTTAGGATCTCGCCCTGAAGGATCGCTCAAACAGGGAACTCAAGTTTTTGCCCAGGGGTATCGGGCAGAAACTAAAGGCTATTCGCCTTAGCCAAGGGGCTATGCTTTGCTGCCGCAATTTGGCGCAGTAGGCAAGCCGACTCTAGCAGTGCCGTATCGCTGGCGTTAATTACGGTGCAGGACTCTATCAGTGGCTGAAGGGCAGGTATAGTGCCTCGCTCAAGCGATCGCCGTGCCTCTTCTGCCTGAGGCTGATACTGAAGCAGCCACGCGTTCCCCTGCTTAGATAGGTAGGCTGGCGTAAACGCATTGCGATCAACCAGCCAATAGTCAATACCATAGGTCTGAATGGCGGTTTGAATTGCCTTGGGGTCGTCAGAATACTGCGCTTCTAAAACCTTAACAATGCGCGCCTTCATTTGGGCATAGAGCTTCATGTGAAACGGAATTGCCATCTCACGAGAAAACAAAACCGACCGCAGCGTAAATGCAGGCAGATTGCTGACCTCTTCACCAAGCCCGGCAATGAGCGTATTTTTAGGCTGCTGGGCAATGAAGCGATATAGCGTTGGCGAAGACCCGTGAATCCATCCCTGAAACCCCAGAAAGATGGATGGAACCAAAGGCAAGAGCAGCATGACTGCCATAAACCCTATAGACAAAATAGCCAGTGATTTCCGCAGCAGATCAGGCACAAGCGAACCTCGCAGTCGTTGCTGCACCCAAGAAATCCAAAGCGTTAGCACAATCCCCGCGCCAATTGAAAACAGAAAGGGAAAGGTATGGTATGGGTATCGACTGGGCCAGTACAGCTTAAAAAGCAAGAGGTGTGCCGCAAAAAACAGTACGAGTGCTGCCACGCCCATCTGCACCAAAATTGCGGTATCAACTCTATGGGAATCAATGCTGCCAACCATAGGGGGACGTTTGACTGCCTTACGCTTCAGGACAAAGGGCAGCAAATAGGCCAGCCAGATCGCGTAGGGATAAACGGGTGTATTGAGTCCACTCGTACCGCTAAACCAAAATTCAAGGGGGTCATTAATAAAAAAAGGTGTCCTGCCGTTGCGCGCAAACTCAGGCATCGAGAGCATTTGCTGCCGCGTTACCAGCTCTCCATAGTCACTAACTCCACTATGGTTCAGGATAGGTGCAAGCAAAACGATGACGACAACAAAGCTGGCGATCGCCCAAATATAGGGCTGTCTGCGCTGGCTCAAGGGGAACGGCCGTGCCGACCCGTCCAGACAGCGAAGCCCCAGCATACAGAGATGCACTAGCACGAGCGGCGCATAAAAAATCGTCTGTAGAGCGGTGAGTAAAAGTCCTAGCCGCAAGTGCTTGCGGCCTAAGCAATACAAAAAACCTGCAAAAATCGGAAATAAAAAGGCACGGGGCGTCGCGGAGGTGATGTCGTCATTCATCCAAGTGTTTTGGCTCAAAATGACGGTTGATAGAAAGGCACAAAGCCCCGATGGAAAGACAGTGAGACAAAATCTAAAGTAAAAGATGCTGGTCAGCAGCCCTAAAAACAGCGGCAGAATTTTCGCCAGCACCATCGGGTGGAGACCTGCAAACACCCCTAATTCATACACCCACTTCACACCAGGCGAATTGTTCCACTGGGCTTGGGCGTAGTTGGCAAAGTAGTCTCCTGGAAATAAACTCCCATCCACCCATCGCTCTACCCAGACGGTGCCTTGTCTCACATCATCCTGCACAATATACTCACCGCTGAAGGCATAGAGGCAAGAAGTAAGACCTAGATAAACTGAAATCGCCAGCGCCAGATAAAAATATCCAGATGATGGTGCCTGATATGAAACATTGACAGATCGAAACCTAGAAAGAAAATGCATAGCCAACCAACATCAGCAATCACAGTATAAAGTGCGGCATAACGTCCCCTATAAAGACGGGCTATGCCCTTGCAGAAATATGTTGGCTGACAAAGGTTAATTCTCGTAAAGGATGGGCATCACAATAGGTGAATGCCTTGAACAGAGTACAAAGTCTGAACTAGCTAACGGTGACCAGTATCACTAAATCCTGCTGATCGAACGCACTTGAAGTTGGATCAGTCGCCCCTAATTCAAACAAAATAATGTACTGTGTGCCAGGGCTAGGCAGTTTTACTTTGTCGGAACTGTCCACATAACTGCTCATGAAGCCTTTGACAGATGTGGAGCCATCAAAGCCCTTTACATCAGGCACCGGATCTCCATGCTTTAAGATTTTGACTTGAACTGGGCTAGCAACAGAATTGAAACCTGAAGTTCCATTGGGGATAGATCCGCTACAGGTGTTGTTGAGATTGTTGAGCGTAGGCACAGAACCAGTGAAATCGAATATTGTCCCGGCAGGTTGGTTATTGAGAGGAATGGTGGGCAATGCCAGTGCAGGATTAACGTTAGCGGTCGGCAAAGAAATTTTAGTGCCAGTGCCTGACGGTTTATAGCTAACGGTAAAAGCGGTATTCATGGGAGTCGCCCCTGGCCCGCACTGAATAGCACTACCCAATACCTGAAAGCTCGTATTGCTGACGTCAAGGTTAGTAACCGTATTATCGGTATTGATTACAAAGGGTAGAGTGGTTGAGGTGTTGGTGGAACGAGCAAAAGCTTGAGATGAGGCCAGGTAAGGGGCAGTTTGCCCTAAGACTTTGGTGATGCGACCTTTGTTAAAAATCTGAGCAACTCTGTTGTTGGGATCAATACATGCATAAAATCCGGTAGCTCCGCTGGCGGGGGAAGCCGTCCAAGACGTTGGGCAAGTCACGCTGGTCGTTGCTGAACTATCGATCGCATCCACAAGGGGCTGATGAGTCCAGGTACTGGGCGTTGATTTATCGGCACCGTAAGCGCCTGTACTGGTGAAGGATGGCCCCCATCTATAAATCACCTGCGGACCACGCCAAGCTGTATTAGATGTCGCTGTCGTTGCCACATAGTAAATGACCGGTTTTGTTAATCCCTCTACTCTCAGCCTGAGTACATCTTTCACGGTGGTTGTATCGACCTCTGATGAGGAGGGAGAAAATTCGCCGGGCTTAGCGTCTGAGTTAATTTGTGCAGATTGCCTAATTTCGGAAGCCATAAAGTCAAGCGATCGATTAAGCTCTACCCGCCGCTCGTTTTGTGAGCCACTGGTCTTACTGGAGGTAATCATGGTGGCGACTGCCCAACCCCCTATCCCTAACGATCCGATGGTGATAAATGCGGCAATCATTAACTCGGTAAGGGTAATGCCGCTCTGTTGAGAGTTGGGTAGCTTTTTAGGGAAGGGACGCATCATGGCTCGTAGGCTTTAGGTAGGGTAATAATACGTTGCCGGTGGGTACAAAAGAGATTCAATTAATTACAATCAAATTTCTTTTTAGAAAATACTTTAAGAGATATTGGTACGACAGCTATTGACGACGGGTGCTGCTGGAGTAGCGCCCGTATAGGTACCGGATCGAACAATGCCAATACCGCTCGCAATAACAATACAGCGCATCTTGCGACTAGCCGCACCGCTCGCCTGGTAAATGGTAATGATGCCCGTACCCCCGCTCATAGTAGGAATCGTACCTTTATAGGTAAAGTTAATGACTGCTGGAGTCCCCAGATTGGCGGTGCTAATGGAGATTCCTGAAGCATTATTATTGGGATTGCTATTAGGATCGGTACCCACTGTTGCCATCCCTAACTTTCTGAGATCACGCTCTCCTGAAGTGAGGCAGTTGGCCGGAGCGCTTGTAATGGTTACGCCAATAGTAAGGGTACAAGCCTGACTTTTCTTAATGGATTCTAACTGTGATTCTTTAATCGCACCTTCAACTTGCGCGGTGACGTCCTCAACTTTTTTGTTGTTGAGCCAGGTCAAAAAACTAGGGGTTGCAATCATCCCCAAGATGCCCATAACCACAATGGTAATTAGGCTTTCGATGAGGGTAAATCCGCGCTGAGATTTTTGTCGATAATGGTGAGGTGACATAGAACGTAATTTCAGGCGAAAAGTTAGAAAGGTATTAAGAAACTAGGGACACTGAAAAGCTTTGTCCGGAATAACTTCGGCGTACATTTGCGATAAAGATTGAGAGGCATTACTAGGGGAAGGAACGTTATAACTCACTTCCATCACAACATAGGGCGAAGCATTTTTAAGATTAATGGTGCGGTTGACGGTGTAAGGTCTGTTGCCCAGCGCGCTGGTTTTTGAGGTTGCTGTGGTGTTGGTTGTACTGGCGCTGGCTCCGGCAATAACGTCACGCAGTGCGTCTGCATAGCCCGCTGTGGCACTTGTGGCACCACAAAGAGCTGTATTGGCTGGCAGTTGACTGGCTTGGTAGCGAATCATCTCAATATCTTGCTGAATCCAGGCTGTGGCTTCGCTGCGTTCTTGCGCTTTAACTTTTATAGCAGCGGAGGCGACCAAGGTCTGCATAGCCGCCGCCACAAACCCAAACAGGAGTAACATGCCTACCATCACTTCAACCAAGCTGAAGCCCTGATTCGTCTTAGGCTTTCTATCAAATCGAGTTAAAAAATGAAGAAGTTGGAGATTCATCAGACTAAGCCTGTTTTGAGGATAATAAGTAATTGCTAGAAGACCTTATAATCTCCCGATCTACTGAAAATTAAAAAATTAAAGCCACCTTGTGAGAAACGTTTGGCATAAGGCTGCTTTAATAACTGACCTCCTGCCGATCCCAGGCTGTAATAGAAGATAACGTGGGTCGATCAAGCGAATTCTCAAAGTCATAATCACCATAGTTTCCGACAGAATCGACTTTGACCTTGGAATTACCAGAGTTTGCAGCCCAGTCTTTAATCCAGAGAGAGCCTTGAAAGTTACCGTTTGTATTGCCGCCCCCATTCACGCTGCCCGTTGCCGCGGGAGCATAGACAAAGGCATTCATAGTTCCGGTTCCATTAAAGTGGGCTTTGCTGGTAGGGCAGGTAACCCCCGCAGCGCAACCATACTTATAGGTAGAGCCGCTCACCAATTCATTCCCAAAAATACGGAGTTGGCTAGAGCTGCCGCTGGGATTAATATCTGGGTTGCCACTTAACTCGATATCACCCTGCACAAACAAATCTACCCTGACAGTGTTGCTGGCAAGGGTAATCACACTGTTTCCCTTTGGGTTGATGAGGTCTTTCACAAGGTAGGCATACCGCACCCTCCCTTTGAAATCGGTATAGGTTACATCCCCAGCACGGGGTAGGCTGATCCAAGGGGTTAGCGTACCTGTCGTAAGATTGTTGTAGGAGGCGGGCAGAGACGGCGTACCTGGAAAGTTTCGCCGAACCGCCTTGATGCTATAGGTGGTAGAGTCCGATAAATTATCTGTTGTTGGTGGCTTAGTCAGACTCGATAAAACGCAGGTATTGACAACAATATTGCCCTTAATTTTATCGCTTTTCATATCAGTTCCAGATCCATTGCCAATCCAAAGCGCTGGCATGTTGGCACTGTCACTAGGATCTGCTACCGGAATTTTGACCTGAAGGCGTGAGGTGGATGTTCTGGAATTAGAGGTGGCTGTGGAGCCAGAGCCATTTTGATTGATGCGCCCTTCTACCGTGAGCGTTCCTTGCGGGGCAGCATAGGTATAGTCAATGAAGCGATACTGTCCTTTTTCTGGATTGCTCGAATCGACATCTTTCCAAGCGCGGTCTGGAATACTCGAAATATCTAAGGCAGTTGGATCCCCCGTGCAGCCAGTGACCAAATTAGTAATATTTGTCGCGTTTTTCCAGGATAGAGCTGTACTAGACGTTTCGGTGCAGCTACCATTTGTTGCGTAGGTACCGCTACTGCAAGCAGGGTATGCAGCAATGACGCGCGCTAGATTAATCTTCTCCTGAATTCGTCCAATGCCTGTTTCTGCTGCACTCAACCCCCGCGCGGCGGCTTTTTGGGTGCTGGCTGTGGCGCTGTCGGCCTGTGACCTTACCACCATAGACACGCTAATAAGAAGCACCATTAATCCAAAACCCATTGCAATAGGTATTGCAAACCCTTGTTGATGTCTATGTCGCATTACAGTCATTTTTTAATTCTCCCTCTCTCTTAAAGTTTGCCCTCATGGGTGGGCTAATGAGTTCAGCAAAAATACCGAATTTTGCTTTGCCGTAGAAAAATAGCCAAAGCCGCACCTAGCAAAAACCTTAGGTTTTCTAACGCAACATTGGCTGAAGGCTCAATCGTACTGTGATAGCTAGGATATGTCTCAAAGTCGGTCAGTGCCCCGCAGTTTTCGCCAACTCTAAAACATCCATAAGTTGGATGGTCGTTTAACACTCTGCATCACCCTTCTTAATCTCTATAGCCTTAATCTTGGTAGGTTTATGGGCGTGGGCTACAATTTTTGAGGAGATTCATTCAGCAAAAGGCTTTTGACTCTCTCTTGTCCACCATAGAGATATTAAACCTTGAGCTATGCCATTGATTTTGGGACGAGTAATACGGTTATTGCTCGATGGAACCCCATAACTGAAAAATCTGAAACCCTATCATTGCAGGGAATTAGCGTTAGGCAAGGCCAAAATCCAGATCTGATTCCGAGTGTGCTTTATGTAGAAAATGCCCCTCAAAATCAGGTTTTGGTGGGTCAACAGGTGCGCGATCGCGGTCTTGATATCCAAAGTGATCCTCGCTTTTTCCGTGGCTTTAAGCGGGGCATTGGCAACGCAGTTCAGGGTTTTTTGCCAGAAGTAGACGGTCAACTGATTCGGTTTGAGCAGGTGGGGCAGTGGTTTTTATCGAGCTTGCTCACTCAGCTTAAGACAGGCTATCCCGATGCGGGTGATGCACTGGTATTGACGGTGCCAGTCGATAGTTTTGAACCCTATCGCCAGTGGCTGAGTCAGGTGTGCCACAGCCTTGAGGTGGAGCAGGTGCGAATCCTCGATGAACCCACTGCTGCTGCCCTAGGTTACGGTAAAGCAGACGCTGACGTAGTGTTGGTGGTAGATTTTGGCGGCGGTACCCTAGACCTAGCCCTGGTGCAGCTTGAGCACAGTCGCATAGCCCAAGCCAAACCCACAGGGTTCATCCTCAAGTGGGGAGACAAAAATATGGCGGAGCAGTCCGCTCAACGCGCCAAGACAGCACGGGTTTTGGCAAAGGCAGGCCAAAATCTAGGCGGGACAGATTTAGACAATTGGCTATTAGACCACTTTGTTAAAGTCCAAGACTTACCTAAAACACCCCTGACGCAGCGCCTAGCAGAACGGCTCAAAATCCAGCTTTCGCTTCAGACTAAAGCCACAGAAGTCTATTTTAATGAAGCGACGTTTGAGAGCTATGAGCTGTCTCTAGACCGAGCTGAATTTGATGCCATTCTGACCGAGCGAAAGTTTTTTGAGCGCTTAGATGACAGCATGACTCAGGTACTTCAGCAGGCGAGACGGCAGGGTATTACAGCAGAAAATATTGATGCGGTGCTGCTGGTGGGTGGCACTAGCCTGATTCCAGCAGTGCAGACTTGGGTACAGCAGTATTTTGAGGCGGCTAAAATTTTGAGCAGCAAGCCTTTTGAGGCGATCGCCCAGGGTGCGCTGCAAATTTTTCAGGACACTGACGTGAAGGACTTTCTCTATCACAGCTACGGCATCCGCTACTGGGATCGTCGGCTCAATGCTCACAACTGGCATACCCTTATCCCAACGGGTCAGCCTTACCCTATGGCGGAACCTGTGGAGCTGATTTTGGGTGCCTCTGCGGAAAGACAGCCCAGCATTGAGCTAGTAATTGGGGAGCTAGGTCAAGCATCAGGTGGCACAGAGGTGTACTTTGATGGCGATCGCCTCATCACCCGCGCGCTTTCTGCCAACCAAGGTCAGATCCAGGCGCTAAATGATCGTGAAGGCGCCCGCAGTATTGCAAAACTAGATCCGCCAGGGTTTCCGGGCAGCGATCGCATTAAGGTACTGTTTCGCGTGGATGAAGGGCGATCGCTACGCATCACCGTAGAAGACCTGTTAACTCAAGAAATTTTGTTAACCGATCAGGTGGTTGCTCAACTCAGCTAGCAAAAAATGAACGCTGCCGCTAACGACGCTGAAACCCTTTATTGACCTTGCTGCCATCTTTAGGCTTTTGGGTCTGGGTTTTATGCACTTCTAGCACCGCCTCTTGAAACAGGCTATGCAAATGAACCGGCACACTCGCCGTTTCAGGAAGCGTGGGCTTGGGCCGTTTACCGTAAGACTGCAGCAGTGAGTCAAGCCCCTCAACCAAATCAAACGCTGGCTGCTCTAAAACATCTTGCAGCAGCCGTTCTAGCGGGACAGGATACTGCTGTGCTAAACGATGCCAGAGGTAAGCATTCATTTCAGGTGCGTCAAAGGCTTGACGCACTATTTTTTTGTCTTTCTCTGTGGGCGCAGTTTTTTGCGCCAGCAGCGCTTTGATTTGAGGATAGCTTGATAAATAAACCTGCCCCCACTGGGGATGGGTTAGCAAGGTAACCTGCTCTGCCTTTTTGAGAGCATCCGGTAGGCTAAATTGCGGTTGAACCATGGCGGATTTAGGAGAAGCCTCAGCCGACGGCTGGCGCAAGGGTTCAACCGTCTTTAAATCCTGGTGCATTTCAGCGCTATCTTCTTCAGAGACACCCTGCTGTTTCAGCAAATCGGAAAGCGACTGGTTGCTGTCTAGGCCTGCTGCGGTTAGACGACGCTGTGTCAGATGCTCCTGAAAAAGCTGGAGCTGTTGATTCGCTTGATACCCTGGCAACGTCACTTCTTCACTGCCAAAAAAATCGAGCCATTCTTGATGAGATTGCTCAACGGAGCGCCAAGCTTCTTCGAGCAGTTCTGGGGCATCTCCGTAGAGATCTTCGGGGTAGCATTTTTTGAAATTTCCAACTGCGACAGCAAGCTTGGGTTTGCCCAGTTTCCCCAGTAGCGTGAAGGGGCTAAAAAATATCCACTCTGCCTCGGCAATCGGTGCAAGGCGGGTGATCACAATTTCATTTGGCTGTAGGCGAGCAATTTGTTCGGGGGGCTGCAAACCCACTGCTCTGACAAAATAGCGTTTCTCTGTGAGCCAATTCTGGAGTTCAAACCCATCGGTAAGCGTTTGGGTTACCGTAAATAACCCTGTAAAGCTCTGAGTCCATCGTGCAAGTAGCTCACGATCTGGCTGGCTAAGATCTGCATGAGCCGCCAAGAATAGGTCTAGTGGAGTCTTATTTCCCACGCGGCCTTGGGTTAAAAAACAGTCAACCGCTAGATCCGTTTGGATGCTGCTCTGGGACTGAGATTTGGAGGAACGGTTAAGATGCTCCGCAATGAAGGCTTCTAGGGCGATCGCCAAATCTCCTTCAGCGTCTAAAACAAACGCCACAAGAGACTGCTTGAGCTGTTTTGCACGTTCGTCAATGGTGTTCACAGGCATCCTTTCTGCAAAAAGCGTCAAACTTCGATAGGTTAGAGTTATACCCAGTAAACTACGCCTTTAGATAGTCTTAAAAGAACCTAATTTCGGTAGACTGTTGTGCTTAAAAAATCGTCTAAATGGAGGATTTTAATTTTTTTTAGGCGCTCTACCTTCAGGCAGCGACCGAGCATTCACCTGCTGAAGTTCGCCATGCAGCCTTCTGTTTTCGGTTTGGAGTGACTGAAACTTAGACTTAACTGCATCGAGACGATCCGCAAACTTTTGGCGGTACACTTCCGGTAGTTCTTGGATGATGCGCTCTAACATCTGGTTGCGATCGCTCAACACCTGGCAAGACTTCTGCAAACGACCCACTTCCTGGTCGCGCTTATCAATCTGAGACTGGTAAAATTCAATTTGCTCCTCCAGCCGTTTCAGATCATCCCGTAAAGCCGCTTCCGGCGTTTGTGGTGTCAAAGCCAAGGCAGAAGAAGTAGAGGAACGCGCTGGAGGTAATGCAGGCGGGTGTGTTTTGACCATCCGAAACAGCTCTGTAGACAACTGCTCTACAAGCTGCTCGCGTAGCTGAAGCTGGCGACGAAGTTGAGCTATCTCTTGCTCAACCGCATTAGAAAAATTTGCGTCGCTAGGGTTCACGCTTACATTACTCCAGTACCACTGCCGTTAATTTACCATTTCACCGCAAAGCCCGGCAGCATTACAGCTAAACCGAGCCTTGTGGTGAAATGGTGTATTGCGCTTATAGTCAGCGAGACAAAATTCTAGACGGCTTCTGCTGTCGCTTCTTCTTCGACTGGAGCAATCTCTTCTGGCTTAATGGTCAAGTAGCGAATGACATCTTCTCCAATTCGCATGGCTCGCTCCATTACAGCAATTGCAGTGCCAGCAGCTTCATAGTTCATCTGCACATAGATTCCTTCGCGGAATTTACGAATATCGTAGGCAAGGCGGCGGCGGCCTCGGTGCTGAACCTCAATATTCTCAGCGCCTTGATCTTTAAGCAAGGTTTGGTACTTTATAATGGCTTGATCGACCAGCTCTTCGCCCAAGTCGGGGCGCAAGATATAGATCGTTTCGTAAGTGGTCATGAATTTGGATTTCCTTATGGACAATACGGCTTTTGAGCGCTGTTTTTCATTACATCAAGCGTTCCATTCAGCCGATGAATGAGGCAGCGTTAAAAGCAAGGCTTTACAATTTTAGACCACAGGAGAGACATTCTGCCGCTACCGCGTTGAAGATCTCTGGCCAAATTCGATATTGAAGCCCTTCAGAGGCTAAGAAGGTTCTCACCACATCCCTAGCGAACCTGCATGTAAGCAGCTTCCGACAGAGTTGGAATTTCTGCATACAGTCCCCGCAGCGACTGCACGATGGAGAAAATCACAATCGCCAATACTCCGATAAATACTGTGCTAGATAAAGCAACCACCACAAGGTTAGAGCTATCCACACGACCTAAAATCGGGAGAACAAGGCCAAAAACAACCATCAAGATATCTACTAAAAGCGCCTGCATCGTATTAAAGCGAATCATGTGCGGTACTTTTTCATTGCGCACGACCAGCAAAAATAGGCCAAAAAAGATGATCAGACTCGCGAAAGGTAGCGTTCTGTAAAGCCACAGCACGGGCAACAGTA
Source organism: Acaryochloridaceae cyanobacterium VAR_48_metabat_390 (assembly GCA_031422435.1). Lineage (GTDB taxonomy): Bacteria > Cyanobacteriota > Cyanobacteriia > Thermosynechococcales > Thermosynechococcaceae > JAAURS01. The sequence goes on from JANPLU010000105.1 coordinate 15,357, forward strand.
AAGGAGCGAGCACGGTTCCCAGAGTCGGAATCTCCTGTAACACCGCACTTGAAAACCCAATGCTGCTTGTCAACGGCAATAGGTAAGGCAAACTTGAAAAAATCCGATCTTGGATCGTTATTGAGCCGCGCCAAGACATGGCTATTTCTCCTGAACTGAAGTGGATAGAGAGCTGATTTCTGAGATTGATCACTATGTTAGTTGGATTTTTGGAGCTTGCAGCAAAAAGGGTAAGGTCTTGCCCCTTTGAATGCCTAAGATAATCTTCAAAAGCCTTGCTAGAAAGCCATCATGACTTTCTCTAAGGAGTAAGCTATGATACTGGAATGTGGCGTTTGGATGCCTAAATCAGCCCAAACTCACCCCTTCAGCGAACCAACCCTAAGCCCCAAGGTTGTACAGCGCTACGGACGTATTGATTGAGTAAAGAGGATTTTTCCGTGACGAAGACCAACCTTGACTTTTTGGCTGAAGCAGACCCGAAGGTTGCAGAGATTCTACAGCAGGAGCTACAGCGCCAGCGCGATCATCTAGAGCTAATCGCTAGCGAAAATTTCACGTCGGCAGCAGTGATGGCTGCACAGGGTTCAACGCTCACCAATAAGTATGCCGAAGGTTTACCAGGGAAACGCTACTACGGTGGCTGCGAATACGTAGACAGGGTAGAGCAGATCGCGATTGACCGCGCTAAAGAGCTGTTTGGTGCTGCCCATGCCAATGTTCAGCCTCACTCCGGCGCACAGGCTAACTTTGCCGTCTTTTTGTCGCTACTTCAGCCCGGAGACACCATTCTGGGCATGGATTTATCCCACGGCGGACATCTGACCCACGGGTCGCCTGTTAACGTCTCAGGCAAATGGTTCAAGGTTGCTCAGTATGGTGTAGACCCAGAAACAGAGCAGTTGAACTATGAGAGTATCCGTCAGATTGCCCTAGAGCATCGCCCTAAGCTGATCATCTGTGGCTACTCAGCCTATCCCCGCACCATCCATTTTGATAAGTTCCGCGAAATCGCAGATGAAGTGGGCGCGTACTTACTGGCAGATATTGCCCACATCGCTGGACTGGTTGCCACAGGTCTACACCCTAACCCACTCCCCTTTTGTGATGTCGTCACCACAACTACCCACAAAACCCTGCGCGGACCACGGGGCGGACTGATTTTGACCCGCGATGCAGAGTTAGGCAAAAAGCTAGACAAGGCCGTCTTTCCTGGAACCCAAGGTGGTCCTCTAGAACACGTCATTGCCGGCAAAGCCGTTGCATTTGGCGAAGCGCTTCAGCCCGCTTTTAAAACTTATTGCGCTCAGGTTATTAAAAACGCCCAAACTTTAGCTGCACAGCTTCAGCAGCGGGGGCTAAAAATCGTCTCTGACGGCACCGATAACCATCTGCTGCTGGTAGACCTTCGCTCCATTGGGATGACGGGTAAAATTGCGGATCAGCTTGTGAGCCAGGCCAACATTACCGCCAACAAAAATACCGTGCCCTTTGACCCAGAATCGCCTTTTGTCACTAGCGGATTGCGATTGGGTTCGGCGGCGATGACCACACGTGGCATGGGAGCCACCGAATTTACTGAAATTGCCAACATTATTGCGGATTGTCTGTTAAATCCCGATGATGATGCTGTGAAGCGTGAGTGCCGTCAGCGTGTTGCGACATTGTGTGAGCGTTTTCCGCTGTACCCACACTTGAATGCGCCTGTGCCTTCACTGGTCTAAATTTTCGCTTGATACAATCCCTCTTGAATTAACTTCAAGAGGGATTTTGTACGTTTTCAGAGATGTTTTGAGAGGAGCGCTAAATTTGTAGGTGGCGATCGCCCCAAACCATAAGCATCTAATGATAATGTTGTTGGTTGTGGCAATTTGATCATTACAAATCGCCAATCATACTTGCAGCCTAGGGCTGAACCTCTAACGTGATGACCTTAACCGACCGTCGGTTGAGGTTGTGCTCAAAGGTTTTTAGACTTGTCACTATAGAAATGCCGTCGCTGCAATCTGCTAACTATGCCTAAGGTTCTTGTCTCAGATCCCATTGACCAAGCTGGTCTTCTCTTGCTAGAGCAGGTCGCACAGGTGGATGTGCGCACCGATCTATCACCCGAAGAATTGATTCAGGTGATTCCAGACTACGATGCCCTCATGATTCGCTCTGGTACTCGCGTTACGAAAGACGTGATTGAGGCAGGATCTAAGCTCAAAATTATTGGTCGTGCTGGCGTTGGTGTAGATAATGTAGATGTACCCGCCGCAACCCGTAAAGGCATTGTGGTGGTCAACTCACCTGAGGGCAACACCATTGCAGCGGCAGAGCATACCCTAGCGCTGTTAATGGCGCTCTCTCGCCATATCCCCGATGCCAATCATTCTGTTAAAGCAGGCAAGTGGGAGCGCAAAAAGTTTACTGGGGTTGAGCTGTACAAGAAAACCCTTGGTATTGTGGGCTTAGGCAAAATTGGCTCCCATGTTGCGGCTGTTGCACGGGCAATGGGCATGAAGCTTTTGGCTTACGATCCCTACCTCTCTAACGAACGGGCGGAGCAAATTGGCTGCCGCTTGGTAGAACTAGACTTTTTATTCACAGAGTCTGACTATATTACCCTTCACCTGCCTAAAACCCCTGAAACTCAGCATCTCATCAATGCCAAAACCCTGGCTAAAATGAAGCCCACGGCTCGTATTGTCAACTGTGCGCGGGGCGGCATTATTGACGAAGTGGCGATCTCCGAAGCCATCCAAAATGGCGTAATTGCTGGGGCAGCACTAGACGTATTTGAAAACGAACCCTTGGGGGAATCACCTTTACTGCACGTCGAAGGGGATCTTATTCTGACCCCTCACCTAGGCGCTTCGACTGAAGAAGCCCAAACCAACGTGGCGATCGACGTGGCGGAGCAAATCCGAGACGTGTTGCTGGGTCTAACGGCTCGCTCTGCGGTTAATATCCCTGGGTTGCGGCCTGAGGTGATGGAGCAGCTTAAGCCCTCGCTCATGCTGGCTGAAACCCTAGGGAACCTCGTGGGGCAGCTTGCAGGCGGACGTATTGAATCTTTAGAGATTCGGCTTCAGGGCGAAGTAGCTTCTTTTGATGCCCAGCCCATCGTGATTGCAGCGCTAAAGGGTTTGCTTACACCTGCGCTGCAAGAGCGCGTGAACTACGTTAATGCCGCCATTGAAGCCAAAGATCGCGGGATTCGGGTGATTGAAACGCGAGATGCTTCGATTCGGGACTATTCGGGTTCTATTCACCTAACGGCAAAAAGCCCCCGAGAAACGCGAACGGTGACAGGCGCACTCCTGAACCATGAGGAGCTACGCATTACCAACATTGATGATTTCCCTATTAACGTACCGCCGACACGTCACATGCTGATTACGCAGCATCGGGACATGCCTGGGATCATTGGTCAAATTGGGTCGCTGCTAGGGCAATTTAACGTCAATATTGCCAGTATGCAGGTGGGTCGCAAGCTCGTCCGTGGCAACGCAGTGATGGTTTTGAGCCTAGATGATCCTCTGCCAGAAGGGGTGCTGGCTGAAATTGTGAAGGTTAACGGCATTACTGATGCCTATATTGTGAATCTATAGGGCGTAATTCCTCGCCCACGGGGGCAGCTCATCAATCGCCTCTATCTCCTATCGGAGAGGCTTCGCCAAGGGGAGGGGCAGGGGTCGGTTAGTCGTGGTGCTACTGACGAACCCACCCCGCCCTACGGGCACCCCTCCTAGGAGAGGGTTTTCTCGGGTTTTTGGTGGGTATACAGTAGCGCTTTAGGGGGGTTGGCCTAGGCTAAACCCCTCTATTTATGGAACCAGTTTTAATGAGGTTAACAGATGGCAAACAGTCAATGGTGGGAGCTATGGGTATTAGCGGAACCAGCCTTAGATGAGCTGCTGTCTTGGGAGATTCAGTCGATGGGCTGTCAGGGCACTTCTAGCCAAATCAAGGACGGTCAGCTCCGTATTTGCGGGTATTTTGCTCAAAGTCAGGTTTCTGAGACGACACTGACTCAAATGGCAGATCGGCTCCGACTTTTGGCTCCGACGGCAAATTTAGGCAGTATTGAAGTGGGCTGGAATGTCATTCAAGAAGAGGACTGGGCCAGTAGCTGGAAAGATTATTGGCACCCCACGGAAGTGGGCGATCGCCTTCTCATCCACCCTGACTGGCTCCCTGTACCTATAACCGACCGAATTGTATTGCGACTGAACCCTGGAGTTGCCTTTGGCACAGGTGCCCACGCTACTACTCAGCTCTGTTTAGTGGCTCTAGAACAGCAGTTTGCAAAATCTACGGCATCCCCCTGTGTTGTTGCCGATATTGGCTGCGGCACCGGAATTTTGGCGATCGCCGCGCTTCAGTTTGGTGCAGGCCGCGCATTTGCCGTCGATACCGACCCCCTCGCGGTGCAGGCTGCCCAGGAGTGTCGAGATCTCAACGCCATAGAGCCGAGCCGTATGGTTGTAGAAGAAGGCAGCATTGAAACGGCGATCGCCTTGGCAAAAACGCCCGTAGATGGGTTCTGCTGCAATATTTTGGCTCATATTATTATTGAGCTGGTACCCCAGATGAAGCAGTTGGCGAAGCCGAAGGGCTGGGGCATTCTTAGCGGCATTTTACAAAAGCAGGTGCCGGACGTGGTTGAAGCGTTGACGGCAAATGGTTGGAACGTAGAGGAACACTGGCAACAGGCCGACTGGGCTTGTTTAAAAATTATCTGTCCTGATTAGCTTTGATTAATCTAGGGTAGCGACCTCGGGTCAGATCGCCACCTACATCAATAAGGAAAGTCCCTTCGGCACTAGCAGCATCCATACCCACAATGCTTTTTGGCTTTAGGCCTGCTAATTTGCGCCTTGTCCTTTCGGACAAGTAGCCGTTTCGGGGACTACGTGGGCTGTGCGGGGGGTATGACAGCCCAATCAATGTATTCATATAAACATATTTGTGAAGGGGGGCTAAAGCGAGAATTTACGGAACTTGAATTAAATTAATTTGTTTCGCCTCAGTAGTCTCACATCTGTAAATATACGGATATTTCGGACAAAACCTCTAAGCGTTCAACGCTAGTGCACAAGACAGGAGGTAAAAGAGCCACCCTATGAAGGTTTCAATGATGTCAGGCTTCCATGATATCGAATCAGGATTTCATGACACACTCAGCATTATCTACTCACTGTCTGAGAGTTCATCTCCCCGCAAGCCTCGAATGCCCCAATTGATTTTGGGTGTTTCAATGAGCGTAGTCTCTAAATCTAGAGGGAAATTTTAAGTTCTAGCTCAAATCGCTCAAACAGCAACCGAATGAGCTGCCGTTTGGTTGTGGCGGTGCGGCCTTCAAATATCAAAATTTCTAAGATGGTGTAGTTTTCAGTGCGATCGCCAGGATAGATAAATGTCTCTGGTTCTATAGAGAGTCGTATCGGTGTCTTATCACAGATTTTGGGGTTGATGTTTTCCTCTACGAAGATTCCATAGCATCACAGGATTATCCTGACTTCAGCCATTGAGCCGCTGAGCGCGCACTGTTTCCTCGGCTGCTAGATAGGTTAAGACCCGCTACAATTAGGGATATAGCAAAATGTAAAGAAACATTGCGTCTTGCGGCTTTATGAATCCCCTCTCTTCCAATTCAATGTTACGAGCTGTTCCCTTAAAGAGTCAGATGGCGGCGAATGCGCAGCATCCAGCATCTGCTCTTCAGGTTGATAACACTCTTCTAGAAGCACTGACCGCAGGTGGCTCTGACCCCCAGCGGTTTGATTGGGCTGAGGCATGGTACCCCATTTACCTGGTTGAAGATTTAGACCCCAGCAAGCCGACGCCTTTCACGCTTTTGGATCAGGATTTAGTGATTTGGTGGGAGCCTACGCTCCAACATTGGCGAGTCGTAGAAGACAAATGCCCTCATCGGCTGGCGCGGCTGTCTGAAGGTCGTATTTCTGAATCAGGTCATTTGGAATGTCCCTATCATGGCTGGGCATTTTCTGGTAGTGGACAGTGTGAAAGGATTCCGCAGTTGCCGGAGAACTCCCAAGCGCTACAGTCGCCGAGAGCCTGTATCCAATCCTTGCCCACAGCTATCCACCAAGGGCTACTTTTTGTCTATCCTGGCAAGTCTGAGAATGCTCACAAAACCGCAGTTCCTATCATTGAGCCAATAGAAGCAGATCCTGAGAAGTGGGTCTGCCTCAACATTGTCCGCGATCTTCCCTACGATGCCCTCACGCTGCTTGAGAACGTATTAGATGCCAGCCATGTGCCCTACACCCACCATCGCACCGTGGGCAACCGTGCCAATGCTGCCCCCGTATCGCTAGAGATGCTTGAGGCCAGTAAACAAGGATTCACAGGCAAATGGGAGGAAGGGCCACGACGGGGAACCCTTGGTCAGCAAGACACGCGGTTTATTGCGCCAAATTTGATGTGGCATGATTTAACCTCCAAACAATTTGGCAGGACGCTGACGGTTGTTATGCGGTTCCCATTCGCAAGGGCGAGTGTCGATTAATTGCACGGTTTCCGTTTAAGTTTTCATCGCCGTGGCCAGGTTTGTTTATTCGGCTTACGCCCACTTGGTATTCTCACATTGGGCAAAATGCCATCCTAGAAGACGACCAGATTTTTCTGCACCATCAAGAACGCGCTTTGGCGGCAGCAGGGGGTAGTCAGCGCCTTTCTAAAGCGTTCTACTTACCCACCACCGCAGACTTATTTGTATCTAAGCTCCATCAGTGGCTAAAAGACTATCAGGCCGATCCGTTTGCTGGGCAGTCTCTTCCTGCGGCAGTGCGGACAAAGGCTGAGCTACTGGATCGCTATCATTCCCATACAGTTCACTGCGCAAGCTGTAGTGGGGCACTCGCCAATCTAAAGCGAGTGCGGTTAAGCGTGGCGGTAATGGGGGCGATCGCCTGGGTCACAACGCCTCTTCTAATGGCATTAGGGCAAACGGTACCTTTAGGATTCACCGCAGGGATGGGGCTATTTGCATTAGTTAGCCTTGGTGGTTGGGCATTATTGAAGCGCCTTGAGCGACGGTTTTATGAAGGTCGTGAAATCCCGCCTCGCAATCTTCCTGAAAAACTTAAAAAGTAAGCAAACAAACCAATCAAGGCGCGGCTGTTCTCGTTAGCTCTTTCAGCCCATCTTTGTGATATTTGCCCTCTTTAAGTTTCTATGTCTCAAGACATATTTACCCACAGCAACAAAGATAACTTAAGGTCTGGTTAGTTTTTTTTCAAGCCTTCACCCCTGACAGATCGCCCCAGCACTTTGTATATGGAGGTGAGACCGTCCTCAATTATGCAGAAGCAGAGGGATCGCCTTGACCCAATGTTGAAGGAGGCGTAGAAGGAGGAATTGAAGAAGGCTTCAGCGAGAGCATTAAACGTGAAACTCCGGTTGACACAATGCTGGCTCCAAGAAGCGTTCCAATCAGCCAAGGTGCGTCAGAGGGCCACTGAAACCAAACTAATCCGCCTAAACCTAAAGTAACAATTCCATCGGCTAAGACCCAGACCCAATTCTGTTGAGGACGGAGTCGGAATGCCAAGAATAGCTCAAAAACCCCTTCCGTTAACAAAAAGCTTCCTAAAAGGAGTGTCAGGGTTAGTATTCCTTGCAGAGGATAAATAAATAAATATACGCCTGTAGCAATATACAGAACACTTAACAGCAGCTTCAAAACAAAACCGCCCTCTTGACGACTTTGAAATGCATAAATGAGCTTTGCAATGCCAGAAGAGGCCAATATTAGAGAGATCCAAGTTTCCGCCACAATTGTTGAAACTGAAGGCAGAAAAATGGCAACAATGCCAAAGATAATTAGAAAAATGCTAGTCAACAAAGATGCGTTGAATTTTTTGGAGCCTATATCTGCGTTAGTAGAACTGGTATTTACCGTCATTTTTTACCTTTACTCAATTGCTAGGCTGTCCTACTCAGACTAAGGAATTTCTCCGGTGCCTGGATAGCTACTTAAGACATAGCATTAGGTAAATCTTGGCATCAAAAGTTAAGGGTGTATGGCAGAAAAAAGGCTTGATTTTCTAACTTTAGCTTGATTCGTAACTCTATATCTGGGTAGAGAAATGCATCCTAAACCGTCCTCTACTTTATTATAATCCCTCGCTCAAACGCATGGATAAAGGTGCGGCGAGGATCAATGAAGCGATTTCTCTCTTCAAAGTGGAATACAGCAGGGAATGACAATACATCCTCCTTGGCTTTGCAGCCGTAGCGCTTGAGCGGCTATGGTACAACTTTGCAAACGCTTCACAGACATCTGAACTACTGAGCTAAGATTTTGCTTCAGTAATAAATGTTTTATATGTTCAGAACAGGATTGCCCTCCATACAAAATTCTATGAGGGCAAGAAAAACCTTTTCGAGGCGAAAGATGCAGCTGATAAAGTTGAATGGAGTGGATCGCCGTCTGCCGCGTGAATGTGTCTAATCCGCTGTTCATAATCTTAAAGCTTTGAATAATTGGGATTAAGGCATGTTTAGCAAGAAAAACAGCTTTTTCTCTCTATCAGAGGAATGAAACTACGGTTGAAAATCCCTTAAGCCCTCACTGCCAACAAATCATCACCCCACGCTGTCGTCCACCGCTGCGATCGCCTCCTTCAGTCCCCGCCGCTCCGTCACAGGTCGTCTAAAAAAGCGAGACACAGTTTGCAGTAAGACGATCAAGCAGCACTTTGAACTTCACTATGCTGAGACTGTGGCAAATAAACCCATGCCTTTTCTGGAAAGATGCTTTTTGCCCCTTCAATCGTTAGTTGACCTTGAGTAATCAGCCTCCATGCATCATCGAGGGTCATCACCCCTACAGAACACTCTGGATGAGACTCAAAACGTGGCAATTCGATAACAGACATAACTACTCCTAGTGAAGAATTTTCAGATAGACCTTTTTCGCTTAAAACTCATCGTCTCAGTCACGTTTGAGATAGGAAATCACTGAGATCACAGCCCCTTGGGGATCTTGGACAACCGCAAACCTTCCTACGTCCGGTATGTCGTGAGGTGACACACAAATTTTGCCGCCCAATCGTTCAGCTTGTTTTATCGTTTCATCCACATCGTCTACCGTGACGTAGGTTCCCCAATGAGGAGGTGTTTGCGTGAGGTGTTCTGGCAACGTCATCAAACCGCCAATTTCGTGACCACCCGCTGAGATCACTGTGTAGTCAACCCCCTGGACAGGCCCATCTTTAAGTTCCCAGCCGAATAGTTGTCCGTAAAAGGCTTTGGCTCCTTCTGCGTCAGTGGTCATCAACTCAAACCAGCTAAATGCACCGTGCTGTTGAAAAGGATTCATCATGACGATTCTCCTAAAACTTGATTGAGAAAGAACAAGTTCCTTTGAAGCCTAGAATAGCCTCATTTTTGATTTATGTACAGCTTTCAAAGATTAACTTTTGCCTACATCAAACGGGATGAATGACATTTGTGACCACGCCCCAAACCTGAAGATCCATGCCCTCATTCACGGCGATCACTGGATAGTCTGAGTTTTCTGGCATGAGATAGACTCGTTTTTGTTCATAGCGAATGCGCTTAACGGTCAATTCTCCATTGAGTACCGCAATCACGATTCTGTCCTGAGTGGGTTCGAGTGATCTGTCAACAACCAATACGTCTCCAGAATGAATTCCAGCGCCAATCATGGATTCCCCCGTTGCTCTTACCAGAAAAGTCGTGCCTGGATTTTTAACGAGATGCTGATTGAGATCAATTTTGTCCTCAATGTAATCGTCGGCGACAGATGGCAAACCTGCTGAAACAGCCACCATGTATAGCGGTAAGGCCACTTCAGTCATAAGCAGTGGCTGATTTACTTCAGTCACGGATGGCTCCTGCGCTCGCTGCTGCATCTTTTCAATCTGTGCAATCAGACTTTCTGGCAATCGGATGGCGCGGGTCGCTTCACCAAACTTACCGCTTCCTTTGGGACGACCTGAACCTGAACGTTTTCCCCCACTTGGCATACAGATTTATTTGATATCAGTACATAAATCAATGTATGCGATAAGTCATGGAAAAGCTACAAAAAACCATTGTTGTGCTTAAACAACAGAATCGTCTATCTAGTCGCCTTCTGGGTTTAGGCAGTCCTAGTGAATCGCGGGTGCTTTGCGAGCAGCTCCTGACGATCAGCTGTTGTTAGATATCTTGCGCTATTTCGTATCAGCTGGTCATTGTAATAAGCACCACCAACGGATACGCAATTTTCGGTGACTTCAGCAAAGTTAGGGCAAGGGATCACGGCTGACCCAAGTGGGAAAATCCTGTATACGGGATACTCATCGCTTAAGCTGCCGCTAAAGAGCTAGCAGCATTTACACTCAGTCCAGCGTCGGATCTTAATCATGGCTCAGTGTTCAAATATCCCTATGGAGCGATTGGACTATGGCTTACATCCGATAGATTAAGTTCAAACTCTCCTGGCTAAACCGTCCTTACCGCACTCCAGCGTCTTTAAATGGAAAAATTTAACTACTCATTGGACTATAAATCGATCAACTTTCGTCAACAGCCCGAACTCTATCGTATCGGTCGAGGTGAGCAGGGAGTTTTGCTGGTGGAGCCTTATAAAAGTGAAATCCTCCCTTTCTGGAAATTTAAAACACCAGAGTTAGCAGCCCAATCCGCAGAGAAGATTTACCGTCTGTTTCTTGATTACAAACAGAACCAGGATTTTGTGGGCATGGACATGGCGCGTAAATTTCTACAAATGGGATACACGCGCGCCCGTCGTTACGCCAACCATAAGTCAGGACGCAAGTATGCTCAAGAATCTAAAACCGTTTTGCCTCGCCAAGAAGATCTTACTAAGGCAAAATCTGCAAGCATCTTCTACGAAAAATGGAAGTTGGCTAGAAACGATATAGAGTATCGTCAGTTCGCTGATATTCATAGAGAAAAGTACAAAATCGACACAGAAAAAGCAAGCTCTTAAGCAACCCACTGCTACAGTCGCGTGGGATTCAGCTTTATCAGTCAGATTGCCGCTACTGGACACCATTACCTTGCGATCTTAAAAGTTCAGGTTTAGTGTGTCGGATCATGGCTTGGGCAGTGGCTCAATACATTGAACATCATCTACTGTTGCAGAGTTGATTCTTGTGCTGACAGCGTTGGTCTGCATTTGTTCAGTATCAAATGGCTCCAGTAGCTCTGTAAGCTTTCGGGTACCGTGATTGGTTGTGTCTAGCCAGTAGTCGTATCGCTTTTCAGAAAGGATGACTGGCATCCGGTCGTGGATAGGCTGCATCAGAGCGTTAGATGCTGTGGTTAGAATAGTGCAGGTTTCAATGGATGTACAGGTGCTGTGCCCAATGAGCAGAGGTGACATCGGCACCCGCAACCTGAACTTGGTCTTACAAGCGCTTGTTAACCCGCCTGACTCCAATAAAAGCAAATTTGGGGGGCATATTGAGCGTGGGCGATCGCATGATTCAGCAAGTGAGTGACTATAACCGAGAGGTCTTTGATGGCGACTTAGGGGGTGTTGAATTCATTACCCTTAGGGTAGCGAGTATCCAGTCGTAATCATGCCAATCTTCATGCAGCACTTTATGATGCTTAGCCGAAAGGCGAGACTGAAATAAACGGGACAGTTCCCAGTAGGCTAGAAAAGCTGATTCTATACCGAAGGGCTTACTGCTATGTCAAAAACAAACGCTTTTGCCCTGTTAGCTCCAGTGCCAGAAGAGCATTTGATTTCTGGATTGGAAGCGATCGCCGCTCAGTTAGACTCGGACGAGCTACCCGCGGGTCATTTACCCAAAGTTGCGTTTGGGAGTATGAGTTTTGAAGTGCTGGCAGAGGTTGAAAAATTGCGTGGGGGTAAGTCGGTTGAGGTTTTAATCTATGCCTCTCATACGAAGGGAGAACAGCCCCTGAATCCAGAAGTGACTTGGCGAGGGCTTTATGTGGGCTGTATTCAATCACGTCGAGGCCGCTACCCTGGGAAGTCTATTTTCCGCCCCACGTCCACGACAAGCGATCGCCCAACTTGGGCCGTGTTTTGGGAAGTGCAGGAGCTAGAGCGGCTCAAGACGTCAATTCCCATTGGAAAATTGACTGGGCGTAGTAAAAAGACCAATTATCAACCTCGGTTTGTGCCTGAAGGCCCTGTGCTTATTGAATATCCGTAGTCATTACAATTTCTAGCCTCGATTGCGCTCCAAAAATTTAGCCTGACCGTCGAAGCATAAAGTTTGCCAAGATAGTGATAAAGCTGGGCATAGAAAACGATGAGGATTTTTGAGCAATGGGGCTGGAGCTGGACAAACTGGCGTAAGGGAGAGCGTGGGGAATATTGGTTCTTAGGACAGGTTGCTATCCTCATAATCTTTGCTCTGCTGCCCATTCACCCAATTTTAGAGAAAACGGTTTTAAGTTCAACAGCTCAAGCTGGGTTGCTTGTAATCGTTGGAATCCTTGAGATGGGAGCCTTCGCGTTGGTGAGTAAGGGGCTGTTTGATTTGGGTCGAAGCTTAACCCCGCTGCCCTATCCACGAGAAGATGGAGAGCTGGTGACGACGGGTGTTTATGGCATCGTGCGCCATGCCTTATATGGTGGGATTATCCTGGGGGCTATAGGCTGGGTGGTGTTCACATTGAGCTGGCCTCATTTGCTGGGGTTGTTGTCTATTATTTTGTTGCTAGACCACAAAGCCACTTTAGAGGAGCAGTGGTTAGAGCAGAAATATCCTGACTATGGTGTCTATCGAAGTCAGGTCAAGAAGCTCATCCCGTGGATTTGGTAGGGGTCCCGAATGATGGAGTGTTTCTGTTGCAGCGCAAAATCGTTGGATTCCATCAAGATGACGAGTCTCATTGGGTAGCAGAGCTAGATTGTGGACATGCTCAACATACCCGTCATAATCCCCCCTTCTTCCCGCGACCTTGGGTCTTGACGGAAGAGGGAAGATTGAGTTGGATTGGCACGAGTCTAGATTGTCTTCGCTGCGATCGCCAAGAAATGCCCAAGGGCCACGTCGCCTATCGCCGTACCCCAGAATTTACGGCTCAGACAATTCCGCCTAAATTAAGGAAGCATCATGGGACTAAAGCGGGTGTGTGGGGAGTGATTCATGTGTTGAGGGGACAGGTACGATATCAAATCCATCGGCCTTATCATTTTGATGTGTTGCTTGATAAAGATGCAAAGGGTATCGTGATTCCTGAAGTAGAACACGAAGTAGAACCGCTAAGAGATGCAGCATTTTATGTTGAGTTCTGGCATGGATAGAGGTTTATCGCCAAGGCATTTACTCTAGGGTTGAGAGAGATCTCCGGATGGTTACCCTATCATTTTCATAAAACCTTTGGTGCCACTCGTTTATAAGAGAGTTCAAGCACAGCTTGTCCTGATCTGCCCCGCGTACTGAACAATAGATTGTTAGACTACCAAACCAGGTGGGATGTAATCAGAGCTTTTGCAGCTTTGTAATTTAAGGGTTTAGAGAAAAAATACCCCTGACCATATTCACAGCCCAGTCGTCTGAGTTGAGCCAGCTGAGATGCTGTTTCGATGCCTTCCGCCACAACCTCCATATTAAGGGTATGAGATAGCGTCAAAATCGCCTGAACGATTTCGGCATTCTCGCCTGCTTGCCCCATGGCGTTTACAAAAGAACGATCAATTTTAAGGGTGTCGATGGGGAACTGATGCAGGCGACTGAGAGAAGAGTATCCGGTGCCAAAATCGTCAATACAGAGCTGTACGCCCAGAGACTTAAGTTTCTGAAGCAGGGTTGCAGCGTAATCGGAATGCTCCATAATTTCGCTCTCGGTAATTTCCAATTTAAGCCGATCAGGAGCCAATCCGGTTTGCTGTAAAACTTGGCTGATCTGCTGAATGAGGTTGGGCTGAGAGAGAAGCCTACTGGAAAGATTGACGTTGATGCTCAAACACTGATGGGCTGGACACTGCATCTGCCACTTCCGAAGCTGTTGGCAGGCCGTCCACATTACCCACTGATCTATTTGGATAATTAAGCCAGTTTCTTCCGCTACGGGCATAAACTCAGCCGGAGAAATGAGACCTCTGTCTGGATGCAGCCAGCGCACCAGCGCCTCAAACCCAGTAACACACCCTGTGGATAGAGAAATAATGGGTTGGTAAAACACCCGTAGCTCATGGCGTGTGATGGCCCAGCGGAGATCAGTTTCTAGCTTCAGCAGAGCAACCGCTTGCTCAAACATCTCTGCATTGAAGATCGCATAACGGTTTTTGCCGAGGGCTTTGGCTCGGTACAGGGCTGTATCGGCATTTCGCAGTAGGACTTCTGCTGGGTCAGCACTCGCCTGATTGAGAACGATGCCAATACTGCTCGTAATGAAAACCTCCTGTTCTTTGAGGTAAAGAGGTGCACGCAGGGACTGCTGAATTCGCTCAGCGATGCCAACGACGTCTTCAGGGTTTTGAATGGAATTGAGCAGCACTGTAAATTCATCGCCCCCTAAACGGGCAACTGTATCGCCAGGACGGAGGCAGGCTTGGAGGCGCTGGGCGATCGCCACCAAAAGTTGGTCCCCCACTAAATGACCCAGACTATCGTTGATGACCTTGAAGCGATCCAGATCTAGAAAGAGAACTGCAAACTGCTCATGAGGAGAGCGCTGGAGGCGATCTAGGGTTTGCTGAAGCCGATCCATAAACAGAAGTCGATTAGGTAATCCCGTCAAGGCATCATGAAAAGCATCATGAATTAACTGCTCTTCAATACGCTTGCGATCTGAAATATCAACCACCTGATCAAGGGTGTGAAGCGGATTGCCATCGGCATCGCGGATTAGCGTTGACTGGAGCAGCGCATTAACAATGTGGCCATCTTTGGCAAGATACCGCTTTTCAATCTGATAGTAGGACAGTTCACCTCGGAGTAGCTTTTGAGTGTAAATCAGATCGGCTGCGAGGTCATCGGCATGGGTGATATCTGCAAAAGTGAGGTTGACTAGCTCAGTGGAGGTGTACCCTAACGCACGGCAAAAAGCCTGATTCACCTTTAGAAAACGTCCATCTAAGGTGTTGAGCGCCATGCCAATGGGAGCAAGCTCAAAGATGATACGAAAAAGTGCTTCACTCTTTTGAAGATCTTCTTCAGCCTTTTTACTCTTTGTGATATCGGTGGCAATGCCATCCAAGCGAATTGACCTGCCGCTACTATCGAAGATCACCCGACCACGATCTCTAAGCCATCGCACCTGTCCATTGGGTTGAATAATTCGATACTCTAAATCTTTACTCCCGTTCTCTAAGGTAGCCTGCAACTCGGTTCGCACTCGGTCTTGATCATCAGGGTGAACGGTCTCCAGCCAAAGGTTGGGGTTGTCGAAAAACTCTGCAACTGAACGACCATAGACCTTCTCAGCGGCGGGGTTTAGATAGTAAATATGAGAACCATCAATGGAGGTAGACCACACGATATCTTCGAGGTCTTTGAGAATGCTGCTCAGCCGATGCTCACTTTCTTGGAGTGCAGCCTCAACCCGTTTGCGGGCTGTGATGTCGGTAATCATGCCTAACGCTCCGGCATAATTCCTCTGGTTATCAAAAAACGGAGCCGTTGAGACAATGGCCCAGAGGTCACTCCCATTCTTACGGCGAAACTTGAAGTCGTGGGCTTCGCTGATGCCTGCATGGCGGTGCTCTAAACCGATGTTGGCGATCGCAATCCCTTCTTCATCCATAAAAGAGAACAGGGTTTCGCCCATCATTTCATCAATGGAGTAGCCCAGCATAGCGGCCATTTGGGAGTTGACAAATCTAGTTTGATTCTCTTGGTCTAGCACCCAAATTCCTTCGACGGCGGTTTCAACAATCCGGCGATACTGTTCTTCCTGTTGACGGAGGGCTTCTTCTGCTTGGATGCGCTGGGTAATATCGGTTTGAATTCCGACAAAGTGGGTGAGATCCCCTTTCTCGTCAAATACGGGCGCAACATACAAATCGTTCCAGAAGAGGGTGCCGTCTTTACGGTAGTTGCGCAGAGTAACGTGGCATTCTTGATGGTTTTCTAAAGCCGCTCGTAGTTCCGGAAGAGCAGCTTGCCCTGTATCTGTGCCCTGTAAAAACCGACAGTTCCGCCCTATCACTTCAGCATTGGTATAGCCCGTCATTGTCTCAAAGGCTGGGTTGACATAGATGATGGGGTTATCGAGTTGGTGGGCGTCCGTCAAAACAATGCCGTTACTGCTGGCGGCGATCGCCCGCTCCATCAGGCGCAGTTGAGATTGCGCCTGTTTTTGCTCAATGGCTGTGGCTAAGAAATTGGCGATTGCCTGGAGAAAATACACATCCTCCTGGGTAAAGGCCTGAGGCGACGTCGTATAGCCCCATAGTACGCCAAAGGGCTGTTCTTGCCCTGGAATAACCACATTGATGCTGCTCACCACTCGATGATTATGGAGTAGGGGTGGCCCGCCGAAGTGTGGGTCAATGCGAAAGTCTTCTACAATCACGGGGGTTTGAGTCTGGAGGGTGTAGCCAATTTGAGAATTGTGCTGGCTGCTCACCCGTGCTGTACCCACGAGACCGTGATTCCAACCCACCCCCGCCTTGAGCTGTAGGGCATTTCCCCCTGGTAGTCGTTCTAAAATGGC
>JANPLU010000106.1:0-3927 GCA_031422435.1 Acaryochloridaceae cyanobacterium VAR_48_metabat_390
CTAGAAAGATAGGTAATCTGGAGCGCATCAGGAAATAGTGCGTGTAGGGGCAGCAGGTGCAGCCCCCGATGGGGAATAAGAATCACCTGATCTATCTCTTGGAGATAGGTCTGGCAGAGCAAGTCAATCTCTAAAATTTCAGAGAGCTGCTCTAAGCGATGGGCCATCGTCTGTCGCCAAGGTGCTGTTGTGGCAGACTCTGGATCCAGCGTGCGGAATTGCGCATAATCCTGATGCCACTGCCGGGTCCATGCTTCAAAGCGCTGACCTTGATGCAGGGAAGAAAGCGCGATAGGCGGATGATCTTGTCTGAGAATAAAGGTATGGAGATTAGCAGGACTCAGATGCCAGTAAAGCGCAACGGTTCGCTTACTCAGACATGCCTGCATCTGAGGGTAAGAAAATTTTGAAGCCTTCAGTCTCTGACCATAAATATGGTTGAGATGACGATTTTTAGAGGCTTCGGCCAGCTCTAACGCTAGCTCTAGGTCACGCTCTACCCACACATCAACCTGAAGCTGCTGGAAGGAAGCGTATTGACCATCAAGCGTGGTAAATTGGGCTGGCTCAAGATCTGGCGTTTGGAGCAACGTCTCTAGTGTGGCGATACCCTGCTGCACCAGTGGCTCGGCAGCAAGAAAGTTACCCTCTTGGCAAAAGGTAATCGAACGATCTAGCAAGACCGCCAGAGGCTGTTCTGGAAGTGGTTCAACCGAATATTCGTCTAAGTGACTGAGCTGAAGGTCTGCATTAGTCTCCAAACCCGTAGAAATTGCCGTTGCGGTAGGCTGCAACGCCTGCTGCGCCAAACTGCGATTTTCCTGTGCTTCTAGAAAATCTGGCTTGAGGGTGATCGCCCTGTCATAACTCGCGATCGCCTCCTCCAACTGCCCCAACGCCCTCAGCGCATTGCCACGATTATGCCAAGCTTCCGCGTAGCTGGGGTTAAGCCTTAACGCCTGATCAAATTCCATGATCGCCGCTTCATGCTGCCCTAAGTGAAACAGCGCAAACCCACGATTATTCCAGGCAGGGTAGCAGTCTGCCTTACAGTCAATCGCCTTGTCATAGCTGGAGGTCGCCGCCTCATACTGCCCTAGCCGATGCAGCGCATAACCCCGATTATTCCAAGCTTGATAGTCATCTGGCTCCAACGCGGTGGCTTGGTCATAGCTGGCGATCGCCGTTTCAAACTTTCCCAATGCCGCCGCCATGTTGCCCCGTCCAAACCAGGCTTGAGGGTCATCGGGTCGAAGGCTGAGGGCTTTGTCGTAGCTGGTGATCGCCTGATCATAGCGGCCTTGATTACATAGGGCATCACCACGCTGAAGCCAGTGGTCTGCGCTAGAGTTTTGCAGAGAAAGTGCAGCGACAATCGCGTCGGTTGGCTCTGGATCGGGAGGGGCTAATTTGAAGGTGGGGTTTGCATAAAGCTTTTGGGCGTTTGTATTGGCGGCAATCGCCGCGCCATAGCAGCCCAGTTTTTCGAGTACAGAGCCGTAGTTCAGCCACCCGTCTGGCAAACTTGGCTCGATCATCAGTGCTTGGCGAAAGCAGTTGAGCGCCTCAGCATAGTTGAGATGCTGGAGATAAAGCAGCCCACGTTCCATCCACGCGGGGACATCCTGAAGTTCTGGTTCAACCATTCGCTCAAAGAATTTCTTTTAGACCCATTCTGTCCGATAAAGCTGCAAAAACTGGCGTTGTTCGATACAAGTTTTCACATTACCTCTATTTTCTGACTGAGATCTCTCGCTAAAGGCTAAGGCTGTGGCGCTTTCTTGAGTTGGGCTTGAGCAGCTTGGGCAATCGCCACCAGTTCATTCATCGCTGGCACAGGAATGTTTTCTGCCATCCCAAGCCAAAGCAAAAATTCTACATTCCCAGCAGGGCCAGATAACGGAGACCAGGTAAGCCCTTGATAGTGCCATCCCAAATCTTGGGCAGATTTTAAGACTGTGGCGATCGCCCAAGCTTGATCCTTTACATCTCGCACTACCCCTTTCCCCACGCGGTCTTTCCCCACCTCAAATTGAGGCTTCACGAGTAAGATTGCCTCGCAGGGCGGCAGTAGCAACGCCCAAAAGGCAGGCAGTACCTTCGTCAGCGAAATAAACGATACGTCCATCACCCCCAAGTCAGGCCACAGTGCGTCTGGCAGATAAAGATTTTCAGGCTGAAGATGTCGTAAATTGGTGCGTTCTTTGAGAACCACCCTCGGGTCTGTGCGAAGTGCCCAAGCAACTTGCCCGTAGCCCACATCTACGCCATAAACCTGCTTCGCCCCGTTCTGAAGTAGGCAGTCTGTAAAGCCACCTGTCGAAATGCCACCATCTAAGCAAATCCGATCTTGCACTTTGATAGGAAACGTTTCTAAGGCTTTTGCTAACTTTTCGCCACCACGGGAGACATAGGGCGATCGCGCTTTTAAATGAATTTCTGCATCAACTGGCACATCGGTGCCCGGCTTATCAATCACCTCGCGGTTAACCTGAACATCTCCCGCTCGGATTAATCGCTGAGCTTGCTGCCGTGAATCACAAAGTTCTCGTTCAACCAATAAAAGATCGATGCGCTGTTTAGCCAAGGGTGTTGAGCTTGAAACGAATGCCTATACCTATTGTGGCACCTTGCGATCGCAACATCTGTATCCAACGTCATATCGTCTAATCAGAGTGCTAACGTTCTAAGTCTTGTAGAGTATGCTTTCGGTGAGGTGAGCGTCGTTAAAATAAAGTGGTCTTCTGATTCTTTTTATCGTAATTTTGACGTTACCTATGCTTTCTCCGATTGAGTCTTCATTCCAAACTGAAAACCACATCAATTTGGACATCGCCACTCAAGAGTCCGGCGTGACTTTATTTACTGGCATAGCGGATGGAACTTCCATCGCCATTCGCTCTCGCTTTGTGGGAGAACGACTTAATCTCAAAACCTTAGAAACTGCCGCACCGCTTGCTTCTAACCCCTTACTGATTCGAGCAGGGGGTGACGGCTGTGTCGTGTTATTTCGTTATGGGGTAGCGGTCTTATTTAACCTTAGCTCCATCGAAGAAGCAGACTTTTTAGCGCAACTACAGCCATTTGTCTCAGAACCTGCTCAAATGCTAGTTTCAGAACAAATTGAGGTGGCGTTTGAGTCAGAAGCCAAAGAG
This sequence comes from Acaryochloridaceae cyanobacterium VAR_48_metabat_390, assembly GCA_031422435.1. Classification (GTDB taxonomy): domain Bacteria; phylum Cyanobacteriota; class Cyanobacteriia; order Thermosynechococcales; family Thermosynechococcaceae; genus JAAURS01. The sequence goes on from JANPLU010000106.1 coordinate 3,156, forward strand.
CGAATTGGAAACAACATAATTTGGCTTCAAGACCGTAGCGTAGAGCGCCTTCAGGTAGTTGCGGATATTTTCGCAAAAAGCGTCATTCTTGAATATTACGAGAACCAAATTGCAAAGCTGTTTGAGCGCATTCGACCGTTTGCAGATGCGATCCAGAATCAAGGCGCACGTCGCCCTAAAGATCAGGAATTACTGCGCCAAATTGGCGGTACGCTGCTGATTCAGCACAAGATGGTGGGGATTGTTGAGGTAGGCGAAAAGCCAGACCCGCTCTGGGAACGACCGGATTTAGAGCGGCTCTATTTACGACTAGAAGATGAGTACGAACTGCGAGAACGCCTGCTGGCACTAGAACGTAAGCTGGCGCTGGTGTCTCGCACGGCTGAAACAGCCCTAGAGCTAATGCAGCACGATAGCAGTCATCGAGTGGAGTGGTACATTGTTGCGCTCATTGTGGTCGAGATTTTGCTTTCGGTGTATGAGCTATGGATTAAAAAAGGATAGGGCGATCGCCGCTGCTCCTCTAGCCTAGGGTGTACATAAAAAGCTGTGAAAAGTCGAAACCTATAAAATCCCTTTCTCGGAGGGGTACCCGTAGGGCGAAGTAGTTTAGCTGGCGCACCTGACTAACTCACCCCTACCCCTCCCGAGAGAGGATTAACGGATCAGAATATGGCAAAAGCTTTTATTAAAGAAACACTTTAAAACTTGTGTGCATACCCTAGCCCTAACTCAAACCACGCGCCTAAAAAAAGTGGATGTCTCGGACATC
>JANPLU010000107.1:0-114621 GCA_031422435.1 Acaryochloridaceae cyanobacterium VAR_48_metabat_390
CGCCAACGAGTCTCACGATTAGTTCGTAAAACACTTTCCTTCTCCAAAAAACTGGAGAATCATATTGGGGCTATTTGGCTCTTTGTGCATCATTACAATGCATCCTTACTTGTTTAGGACTACCAGAATGAAACCAGCGATTGAATTTTTTGAACGAGTGAAAGAGCATTGTGGTGACTATGACCCCGATACAGCGTTTGCAATAATCAGAACATTGTTTGAGATGGCACCGACGCAACAGTTTCGAGATGAACTAACCGCCATCACTGGCACTGTGCCGAACCAGGATCTATCCGAGACAGAAAAACATGAAGCCGATATTGACTTACAAACGTGGTCAGAGCTTATGACGGCCATAGGCTACCGAGACACGCCCTACGAGGAACTAACCGAATTTGATCAGGTGACAGACCGGATGGGACTTGAAAAGTTCGAGCAGCTCTACCAACTGTTTGACCCTGCGATGAAAGCTGAATGTCTGGCTATCATCAATAAGAAATTAGGGCGCTGAAAGTTATGAAGAAACGCAGCGGAAAACCCAGAACCTACGAACTGAATCAAGACCTTATCCATAAGATTGACAGCGCTTCAAGTGAGCTGGATATCTACCCGAGTGAGTTGGTTAACGTACTTCTAGCTGATGCCTTGCAGCGCTTTGAGTCAGGCGCTCTAAAGCTTTCCACAGAGAGACGGTTAAACCACCAATTTCGCTCTCACAGGCTTAAGAGTATTGGCTAGTAAAAGCTGACAAATACTAACATTGAACAACTTATTTACCGTACGGAGGGTTGTCAAAACCCTTGCCCCATAGGGGTTTGACGTGATGACTTAAGGGGCGATCGCCTCAGATAAAAGGGAAAAGTGGCAGTCTGTGGACTGCTGAAATAGACAGATACCTTACACAGAGCGGTTTTGAGGTGGCAGTTTTTAGCCTAGATCTCAGTATTTCTCAGTATTGAGACCTCGACAGAAGTAAAGACCGTTCAGGGAGTAGTCCGAACGGTCGCGCCATAAGGGCGGCAACCTGTGGACGGCTGAAATAGATGAATGCCTTGCTCAGTGTGGGTTAGAGGTGGCAGATTGAGCAGTGATCGCCATGGATGGGGTGACGTGTTTTTGACCCTAAAAATAGACCGATACCTTGCCCAGTGTGGGTTAGAGGCGACCGCCATTAATGACCTAGCAGCTTCTCTATGCAGGGAACGTGGCAAAATGATTGGATTTTATAGATTAGTCCGCACCCCTAAAGTCCTACCCTGCAAAGCTTTTAAGCATTTTAGACAAGGTTAGGTGCGCACCATCTTTTTAGCAAATCCGATATTCCGGCAAAGCTCCTAAGCTAAAGGGTTTCAGATCCTATCGCGGCATTCCGCGAAAGCTTTACGGGCTGGGAGTTATGGGTCTATGTAGGGGTTTCACTTTTCAGGATTGACCCTAAAAAGCCCCTAAGAGTAAAGATCTTAGGGGCTTTGCTGGTTTATGGGGTGGCTAGAAACCTCCCCACCGTAGATCGCAATTATGCAGCTACTGAGTCAGGTTGCTTTACGGGTGATTCGGCAAACTTGAGCTTGAACCAGTCCTGACCGCCTTTGAGCGCGTCCCCAAGGGTATTGAAGTACAGCGCCTTTTCAGGGCTTAAAACCTCAAAATCATTTGACACAATTTTGAAGGTAAACCCAAACTGAGTAAGGATTGGAACAGCGAACCCTCGACGAAAGGTATTGGTTATTAAGCGGTCATTGTTTGGAATAGTGCAGTAACAATTCTCTCCTTTGTCCCACATCACGTTGGGTATATTGAACATGATCCGCGCTTCCTTAAATGTCAGATCATCCGTTACCCCGTCTGGGTTATTAAGTTCATGGATGACTGTTTCTAAATCGCTGCTCAAATCACTAGCCACAGCAGCAAAAGCATCTGAAATACTTGCACTCTCCTCAAGCCCCAGAAGTGCATGGAAAAGGACTTCTACTCGTTTCTGAATATTGCCTAAGACATCAAGAGGATGAATCTTTTGAGTTAGTGTAGTCATGATTTTCTCCAATAGGTAATAAGGTTTCGATTTCAAATCCAAGGGGTGTGGGCAGTAGATGGCACTGCCCAAGCCATGTAATACACGGCCTAGTCGATGGGAAACCCTTTGTAGAGGGTTGGAGCCTTAAGCGGCGCAGGCATGGCCTGACTAAAGCGGCGCTCTACCTCATCAACCTTTGTGGGCTGGTTTACCGAGACGTTGACGGTCTTTGTTTCTACAGTGGTCTGAGACATAATGAGTTGCTCCTAGTGAGTAAGACAGCGCTTTAGATTTTCCGGTCGGGCGCTGTCTTTTTGTTTGACTAAATCTATTATGCCTGTTATCAGGCTTAAAGCCAATAGCTTAATTATCAAAATTATGGCTGTTAACTGGCTTAACTTATAACCTAAGCTTATGCCTGTTAACAAATACCTTTTGCCTGTAAACTTGAGGTAGTGAGTTAAGGATAATGAATGCCCAAAGGAAACCCTAATCCGGTTATCCCACCGGAGTTCAAGGAAAAGCAGTTTAAACGCAGCGATGGTACGACTGAGCCACTAGCCGAAAAAATCTTAGCCGTGAGGGTTTCTGCTGAAGTCGATAAGGTTGTGCGATCGCTTCCTCAAAAAGCAGCATGGCTACGCCGCGTCATCACTGAAGCCGCACAGCGTGAGCTGATGAACAAAAGGGAGGGCGATGGAGCCAACCCTTGAGCAATTAAAAACGTTTTATCGAGTCGTTCGTCAGGCCGTCATCCTTTCGTCTTACATCGCATTTATAGAGCTTTCCGACGACGGCAACCTGTACGTTCACATTGGTCGATACGACAACCCTCAGACTCGTTTAATTGTCTACGTTACCCCTGATGGCAGGTCAAGCAGCTATGAGTAATCAATTAGATTTGTCTCAAATGACAACTCACCAATTAATCAATCAGTTGTGGGAGGTAAGAGGCACCCCGCAAGCACAACCTCTCTACCAAGAGCTAAGCAGTCGTCCCCAAAAATTCACTTTGGAATCAGATGATCCTGATTGGGAAGCAAAAATGTCTGAGCATTTGCGCTTTAAGTTAGCCCAACCGAGCGTGAACTGATGAAGGATGGTGAGACATGACTCAACCTAACCGATTAGACCAGCTTGAGTCGGTCATTGAGCGCATAGATCGCGAGCTGGCGTTCTTTCCACAAACCTGAAAGAAATCTAGGGATACTACAGCCCGTAATCTTTGGGCGCTTACCCCGAAATCTACCCCGCTATTTTATTGATAATGCCTGAAAGCTTTACAGTGTAAACTCTCTAGCTCCTTATGACCCTTCACTCGTAATGAAGAAGTCGTGTGTTCGAGTCACATCAGGAGCTTTAGAGAATGTTTCAGTGCCGGAATATTAATTTTCTGATGCTTTTCTGTTCTAGATGTTAGAAAGGTGAATGTATTGAGGGACTGTGTCGAGTGTACTCCTTCACAGCCTTTTTGTTTAAGTCGGCAATTTTGATGGATAAAAAAGCGCTCAGCGAAAGCGATATTTGTGCCAAGTTTATTACTCCAGCGGTTTTACAGTCTGGCTGGGATGAGGCGACGCAGATTCGTCGAGAAGTTTATTTTACAAAAGGGCGAATTATTGTACGCGGTAAACTCGTCTCTCGCGGCAAGGCCAAGCGTGCTGATTATGTGCTGTATTACCAGCATTTGGCAATCGCCCTGATTGAAGCAAAAGACAATACCCATGCCATCAGCGACGGACTGCAGCAGGCATTAGACTATGCCACAACCCTTGATATTCCGTTTGTGTTTTCATCCAATGGGGACGGGTTTCTGTTTCACGATTGTACAGTCACTCAAGACGCGATTGAAACCCCGTTGACCCTCAATGAATTTCCCTCTCCTCATACTTTGTGGGCAAAATACCGTGATTGGAAAGGGCTGATTCCAGAGCAAGAAAAGCTGATTTTACAGCCCTATTATGACGATGGCAGCGGCAGGGAGCCGCGCTACTATCAGCGCAATGCAATTAATGCCGCCACAGAGGCGATCGCCAAAGGGCAAAATCGAATTTTGCTGGTAATGGCGACGGGTACGGGCAAAACCTATACGGCATTTCAGATCATTTGGAGGCTCTGGAAGGGTGGAAAAAAGAAGCGCATTCTGTTTTTGGCAGATCGAAATGTGTTGATCAACCAAACGATGGTGAATGATTTTCGTCCGTTTGGCGGCAAGATGGCGAAGCTGAGTACGGCCTCGAATACCATTGAGCGAAGTGATGGCAGTACAGTTGAGCTAACCACGGCGATCGACAAAAAGCGCCGAATTAATCCGGCCTATGAAATTTATCTAGGGCTTTACCAGGCGATTACGGGGCCTGAGGAGAGGCAAAAGCTGTATCGGGAGTTTTCCCCTGGCTTTTTTGATTTGATTGTGATTGATGAGTGTCATCGGGGCAGCGCTGCGGAGGATTCGGCTTGGCGTGAGATTTTAGAATATTTCGGCACCGCAACTCAGATTGGTTTGACGGCTACACCCAAGGAAACTCAATACGTTTCTAACATCCATTATTTTGGCGAATCGGTTTACACCTACACGCTAAAACAAGGTATCCGTGACGGCTTTTTGGCACCCTACAAGGTGATTAAGGTGCATTTAGATGTAGATGTGGTGGGCTATCGTCCGAAGCTGGGCGAAACCGATGCCCAGGGACACGAAATTGCTGATCGCATCTATAACCAAAAGGACTTTGACCGAAATCTGGTGATTGATGAACGCACGAAACGGGTGGCGAAGTGGGTATCGGATTTTCTGAAGGAAAGTGGTGATCGCTTCCAAAAGACCATTGTGTTTTGTGTGGATGTAGAACACGCGGCGCGGATGCGTCAGGCGCTGGTAAATGAAAATGGGGACTTGGTGCAGCAAAATTCGCGATACGTCATGCGGATTACGGGAGACGATGATGTTGGTAAAGCGCAGCTCGATAACTTTATCGACCCTGAATCGAAGTATCCGGTGATTGTTACTACGTCTCGATTGCTGTCAACAGGAGTGGATGCCCAAACTTGCCGCCTCATTGTGTTGGAGCGTGAGGTGGGTTCGATGACGGAGTTTAAGCAGATTGTGGGTCGGGGGACGCGGGTGCATGAAGACACCCAGAAGTATTACTTCACGCTGATTGATTTCCGTAAGGCCACCAACCATTTTGCAGATCCAGACTTTGATGGCGATCCGGTACAGATTTATGAGCCAGGGGAAGATGACCCTTTAACCCCGCCGGAGCTGCCGCCGCTGAGTGGCGAAGGGGAAGATGAAACAATCATAGAAACGCTGCCGCCAGATATTTCATTGCCCTTGGGCATTCCTGGCGTGGCTGAGCCACAGGGAAAATACTACATTCAGGGTAAACCTGTGCGGGTGCTAACGGAGCGGGTGGAGTATCTAGACGAAAATGGCAAGTTAGTGACAGAATCGCTGCGGGATTATTCCCGAAAGACTTTACGCAAACAGTTTGCCAGTCTTGACCAGTTTTTGCGCCGCTGGAGAACGGCGGAGCGCAAGGAGGCCATTATGGCGGAGCTGGCAGAGGAAGGGCTATTGCTAGAGCCACTCATGGAAGAGGTGGGAAAAGACCTTGACCCCTTTGATTTGATTTGCCATATTGCCTTCGATCAGCCGCCATTGACCCGCCGCGATCGCGCGGAGAATGTGCGTAAGCGTGACTTTTTTACAAGATATAGCCCTCAAGCGAGGGCGGTATTAGAGGCGCTGCTGTCTAAGTACCAAGATGAAGGGGTTGTTTCCGGGCTAGACGATCTGCGTATTTTGCAGATTGCGCCGTTTAACAATATGGGGACTGTGCCGCAGTTGATAAAACAATTTGGTGGTCGCCCTGATTACGAACGGGCGGTACATGAGCTACAAACGGCACTCTATCAAGATGTCGTTTAGTTACTGTACGATTGCGGACTGATATGTAACCGATTCAAGCGCTGCTTAAACTATGTCTGTTCGTAATACGGTTAAGTCCATTCAGGACATCATGCGTCAAGATTCGGGTGTGGATGGCGATGCCCAGCGCCTTTCGCAGCTTTGCTGGATGTTTTTTTTGAAGATTATCGATGACCAGGATCAAGAGCTGGATCTGCTGAATTCTGAATACCGATCGCCCATTCCTGAAACCTATCAGTGGCGGAACTGGGCGGCTGACCCTGAAGGAATTACGGGGGATGAGCTGCTGAATTTTATCAATATCGATCTTTTTCCAGAATTGAAGGATCTGCCGATTACAGGGAAAAATGCGAACCGCTGTCGGGTGGTGCGCGATTTGTTTGAGGATGCCAATAACTACATGAAGTCGGGGCAGTTGCTACGGCAGGTGGTCAATAAAATCGGCGAGGTGGATTTTAATAATCTGGCCGATCGCCAGCATTTTGGCGATATCTATGAGCAGTTGCTCAATGACTTACAGAGCGCAGGAAATGCGGGTGAATTTTATACGCCCCGTGCGGTGACGGCGTTTATGGTAGAGGCAATCGATCCAAAGCCTGGTGAGGTGTTGTTTGACCCCGCCTGCGGGACGGGTGGTTTTTTGACTTGCGCCATTCGACATATGCGCGATCGCTATGTCAAAAAAGTTGAGGATGAACAGGAGATGCGATTGGCGCTGCGAGCGGTAGAGAAAAAGCAGTTGCCTCATATGTTGTGCGTGACCAATATGCTGCTGCACGGCATTGAAGACCCTAGTTTTGTGCGCCATGACAATACGCTGGCGCGGTCTTATGTGAGCTATGGCGCGGGCGATCGCGTGGATGTGATTTTGACGAATCCGCCGTTTGGGGGGCGGGAGGAGGGTGGAATTGAGAGCAACTTCCCGAAGCAGTTCCAGACAAGGAGACGGCGGATTTATTTTTGGCGCTGATTGTGCGCTTGCTGAAGACAAGGGGACGGGCGGCTGTGGTGTTGCCGGATGGTTCGCTGTTTGGGGAGGGTGTGAAGACGCGGCTGAAGGAGCATTTGCTAGAGGAGTGTAATCTGCATACGATTGTGCGGTTGCCCAATAGCGTATTTAAGCCCTATGCCAGTATTGGCACGAATCTATTATTTTTTGAGAAGGGGGAGCCAACGCAGGAGGTTTGGTTTTATGAGCATCAGGTTCCGGCGGGGCAGAAGGCGTATTCGATGACGAGGCCGATCCGGCTGGAGCATTTTAAGCCCTGTACGGAGTGGTGGGGTGGGCCAAAGCGGGTGAACCGTCAGGAGAGCGAGGTGGCTTGGCGGGTGAGTTTGGAGGATATTAAGGGGCGCAATTACAATCTAGATTTTAAAAACCCTCACACGGTGGCGGATGACCACGGCGACCCAGACGAGCTGTTAGAGAAGCTAAAGGCGGCGGAACTGGAGACGGTAATGTTACGAGATCAGCTTAAAAGCATTTTGGCTGAGGCGTTGTTGCGTTGAGTGCCAATATTTTTGCAACAGGCTGTTGTAAAAATGCCTTGGGGTGAGTATTGCGATGCAAATGTGAAACAGCTTGTTTCATCATTGCTTTATAGGTCACAATCAGATTCTAAACAGATCCACCTGCATCGGAGAGGTAATTTATGCTTAAAGACATTGAGTTACCGATTCACCAAATAGAGACTTTTTGTCATAAATGGCAGGTCGATGAGTTTGCTTTATTTGGATCGGTTTTACGAGATGACTTTCGCCCTGATAGCGATATTGATGTGATGGTTGAATTTAATTCCCATGCCCATCCGACTTTTGGGAGTTTAGATCAAATGGAAAATGAGTTGAAGTTCATTTTTAATAGAGAGGTTGATTTAATTACCCGTAAGGGAATTGAATCTAGCCGCAACTATATCCGCCGTGAAAATATTTTGTCTTCTGCAAAAGTAATTTATGCAACGCGATCCTCAATTTCTACTTGATATGCTGCAATCAGCAGAATTAATTGCAGCATATACTGATAAAATTTCAAAAGATGAGTTTATCCAAAATGTTCAACTTCAAGATGCGGTTATTAGACGGTTGCTGGTGATTGCAGAGGCGGCTCGTCGAGTGTCGGAGACAACCCGTCAGGAACGATTTGATATTTCATGGGCAGAGATTAACGGAATGAGAAATCGTCTGGTTCATGAATATAATGATGTTAATTTCGATATTGTTTGGGATGTTGTGCAGAATGAAATTCCAAGTTTAATTGCGGCTCTAAAGTAATGAATGCTGAACGTCTACTCCAAAATTTTGATCACATTTCTGATGCGCCAAATGCAGTCGCCTATCTACGTCGCTTTATTCTAGATTTGGCAGTACGCGGCAAACTGGTAGACCAAGACCCCAGTGATGAACCCGCTTCGGAATTACTTAAGCGGATTCAGACAGAGAAAGAAAAATTAATCCAAGAAGGAAAAATCAAAAATCAGAAACCATTACCAGTTCTAGAGGAATTAGAAATTCCATTCAATATTCCTGAAGACTGGATCTGGGAACGCCTAGGAAGCATTGGTGACTGGGGATCTGGTAGCACTCCGCCGCGTGGCAATAGTGAATATTATGATGGCGACATCACGTGGTTAAAAAGTGGTGAATTAGGTGATTGTCTTTCTTTAAAGGGTTCTGAGGAAAAGATTTCTAATATTGCTCTTCAAAAATGTTCCTTTCGCCTAAATCAGCCTGGAGATGTCTTAATTGCTATGTATGGTGCAACAATAGGCAAGTTAGCCATACTAGGCGAAACTGCTGTGACAAATCAGGCAGTGTGTGGCTGTACACCATTTAATAGTGTGTTAAATAGGTATCTCTTTATTTATCTTTTATCTCGTAGAGAGGCTTTTCATGCCCAAAGTGAAGGTGGGGCACAGCCAAATATTTCCAAGATAAAAATAATTCTTTCACCAATTCCTCTTCCTTCTCTTGCTGAACAACACCGAATCGTTGCCAAGGTAGATGAGTTGATGGGGTTGTGCGATCGCCTCGAATCCGCCCAAAAAAACCGCGAAAGCCAGCGTGATCGCCTCGTAGCCGCTAGCCTCCATCATCTGAACCAATCTGTTGAGACGGATGAGGGGTTTGGCGATCATGCTCGTTTTTATTTCAATCATTTGTCTGAACTGACGGTGCGATCAGAGCATATTAAACAACTGCGTCAGACCATTCTCAATCTCGCTGTGCGTGGCAAACTTGTCGAACAAGATTCTAATGATGAAACTGCGTCAGAACTGTTGAGACGGATTCAGATAGAGAAGTTAAGGTCTGAAAAAGCTGGTTTGCTTAAAAAGGATAAATCGGTTTGGGAAGGACTTCCAAAAGAAGCACCATACACTTTGCCATCGCAGTGGATTTGGACACATCTTCAAGACATCTTTGAAATATCTCGTGGTGGAAGTCCTCGACCTGCTGGCGATCCTCGTTACTTTGGTGGTTCCATACCTTGGATTACTGTTCGGGAAATCACGAAGGATAGTGGGAAATATCTTTTGAAAACTGAAACTGGCCTAACGGAAGAGGGATCCACCAGAAGCAGATTTATCAACCCTGGTGATTTACTACTTACAAATAGTGGCGCAACTCTTGGAGTTCCAAAGATCAGTAAGATCAAGGGCTGCATGAATGACGGTGTTGCTGTATTGCGGCTTTTTCACACAGAAAATGTTAACGACTTTGCCTTTTTATATTTGAATTCCCAAACACAAGCATTTCGGCAAATTAATCAAGGTATGGGGCAGCCGAATTTAAACACCCCGATCATTGCAGGTTGGTTTTTCCCCCTTCCCCCACTCGCTGAACAAGCTCGAATCATTGCCAAAGTAGATGAACTGATGGGGCTGTGCGATCGCCTCGAAACCCAACTCAGCACCACCCAATCCAACAGCCGTCGCTTGCTAGAGTCCTTGCTCCATGAAGCCTTAACCCCATCTACCTGAGACAAACACCATCATCAAAACCGAAAAAAATCATGCATACCTTATCCCTACCCTACCCCGACGACTTACTCATAACCTCCGGCAAATCGCCCCAAGAACTAGAAGCAGAACTCGCATTCTTGCTAGCCGCCAAACTCTTTGAACTACGCCGTCTCTCCCTCGGCAAAGCCGCCACCCTCTGCCACATGAATAAACTAGCCTTCATGTACGAACTAGGCCGCCTTCAAATCCCCATCATCAACCTAGACGACGACCAAGTCGCCGACGAACTGCGCGATGAATAACCCCATCATCATTGCCGACGGTTTCTAATTAAGTTGAACCAGGCTGGTAGACAAGGCGTAGTTCCTGTAAAGTCGTCACGCGCCTCAAAGCCTCCTGAACTGCTTTTAGAACTTCAACCTCTTCAATTTGAGAGACTTCAGACAATACCTCTAAGCCTTCGATCCCAAACTTTAGCTCTAAGCAAAGTTCAATTCCTTCGAGTAAGCCTTGTCTGAGTCCGCGTTCTTCAGCTCTGCGTTCAATGCTAGTAACGTAAGGCATTTGATTTTCCCTTTCAAAGCGTTCTAAATCAGCTTTAAACTCATCAGTTAGAGACGCAGGCAAGGTTAGCACCCAGTCAATGAACCGAAATAAATTGAGGACATCCTGGCGTTTATAACCTTTTTCGTAGAGGCGACGAGTCAGGTTAAATTTCCAGTCTTTACGCTGTAACTGCTTGCCCCTGGTTTCTAGAGCCTTGAGATGCGCCATTGTCACCATTGCAAAAGGATTGAGACTTTCCTCAAGCATTTGCCATTGCTGCTCATAGTCTAGCAATTTAGCAATTGGAAACCGAAAGTGGATTTCGCAGCCCCACAGTTCCGATTGAAATTCTTGAGGCCGCCAACTGGGGCGATCATCCGTCAGAATAGCGAGACTGACCACCGGATGGTCGTAGCGATCGCGCAAACGATAGTTATACACAAACATACGCTCAGGGAAAACAGTCTCTCGGCTGTTTTGAACCTCAACATGAATCAGAACAAATAGCGCCTCACCATTAGAGCGCCAGACCTTCACCAACTTATCGGCAAAACGCTTGCCCAGTTCAGCATCTCGGACAATCTGCTGAAGCTCGGTGTCCAAAAACTCATAACCCTTGCTCCAATCCACAGCCACGTGGATATCTGGAAAGAAAAAGGCGAGAAAGTCGTTGAAATACGCCTCAATCATCTCCTTCCAGGGACTATCAAATTCAGACCGTTGCTCAGCCATTAAAGCTCCTGTGGCTTAAAAACAGATCGGAGTAGTGAGCAATATAAGATAGTTAGGATATTACGACGTCCACATGGCAATTACCTGCGCAGTATTTTAGGTATAAGGGTTGAAGTTTAATGAGTAGCGAAATTCAGTCCATCACAGGCACAGGCATCCCCTTAGTGGGCAACGACGTAGACACCGATCGCATTATTCCAGCGCGGTTTCTCAAAAGCATCACCTTTGATGGGCTAGGCGAGCAGGTCTTTACTGACGATCGCACCGCCGCCCAAGGCCAACACCCCTTCGATTTACCTCAGTATCAAGGCGCAACTATTTTAGTCGTCAACAATAACTTTGGCTGTGGCTCCTCGCGCGAACACGCACCCCAGGCGATCGCCCGTTGGGGCATCCAGGCAATCGTGGGCGAAAGCTTTGCCGAAATCTTCTTTGGCAACTGCGTCATGCTTGGCATCCCCTGCGTCATGGCAGAGGCTGATGCTATTACTAAGCTTCAGCAGCACCTGCAATATAATCCTCAAGCGACACTCACCGTTGACTTAGAAACCATGCAGGTGAATTATGACGACGTCTCTACACCTGTCACGATGGGCGATGGACCACGCCAAACCTTGCTAGCAGGTACTTGGGATGCCTGCGGTCAGCTTCTCGCAGGGGTTGATTCCATTCGTGAAACCGCTACAAAACTGCCTTACTTAGCTTGGCGCTAGAGCTTGATATTAGAATAAAGAGCAGGTTTCCAATTCGGTTTAAAAATAGGGTAACTGTCTGATGAGCGATAGCTACGCACCAAGAGTCCGCACCCCACCCTACAAAGTCACCATCACCGATGCCGGCGGCGAAGCCCAACTGCCCATTTTAGAAGGCACCCTGGGACCCAATGCCGTAGATATTCAGCAGATGTATGCCAAGCATGACCTGCTGGCCTACGACCCAGGCTTTCGCTCAACGGCCTCTTGCAAAAGCGCTATTACCTTTATTGATGGCGAAGCAGGTGTGCTGCTGTATCGCGGGTACCCAATTGAAGAGCTAGCAGAGCACAGCAATTTTTTAGAAGTGTCTCATTTGCTGATGTTTGGGGAACTGCCCAACCCTCAAGAAGCCGAGCAGTTTGAAAATGAAATTCGTAACCACACCCTGCTGCACGAGCAGGTGCTGAACTTTTTTAGAGGGTTTCGGCGAGATGCCCACCCTATGGCAATTATGGTCGGCGTGGTAGGGGCGCTGTCTGCCTTTTATCACGACGATATTGACCTAAAAGATCGCGATCTTCGCGTGCGGGCAGCCATTCGTCTGGTGGCAAAAATGCCCACCATTGCCGCTGCCAGCTATACCTACAGCATGGGTCGTCCCATCCGGTATCCGTGGAATAGCTTTGGATATTCGGGCAATTTTCTGCAAATGCTGTTTGGGGTGCCCAGTGAGCTGTATGTCGTTGATCCGGTCTTAGCCAAGGCGATGGATCTGATCTTTCTGCTCCACGCCGACCATGAGCAAAATGCTTCTACCTCAACCGTGCGCCTAGCGGCCTCCTCTGGAGCCAATCCGATCGCCTGTGTTGCCGCTGGCATTGCCAGCCTGTGGGGACCCGCCCACGGCGGAGCCAATGAGGCCGTTATCCGAATGCTGAAGGAAATTGGCAGCGTTCAGAATATCCCCAAGGCGATCGCCCGGGCGAAAGACAAAAACGATCCCTTTTTGCTGATGGGGTTTGGGCATCGGGTTTATAAAAATTTTGACCCGCGCGCGCGGGTGATTCAGCGCATGGCAAAGGATGTTTTAGAGCATCTGGGTATTGACGATCCGCTGCTAGATATCGCCATGGAGCTAGAGCAAATTGCCCTCAAAGATGAATATTTTGTGGCGCGAAAGCTCTACCCCAACGTTGATTTTTACTCTGGCATTCTGCTGCGGGCAATGGGTTTACCCACCAATATGTTTACCGCCATTTTTGCCCTCGCCCGTACCGCTGGCTGGATCAGCCATTGGCTAGAGCTAACCGAAGATGCCCACGGCATTGACCGCCCCCGACAGCTTTATATCGGGCACCCCCAGCGCTCGTATCCAAAAGGCTAAATCTACGACCTTATTAAGGTTATGCCGAACAAACTTGATTGATGCAAGGTTGCCCCTCAGCAAACACTGTGATGTTAGCCAGAGTAGTTTCGGCAATATTTTTAAGCGCATCACGGGTAAAAAACGCCTGGTGAGCCGTAATCAGAACATTCGGAAACGACTGCAAAAGCTGAAACGTGTCGTCCTGAATCACCGTATTTGATAAATCTTCAAAAAAGAGCGCTTCTTCTTGCTCATAGACGTCAATCCCCAGATAACCCACCTTTCGAGCCTTGATGCCCTCAATCACCGCAGTCGTATCCAGCAGCGCACCACGACTCGTATTAATCAGCATGACTCCAGGCTTCATTTGCCCTAAAGATTCTGCATTGATTAAATGATGATTGGCGGGTGTGAGCGGACAATGCAGTGACACAATATCTGACGCAGCTAACAGCGCAGGCAGATCTACATAAACAACCCCTAACTGTTGGCAAACCTCATTGGGGTATGGGTCATAGGCTAACAGCCGACATCCAAATCCGTGCATAATTTGGGCAAAGCACTGACCCACTTTACCTGTGCCTACAATCCCTACCGTCGAACCATGAAGGTCAAAGCCCAGCAGCCCCTCTAAGGCAAAATTATCATCGCGCACTCGATTGTAGGCGCGGTAGATTTTGCGGTTCAGTGCCAAAATTAGCGCTGTGGCATGTTCTGCCACGGCGTAAGGGGAGTAGGCTGGCACCCGCACGACCATTAGCCCTAGTTGAGCTGCAATCTTTAGATCTACATGATTAAACCCTGCCGATCGCAGCGCAATTAGCTTAACTCCGTGGGCGGCGATCGCCCGTAACGTCTTGCCATCCACGGTGTCATTGATAAACACGCAAATTGCTGCGTAACCTGATGCTAAGGATGCTGTTTCGTAGGTTAAGCGAGGTTCAAAAAAAGTTAGCTCATGACCGTGAACCAGATTTTCGGCTTCTAAAAACTGACGATCATAGGATTTAGAGCTAAATACGGCTACCTTCACAAAATCTCCCGATGAACCTATTTTTTGCCGAATCCTTTGCCTCTACTCGTCGAAACCACGGCAAGGCAGCTTTCAATCTGCGATCGTAGCTTATCATGGTCTAAATTTTGCCCAATCAGCACGAGCTGGTTTTTAGGTGCGCCTTTCCACTCATCATCATCTAAAGAAAACCGCTTACCGCTGAGGTGAAACACATGACGCTTCGGGCTTTCGTCAAACCAAAGCAGCCCCTTCGCGCGAAAGACGGTGACAGGCATTTCGTTGTCTAAGAAATTCTGAAACTTTCGCACCGAGAACGGGCGATCGCTCTCAAAAGACAGTGACGTAAACCCATCCACTTCTAAATGGTTGCTGTGGTCATGGGCATGGTGGTCATGATCGTGTTCACAGTGATCATGTTCGTGATCGCAAGCGCTGTGGTCATGATGATCTTTATGGTCGTGGTGATCATGCACCGCTTCAGCTTCTGGTGTGCCTTCTGGCTTAAAATACTGATCCGTTTCAAATAGCCCAACGCTCAAAATGAGCGGTAGCGGCACCGCACCTTTTACGCTCCTCAAAAGCCGTGCCCCCGGACGCATATCCCGCAGCCGTACTTCTAGCAGATCTAAGTCGGCTTCATCGACCAAGTCTGCTTTGTTCAGCATAATAATATCGGCGTAGGCAATCTGGTTTTCTGCCGCCTGACTGTTAAACAAATCAAGGCTGAAGTTGTCGGCATCTACTACCGTCACAATCGAGTCAAGCCGCGTCAAGTCGCGTAAATCCGTGCCCAAAAACGTCAGCGCCACAGGCAGGGGATCTGCCAACCCCGTCGTTTCCACCACCAAATAATCGACCTTTTCAGGGCGCTCTAGCACCTTGTATACGGCTTCTACCAGATCATTGTTGATCGTACAGCAGATACAGCCATTGCTCAGCTCCACCATATCTTCGCCCGTGGTGATCAACAGCTCGTTGTCAATGCCAATTTCGCCAAACTCATTGACCAAAACCGCCGTCTTGATGCCGTCTTGATTGCTCAAAATGTGGTTTAAGAGCGTCGTCTTACCGCTCCCTAAAAACCCCGTGATAATTGTGACCGGGATGCCGCGCTTATCTGCCGGCATTGCGCTTTGGGGAGGATGGGCTGTTGTGGTGTTCGTCATGCCGATGTTACTCGCTTACTGAATCTCGCGTTCATCTTATGGTGCGCCCCAAGCATTACAGCATCAAAGGAAGCGCGTCACTGCAGCTTGGCTTCGAGATATTTCACCCAGCCGCCTGCTTTTTTCATTATGCCGCACCCAGTCTGCGTTGAATGGATTCAGCGCAAGCAGCTTATTTGCTGAGATATAGCCCATCTAGCTTACGCTCCACTGGTGGATGAGCGGCGCTTAATGAGAGACAGGCAATTGCGAGTTTTGTCAACGCGTTTGTAGTCTAATTCATTTGCAATTTTTTGCAGCAGCGTTAGCCCTCGCCCAGAAATCGATGAATCTGTAATTGAAGCTTTACATTGATCGATCTGCTCCATGAGGCTAAAGGGTGGGCCACTGTCCCAGATCTGCATCTCAATGTGATTGGGGTAAAAATTGAGATCGATTTCAACCAGCGTTTGAGAGGGTAGAGACTGATGGGCGTGTCTAACTACATTAGTAAAACCTTCTGCCAGCGCAATTTGACACTGCATCCAGTCTTCTGTATTCACCGACTCTTGTTGTAAACCTTGAAACCACTCCAGAACCTTGGATAGTTCGTTAAGGTCTGTATTGACATGGATATGCTTAGTTCTTAACACGGAGTTGCACTTATCATGAAATTAGATGGGCTAACATTGCACTCAAGCCCCCTGTGCGCCATTTAGCCTTGTAGTACGGCTGACGTAGAAATATCGTGTCAATTCAGTCAGTCTTAAAGCAACAATTTTAGTTAGGGTATGTAGATGACGTTGGCTAGTAATTTATTTTACCCAGCGCAAAGCAAATCCTTGCATGGGTACAAGGTTAGAACAAGATTGGCAGAAAGACGAACTTTAGAGTGTTCTGTATGAGCATTTGATAACTTAATGTCTAATCTTTAAGCCCATGGTCTGATGGGTTAGTCTAAAAAGTGCTCACACTAATGAAATCTTATGCGTGCTAGGTAGCATTGCTTCCAGTGCGGCATCCGTTAAACAAAATCATGTATTCAATTTTAATTATTGATGACGATCCGGTCACAAAGCTGATGCTCAGGCGCATTCTAGAGCAGCAAGGCTATACCGTAGACACAGCTCAAGATGGGCAAGAAGGGATTCAAAAAGCCGCTGCAATGCAGCCTGCACTGATCATCTGCGACTGGCTTATGCCCATTACGGATGGACTGGAAGTATGTCGCTTTGTTAAAAGCAGCGCGAAGCTCTGCACGACGTTTTTTGTGCTGTTAACCTCACGGGTTGATTTAGAAGATCGCATTGAAGGGCTTAATGCGGGAGCCGATGAGTTTCTTGCGAAACCAATTGATATGAATGAGCTGAAGGCACGGGTAAGGGCAGGGCTTAGGCTCCATCAGCTCAATCAAGATCTTCAGGCTCAAAAGCAGGTTTTAGAAACGGAGCTATCAGAAGCAGCCAGCTATGTGCGCTCAATTTTACCTGCACCGATGGAAACGCCGCTCCGCATTGAGTCGCTGTTTTTACCTTCGCGGCAATTAGGGGGCGATTGCTTCGACTATTTTTGGCTGAACACCGAAAGTCTCGTTATTTATCTGCTGGATGTCTCTGGTCATGGTCTTGGTGCGGCGCTACCATCGGTTTCAATTTTGAATTTGCTGCGATCGCAGTCTCTCTCTGGCGTACATTACGACGAGCCGGCTGAAGTCTTAGCCGCGCTCAACCGAGGGTTTCAGATGTCTCAGCAAGGCGATAAGTACTTCACCATGTGGTACGGCGTGTATCATCGCCCGACACAAACCCTAAAATTTTCGAGTGCCGGGCATCCGCCCGCGCTGCTGTGGTCTGAATCTAATCAAGGACAGGCGCTGAAAACCCAGGGGTTTCCCATTGGTTTGTTTCCAGATGAGCAATACAAAAGCGCAACCTGTAAGATCTCAGCTCACAGCACACTCTATTTATTTAGCGATGGTGTGTACGAAGTTCATCAGCCCGACGGTGAAATCTGGGGGCTTAGTTCACTAGAGTCACTGATGCAAAATAACCCCAGCCACCATACAACACAACTTTCTGAACTTGTGACTGACATTCAAAGCAATGCCCAATGTAATGGATTTATTGATGATTTCTCTCTGGTAAAACTTCGGTTTCCTTAGTTTTTTTGAGATCCTAAAACCTGCTGCTCAAAATCTGCACGATCAGCAAAAATAGGGAAAATTCTGCGCGTGTCTGTCAAGTCAAACAGCATACCAACCTGCTTATTGATAGCACAGATATAAAGTTTTTTCCCAGCCGCTCTAACTATCTTTAAGCCCACAATCATCGCACCCAGGCCAGAGCTATCCATAAACCCTAGGTCATGGCAGTCTGCTAGTATCGCGTCAGCACCGTTATCGAGCGCCTGACGAATCTCACCATGAAAAGCACTCGCTTTTGTGCCATCAAACACCCCCGAAAGCTCCATGACGGAGACATTTAAGCTCATATTATTTCTGTAAGTCAGACATCAAAGAATTCTATCAATCATTGTAGGATGGAGCGTGAGTAAAAAATAGGGTTTTCCTAAAAATATTTGGCTCGACAATATAAAGCTAAACGTTACTTTTTTAGCTATTTTCCACAAGAGATCGGTACGGGTAACTTGCTTTAATAGTATCCAGCAGCACGTTCTCCGTGGTATGGTCTTGGTCTATGGTGCCCATGCAGCGGCAATCGCATTAACTTGCGGCAAAATTAAGCTTTAGTATTCTAACGGCCTTAGTGTGTCGGTATGCCTTGGTTGCGGATTGTCAGTGGAGTGATTGCCATTACCCTTGCGCTTACAGCAACTGTGCTGGGGGGCTGGTACTTCACGGCTGGATTCTGCATTTTGGTTTACTTAGGTCAGACCGAATATTTTGACCTAGTAAAGGCCAAGGGTATCGCACCCGCTCGAAAAACGACGCTGGCGGTTAGCCAAGTCATGCTGATTTTGTCAGCGGCCTCTGTGTATTTAGAAAATCCAGGGCTGGCGGATGCGGTATTGCCCATTGCCGCAACGCTCATCTGCTTTTATCCCATTTTTTTGCCGAAGCTATCTACCATTGCCGGAATTGCCAGCTCGGTGCTGGGTCTACTGTATGCCGGCTATCTCCCCAGCTACTGGATTCGGCTACGGCTTTTAGAAAGCACTCAGGCAACCCAATCACCTCTAGAGGGCTATTGGCCCAGTGCTTGGCCTACGTTTAGCAGTATGCCCATGGGATTAAGCGTGACGCTACTGGCCTTTTTTTGCATCTGGGCGGCAGATATTGGTGCCTACACGGTGGGCAGGCTATTTGGCAAAACGCGGCTCTCTGACATTAGCCCCAAGAAAACTGTGGAGGGGGCAATGTTTGGCGTAGCGGGCAGTGCTGGCGTGGCGATCGCCGGAGCTTGGGTGCTCCATTGGCCCTACTGGATTTTGAGCGGCGCGATTTTAGGGTTACTGATTGGGGTTACGAGCCTACTGGGTGACTTAACGGAATCTATGATGAAGCGAGACGCTGGCGTTAAAGATTCGGGTCAGTTAATCCCTGGACACGGCGGCATTTTAGACCGTGCCGATAGCTACGTGTTTACAGCGCCCCTTGTATACTTTTACGTCACATTACTGCTGCCGCTGTTGAGAGTGCTTCAGTAGAGAGGTGTCTGAAATGACAGATTCACCTCAGAAAGCCGTCCTAAATTAGAAAGCGACAGCTTCAGAATTTAATCTAGATCTGACGTTCACAGGGGCAAGCACTTCAAAGAACCGCTCACCCTAAAGCTTGGAGAACAGACCATGACAGCCGAGATCAACAACGAAACGGAACCCTCTGAAAAAGTTTCAAAGAAAGACAAAAAGCATAAAAAAGACAAGGCTAAAAAATTTATTAGCTACGACGAGTTTGAAGAAAGCGTAACCGCTAAAAAATTTAGCAGTAAATTTTATGATGCTGAGCTGCTGCGCCTCCAGTCAGAGCTGGTCAAAATGCAGTACTGGGTAAAGCACACGGGCTGCCGCATTGTGATGATCTTTGAAGGCCGTGATGCTGCGGGTAAGGGCGGCACCATCAAGCGCATTACCGAACCGCTCAATCCACGGGGCTGTAGAGTGGTGGCGCTGGGCACGCCTAGCGATCGCGAGAAGACTCAGTGGTACTTCCAGCGTTATGTGCCCCATCTACCTGGAGCAGGCGAAATTGTTTGTTTTGACCGAAGCTGGTACAACCGTGCTGGGGTTGAACACGTCATGGGCTTTTGTACCGACGAGCAGTACCAAGAGTTTATGCAAACCTGCCCCGAATTTGAGCGGATGCTGGTGCGCTCCGGCATTATTTTGCTGAAATACTGGTTTTCGGTCAGCGATGAAGAACAAGAGCGGCGGTTTCAGTCTCGCACCACAGACCCCATGCGTCGCTGGAAGCTTAGCCCCATGGATCTAGAATCGCGCGATCGCTGGGTGGAGTATTCCAAGGCAAAGGACATTATGTTTGCCCATACCAATATCCCAGAAGCACCCTGGTTTACCGTTGAAGCCGACGACAAAAAACGCGCTCGCCTAAACTGCATTAGGCATGTGCTAAGCAAAATTCCCTATGTGGATATGACCCCAGAACCGCTGGAGCTACCGCCCCGCAGACCTGCCCAAGACTATGTGCGCCCACCGCTCAATGAGCAGTTTTTTGTTCCCCATGCCTACTAGGTAACAGAGGCGCTAACCCTTTGGCGCACCCCTTGAGGCCGTAATCTGCCATTCTTGAATGAGGGTGCTAGGAATGTTGAGCACCCGTCCTTTTTGGCTTTGGGTAGGAATCACAGCCTGCCAATCTACCGTGGGGTTAAGCTGCGCAACAACTTCTTCCAAGCGATATTGACCCACATGAAAATCGGGCGAGATCCGATTTTTGGTCAACGCTCCAGGGTCGGGCTGCGCCAAGAATGAGTCCCCTTTTTTATTTTGCAGCACTAGGGGCTGGTCATGGGCAATGGCAACCATCCCAGGAAAGCCCACTAGGCGTAGATAAACATCGTCTTGGCGACCTGGGTAAACCTGGCGAAAAACAATCACCTGCCAGGAATAGCCATCTTGATCAGGCAGGGTTTGCTTTGCCTTAAACAGGATTTGTCCAGGCTTTTCTTCATGTTGGGTAAAGGTTGCAAGGGCGTTAGGTGCTGCCCACATCATGCTGCTGCTGAGAATGAGCATTAGCATAACGCCGCTGACCATAAGCCGCCTTATCCATTGATGTTTCATGTCGCTTAAGAGATTGCCGAGTTAAAAATGGGTAGCTCAGCTTCTTTGATGGGCTGAAAAGGCCGTAGCCGAATGTCTTGATAAAACTCTTTCTGCTCTAGCTCAATTTTGCTTTGGGCACTCAGCAGCAGCAGCGCCCAAAATAACCCCACCCGATCATTTTTAATTTGCAGCAATGCCTCAAAATCTAGCCAATGCTCCCCTAGGCAGGTATCCGCTAAGATTTGCTCTAGCTCTCCTGCCACCTCCGTCATGTTCTCTGCATGGGAGAGCTGAGAAATAGCCTTTATGGACTGGGCACGCGTCGGCCGCACGACCTTCTTGGTTTTGCCCTGACGAGACTGGCGATCGACCGCAACAGCAATCAGCTCTAGCTGCTGAATCAGTTCGCCTAGTGTGACTCGCCGCAGTGGGAATGGGTGCGCGACGGGGCGACGATGCAGCCGCCGCTCTAAGTTAAGCGGTAGGGTGCCCGTCACAAACTCTACCTCTTCGTCTAGAAACTCAAAAGGTTCTTCTACTAAGTCCTCAGCCGGATCTAGACCTGCTAAAGACTCCGCCTTCAGCAAAATCAGCATGGAGGCATATAGAAAGGCTTGACCAGAGGTTGCTAAGTCTTGAGAACTCTTAAGCGTAAGCTCGCTCAAGAACCGATCAAACACTTCAACTACATTGACGTCCCAAGGATCAATCTCGCCACGTTGCGCTAAGTCAATGAGAAGGGTGATCGCATCATCTGCAAAAGAATGACTCATAAGGGAAACCCAGGGTTGAGCCGATTGGACAAGGACAGCTAAGTATTACTAAGGATCGTGGATTAAATAACCTAGAGAATTGCTTTGCAGCGACGCGCTTTGCACTCCCTCATCCCCTAACCCCTTCTCCCAGGGCGGGAGAAGGGGAACAAGATTCTTACTCTCCTCTCCCGCCTTGGGAGAGGGGCTGGGGGAGAGGGGCAAAGTTGAGGTTATTTAATCCACAATCCTAAGCATCAATCGTCATTTTAGCGCTCGGCAAAAGACGCTGCTGCTCTTCAATTTCAGCTTTATAGCGCTCAATGTCTGCCTCTAATACCTCAATTTGCTGATCTCGTTCTTCTAGTTCCTGCTTAGTGCCCAGCACAGACTGAAGTCTTGTCCAGACGCTAAAGACCCAAGCCAATACTGCCCCAATGCCCATCGCTAAAATTAGCTCAATGGAGAGGGGAGCCTTGAACTCAATTCCCTCAATGATTTTGATGCCAACAAGCTGGGTGTTTTCAATGCCAAATAAAACGAGAGCCAAGCAAATCACAAAAATAATCGAGAAATTAACCTGCCGCATCAGTCAACTCCCAAAGCTGATAAATCAACATAACCGAAATTAATATAGAAAATTTTGACAGCCATTGTCTGCTTAAAGGGCAAAGTGGCGTAATAGTTAGAAACCTTAATCATAAGCGACCACTTCCAGATTCCTCAGAAGTTTATAGATTTTAGGCTAATGGAGTGGTAAACCACTAACTAAAGTTGAGGAACTGAACATCTTCATGACCCTGGGGGTATGATGACCTAAGTAAGGTTTTGATGTACAGCCTCACAATCCGGTTTAGAGGGTAGATGTTATGAATGCAACGCAAGTCAATCATCCCAATATCGCCACTCTGACGGAAACAGATGTTTCCAACCTGGCGCTGCGCCTAGAAGAGGATGATTATGGCACTCCCTTTGAAGCGCTTAACGACTGGCATCTTCTGCGCGCCCTTGCCTTTCAGCGCCCTGAGCTGGTGGAGCCATATCTGTATTTACTAGATTTAGAAGCCTTTGATGAATCCTAGCCCCTGCCAATGGGTTAAGGGAACTCAGTTGAGATGAGCGGTTTGCTAGCAGGCAAGCGAATTTTAGTGGGCATTGGCGGTGGCGTGGCGGCCTATAAAATTTGTGAAGTTATTTCTACGTTGGCAAAGGCGGGTGCAGAAGTCCGAGCCATTTTGACCAGCGCTGCCCAGCAGTTTATTCCGCCACTCACAGTCACAACCCTCAGCCGTCATCCAGTTTATACCGATGAATCTTTTTGGGCGGCGGTACACGAACGTCCGCTTCACATTCAGCTAGGCGAATGGGCGGATGTATTTTTAATTGCGCCGCTGACGGCGAATACGCTGAGCAAACTGGCGCTGGGGCTAGCAGATAATTTATTGACCAATACGGTACTGGCCTCAACCTGCCCTATTCTGGTTGCTCCAGCCATGAATACGGCGATGTGGCAGCAGCCTACGGTTCAGCAGCGCTGGCAAGAACTAACGGCCTTAGAACGGTTTCATGCCCTGGGGCCAGAGGAGGGGCTGCTGGCTTGTGACACGGTGGGCACGGGTCGAATGGCGGAACCAGAGGATATTGTGCCGTATCTTGCTTCGCTGCTCTACAGTAGAGGGCAGCGAGATTTGGCAAACAAGCGGATTTTGATCAGCAGTGGCGGTACGCGGGAGTATCTAGACACAGTGCGGTTTATCGGCAATCCGGCAACGGGCAAGATGGGCTTAGCCTTAGCGACAGCGGCTTGGCACCGAGGGGCTGTGGTGGAGTTGGTACAGGCATCTATGTTAGAGTTTCCGAGCGGCAGCGCCATTACTGTGACCAATGTGGTGAGTGCAGCACAAATGCAAGCTGCACTGGTGTCTGCATTCCCTCAAGCAGACTGGACGATTATGGCGGCGGCGGTGGCAGATGTGAAACCCCAGCAGACTGCTGCAACAAAGCTACCCAAGCATGAACTGCCCACGGCCTTACCCCTTGAGCCAGTCCCTGATATTGTGCAGGCGCTGAGCCAGCTTAAGCGGCTTCATCAGCGGCTTATTGGGTTTGCGGCACAGACGGGGGATATTGTGCCCCCTGCCCTAGAAAAGCTAAAGCGAAAAGGGCTAGATGCCATTGTGGCAAATCCGATTGATTTGGAAGGCAGCGGCTTTGGGGGCGATCGCAATCAGGCCGTTTTCATCAATGCCCAAGGCCATCAAACTCCCATTCCTTACTGCACCAAACTTGAGATGGCGCACCGGATTTTAGATTTGATTAGCGACGCTTGATTTCTACGCCTTCTATCGAAAGCACCAAATCTTAAACCATTAGCGATGCATTAAAGCCCTTAATTAATTCGACCGCGTCGTGACCATCGGTTTCTGAGAGAAACACCTTGACTTTTTCATCCCGAGCCGTTGGCAACACCTTACCCACAAAATCTGGGTGAATGGGCAGCTCTCGGTGCCCGCGGTCAATCAGCACAACTAAATGAATAATGCTGGGGCGACCGTAGTCATGAATTGCATTCAGCGCCGCTCGTGCGGTTCGACCGCTGTAGATTACATCATCGACCAATACGACGATCTTACCCGTTAAATCTGTGGGCAAATCCGTTTTGCCAGGAGTTCGCACCGTAATTCGGTCCAAATCATCCCGATAAAAGGTAATATCCAAAGCCCCCACGGGAACCTGGATTTGCTCCAAATGCTCAATTTGCTGGGCTAAAAGCTTCGCCAAGGGCAATCCATGCGTAAGTACCCCCAAAATAACAATCTGGTCAAGCTGACGGCATCGCTCCACAACCTGAGACGCTAAGCGCGTGATGGTGCGCCGTAGCTCTTGGGCACTCAGAATTTCAACAACATTTTGAGTCATGGCATTCCATACAGGTGCAGCAGTGGCTTTCGTTAACCCCTGCTAGGGCTAAGTTCTGATTTTAGTGTTCTTAAGAGAAAAATAAGAGCGTTTTGGTGACCCATCGCAATAGACCGCAAGAAGTAAGTGGCGCTAAAGTTACCTCTCCGATACGCTAGACCGATAGACTCAGCACAGATGCCAAACCAGCCCTCATGAATGTTACCGCCGGAACCGCCCTCAACCCCAGCGCAGACTATGCTCGCATTACCAAAGCCATTGCTTTTATGCGGCAAAACTGCGATCGCCAGCCCCATCTCTCCGTCATAGCCGATCACATTCACCTCAGCGAGTATCATTTCCAGCGTCTCTTTACACGATGGGCAGGAATTAGCCCTAAGCGGTTTATGCAGTTCCTTACCCTTGAGTATGCCAAGTCTCAGATTGCTCAGACTAAAAGTCTGCTGGACTTGTCTTTGGATGTAGGGCTTTCGGATCCAGGACGGCTCCATGATTCATTTGTCAATTTAGAAGCCATAACGCCGAGTGAATTTAAGGCAGGTGGCGCAGGCCTACAAATTGGATATGGCATCCATGAAACGCCGTTTGGTCCTGCATTGATTGCAACTACAACGCGCGGTATTTGTAATCTACATTTTTTAGAGGAAGCGGAAGAAGCGGCAGCCGTCCAGCTTTTGCGCCAGGAATGGAGAAAGGCTGAACTCATGCGAGATCAGTCAAAGACTCAAGAATTGTGTGATCGCATTTTTCCTACAGCCTCCACTTACGCTATTCAAGCGCCACTCACGGTCGTGGTCAAAGGCACTCACTTTCAACTTCAGGTTTGGAAGGCGCTGCTTGATCTACCCGTTGGCACACTAACAACCTATCAGACTCTAGCTGCTTCCATTCAAAAGCCCACCGCTGCCAGAGCAATCGGTAATGCCGTAGGAAAAAACCCTGTTGGCTATCTCATTCCTTGCCATCGTGTCATTCGAGGATCGGGTGAGTTGGGGGGCTACCGCTGGGGTCTAGACCGCAAAGCCGCTTTAATAGGGTGGGAAGCAGAGTCCATACAGCACCCTTAGCACAAGCAAAGCCACAGAAATATTTCTGTGGCTTTGCTTTGAGATTGAAACTAAAACAAGCCGCTACGGCCTTATGCAGCCGCTTTAACCTGCGCTTCAGACTTAGCCATGAGCGTCCGGTAAGTAGCACGCATTTTTAAGCCTGCCAGAACCTGAAATAACCCCGACCCATTATTAGAACCTGGATAATCGCGGTGCTTGAGCAACAGCTCCGTCATTTCACCCGGGAAGTCAACCGAAGTGTTGCTGAGGTGGCTCTCAACGTAAAGCATTTCGTCAAGGCGCTCAAACTGACCGTCTACTTCTAAAACAGAGACGCTGTTGCCGTAGTATTCGTCAGGACCGTAGAACATCTTGATGCCGGGGTAAGAGCAGGTTAGTTTTCGACCGCAGGGCACCCAATTAATCGTAGACCCTTCATCGAATAGATACACTGGCTCAAAGTCAGGCACATTATCTTTTTGGACTAGACGCACCCGCAGCAGGCTGCCTGGCTTTTCTTCCTTGGGGACAAGCTGGGTCGGCAAAATCTGAATGACGACATCAGCATGCTTTTTCTGAGGGTCAATGTAGGCTTCAAAGTCTGGCTTACGGGCGTTGATAGCGGCTAGCACATCGTCGTAGGAGTGACCGCGCTCAGCCATATCCCGCTGGATTTTCCAGTTGATTTTAACTTCGTCGCTAATGTCGAGGTAGACACTGAAGTCGATCAAAGACCGAACGCGCTCATCATGGAGCGGATGAAGCCCTTCAATGACCACTACGCGGTTGGGTTCCACCAGTTCCGGCGGGTCGATTAACCCCGTCTCATGGTTGTAGATGGGCTTATTGATGGTTTGACCACCTTTGAGCGCCTTCATTTGCTCGTACATCAGATCAAAGTTGTTGGCGCGGGGGTCTAGCGCCGTAATGCCGGTTTCTTTCCGTTGATAGCGATCCAGACTGTGGTAGTCGTCCAGGCAGATCACGGTCATAAAATCTTCCCCAAACAAGTCTGTCAGGCGTTGGAGGAAGGTGGATTTACCGCACCCAGAGTCTCCGGCAACGCCGATCAGTACCACGCGGTCTGGCTTACTGCTCATAACTACGGTTCCCTCTTTTATCAATCTTTCAACAGCACAGGATTTTGGTCGTGCAAGCAGAATGAGAAAGATTCGCTCATCTTGAATTGCATTGCCCCTTATTGATATTACAAGGCGATCGCCCACTCTGAATAGCTATCTTGAGGAATGCTTTTAAGGGTGTTGCTCCGATCCCTCTGCTAGCGTCAAAAGTGGGTCATATCCTGATCCCCTCAGGCCGCCGCTACAGAAATATAAAGGCTGGTGGTAAATGCCTGCTCTGTCTATTTATGTGTTGGAGTTAGGGGGCAAGGCTGGCTGTAGGGCTAACTTAACAGCTAACGCAATTAGACCAACGGTCACAAGCCCAAAAATTCCGGTACCCATGGTCATGCCGCCAATGACTAAGGTGCGGACGGCAGCGGAGAGGTTCATCACAATGGTGCTGTGAGAGACGGTAGGGTGTGTCATCAGGGACTGCACGACCGAGGTGGTTAGGCGATAGAGCAGCATGGTCATGCCCCCTGCGATCGCTGCACCTATGAGCGACCTGAGCGGAGTCAGCGGCTTATCAGCGATATCAGTGGGGGGCAGAGAAGGTTGATTCATAAAGACTGTACTGAAATTTAGGAGTGGCTCTAGGGGGACTAGAAAGGTAGATGAGTCCAACTTGCTTTACCATAACAACCACAGATGTCGGAGCCAAAACGTAGCCCAATTCTGAGAGCTGCCCCCTTAATTTTGAAAGGTTGGCTTAAAATGTGAGAGGAATATGTAAAATTTTGTAATCTTTCGTTTGAGTATCCGTCAAGATAGCAAACTCCATGACCTCAGTAACCTCCCTCTTTGCGCCAGTTGAAGCAGACCTTGACCAACTGGTGGAAAACCTGAAACAGCTTGTTGGGGCTAGGAATCCAATTTTATATGACGCCGCCGAGCATCTGTTTCAAGCTGGGGGGAAGCGAATGCGACCCGCCATTGTGTTCTTGCTCTCGCGGGCGATTTCGAGCGATAACGATATTTCAACGCGTCATCGTCGTCTGGCTGAAATTACGGAGATGATCCACACCGCCAGCTTATTCCACGATGATGTGGTAGATGAGGCCGACATGCGGCGCGGCGTAGAGACGGTCAACTATCGCTTTGGCAACCGGATTGCCATCCAGGCCGGAGATTTTATGTTTGCTCAGGCTTCTTGGTATTTGGCGAACCTAGACAGCCTGCCCGTGGTTAAGCTGCTCTCAGAGGTGATTAAAGACTTTGCCGAAGGTGAGATTCAGCAAGGGTTGAGCAGCTTTGACACAGATGTAACTCTAGAAAGCTACTTGGAAAAGTCTTACTACAAAACTGCTTCTCTCATTGCCAATAGCGCCAAAGCTACTGGGGTTTTAAGTGATGTCTCACCCGATTTACAGGAAGACCTGTATCAGTTTGGTCGAGGGGTAGGCTTAGCGTTTCAGGTGGTAGACGACATTTTGGACTTCACGGGCACAACGGATGCCCTGGGCAAGCCTGCTGGGTCTGACCTCAAAAGCGGAAATTTAACCGCCCCAGTGCTGTTTGCCATGGAGGAAAAGCCCTACCTTCAGGTGCTAATTGAGCGGGAGCTGACCGAGCCAGGGGATTTAGAAGAGGCGATCGCCCTTATTAATAACAGCCAGGGCATTGAGCGATCGCGGGCTTTAGCAGAATCTTTCTCTGCCCAAGCGCTCCAGCGTCTTGAAAAGCTGCCGTCTTCACCCTCTAAGCAGGCGCTGGTGGAGCTGACGGACTACATCATTAAGCGACTATATTAGTAGTTTTTCATCTGTAGAGTATCGGCACCCATGACAAAGGAAACAGTCGAGGCTCCAGTCCCTTCGGCCTCTCGGTGGGGGAGTTTGTGGCGACAGCAAAAAGACAACATTCTTACCATTGTGGTGGCGATTGTCTTAGCAGTGGTGATCCGCAGTTTTGTGGCGGAGTCGCGCTACATTCCATCGCCGTCGATGGTGCCCACCCTGTACCCAGGCGATCGCATTGTGGTCGAAAAGCTCTCTTATCGGTTTAGAGATCCGAAACCCAGAGACGTGGTGGTGTTTTACCCACCCAGCCAACTTCAAGTGGCAGGCTACCCTGCCGATCAAGCCTTTATTAAGCGCGTGATTGCAGTAGCAGGTCAAACGGTGCAGGTGCATCAAGGCCGCGTATATGTTGACCAAACGCCCCTCAGTGAACCCTACATAGCCGAACCGCCTGCCTATGAGATGCCAGCAGTAAGAGTTCCCGCAGGGATGCTGTTTATGATGGGCGACAATCGCAACAACAGTAATGATTCCCACGTTTGGGGGTTTTTGCCGAGGTCGAATGTGATTGGGCGCGCCAACATACGGTTTTGGCCTCCAGGCGAGGCTGGGTTTCTGGCGGATTCTGCACCGCTTAACGCCGTAGCGAACCCATCACTTTGAACTTGACGACTCTATTTCGACTTAAGCGTTAACTCCATTCTGGTATTTGTGGTCATTTTCATGACCCCAGGTGGGTTGGGTGACTCCATCTCAGAGCGCATCTGAGAGATCATGCTTGAATTTAGAGGCATTAGGCGGTCAAACTTCACGGTTGCTTGGCCTTTCCCCATGCCAGAGAGAGACTTTAGCATCAAGGTTCTGTCGTTGGGAAGCCCCGTTGCATTCATCTGCTGGGGTGGAGCTTGCTGCGCTAGCATGACGTTCAGCGTCATTCCGTCCGTCTGAAAGCTCACCAGTTCATAGGTTGTGATTTGCTGGATGGCGATTCCGTTGAGCTTAGGCGCAGAAACAACCTGCCACTTTGCGCCCACCCCAAGGGCAGGCTCTGGCACAGGAGAAGACAACTGCTCTACGGAGTGAGTAATTTGCTTGAGCATTTGTTTGCTTGCATTATCGAGTTCCGGCGGTAGGTTAAATTTCCCTGATTTGGTTTGTCCTCGACTATCCGCCACAACCAATCCCTGAAACCCTTTCAGCTTCTGAAGCTGAGTGCGCAGTTGACCAACCAGAGTAGGGAGCAGTTTACTGGCTCCTACAACATCAACGTTTGTATACCGAAACTGATAGTGAATATCTCCATCAGGGTCAATCTGATTCACTAGAGTTTCAAAGGTCAGTACCGTTGTGGGTAATTTGTTGATCGGCATAGATTTGTTGGCGATCAACAGTCCCATCTCCATGTCCATTGACATTGTGGCAATCTGCTTTGAATTGATGGCAGGCTTGAATCGAATCAGTTGCCGAGGGGTTGTCCCTGTCGTCAGTAATTTTAAAGTGGGTCGTGGTGTGGGAACCGGAGGTTTAGGAGCTAAAACGGGCTTCTCTGGTGCTAAAGTCGACTGCTGTGCTTTGGCTGCAATGTATCCAGACCCTACGGTCAGCAGCAGTACAGTCCCGGCCAATAAAGCTCTTTTCATACAGTTCCAGTCACAGTGTTCAGCTTAGTCACTTTTATTGTCAGGCATTTGCTGCTGCATCATGGCGTAAGTCAGGTGGGAATTTATGGCACAATGAGAAACGCCAGATCATTCTAGAACTCAGGTATTTCTGTGAGCGCAACTGTCAAAACCCCTCAGCGAGCGGTCTATCCTTTCACGGCGATTGTCGGCCAAGAAGAAATGAAGCTGGCTCTCATTTTGAACGTCATTGACCCCCGCATTGGCGGCGTGATGATTATGGGCGATCGCGGCACAGGTAAATCCACGACCATTCGCGCCCTGGCTGATTTGCTGCCGGATATTGAAGTGGTGGCAGATGACCCCTTCAGCAGCCACCCCAGCGACCCAGAAATGATGAGCGATGAAGTCAAAGCGCTCATTGCAGAGGGCAAAACGCCCGCCTTAGTTGCTAAAAAAGTCCCGATGGTGGACCTCCCATTGGGCGCAACCGAAGACCGCGTCTGCGGCACCATTGATATTGAGAAGGCTCTGTCGGATGGCATTAAAGCCTTTGAGCCAGGGCTATTAGCCAAGGCCAATCGCGGTATCTTGTACGTCGATGAAGTCAACCTGCTCGATGACCACCTCGTCGATGTTTTGCTAGACTCCGCCGCCTCAGGCTGGAATACCGTTGAGCGCGAAGGAATTTCTATTCGCCACCCCGCGCGGTTTGTCCTGGTTGGCTCTGGCAACCCAGAAGAAGGCGAACTGCGCCCCCAGCTCTTAGATCGCTTTGGGATGCACGCTGAAATTCGCACCGTGAGAGATCCGCACCTGCGCGTGCAGATTGTCGAAGAGCGGACTGGGTTTGACCAAAATCCCCAGATTTTTCTCGAAGATCATCAGGCTCAGCAGACAGCGCTTCAGGAAAAAATTGTGGAGGCTCAGCAACGCCTGAGTCACGTTGGCTTAGACCACGAGCTGCGCGTTAATATTTCTCAGGTTTGTTCTGAGCTAGACGTAGATGGACTGCGGGGTGATATTGTAACCAACCGAGCCGCAAAGGCTCTGGCGGCTTTTGAAGGGCGCACGGAAGTAACCGTAGACGATATTAAGCGCGTGATAACCCTTTGTCTGCGTCACCGCCTGCGCAAAGATCCCCTAGAGTCAATCGACACAGGCTATAAGGTTCAGAAGGTCTTCAACCAAGTTTTTGGCCTCAGTGAAGACGAAGATGCCGGGCAAAATGGTGCAGCAATGCCTTCTATGGCTAGTGCAATGAGATCTTAGGCTCAAATGTCTTAGGGGTTAACGTCAAAAAAGTTGAGATCAATTTCGCTGTATTTAGGGTGTCCCTGTCCTAAAGAGGGAGATTGAGGAAAACTAGGATATTTTTCGGCAGGTTGCTGCGCAGTTGAGGAGATTAAGGCTTTAGGAGAGCCTGGATCTGTTAAGACAGCCTCAATCATTTTGACTAAATCTTTAAGCCGAATGGGTTTAACGAGGTAGTGCAACGTTTCACCTGCCTGCTTAGCCCGAGCTAATGTTGCCTGATCTGAAAATGCAGTGATGTAGATGATGGGCACTGAAGCATGATGCTGGATAACCTTATTGGTTTCAATGCCATTTAGGAATCCCTTAAGCATGATGTCCATTAGAATTAAATCGGGCTGCATTAACCTAATGGCATCAATGGCTTCCTCGCCAGAGCTGACGATCCCGGCGATCGCGTAACCTTTGCGCCGTAGGTCAAGGGCCAAGCTCTCGGCAACGATGAGTTCGTCTTCAACAATCAGAATAGAAGCAGGCTCTTGGTTCATCATGAGAGGTTGATTGCAAAAAAGAGGGTTTGGTTAAGAGAGAGAAAAAGGGTTTAAAGTCGAGACTCATAGGCTAACTCAGAAAATGTCAGGCAAAAACAAGTGCCTGTTTGGGGGTTAGAAGTCTGTGTCAGCGTTGCCTCGAGCTGTCGCGCTAAGATGCGTACCAGCCGTAAGCCTAGGGTTGGAGAGTTTTGCCAATCAAGGGATGGCGCAAAGCCAAGGCCGTTATCTTGCACCACTAGATGAAGCTTGTGGGCATGATGCGTTAGCGTAATTGAGATTTTGCCGAGTCTACCGTCTATAAAAGCGTGCTTAAACGCATTGGTCACTAGCTCGTTGAGAATTAGCCCGCAAGGCGTTGCGGTTTCTAAATTTAAGGTGATGGGGGCGATATTGACACAAAGCTCAATTTCATGACCTTGAGAAGCCTGACAGGCCGTTTCTAAATGGTGCACTAAATCACGCACATAATCGGCAAAGTTTAGTCGGGCTAAATTTTCAGAGCCATAGAGCTGTTCATGGATCAGCGCCATTGTGCGAATGCGGCTCTGGCTGTCGGAAAACATGTTGATGATTGCCTGATCTGTTGTGTAGCTTGACTGCAGGTTAAGCAGGCTAATAATAATATTGAGATTGTTTTTGACGCGGTGATGGATTTCTTGGAGCAAGATTTCTTTTTCTGCTAAGGATGCTTTGAGCTGTTCTTCAATTTGTTTGCGATCGCTAATGTCAACGCAGTAGCCAATCCACTCTAGGGGTTTGCCACTATCGTCATAGACGACTTTTTGCTGATCGTATAGCCAGCGATAAGATCCATCTTTATGGCGAAATCGGTATTCTTGACTCATGAGAGGGCGATTACTCAAGAGCTGAACCGAAGGTCTATCTTCGGGGTGGATACAGTTCTCCCAAAAATCTGGCTCAATGGTATCTAGAGAGCTGTAGCCTAACAGGGCCGGTAGATTATTGCCAAAAAAGATGCGTTGATAAGAGCCTTGAGCAACTGAGCTGTATAAAATGCCAGGGCTAGATGCCAACACATAGCTAATTTGCTCATGCTGCACCATCAGCATTTGCTCCGTGCGGTTGCTGACTTCAAGGGCCTGCTGCCGCTTTTGCTGGAGTTCTGCCTGCTCAATGGAAATAGAAACGTGGGCGGCGACCTGGGTCAGCAACTCTAGCTCAGCAGGTATCCAGTCTCGGACACCGCTACACTGATGAGCAATAATAAATCCCCAAAGGCTGTCGCCTTGCAAAATTGGAACGACAACCTTTGCCTTAACGCCCCAGTCCCCTAAGACTTGAACCATTTGAGGAACGGTATTACGGTAGGCGATGTCAACATCCGCCACTGCCCGATAGGGCATTTGACTCAAACCCCGCTGACATTTTGCTGAAAATAGCTCCGCCGAAAACTCAACCCCCAGTAGCGAAGGCCACGGTGCAAGAACAGACTCCGCAATAATGGTGCCAATCTTATGGGCATCAATGCGACACACGACCAGTCGGTCTACCTGAAGACAGCGCTGAATCTCTGAGGTCGTGGTGTGAAGGATTTGCTCTAACTCTAGCGACTGCCGAATATTTAAGATAAAGTCTGCCAGAATTTTTGATTTTGCGGTCTGTAACTCAAGCGTGTCGTTGGTGTGTTCTAGCTCCGCAATTTTATTTTTAAGCTGCGCATTTGCCTGAAGGGTTGAATAATTCTGTTGGTTAACTAAGCTTTTAAGCTGGTAGCTCTTGTCTTGAAGCATCTGCTCAGAGCGCTGAAGTTCACTAATGACCTTCTGTTGCTGTTGAATCTGAAGCGTGCGCTGAAGGGCGATCGCAGCGTGCCCTGCTAAAAGTTGACAGCTTTCAATTTCGACTGCCTCCCAAGAATGACAGTGAGTATAGTGATGGGCAACAATAGTACCCCAGTTCTGGCTGTTGATAACCAAAGGTATTACTAAACTAGACTTAATTTGTAGCTGCATTAAACGCAGCGTGTCGTAGTCTGTTTGATTGAGTAAAGCGTCTTCAATTCCACCATCACCCGTCTGGAATCCTAAGCTAGTGCCTCGCAGATCTCTCTCTCGATCTGCAAGGCACTTCAAATCGCTTAAATTGTTGACCCTTAAACCTAAAAGAGGCTGCCAACCTGACCTCACATGTTCAGAAATAATAATGTTCTGTCCTATTTCATTTTGCTGACAGACTATGACCCGATCAACCTGTAAAAGGCTTTGTAGTGTATAAACTGTAGCATTAAGAATCTCGTCAAAATCCAGCGCTTGTGCAATTTTTAGAGCGCTCTTGAGTATCTGAGGCTCAAGAATAGAGTTCTGCCCATAATGGCTTAGATCCTGGTTTTCGTGATTGTCCAAAACCTGCATAATAATTCACTAAATTAGGTTCTAAAGGCTGGATATAACGAATTAGTAACGGGCAAAATCTCCTGGCAAAAATGATACGCATATAAAGCGGTATCTCTCGGTTAAAAAGAAAAAATATAAGGTGTTAGAAGGGACGAAATCTAAGTTTTTAGAGTGGTAATACAAAAGTTCAATGCATCCGCTTTATTATTGTGGGGCGATCGCCCAGAATCAACATCCGTGAAAAGCCTGATGTTTTGAGTTTGAAGCTTGAGAAATTGTCCGTATTTGTGCCAGCGCTAAACCCGTTAGCGGTCACATGGGATAGGATTTGAGAACGTGCATCATAACCTTTGCTGCCGTTTATCACCATTCCATCACTTAAAAATTTCGTTAAACCACTGCTTCCTATGGCTGACTCCCCCACCATTGCCGTCTCACACCTTGGCTGTGAGAAAAACCGGATCGATACAGAACACATGCTGGGCCTTCTGGTGGAGGCTGGGTACTCCGTAGATACCGATGAAGAGGTGGCAGATTACGTCATTGTCAACACATGCAGCTTTATTCAGTCTGCCCGCGAAGAGTCGGTTCGCACCCTTGTCGAGCTGGCAGAAGCCAACAAAAAAATTGTGATTACGGGCTGCATGGCGCAGCATTTTCAAGAGCAGCTTTTAGACGAACTCCCTGAAGCTGTAGCGCTGGTGGGCACAGGCGACTATCACAAGATTGTTGACGTGATTGAGCGCGTAGAATCTGGCGAACGGGTTAAAGAAGTAAGCGCAGAACCCACCTATATCGCCGACGAAAATACCCCGCGCTACCGCACCACCACCGAAGGGGTGGCCTATCTCCGGATTGCTGAGGGCTGTGACTACCGCTGCGCGTTCTGCATTATTCCCCACCTGAGGGGCAACCAGCGATCGCGCACCATTGAATCCATTGTGGCTGAGGCTCAGCAGCTTGCCGCCGAGGGGGTCAAAGAGCTGATTCTGATTTCGCAAATCACCACCAACTACGGTACCGATCTCTACGGCAAGCCTAAGCTGGTGGAGCTACTGCACGCGCTAGGGCAAGTAGACGTACCCTGGATTCGGATGCACTACGCCTACCCCACCGGACTCACCCCCGAAGTCATTGCCGCCATCCGCGAAACCGAAAATATTCTGCCCTACCTAGACTTACCCCTCCAGCACTCTCATCCAGAAATGCTAAAGGCGATGAACCGTCCTTGGCAGGGTCGCGTTAATGATGCCATTATCGAACGCCTCAAGGCCGAGCTGCCCAATGCCGTGCTGCGAACCACGCTGATTGTTGGGTTCCCTGGCGAAACCGAGGCGCATTTTGAGCATTTGTGCGCCTTTCTAGAGCGCCACGAATTTGACCATGTGGGCGTGTTTACGTTCTCTGCCGAAGAAGGCACCGCCGCCTATGATTTACCCGACCAGATCCCGCAAGAGGTAATGGATGCAAGGCGCGATCGCATTATGGCGCTTCAGCAGCCTATTTCTCTGCGCAACAACCAAAAACAAATTGGCAAAACCGTCCAGGTTTTAATTGAGCAAGAAAACCCCAGCACAGGCCAGCTTATTGGCCGCTCGGCGCGGTTTTCGCCCGATGTAGATGGCCTAGTCTACATTCAGCCTAATCCTGAAGCGAACGTTGGCGACGCTCAACCCGCCTTGGCTCGGCTGGGCACCATGGCGCTCGTGCAAATTACAGACGCCGACCCCTACGATCTCTATGGTCATTTGGTGACAGCGCAAAATCTCTTTAATACGCCCGAAGCCGCAGCGGTTTAGGGGTTTTCATAAGGCATAATCGGCTCCAAGGAGAAA
Source organism: Acaryochloridaceae cyanobacterium VAR_48_metabat_390 (assembly GCA_031422435.1). GTDB lineage: Bacteria > Cyanobacteriota > Cyanobacteriia > Thermosynechococcales > Thermosynechococcaceae > JAAURS01. The sequence goes on from JANPLU010000107.1 coordinate 35,847, forward strand.
TCCGTCTCCTCAATGATTGGCTTTTTGTAACGGTTTGTTGCAGAATAGATAAGTGCCTAATGAGTCATTTATTGGCTCTCATCAAAACGCACATTTTTTAGTGACGCTGCTCTGCTGAATTCCAGTTTACGGAAAGATAAGCCAGAAGCACTAGCCTCTTGCTTCATCTCTGTGGATGTGTCTGCTGTTTGCCTTCTTGGGCGAGTTCTGAGCAGACCTTTTCAAATTTGAGCGGCGGCACATTGTTGACCCGCTATTAGGAGAATTCATGACCTCATTGTTCAGTCAGCTCGGTCTGTCTCAACAACGCGTTCAATGTCTCGAGACCTTAGGTTTCTCAGAACCGACACCCATTCAGGTACAGGCTATTCCAATTCTATTGGAAGGCAAAGACATCATTGGACAAGCCCAAACAGGGACAGGCAAGACGGCTGCCTTTTCACTCCCCATTCTGGAGCGTATTGACCCCAAATCAAAGGCGGTTCAGGCGCTAATTTTAACCCCTACGCGAGAGCTGGCGCTTCAGGTGAGCCAGGCGATTCAAGGGTTCAAGGCAAACCCCAGCATTTTTGTGCTGCCCATCTATGGGGGGCAGTCCATTGATCGGCAAATTACGCAGCTTCGGCGCGGTGCCCAGCTTGTGGTGGGTACGCCTGGGCGCGTGTTGGATCTTCTGAACCGAGGCGTTTTAGTCCTTGATCAGCTTCAGTACTTTGTGTTAGACGAAGCTGACGAAATGCTGAACATGGGCTTTATCCCAGACGTGCGGCAGATCTTAAGCAAAGTGCCTGAGACGCGCCAAACCGCCTTTTTCTCGGCAACCATGCCGCCAGAAATTTATCGGTTGACGAAGCAGTTTCTTAAAGATCCTGTCACCGTCAGCATTAAACAGGCTCAGGCCAGCCCGCTTCAGATTCGCCAGATTGCCTACCGCGTGCCCCGCATGAGCGCTCGGGCTGCGGTACTGCAAACGGTTTTGGAACTAGAAGACCCCGATACCGCCATCATCTTTGTGCAGACGCGACGAGAAGCCGCCGATTTAACCAATCGCCTTCAGTCCGCTGGCTACAGTGTGGACGAGTACCACGGCGACCTGAGCCAGAGTCAGCGTGAACGTCTTTTGTGGCGCTTCCGTCAAAAGCAGGTGCGTTGGGTGGTGGCAACAGACATCGCAGCGCGCGGAATTCATGTGGATGATCTTACCCATGTGATCAACTATGACGTGCCCGACAGCCAAGAAAGCTACGTGCATCGCATTGGTCGCACAGGCCGCGCGGGTAACGAAGGTGTCGCCATTACCCTGGCACACACCTCTGAGCGCTGGAAGATGCGTCAGATTGAGAACCACGTCCGTCAAGAGATTCCGGTTCTGCCTACCCCAACCAGGGCGCAGATCGAGGAACGTCGCCTTGAGAAGCTGACGGGTGAAATGCGCGAAGCCCTGATGGGTGAGCGTTTGGCATCCTTCTTGCCGATGATTTCAACCCTGAGTGAAGAGTTTGATATTCGGGCGATCGCTGCTGCGGCTTTGCAGATGGCTTTTGACCACTATCCTGCCATCACCACTCAGCTTGAGGAGGAGCTTCAGGCCGCACGACCCATTAAAAATCTTAATAAAGTGATTAAGGTGGATCGCCCTCAGCAGGTTTCTTCGGGGTCTCAGCGCTAGAGCATTAAAGTTCGTTGTGAATTACTAAAAATGGCTAGGGGTCTCATTATTACGGGATTTCTAGCCATTTTTAATAGGCGTGAATAAAACGCTTTGAGCTAGGATATTACAGCGCCCTAGTATTGTCTTAAACACTATCTGGCTGGGTATTAATCCTCTGTTTCTGGGTCTGCTCTCATGGAAAACTCATCCCCTTGCTTTTGTGAGCTGGCTCCGCTTCATGCCCTTGGAGTACTGAGTGATGCGGAGCGGACTTGGGTAGATGAGCGAGCTACCCAGGATGCAGATCTTGCCCTTGAGCTAGCGTCTTTTCAAGCAGCAGTGACGAACCTGGCCTACGGGACACCTGAGACACTCCCAGACCCTCAGCTCAAAGCGCGATTATTTGAGCGCATCGGTGAACCAATGCCGATCGCTGCCCCTCTTTTAGAACCGCCTTCTTTGTGGGCAATGCAGGCTCAAAACTTATCCTGGCGCAGGCATAAAATACCAGGCGTTGAAATTGCTGTGATTCATCGAGATTCTTCTACACGTACGGTAGTGGGTATATTCCGAGCGCAGCCAGACGTTAGCTATCCCTTACATCGTCATGCTGGGGTAGAAGAAATTTATATGCTGCGGGGTGATTTACAGATAGGCACCACGGTTTATGGCGTAGGAGACTATATACGGTCAGCGCCAGGATCGAGTCATCGCCCCACCACCCGCGACGGCTGCGAATTTTTCTTCCGCACATCGTTGGATGATGAGTATTTAGAGATTTCCACGGCACAAGGTGTTTAGGACTTCGCTTGAGCAAACCACCACAGCGTCAGCCTTAAACCGATACACTAGAACAGGATTGTGGATGCAGAACTCAACAGCCTATCTGTCGGGTTTTCATCTCTATCCCGTGAATTCCCAGACGCATTGATTCCCAGACGCATAGGTTCGCAACATTGGTTAGTCAGACATCCCTCGATTCGCAGCCTTGGCAGCAGGATCAGCTCATTGAAGTCCCAATTGCAGACTTAAGCGCAACGGGGGATGGTGTGGGTCACTGGGGGCCAGACCGTCGCGTCGTGTTTGTGCCCGATGCGGTACCCGGCGATCGCATTACGGCAAAGCTCACCTTCGTCAAGCCTAGCTACGCCCACGCCTCATTGGTAGAGGTATTAGAACCCTCCACCCATCGCACCAAGCCACACTGTATTGTGGCCGATAAATGTGGCGGCTGTCAGTGGCAGTCGGCGGTGTACGACTATCAGCTTATTGCGAAGCGTGACCAGGTGGTTCAGGCGCTAGAACGCATTGGCAAGTTTTCAAACCCTCCTGTCGAAGAAGTGTTGGCTGCTCCCTCTCCGTTTGGCTACCGTAATAAATCGACCTATCCATTGGGTTTTGTGATTGATCAGGGCAAGCGTAAGGTACAGGCAGGCTACTACCAAAAGCGCAGCCATCGCCTCATTAACCTCAACCAGTGTCCTGTCCAAGACCCACGCTTAAATCCGATTTTGGCGTACCTTAAACTAGAGATTCAGCAGCAGGACTGGTCAATTTATAACGAGCAGTCTCATAAGGGCGAACTGCGTCATCTGTCTTTGCGAATCGGGCGACGCACAGGGGAAATATTGGTGACGCTGGTGGCGCGGACGGGCAATAACCTGACGGGCATTGAAGAACAGGCCAAGGTTTGGATGAAAGCCCATCCTGAAATTGTGGGGGTTTGCCTGAATGTGAACGGCGATCGCACCAATCGAATCTTTGGCACCCAAACGCGACGGGTTGCGGGTCAACCTTTTTTGCGCGAAAGTTTTGCAGGTCTGACGATTCAGGTACACCCCAACACCTTTTTTCAGGTCTATACCGAGCAGGCTGAAGCATTGCTACAGGTGATTTTAGACCACCTCAACCTTCAGGGCACTGAAACTGTTTTAGATGCCTACAGCGGCATCGGGACGCTGACTCTGCCCATTGCTCGCGTTGCGAAGTCTTGTTTAGGATTAGAAGTGCAGACTGATGCGGTTGAGCAGGCCATCCAAAACGCCCAGCTCAACGACATCACAAACGTGGACTTTCAGGTGGGTACCGTAGAGCAAAGCCTTATAGACCTAGAGATTCAGCCCGATGTGGTGCTGCTAGATCCACCCCGTAAAGGCTGCGAAGCTGGGGTTTTGCAAAACCTCATTGAGCGTCGGGTGCCGCGTGTTGTGTACGTGAGCTGCAACGCCGCAACGTTAGCGCGAGATCTTCAGAAACTTTGCCATGAAGGGCCATACCGATTGGTTCGCGTCAAACCTGCTGACTTTTTCCCGCAGACGGCTCACGTCGAATGTGCCGCATTTTTAGAGTGTGAGGCAAGCTGACCCTTGCCATGACCGATGCGCTCTCTCATGCCTATGCGTCTTTATTTCTCTGGGTTGGTTTAGGCGTGATTCTGTTTCGCGTTTTGCCCAATCAGGTGCCTAGACTGCTGGGGCGTGGACTTTTCTGGGTGGGAATGCCCGTTGAAATTTTTACCCTAGCGCGGCACACCGATTTCTCTCGCCTGGTCTGGCTTGCGCCTGCTGCAACGGTTTGCACACTGCTGCTAGGGCTGGGAATTGCGCTGAGCCTGCTGCATCTAAGCGAACGCTGGCCTCAAGACTGGCTAGGTTTACACAGTGAACCTCACAAGGGCAGCTTTGTCCTGTCTGCAATGCTGGGGAATACGGGCTTTGTGGGACTGGCGATCGCCGCGTCTGTCCTTAGCCCAGAAAATTTAGGGCTTGCCGCCTTTTTTACGGTCATGCACAACGCCTTGGGGCTATACGGCATGGGTGTTTTAGTGGCGCATCACTTTGGAGAGCCAGAGGATGGCGATGATTCTAAACTTGGCGATCGCCCTTGGTGGACTTCGTTGCTTGCCGTAGTTAAGGTACCGTCTCTATGGGCATTTTCTCTAGGTGCTTCCACTCAATCCATTGCGTTCTCTGAACGAATCGAAGCCACGTTAAGTCAATCTATTTGGGTTGTCATTCCCTGTGGATTTTTGCTGATGGGAATGCGGCTTAGTCAGCTCAAAAGTTTACGCAGCCTTGCCTGTGGCCTAGTGCCTGCTGGCGTTAAAGTGCTGCTTATGCCTGCGATTGTTGCACTAGCCACACCTTTCTGGGGCATTGTAGGTGAACCACGCCTTGCACTGGTGTTAATGGCAGGCACCCCCACGGCGCTGACTGCGCTCGTATTGGCAGAAGAATACAACCTTGACCGAGAGCTAATTGCCAGCAGCATCGCGCTCTGTATGCTGGCCTTGGTTCCTCTGGTGCCCCTGTGGCTAATGCTTTTAGCCTAGAAGATAGCTTACCTTCTTGCTTTACGTCACAGAAGTGCGCGCTTTTCAGCCCATAGAATCGCTCGACACCATTTCGTGAAGGATTTGAGGCTGAAGAAGCCCAGCCTGTTGGCTTAACAGGGTGAAGGCAGCTTCTGCATCTAGGGGCTTAGAAAAATAGTATCCTTGTCCAACTTGACAGTAATTCTCGGTGAGAAACTGAAGCTGTTCCTGTGTTTCTATTCCTTCAGCAACAATTTCTAAGCCTAGATTAAGTCCTAAATTGACAATGGCTTTGACAATCTCGCTATTTTCTGAATTGCTGCCTAAGGATGAAATAAACGATCGATCAATTTTTAGGGTGTGAATCGGAAATTTGTGGAGATAGCTAAGGGAAGAATAGCCTGTCCCAAAATCATCTAGGGCAACTTGAATGCGCCGTTCGACCAACTGACTCAAGATCTCGGCTGCAGTCTGTGTCTTTTCAATGAGGACGCTTTCCGTCAGCTCAATTCTTAAATCATGCGGGTTAAGATTAACCTCATCCAAAATCTGATCAATCTGAGTCATCAAATTAGATTGCGAAAACTGCTGTCCTGAAAAATTCACGCTCATAAACAAGGGCTGGTGACCGGACAGATAATTTTGCCACTGGCGTAGCTGTTGGCACGCCTCTCGCAATACCCACAGATCAATGGGAATAATTAAGCCTGTGTCTTCTGCAATCGGAATAAACTCGTCGGGCGAAATTAACCCACGCTCAGGATGCTGCCAGCGCACAAGTGCCTCAAAGCCCAAAATCTGCTGGGATTTAAGACTCACCATCGGTTGATAGTAGAGCGTTAGCCCTTGGTGTTCAATTGCATGGCGGAGATCGTGTTCGAGCTGAAGCTGACTCATCACCTGGAAATGCATGGAGGGATCAAACACCTCGTAGGAGCCGCGCTGCTTGCTTTTCGCTCGATACATTGCAGTGTCTGCATCTCGTAAAAGCTGCGCGGGATGGGTATAGTGCATTGCACTAAAAACAATGCCAATACTGGCTCCTACCATCACCTCATGGTTATCTAGAAGGATTGATGTATTCAGCTTTTCATAAATTCGATGAACGACATCAATCACGTCGCTCAATTCCCTGATGTCTTCTAGTAAGATGACAAATTCATCTCCCCCCAGTCGAGCAAGAGAGTCTTCGGCTCTCAGTGCTGACCTCAACCGCTGTGCCACCATTTGCAGCATCTGATCGCCCGCAGCATGTCCAAGGCTATCGTTGATGACTTTGAAACGATCTAAATCCAAAAAGAGAACGGCAAATTTATTGGGTTCGAGAAAATATGAATTGAGTCCATGTCGAAGAAAACGCTGAAGCGCATGGTGCAGGCGGTCTAAAATAAGCGCTCGGTTGGGGAGGTCTGTCAGGGCATCATGGAGTGCGTCATGCCGGAGCTTGCCTTCAATCTTTTTACGCTCGGCTAGCTCTTTTTGGGCGTTTTGGTAGAGTTCTGCCTGATGGATGGCGATCGCACACTGATCGGCGATCGCCTCCACTAGGGTCAACTCGTACTCTGACCATTCTCGCCGTTGGTCGAAGACGTGCAGCTTAATGGCTCCAAGGTACGTTTGCTGGTAGTGGAGCGGCGTAATCACAATAGAGCGAATCGCATAAGCGTTTATCGTTTCTTGAATCTCAGGCGGTAGACCTGGCTCAGTATCGTGAAGTACAACCTGCTTACCCTGAGTCAAAACATCTTGAAAATGACTAAAAAAGGGGCAGGGTCGACCCAGAAGATTGGGGATTTTAGGGGTGAGACTACTCACGCACTTGACCCGAAACTGCCCGTCCGTATCGTGCTGAAAAATGAGGCATCGACTGACCTGAAGCGCATCATGAAGCTCATCTGCCATCGTTTGCAGAACATCATCTAAAACCAGGGTTTCGCGCATCGCCTGAACGATGCGGTTAATGATGGTTTCTCGCCATGCCTGCTGCTGGATTTGGGCGATCGCAGCTTTTTGTTGGCGACGCAGCTCAAACTCATCTAAGGCACGCTGCAAAACCATCGGTAGTCGAAAGAGCCGATCTTTTAGGACATAATCGGTCATGCCCGCCTTAATAAATTCAACGGCAGACTCTTCCCCTAAACTACCCGTAATTAAAATGAAGGGGATCTCTTTCCCCAAACGCTTGAGGGCTTTAAACGCCTGCGATCCGTTAAAGTTAGTCAGTCGATAGTCTGACAAAACAACGTCGTAGACGTGATGATCTAGACAGTACTCATAGTCAATGGCTGTTGAGACGCTGTCATAGGTAAACTGGACATTAGCAGCCTCAAGCGTCATCAAAATCAGCTCTACATCTTGAGAGACATCTTCAATAATGAGGAGATGGAGGAATCGGGTCAAACCTGCATCCGTTTTGAGCTTATTCTCATCCATACTCTTTCCTTAAAGGCCTTGATCATTCACAGAGACAGGCCATGGCGGCAGATTATGCCTTAAGAGGCCATGCTTTTAAGCATATCGCTTCATTTTAATTGAGTCGCTAAGCGCGGGACAAAGTCCTGATGTTTAGCAAAATCATCATCAATCGTAAAGTGAAAAAAATAATCGATGATGGAGACATCATAAAGTTTATGAATCTTCCCTCCCAAGAGTGTAAACACCAAGCTGACACATCTTATTCTAAAGATAGGCAATATGAAAATTATCTTAATTTTTTCTAAAACTTAGGGCGCCGGAGAAAGCTTTAGACATTATTACGATCAAGTGCCCTCAATCATTGCAGGGATAGACTTTTAGGCTATTCTTTCTCAAACGCTTCCAAAGAATCCTAAAAACTCAGAAGCTTTTTTCTTAGATTGATGCCTCACAGATGAAAGAAAAGTTTTAGCAAACAGAGTTAACGTATGTATTTTACGATAAAAATAGTTTGTGAATATACTACTAAGGGTCGAGAAAGACGGTACCTCAAGACTGAATTAAATTGAGGTTACAGCGCTGACTAGAACAGCCTTAAATGCTCTAGTCTCAAAGACTTTCACTACTGAGTGCCTCTATTGGGCTGTTTCGAGGCTCGTTGGAATGGACTGAAACGAAAAAGGGAAATCTTCATCGGATGTCATCTTCACCTTTTGTCAGCGCAACAAACTTCAACGCAGCGATTGTCCGCGACCCTCTCAAGGTGGCGCCCGACACGACTGTAATGGTCGCAATGGCTTTGATGAGCGGAATGCAGCCCAGCAACACTGCCGAGACTGAGGAAGCATGGGAAGATCTACTGTCTGAATTTCGCTGTAGCTGTGTACTGGTGGTAGAAAATGATCGCCTCCTTGGCCTACTGACAAACCGTGACATGCTGCGCCTGACTGTGCAGGGGAAAGCCTTAGATAGCCTGAGGGTATCGCAGGTGATGGTACCTCCCGTTCTCACGCTGCAAGAATCTGAGTGCAGCGATGGATTCTCTCTTGAAAGCCGACTCCAGCAACACAACGTTCGTCATGTCCCTATCCTCGACGACCAGCATCGCGTGGTGGGCCTTCTGATTCCAGAGCGCGTTCAGCACAAGGGAACGTTTTATGAAGCGTTAGCAGCAGCCTGTCCCGTGGGCATTTTCAGAACCGATACTGCGGGTTGCTGCATCTATGTAAATACGCGCTGGTGTCAGATCGCGGGGCTTCAGGGCGCGGAGGCCATGGGCTTTGGTTGGGTAGATGGGCTACATCCTGAAGATCGCGATCGCGTGATGGCAGAATGGACAGCATCCGTCGAGCACAATCGCCCTTTTGAGCTTGAGTATCGGTTTCAACATGGGGAAGGGCAAACCACATGGGTTTATGGTCAAACCGTTGCAGAGCGAGACTCTACGGGAGAGATTGTGGGCTATGTTGGCACCCTTACCGATATTAGCGATCGCCAACGAACCAAACATGCGCTTGAGTTTCAGATTGAATTAGATCGCCTGGTTGCAGGCATCTCTAGTCGCTTCATTCAGCACTCTTCCCAAGACACCACGGACAGCATTAACCAGGCTTTGCAGGAGATTGGCGAATTTACGCAGGTAGACAGCAGCTATATCTTTCAATACTCTGAGACTGAGCCTCTCCACAGCATGACCCATGAATGGGCTGCCCCAGGCGTTATGCCTCAGCTACAAAATTGCCAAAATTTACTGCTCAATATGTACCCGTGGGCAACCGCTCTTCTCCAGAACGGTGAGATTGTATATGTCTCAAATTCTGACGTGCTGCCGCCAGAAGCGGCGATCGATCAGCAGAGCTTTGAGCAATTTGGTATAAGGTCATCCCTGGCTATTCCCCTCATTGCTCAACATCAAGTGAAGGGATTTGTAGGCTTTGTCTCCTTTCAAAAAACACGTCTCTGGTCAGAAGACAACATCCGACTGCTCAAAATTTTTGCCGATATCTTAATGAACACCCTGAAACGGCAGGAGGTGGAAGCCGAATTAAAGACGAGCGAAGAACGCTTACGCCTTGCGCTAACGGCCACTAATCTAGGACTCTACGATCTCAACCTCAAAACGGGTGAAGCTATCGTGAACCCCGAGTACGCCACGATGTTGGGGTACGACCCCATCACCTTTCGAGAAACCAATGCGAAATGGACAGCGCGGCTGCACCCCGAAGATCAAGCGCGTGCTGCCCATGTTTATCAAGCCTATGTTGCGGGGGACATTCCAGACTATCAAGTGGAGTTTCGACAACGAACCACAAATAACGATTGGAAGTGGATTTTTTCTATCGGCAAAATTGTTGCCTGGGATCAGGAGGGTCAGCCCTTACGAATGTTGGGTACCCATACCGATATTAGCGATCGCAAGCAGGCAGAACTCAGCCTAAAAGAAGCCAATCAGCAAATCACAGCGATTTGGGAGAGTATGACGGATGCCTATGCCACCCTAGACCGCGAGTGGCGGGTCACTTATGCCAATCCAGCGGCAACGCAAATCATTCTTGCTCTAACCAACTTAGGAACTGAAACCTTTCTGGGAAAAAACCACTGGGAGCTTTTCCCCTTTTTAGTCGGAAAAGAGCTTGAACGAGAATATCAACGGGCGCTTGACGAGCAGATTGCGGCTCATCTAGAACTATTCTATGAACCCAGTGGAAATTGGTTTGAGATTCACGTTTATCCCTCAGTCGCAGGTTTGGGGCTTTACTTTAGAGACATTAGCGATCGCAAACAGGCCGAAGCTGAGCACTTACGCGCAGTACACATCCAAGATGAACTTAAGCTGTTCGAGCAAATTCTTGACATTGTTTTAGCAGGATATTGGGACTCGCATATCCCAAGCAATCAAGAATACTTAAGTCCCGGCTTCAAACAGATGTTCGGCTATCAGGATGAGGAGTTGCCTAACCGACGCGAAACCTGGCAACGCCTTATTTTTGCAGAGGATTTACCTAGCGTATTGGACTGTTTTGAGCGTCATGTCCAGAGCCACGGAGAAGTGCCCTACTACAACGAAGCGCGATATCGACACAAAGATGGCTCAACGGTTTGGGTGATTTGCTGTGGCAAGGTCATTGAGTGGGACACAGCGGGAAATCCTATCCGCATGATTGGCTGCCATATCGACATTACCGCTCGCAAACTGGCGGAGGCAGACTTAATCCAAAACCGAGATTTACGAGAAGCTATCTTTAATGAGCTAGCAGATGCGCTGTTTTTGGTGGATGTAGAAACACTGCTCACCCTAGACTGCAATCAACGGGCAGTAGAACTGTTTGGCGCAGCCGATCGAGCTGAATTGATTGGCATTGAAGGACATACCCTTCAGCGCTATCAATTTTCTGATGAGGTGTTAGCTGACATTGCCGACCAGATTCAGGTGCAGGGCTTTTGGAGCCAAGAACTTGAGTTTGTGACCCGTCAAGGCAATTTTTTCTGGGGCAATATTGCTGCTAAGCCCATTGTGGTTGCTGGAAACACGATGAACTTGGTGAGAGTAAGCGATATTAGCGAAGCGAAGCGCAACGAAGTTGTTCGCAAACGGGCAGAGACGACCCTTCAGCAAACTGCAATCCAGCTTGCCGCCACCAATCGTGAGTTAGAGTCTTTTTCTTACTCGGTTTCCCATGATTTACGCGCCCCGTTGCGTCACTTGAGCGGCTTCGTGAATGCGCTCAGACAACAGCTCGCAAATCATCAGATTCTTGAAGATCAAAAAGTAGCGCACTACTTAGAGGTGATTGAAGACAGCAGCACCAAGATGGCACAGCTGATTGATGGTCTTCTCTCTCTCTCTCGCATCGGTCGTCGCCCTATGGATTGGCAACCCGTGTCTCTCCCAGAGTTAGTAGAAACAGCCATTGCCTTGAATCAAACTGAGTTTGACGATCATCGCCCGTCTGTTGAATTTGTCATTGGCGAACTGCCGATGCTAGTGGGTGATGTAACGCTGCTACAGCAGGTTTTCCAGAACCTCATCGACAACGCCATCAAATTTAGCCGCAATGCCGCCGCCCCTCGCGTTGAAATTGGCAGTGAGCCAGATGGCACCGTTTGGGTCAAAGATAATGGCGCAGGCTTTCAGATGGAATATGCCGACAAATTATTCAGTGCGTTCCAACGCCTGCACACCCAGGCTGAATTTGAAGGAACCGGAATTGGTTTAGCCATCGTGCAGCGGATTGTGCAGCGACACGGCGGAACAGTTTGGGCTGAAGGGACTCCCCACCAAGGTGCAACCTTCTATCTCAAGCTAGGAGCGCAAAATTTTAGTTTGCATCAGGAGCGTAAGCGCGTAAATTAGACCTCTTGCCTCAATTCTATCCTCCTCATCTGTTTCTATGTAGCAAAAGGCCTTACCCTTCTTCCTAATGGGAGAAGGGCTAACTCCAGCGCCCCTCGACCGTTCTAGGCAAGGGGCGGGGAAAGAGGGTCATATTCATGCACAAGGTCTAGTGTTTCATATCTGCTGCTTGCTAAAGGTATGACTACTCTTGAAGCGGCTGCTGATTCAACAGCATCCAGTAAAACCCAACCTTTCGGCATACTTCGACAAACTGTTGAAAGTCTAAAGGTTTGACGATGTAGCTGTTTACCCCCAATGCATAGCAATCCTGTAAATCCTGGTTTTCTGCAGAAGACGTCATCACCACTACCACTAAGTTTTTGGTGCGAGGATGACTGCGAATCGCTTCTAAAACCTGAATGCCATTAACTTTAGGTAATTTTAGATCTAGCAAGACCATCCGAGGCAATGGTTGCGTGGAGGGTTCACCCTCACGTCCAATCAGATAGTGAATTGCTTCTTCTCCATCGTAAGCAACGCGCATATCATTGGCAAAATTGTAGTTTTCTAGCGCTAGCTGAATCAGCTCGACATCATTAGGGTCATCTTCAATGAGTAAAAGACTCATTTGCTCCAACTTTTTTATTTGAGTCATCTTTTTACTCTGCGCTGAAAGGATTTAAAGATAAACTTTCGACCATTTTATTGAGAAATCCTGAAATTGATTGTCTGAAAATGCTCCGATCCTTTGGGATTAAGAAAAGGTTAGCCTCTCATTAAAGTTAAAGCCTGGTAACAGATGTCTAAAGGTCGAGTGGTAGGATTAAGTCTGAAAACAGAGCTAAGATCAAGCCCCTATTGAGTTGCAGTGTATGCTGTCCACAATGGAATCCACCTTTAATAAGCCTTCATCAGCGGAGACGTCCACCGGTCATATTTTGCTGGTTGAAGACGAAGAGACCATTCGAGAAACCATTTCCCTCACCCTCCGCAGCGAGGGCTATTCTGTCGTAACGGCAGCAGACGGGCGCACCGCCCTGGATCTCATTCGCTCTTATGCTGAGCATCCCCCAAAGGGAGATCTGCCGCCCTTAGACCTTATCATTCTAGACGTCATGCTTCCTGGCATCAATGGCTTAGATCTGTGCCGTTTTCTGCGTCGTGAAGGTGCAGTGATTCCGGTGCTGATGCTGAGCGCCAAGGGTACAGAAGGCGATCGCGTGGTGGGTTTAGAGGTAGGTGCAGATGACTACCTGACTAAGCCCTTTGGTATGCGGGAACTCGTGGCTCGGTGTCGTGCCCTCTTACGACGGCAGCGACTGCTCAATAGCGAGTCAGCCAACGTGATTCGGTGCCGCGATATTGCGCTGTATCCTCAAGAATGTCGGGTAACGGTTCATGACCAGAACGTAAATCTTTCACCAAAGGAATTTCGGATTCTAGAGCTGTTTATGAGCTATCCCCGTCGCGTATGGCCTCGTGAGCAGCTACTTGAAAAAATCTGGGGACCCGACTTTATTGGCGACAGTAAAACCGTAGACGTTCACATCCGCTGGCTGCGTGAGAAGATCGAAAAAGACCCCAGTAACCCTGACTATTTAGTGACGGTTCGCGGGTTTGGGTATCGCTTTGGATAGCCAAGTAGATGATAAATGGGATCACTAAAATGCTGTGGTAGCAATCAGCGCGGGGGGGTTAGGGTTTGTCGGCGGACTGTCCGTTGGGTTAGGGCTGTGGTGTTGGTCTTCAGTGCGATCGCAGCGGCAGTTGAGTCGTCTTGTGCGTCTATTTCCATCCCAGTCCTACAGCGCTACGATGCCTCTCCAGGTGCGGCTGCAAAAGGCAGTGCAGTTTCAGCAGCAGTCAGAGCAGTCTTTGCACCAGCGTCTGAGCATATGGCAAACCATTTTGCAATCTGCTCCCGTTGGCTACCTTGAGGTTGACGAAGAAAATCATGTGTACTGGCATAACGCCAAAGCTGCCGTTCTCCTGAATATTGAGCCGCATCGTCATGCCTTCACTCTAAAGCGATCGCTGCTTCAGATAGTGCGCTCCTATGAGCTAGATCAGCTCATAGAGTCTGTCCGTCAGCATCAAACGCCCCAATGTCAGGATTGGACAGTCCATGCACTTCAACCTCAACAGCAGACCAAAGATTTGCCCCTGCGCGGATCGGCAATTCCGTTAAAGGAAGGTCACGTTGGCGTATTTTTAGAAGATCGCTGGGAAGCCGTACAGTTAGGACAAGAACGCGATCGCTGGACATCCGACGTCGCCCACGAGCTAAAAACGCCGCTAACTTCAATTCGCCTCATTGCCGAAACCCTTCAGCCCAGTATTGCCCCTTCATTAAAGGGCTGGGTGGATCGGCTGATTCAAGAAACCATGCGGTTGAGCGTTTTGGTACAGGATATTTTAGAGCTGAGCCAGATTACGTTTCAGAACCCTAATGTCTTAAAGCCGACAGAAGTAGACGTACCCAAGCTGATCCAAAATGCCTGGGTGACGTTAGAGCCATTAGCGCAGCACAAAAACCTGTCGCTCTACTACGAAGGCCCAGACCATCACTTTTTATGTGCAGATGGCAATCGGCTGCTGCGCGTGTTTCTAAACCTGATCGACAACAGCATTAAATTTAGTCCGGTGGATGCGGCGATCGCCATTTACCTGCGTCCCAATGTTCAGATTCCAGCCCCCACGAATGCGCAAATCACCCAGGAGTGGGTGCAAATTGACGTCATAGACGCAGGTTCAGGATTCCCTGAAGAAAGCCTGAATCACGTCTTTAAGCGATTTTACAGAGCCGATCCGGCGCGGGGTCGTGCAGCATCTGAGGTGTCCGAAAACCTGCCCACCGGAGGCGGGAGTGGACTGGGACTAGCGATCGCCCATCAAATTATTACAGCCCACGGGGGCACCATTGAGGCCAAAAACCATCCCCATCAGGGCGGCGCGTGGATCAAAATTTTGCTGCCCAATACGCGCTTAAAAATATCTTCATCAACGCATCAATCGGTACCTGATAAACTACAGTAAGGCGTTGTCGCGCCTTGAACGCTTAATAACCTTCAGTTTGGCGAAGCCGATATGCCCCGTTCTCAACGCAACGATAACTTTATTGATAAGTCTTTTACAGTCATGGCAGACATGATCTTAAAGGTTCTGCCCGCCACCCATCGCCAAAAAGAAGCCTTTGCCTACTATCGTGATGGCATGTCGGCGCAGGGCGATGGCGAATATGCCGAAGCCCTCGATAACTACGAAGAAGCCCTCAAGCTAGAGGATGATGATTATGATCGCGGCTATGTTCTCTATAACATGGGGCTAATTTACGCCAGCAATGGAGACCATACCAAGGCGTTAGAACTTTATCATCAGGCACTTGAGCTGAACGGTCGCCTGTGTCAGGCGCTCAATAACGTTGCCGTCATTTATCACTATCAGGGTGAGCAAGCCGCTGAAGAAGGTCGCCCCGATGACGCAGATGAGCTATTTAACCAGGCCGCCGAATACTGGAAACGCGCGATTCGCGTGGCTCCTAATAACTACATCGAAGCCCAAAATTGGCTAAAGACGACCGGACGCTCCACGATGGATCTGTACTAAAAGCACTCTCCCATGATTGATCAAGCCCAAGTTCATAAAGTCGCTCTGCTGGCGCGTCTTGCGTTAACGCCAGAAGAAGAGATACAGTTTACAACCCAACTCGGCGGCATCTTAGACTACTTTGAGCAGCTCAGTGAGCTAGACGTCACCCATGTAGCACCGACCACTCGCGCCATTGACGTTAGCAATATTACCCGCGCGGATGATCTGAAGGTTTGGGGCGATCGCGATGCCATTTTAGACAATGCCCCTGACCAAGACGGTGACTTTTTTAAGGTTCCTAAAATTATGGAAGACGCAAGCTAGATCTAGCGTCTTCCAATAGGGTACTTTACTGATTTCAGATTGGGGCACTAACCTTATCTGTAGACAGTCATCTTACTCATTAGTACGGGTAATTGCGGATAGACTATCCGCTCTAGACGTCACAAAATCCGTGAATTTCCCCATGTGAAAGTAAGATGCACTGCTCATAATAAAGCTATGAGCAAGTTCATTCTCTCCTCAAGATCTACGATAGAAAGGCAAAATTATGTTGTCCTTACTTGAGTCTATTGAAATTCAAACGATCTGTATTTGGGCAATTTGTTTTCTGTTTGGTTTTTACTTCTCCCTTAAAGAATCTCATTAAGGCTGTGTCTTAATCCTTTAGGGCGCTGCTTTCCTGGTTTTTAGTGTCTAACACCATGATTAATGCAACAAGCGCTATTCTTGCTTCAAAACAGTTTTTGTTAACGAGAGTTTCTTTGAGAGACCTTCTTCAAAGGCTATCTAACCCTGCACTTAATCAAATCAACCTGAATGATCCCCAGACGGCTCGGTTGATTTGTCGCTTAATTCCTAACAATTGCCCTTTTGAACGCGATGTATTTTTGCTAGGCCGAAAGATAGGCCACATTCCGGCACTATGCAAACTCAACCCTCTCTACGAACAGTTTATAGAGCTGCGGTTTAAGGCGTTAACATTTTTGGCTGATGAATGCGGTGAGGATGTGACGCCCTACTGTCAATAGCCAATCCAGTTTTGCGATCTCTCCTATTGCTAATGCTGATGATGTTTACACCATCAGCATTTTTTATGAGTTGTTTTATTTATATTCAATGAGAGCGCTGCGATCGCCCCTCAGTCGATTGATATGAAACCATAGCTGACCCTGAAGCTCTGGAAACTTTGCCAGCGTACAAAACAACCCGTAGTAAAACGCGACAGATCGACCACATTGGCGACGGGTTTGTCGATAGGTTTTAAGCATCAGCACAGGATACAGAAGCCCGAGTAAACCACTCCAGAAATGCGTCATAGGCAATAGCACAAAGCTTAAGAGCGGCACCCCTGCACCCCAGATCCAAATTCGACGGCTTTCTCTTTGCCAAAATCTTTCAGCCTCATGCCGATGGAGCCAGGACACTTCAGCATAGGCATGCCCCCCCCGAATAGCACGCCGCCACCACTGCGAAAAGTACAGCATCTGGGCATCATGCCAGGTCATGTCTTGATCAATTCGCATAATGCGCCATTTCTGCCGCCGCAGTCGCAGACACAGTTCGGGTTCTTCCCCTGCAATGAGCTGCTCAGTATAGCCTCCTGCTTTTTGAAACGCGGTAACTCGCATTAGCGCATCGCCGCCGCAGGCCAAGGCTTCGCCGATGGGCGTATTCCATTCAAGGTCACAAAGGGCATTAAACACAGAAACGTTCGGGAATCGCTCTCGTCGTCGTCCGCACACGACGGCAATGCTGGAGTCAGCCTGAATCGCGGCTAAAGCGAGATCGAACCACCCTGCCTCTAGCACACAATCTCCATCCACAAACTGGACATAGCCCAGACTGGGATAAAGCTCCAGCAGCCTTGCAAAGCCGATATTACGGGCACGAGCAGCGGTAAAGGGGATTGATAAATCTAGCTCAATCACCTTAATTCCCAGAGTTTTTGCAGACATTACGCTGCCATCCGTAGAGCCAGAATCGACGTAGATTAGGTGCGATGACTGGGCGATCGCAGAATTGAGACAGGCCATGAGGCGATCGCCCTCATTCCGTCCAATCACCACAATGCCAAGCCCACTAGATTCACTCGTCATTGCGCGACCATTCCTGCGACTTTAAAATCCGAGCCGGAATACCCACCGCCGTCTGACCTGCACCAATATCAGTCAACACAACGGCATTAGCGCCAATATTGACATCATCCCCCAGGATAACGCCGCCCAAAATCTTAGCCCCTGCCCCCACATTGACCCGATTGCCCAAGGTTGGAGCCTCTAGGGGACGATCTAAATAACGATTGCCCAGCGTAACGCCCTGACGCACAATGCAGTCATCTCCAATGCGACAGTGACCGTGAATGACGATCGCACTCTGATGCTCAATCACAACGCGACGGCCTACCTGCACCGTATAGGGTAAGTCAATGCCGTAGCCATTGCGAACCTTACGATAAATGGCTTTGTACAGCACACTGAGGGGCGCACGCAGCGCCTTGGGCTGCACCTGCATCCGCCAAACCCCAAACCGATGAGCTGCCACTGCCCGAAATCCTGGCTTTGTCCAGTCTCGCCCATGAGCCACCCAATCTTCCTGGATTTGCGCCCATAGCCCCAGCCTTGCGTGAGAGGAATCCGTCACGACAGCCCTCATTTAACCCCAATACTGTTGCAAAAAAAATCCCATAAAAAGTAGGGCGGATCGGTGTCGGGTTTTCTAAACAGCCAGCGCCGGATCCGCCACAGCGAAAACCCCGTCATCCAAAACAAATCAGCAAGGGCAGCATAGAGGGCACCATGAAACTTCAGAAAATAGCGATGACGAGATTTAAACCAGTATTGCGGCATTCTTTGGGGCGATCGCCTGGTATCGGTTACGCCCGTACTTTGCCCCACCAAATGCACCACTCGACTTTTGGGCACATACCAACACTCCCAGCCAGCCAGCCGCGCCCGATGGCAAAAATCGACTTCTTCAAAGTATAAAAAGTAATTCTCATCAAATAAGCCTGCTGTCGCCAACACCTCACGGCGAATCATTAGGCTGGCACCTGCCAACCAGTCAGAAGGACAGGGTTCTGAAGTGATGGGCATTGCCAATTTGCGGTGCGCGATGAGTCGAGACACCGCGCCCAAACGTAGCCCATGATCTAGCTCGCTCCAAATCGACGGGAACCGGAACGCCGAGGTCTGCGGGGTGCCGTCTGGGTCTTCCAGGCGGCTACCCACTAAGCCTACGGTGGGGTTTTCATTTAAAAACTGAATGAGGGGGGCGATCGCCCCTTCACGTACCGCAGCATCCGGGTTCAGCAGCAGAACATAGTCAGGGGGATGTTGAGATTTCAACGCCTGTTGCAGCACAACATTATTGCCGTACGCAAACCCGCCGTTTTTCGGCAGCGGCTCCAACCGAATCCAGGACGGATTCTGGCGCGCTATAAGCCCTTGGCGCAATATCTCTAAAGACCCATCTCCTGAGGCATTATCAACAATCACCACCGACATCTGAAGGCCGCGCTGCTGCTCTGCAATCAAAGACGTAATGCAGTCTAGTACCAAAGATGCGGTCTTGTAGTTCACAACAACAACCCAAAGCGCCGCCGAGGGAAAGCTTTGCAGGTTTAGCCCTTCGGATAGATTGGCTGTCGGCATAACGGTATTGAATGGATTGTAAAAGACGCCCAACGCTCATTCAAGAGACTGAAGACCGCGCCATGATAAGACCATTATGCCCAGCGATAGCACCAAAGAATCCTTGCTTGCGGCTCTTCTCTAAGGGACTCAAAATCGGTAGTGTCGGCGACAAACATCAAACAAGTTTTTCATTATGCTCACATCATGCCAAGAGTTGTCTACACTCTTAGGGATAGCCTTTACAAATCTCAGCAAAGTGATGCAGTATTTCTGGTCTGTTCACACGCTTCCTTCGGTAAAGGTGACTGAATTAACTTCCTTTGCTCTGAGCGGAGAAATGACGATGAATCAGCTCAAAACTATAGCGCCTCAAGTTCCTGCTTTTCGAGCAGACGGAAAGTACTGGAGTGAGCTTCGACAGGCTATTTCTAACACATCAGGCTTTAAACGATGGGTGCTAGATCGAAAAATCGAGCCTAAAAGCTCGGAAGGGACGCTAGATGCGATGGTTCAGCTCTATCTGCGCCAAACGCTTGAAACGCTGGCCTATTAGGTTCAATCAGCGCTCAAAATTCCTCTGACCTCGTGCGTTTTTGCTGTACGCCCTTAAGCTGCTGTCCTCGGATAGCGGCTTTTTACATTTGGATGTTGTTAGAGCCATCTTGACTAAAGTGCCTCTCACCGCACACAGGAGGCGGTATTATGCCCCCAACCCCTCCTGTAATGTTTTTCATTTATGTTCTACTGTCTAAGTCGTAAAATGATGTTCGGGCATTTAAGTAATGTTACTTAGCCGAAAATGCTAATGCATGTTCCTTAAAGAATCAACAAAATGGCTAAGTTTTATACAGACTTATCGCAGTCTTTAGTCGAATTTATTCAAGCACAGTCTCTCTTTTTTGTGGCAACGTCGCCCCAAGAGGGACGCATTAATTTATCTCCTAAGGGCATTAATACCTTTCGATGTTTGGCTGCCAACCAAGTGGCTTACCTAGATTTGACTGGAAGCGGTAATGAAACAAGCGCCCATCTTGAAGAGAATGGGCGTTTAACCATTATGTTTTGCAGTTTTTCCGATGAGCCGCTGATTCTGAGGCTGTACGGTCAGGGACGTGTGATTCGTCCTTATGCACCTGAGTGGAATGACTATGCTGCATCGTTTGACCTACTGCCCGGAATGCGCCAAATTATTGTGCTAAATATCGAGCAGGTGCAGACATCCTGTGGCTTTGGGGTACCGCTGCTAGACTACCAGGGCGATCGCCAAACCCTTCTAGACTGGGCCAAGGCCAAAGGAGAAGAGGGGATACGGCAATATCAGCATCAGAAAAACCAGCGCAGTATCGACGGGTTGCCCACTTATCTGCTGGAAGGTTCTGAGCGTCCCTGAACCGCCTAAAATGATGGGGATCTCTGATTGTTCAGAAGTGCTGGTCTTCCCTTTTTCTTTATTGATAGAGACGTCATGACGCAGCGACCCAAAATTATTGTGCTTGACGACGATCCCACCGGATCCCAGACGGTTCATAGCTGTTTGCTGCTGACGCGCTGGGATGTGGAAACCCTGCGAATTGGGCTAGCCAACACCGCACCGATTTTTTTTATTCTGACCAACACCCGTGCCCTCGCGCCAGAGGCAGCCGCGCAGGTGACGCGGGAAGTTTGTGAGAACTTAAAAGTGGCGATCGCTGCGCACCAAGAATCCGCTAACGCATCTACTCCAGATTTTCTGGTGGTTAGCCGCTCTGACTCAACATTGCGTGGTCACTACCCCCTCGAAACAGACGTCATTGCCGAAGCGCTAGGGCCGTTTGATGGTCACTTTTTGGTTCCTGCCTTCTTTGAAGGGGGACGCATTACCCGCGACAGCATTCACTATTTGATAGTGGACGGTGTGCCCACACCAGTCCATAAAACCGAGTTTGCCAAAGACTCTGTGTTTGGATACAGCCATAGCTACTTACCCGACTATGTGGCAGAAAAAACAGCCGGTAAAATTGCCGCTGAGAATGTAGAGCGCTTTGTGCTGGCAGATCTGCGTGCGGGGAGTTTAGAGCGGCTGCTCAAGCTCTCTCATAATCAGTGCGTTGTCGTGGATGCAGAGCAGCAAAGTGATTTAGACCAATTTGCCCAAGATGTTTTAGCGGCGACAGTAAAAGGAAAACGCTTCTTATTTCGCAGTGCGGCTAGCCTTTTGACCGCCCTGGCTCAACTGCCCCCTCAACCCGTTGCTGCCGCCCAAATGGCTCGGTACGTAAAAGGTCAGCAGCCTGGCGCTTTTATCGTTGGCTCTCACGTCAAAAAAACCACTGAGCAGCTCTCTCACTTGCTGAAGGCAAACGGCATTACTGGGATTGAAATCCCAGTCAGTCCCCTACGAGATACTGCAGATGCTTATGCGACGCTGCTTCAGGAAACCTTAGTAAGGGTGCGAACTATTCATAGACAAGGGCAAACACCCGTCGTGTACACCAGTCGGACAGAACTTCAGTTTGACGACCCTGAAACGCGGCTTCAGTTTGGCGAACGGGTCTCGGCACTGCTGATGGACGTTGTGAAAGGTTTACCCCCTACCCTCGGCTATTTGGTCAGCAAAGGCGGCATTACGTCTAACGATGTGTTGAGTACCGGACTTAACCTCAGAACAGCTTGGCTGCTGGGTCAAGTGATTCCAGGCTGTTCAGTAGTTCAAACCACTTCAGAACATGCGCTATTTCCGAATCTCCCTGTGGTGCTGTTTCCAGGAAATGTGGGTGATGAAGAGGGTTTGACGACCGTTTATCAGCGCTTTAATGTAGCTCAGCAATTTCCCATGACCACAACGCCTCCCTAATAGACGTGGCATAATGAGGCGTCACCTCTCAAAATGCTGCTGTTGGCTATGGCTCCTGTTTCAGACCCACCGTCCATTCTCATTCAGCCCCTTGCGGCAAATCCCGAAAATTTGGAGCTTCAGCTTCCCGATCCTGAGAATGAAGACTTAACGGATTTTGACTTCTTAGAGCAGGTGGAAACGGTCTGGCAAGTCTGCGATCGCTTTGACCTACAAACCGAAATCTGGCGCGGGCGAATTTTGAAGGCGGTGCGCGATCGCGAAAAACGCGGCGGGGAAGGCCGAGGGATTGGGTTTCTTAACTGGCTGCAAAATCATGAGATTAGCAAAACTCAGGCTTATCGCCTGATGGAGCTAGCCAACAGTGCCGATAGCCTTTTGGCGGATGGCAAACTAGAGCCAGAGTCGATGAACCTTTTTAGCAAATCGGCCTTTTTAGAAACGGCTCAAGCCGAACCAGAAGTGCAGCAGATGATCACCGAAGCCGCCCGAGACGGCAAGCGAATTACGCGCCGTGAAGTACGTCAGCTCTCTGACGACTGGACGGCAATGTCTTCTGAATTAATCCCCGCCGAAATCAAAACGAAGGCGGCAAACAATACCATCCCTAGTCGCTATCTTGCTCCCCTGGCCCATGAGCTAGAAAAGCTTCCGCCCGAACACCAAACGATACTGCAAGCAGAACTGACAGAAAGTCCTGATATAGAGACGCTCAAACAGGTCACGGCTGAAGCTAAATATTTAGCCAAATATCTAGACTCTTCTGCTCATGTTCAGGCACTAGAAGACAGCGGGATTGACCTAGAACAGGCACTAGAAGAAGCCCTGCGGATCGGCTGTCTCAACACCGCAGCAGATTTAGTGCATCAGGCTGCCCAGCTAGAGCAGTGCATGGCAAAACTTCATATGACCTGGAAGCGCCTAGGCAAACTTTCAGAGCGTCTTTATGTTGATAGTGGCACGAGTACGCCTCAACTGCGGCAGCTTTTGCAATCTCTCGAAAAACTCACCACCGACACGCTAGAACTAGACTGGGGATCTGGAGAGAATAACCTACATCCTGTTCTGATTCGTTTTAAGGTTTTGACAGAAGACCATGAGCCAGACGCCGCTACACCCTAAGAACAGCAGACAGTGGAATGTATCTGATCCAGGACTATATCTCCTGCGCTGGGGTACCCTGGATTTCTATCTTCTGAAGGCATTGTGTCTGCCGTTTTTGTTTGGTGTCAGTACGTTTTTAGGGATTAGTCTCACCCTAGGTTCCCTGTTTGATTTGCTGCGGCAGGTGAGTGAAAAAGGGTTGCCTCTCAGTATTGCCCTTCAGGTTTTAGGCTTACAAATCCCGAGCTTTTTGGTTTTGGCGTTGCCGATGGCAATGCTGTTGGCGTGCTTGGTAGTGTATAACCGCTTGGCGCGAACCAATGAGATTACGGCATTTCGGAGCTTAGGGATTAGTTCTATTCGGCTTGCAGTCCCTGGCTTACTCTTGGGTTTATGGGTCACGGGCTTGACCTTTATGCTGAGTGAGTTTGTGGTGCCTACTGCCAATTTACAGGCGGCGCAATTAATGAGTCAGGCGACTAATGCGCCTAAACCTGCGTTTAGAGATAAAAATATTTTTTATCGAGAATTTGAGAAAGACTCACTTTCCCGCGTGTTTTATGCCCGTCACTTTGATGGTGATCGGATGCAGGATCTCACCATCCTAAGCTTTACCCAAGGAATGCTTGCGCAAATTTTGGTCATAGATACAGCGCGCTGGAACCCCATAACCCAGGTTTGGGATTTAGTAAATGGTACCGCCTATGCGCTAAGTGCCGATGCTCAAACCTATCAGGCCATTAATACGTTTGCAAAAACAGCCTTCCATTTGTCTCGTGGCCCCTTAGATTTAGCCACCGAAACGCGCACTGCGGATCAAATGGGTATTACTGATACCTATCAGTACTGGCGTTTAATCAAAGGCACAGGAGAGGTTAAGTATACGCGTCAGCTTGCGGTGCGGCTTCAGACAAAAGTGGCCTTTCCATTCATTTGTGTGGTGTTTGCATTGATAGGAGCGGCAATAGGGATACAGCAGCGACAACGCTCTAGCTCAAAAGGTTTTGGTCTCAGCCTAGTCATTATTTTTGGGTACTACACCGTTTCGTTTACCACGCGCTCCCTTGGAGAAGCGGGAGTTGTTTCGATTTTTGTGGCAGCTTGGGTTCCCCTCATTTCGGGACTATTAATTGGGGGTAAGCTGCTCTATGATGCTAATCGTTAAAGTTCATTATTACGGTGCGTCGATGGCGGTACTGCCAAAGCGGTAACCTTTGCCGTAGATAGTGTGGATGAGCGGTGCATCTTGAGGTGCCTCAATTTTGCGGCGCAAGAGGCGAATATGAGCTGCTAATACATTGCTGGCTGGCTTTTCTTCTGTGGGCCATACCTGCTGATAAATTTCTTCGTGGGTTAAAAGCTGCGGGTGCTGCATTAAAACGGCTAGCAGCCGACATTCTTTTTCAGAAAGGGCAATCATACGCCCATTGCGGTAGGCCATCTGATCTTCTATATCTAGCTCTAGCCCTTCAGCGCTGATGCGGAGGCTAAGGGTCGCGTCTTCTTCTGGGGGTTTGGCCCTTAATAGATCGCTCCGACGCAGTAGCGCTCGCACCCGTGCCAACAGTTCGCGTAACTCAAAGGGTTTTACTAAGTAATCGTCCGCGCCAGCATCTAACCCCTGAATACGGGCATCTAGAGTATCTTTTGCTGTCAAAAATAAAACAGGGGTCGTATCTCCCTGCGATCGCAGCTTTTGACATAGCTCAATCCCAGATTGCTTGGGTAACATCCAGTCTAAAATCAGCAGTTCATAGGGTACCCCTACGTTACCCTGGTGGGTCTGGATCATTTGCAGCGCTGTTTCACCGTCGTAGGCCACCTCTACGGTATAGCCCTCCCGCTTGAGCGCACGGCACAGCGGCGCTGTTAGTTCAACCTCATCATCTACTAAAAGAATCGACATACGCTCTTGGCGATCGCCCTCCATCGGTCTAAAGTCTGTCTGAGGTCAGAACGCCTAAATCATAGGATAATTGTACGACAGGCACTTAGAATGGCTTGTCCTAGGCACAATAGACTTTTCTGAAATCACCCATGCAGACCAGCAGCTACGGCTTTATTGGCAAGTTACTCGTTGTTTCAGCCATCCTGTCAGTCGGCATTAAAGCAATGGGTCCTCAGCTTGCAATCCCCGCTACGCAGCCTATTATTTTAACTCTAGTGCTGCTGCCTACGATGCTAATGGGATTAGTTTTGGGCTTGCAGTATCGTTTTAAGCGCCATTAAGTCAGAAATCTGGAGCACAGCAGCAGCAGAATCTGCCCTCAGATTTGACTTGGGGAACTCAGCGCCATTGCGGTTTAGCCAAACGCCCTGTAAACCAGCACAGACAGATCCTTCATAATCTTCTGCCCAGCTATCGCCAACATGCCAAGCTTGACCGGGGAGGTACCGATGTTTGGCGATCGCTGCCTCAAAAATCTCAGCCTCTGGTTTTGCTGCACCCACCTGGGTTGAAATAGTAACGGATTGAAAGTAGTAGCCTAGCTCTAATGCCTCAAGAACAGCATAGAGACGGCTATCGAAGTTAGAGATAAGGGCAAGCTCAATCTCAAACGTCTTAAGCTGAGCTAGCACTTTCAGCGTCTCTGGGTACAAAATCCAGGGATCTGCCGTTTCAAAGTAGGCAAACAGGGGCTGAAAAAATGTGTCGAAGTCTGGCAGTTGCTCCAGCGCATCTACTGTTTCAAAGCTTTGCCAAGCGACAGTTCGCCACCAGTCATACTCTAGGCGCTGTAAATCTTGTGGCGCTGCCTGGGCAAAGGCGGCGCGTGGTGCGGCTCTAAAGCTTTTAATAAAGGCCATATTAAGCTGCTGGGCATCCAAATTAAGCCCTACCTGCTGCGCAAACTGAGCATAAATTTCGCCGACAGTACCGCGTACCCCAAATAAAGTGCCGACAGCATCAAAAAAAATAATTTTGGGGAAAGCCATGAGGTACCACGAAAAAGATAATAGAACATCGACTGTAAGATAGGAAGTTATTGTCAGTCTGAATACAGTTTTAGGTTGTACTTCTTAACGCTACATTAAATAACAATTGCTGAAGCAGGAGATCGCTGTTTCTGAAAACACTTCGTACCTAATTTATAAACATGCCATTATGCCCCGCCTGCAGACAGCCTCTGCACCGAACGCAGCGTAAGCCCTTTGAGAGATCGCTAAGCTACATCATTCCCGTGATGCGCTATCAGTGCTTTAATTCTGCTTGCCGCTGGCGGGGTCTTCGCTTCAACCTAAAAGCGCATCCTTTACTGGCCTCAAGAGATAGGGCGAAAAATTCAGATCGCCCCTCTACCTAGGATGGTGTCTAAGCGTATGGAAGGGCGGGTTTAGCGGATACTACATTGGAAAACCTTAGATTTATCGGCGAGGCTCACTCCTACAAAGCCAGAGTGTTGTTTTATTCTTAGTCCGAGTCTAGTAAGGCTTTTGCGGCTGCAATACTTTGGCGAATGACAGCCGCAGAGCTGTGAAGTGCAATCTGCTCCGCTTCGAGCAAGTCTAGCTCTAAGACTTGACCGACTCCGCTGCGCCTCAGACAGGCTGGAACGCCAATAAAAATATCGGAAAGACCATATTCACCGTTTAAGTACACCGCAGCGGGCAAAATGCGGGCGCGGTCGTAGAGAATAGACTCCACCATGGCACAGGCCGAAGACGCGGGGGCAAAGTAGGCGCTGCCTGCCTGCATTAGGCTCACAATTTCGGCTCCGCCATTGCGGGTACGCTCTACCAATCGTTCGATGGTAAGTCCATCCATTAGTTCGGTGATGGGGATGCCGCTGACGGTAGAGTAGCGGGGCAGCGGCACCATCAGGTCGCCGTGGCCGCCCAGTACCATCGCGTTTACGTCCATAATCGAAACGTTTAGCTCTAGGGCAATAAACGTGCCAAACCGAGCAGCATCCAGCACCCCTGCCATACCTAGAACTTGATGGGGCGGAATGTCGGCGGCTTCCCAGGCTAGGTAGGTCATGACATCTAGCGGGTTTGTGACCATGAGAATGATGGCGTTAGGCGATTGGGCGATCGCCTGTTTCACCACATTCACGACGATATTGGCGTTGGTTTTGAGCAGGTCATCTCGGCTCATGCCAGGTTTACGGGCAATGCCAGCGGTGATGACAATCAGGTCAGAGTTTTGGGTGTGGGCGTAGTCATCGGTGCCAATGATGGTGCGATCGTGGCGCTCAACGCCACGGGCTTCCATAAGATCTAGCGCCAATCCCTTGGGGCGACCAGGCTGGATATCGAGCAACACAACATCAGCTAAGTTTTTTTCGACTAGGCGCTGACCCAGTGTGCTGCCTACGTTGCCCGCACCAATAATGGAAACGCGAGCAGACTGTGAACAGTGAGAAACGGCTGCGGTCATCATTGCAATCACCCCAGAACAATGGATTGAATAAACGCAGGGACTGAGATACCTAGCGCTATTTCGCAGCCTCAAGCTGCTCTACCGCCAACCAAACGGTGGAGGTGGGAACCAAAAATTTAATTTGGGCATAGTTACCGCTCAGCTCCACCACTTCTCCAGTGCCGTCAAAAACGTAGGGCGGAAGACGGCGATCGCTGGCCTGAGCCTCAATGCTGTTCTCAAACTTTTCGCGCAGGAGGCGAACTAAATCACCTTTTTTGATTGCCATAGAGTTTGTTCGGTATTAGGCTGTTTTCTGTCTCTATTGTACTGCTACTCGCTCTGCTGCCCTCACAATCTAAGCATTTCGCCTTAGGTCATGGCCTTGTGATGCTTAATCCCTAGGCTAGGCCATGCCTGTCCGCGCCGCAATCACAATTCGGGCACAGGCTTCAGCGTCAGAGAGTGCCTGGTGATGCACGAGGGGAATGTTGAGGTAGTCGCAAACATGGGGCAGTTTGGTGGGGTGAAGCTTCCAGGTTTGACGGGCAAGCTGCACGGTGCATAAAAACGGGTGAGATGGTCTGTCAATGCCGTAAGCATCGCAGCAGGCATACAACACGCCTTTGTCAAAGGACGCATTATGGGCGGCGATCGCCTCAGCCCCTTCAAAAAGCGTCTGCATTTTAGGCCACAGTTCCCCAAAGGTGGGTTCTGTGGCAACGTCTTGCCAGCAGATGCCGTGGATATCGGTAAATTCAAATTCTGGCTGTACAGGCCGAATGAGGTAGTGCGCCTTCTGGACAATCTGATCATTCTCAACGCGAATGATGCCAATGGAGCAGGCGCTCGTCCGGCTTCGGTTGGCAGTCTCAAAATCAATAGCAACGAAGGTTTTCAAAGGGCTTTAGGCAGAAAAACCATAGATTAAGAGCGACATTAGAGGAATTGGCGACATTGCCAGACCCTAACGACCTCATCTAAGGTACCACTGAATAACGACCCTGGCTAAAACAACTGCCACTCAGGCGTTTGCAGCATCTTGAGCTGCTGAAGGCGGCTTATAAAAAAGTGTTCATCCAGGCGGCTACAGCTATGAATTTTTGAGGTTTCTAGGGCAATCCGCCAGTTCCAGAGGTGGGCAGCTTGGGTAAAGGGCTGGAGGGCTTCAAATTCTGCTGGCGTAAGCGCATGAAGCGTTTGGTAGCCCTGAAAAAAGGCATCTCGAACCTTACGGGCAATGCCTGTACGAATTGAAACCTGCAAAAACTTTGCCATCTCAAACGCCCGCCAGCCGTAGCCGCACTGGTCAAAGTCAAACAGCGTGAGCTGATTGTCGGCGGTAAAGTGAACGTTACCGCTGTGAGGATCGCCCCAACAAATTGTCCAGTAGGGAGCCTGTCGCGGCAGATTGCACAGGCGGTCTTTAATCTGGTCAATCAGGTGCTTAAGATAAGCTAAATCTTCAGAGTGAAACCGCAGATAGGGTTCAATTACCCCAAAAGATTCATCTAGCAAATACTCCAGAGACAGAGGCTGACGATGGGCGGCGCTATGAAAGTCTGAAGCCGTTTGATGGAGGTGCGCCACGGCTTCCCCCAGCTTGTACGCCTGCTTAACGCTCAAATCTCCAATGGGTACCCGACCCGGCGCGTAGGGAAACAGCGCAGCATAGCGCGAACCTTCTGGGGCGTGAATTTCAACGCAAAGCCCTCCCTCTAAGGTGTGGAGCGGCGCAGAAACTGAAACACCACAGCGCTTGAGATAGTTCAGCAGCTCTAGCTCAAACTCAGTTTCAGATTTAGTCCGCCAATGGGTGTGAGAAATTCGCAGGACGTAGCGTGCCGTCAGGGTTTCAATAATATATACGTCGCTCAGGCCACGATTCCAGAAATGACATTGCACCACTGGCCCAATGCCAAACAGCGGCAAAATCTGACGTTTGAGCGCTTCGCAGGCCAAGGTGGAGTAGGTGACTGGAAAAATAGTCTGGGTTAGTACAGCCATTTACAAACTTCCCTTAAGCCAATGGAAGAAACAAAGTTTTATGTTCGCTTTCAGCAATTAGGCAGTAAAGTACCTGAGGTCGCTCAAAAATGCGCTAGGGCACTCACCTTTAACGTGAAGCTCAGTCTATCAAGACCCAGCCAATTTCTTTGACCTAATCAATTCTGATCCTTCCTACACAGATATGTCCACAC
The DNA here is from genome assembly GCA_031422435.1 of Acaryochloridaceae cyanobacterium VAR_48_metabat_390. Taxonomy (GTDB): domain Bacteria; phylum Cyanobacteriota; class Cyanobacteriia; order Thermosynechococcales; family Thermosynechococcaceae; genus JAAURS01. The sequence goes on from JANPLU010000107.1 coordinate 65,286, forward strand.
TAACGGCAGACAGACTCTGAAAATGTATCCTATTAGGCAATTTTGACCGTAGTTTCGACTAAAGGGTGAGGCCGATCGCCTGCTCAAACCGGATGCTCTCGAAACTGCGATCGCCGTACACGCCCTCGATCTGCTCTCGGCAGCACTCAATGGCAAAGTCATTAAGTTCTTCTGGTTCTATGCCAAACATGCGTGAAAAGGTGTCTGGGCGCACGCAGCAAAAGCTAGGGCGATCGTCATAGATTTGGCACTCCCGAGCGTTTTGATCAAAATGAACACACCAGCCATCTTCACCGATCAGACTGAGATAAAGCGCAAGTTCTTCTCCCGTCAGGTACTCTGGCAGCTCAGGGCGATCGCCTGGGTCAAGCTGGCAGCAGGCACCACAATTTTGCACACATTTCCAGGTTGCCATGATTGATTCGGCTCTCGTCGTGAAATCTGTCTCAAATCTATCTTTGACCAAGCGCATTCAAAAGCTTGAGCATTCCAGCAAGAGGTGCGCTGCTCACTAGAGCTGTAAGAATATCGTGGTCTAAAAACAGCTTATCGGTAAATTGTAGTTTAAAGCACAAGAAGTACAGGTTATTTTCTTCGGAGAAAGAAAAAACTTCAAGAGAAGTTATGACTCAATTACATTAATTTATGTAATAATTCTGTGCAAAGTGTATTTACAGTACACACACGTCCATTAACTAGCATATTGGGAGACTACAGAAAAAAATATTTACGTTTATAAAAAATAAAAAGCTTAAGTTTTCAGACCTGTTGCAGCTACTGCTAAAAGTACAGATATTCTGTGGCTATTAGAAATTAATGAGGATCACGAATTAAATAACCTAAAAATTGCTCGGTGGCGACGCGCTTTGCATTCCCTCATCCCTTCTTCGCTCTAGGAATGGAAGAGGAGCTGGGAGTAAGGGTCAAAGTTGAGGGTGATTAAATTCATGGTTCTTAGGCAGCTTGAGAATGTCTGATGGCTCATTGAAATACTAAAAATTCAGCACAGTTATCAACCTTTTGCAATGAGAGGATTACTCATTTATTAAAGTTAAGGAAGTTCAGCGTCATACTGAACTTCCTTAACTTTAATAAAGTACGTGTCAAACCTTTGCTCCCGAAACAGAGTGCCCACGAGGCTGTTATCAAACAAAGGCTACAGAATCTTAGGCGTATCGCATAATTGCATGCTCTAACTTGATGATTTCATCCAAGCATTCATCGGTGAGTTGGGTGACAAGCTCTGTTGTTAATCCAACAACTTTTGACCTGATTAGAAAACTAGTATTCGGGGAAACAAAACATGCAAGTCTGTATCCATGAATGGTTTGAAAAACAGGTCTGTCAAACGCCCCATGCAACTGCCGTTGTTTTTGAGACTGATAGTCTAAGCTATCAGGAACTCAACCAACGGGCTAATGCTCTGGCTCGTCATCTCCGGCAGCTCAACGTAGGGGCAGAGACGCTAGTAGGCTTATGTTTAGAGCGATCGCTCAATATGATTGTGGCGCTCTTAGCCATCCTTAAGGCAGGTGGAGCCTATGTGCCCATTGATTTGTCCTATCCCCCAGAACGAATTGCCTTCATGCTTAAGGATTCTCAAGTTTCTGTATTGCTAACAGCGCAAACCTTGACTGCGGCACTGCCGACCCATGCCGCCAAAGTGGTTTGTTTAGATACCGAATGGGAGCGCATTGCTCAAGAAGACTCCTGCAATCTTGAACCCCTAGCGGGAGCAGATAATTTAGCCTATGTAATCTATACATCTGGCTCAACGGGGCATCCTAAGGGTGCGGCGATGCCACATCGTTCTTTAGTTAATTTACTGGACTGGCAATTACGAGCCTTTAAGGTACCCGTAGCCCGAACGCTGCAGTTTACGCCCATCAGTTTCGACGTGTCTTTCCAGGAAATTTTTTCGACTTTGGCGGGAGGCGGAACCTTAGTACTCGTCAGTGATGCAGTTCGACGCAATCCTGAAGCGTTGCTGCAGTACATTAGTCTACAGCGCATTGAGCGTCTCTTTTTGCCCTTCGTAGCTCTTCAGCATTTAGCCGAGGTGGCGATGGCTCAGACGCCACTTTTAGGCTTTGCTCTACAGGATATTATTACAGCGGGCGAACGGCTCAAAGTTACGAACTCCATTGCACGATGGTTCAGTAGCCTCAAGGACTGTACGTTGACCAACCAATATGGACCGTCCGAAACCCATGTGGTGACATCTCATACCTTGAGTGGGTCGCCCAAGAATTGGCCAATTCTGCCTCCAATCGGACGCCCCATTGCTAATACGCAGGTTTATTTGCTCCAGGTTAACCTTCAGCGGACTCACGATGACATTGAGTTGGCCCCTCTTGGTAAACCTGGAGAAATTGCCATTGGTGGGGCTGCGCTTGCCCAAGGCTATCTCAATCAGCCCGAATTGTCCCAACGTCGGTTTATTGCCAATCCGTTTAGCGACGAGCCGAACGCCAAGCTATACCGAACGGGCGACCTCGCTCGCTACTTGCCTGACGGAACCCTTGAATTTATCGAGCGCCTTGACAGGCAAGTCAAAATTCGCGGCGTTCGCGTTGAGTTAGGCGAAGTCGAAGCCGTTTTGGGGCAACATGCAGGGGTTAAGCAGGTGGCTGTCATTCCTAAGGCGGATTTGACAGACCATAAAGTTTTGGCTGCATTTATTGTTCCGAGTCAAAACCCTACTGCAGAGACCAATCACCGTCAGCTCCTTCTGGATCTCCGAGATCATCTGCGCCAAAAGCTTCCCCACTGCATGATTCCGTCAGCCTTTATGTTTCTAGATCAGCTACCTCTGACGCCATCGGGCAAGGTAGACAACAGAGCATTGCCGAACCTTGACCAGCCGTGGATGCCCCTCAATCCTGATTTTGTTCCGCCCCGCACGCCTGTAGAGACGCGATTGACGGAAATTTGGGCGCAGACCTTAGAGATCCGTCAAGTTGGCATTGACGACAACTTCTTTGAAATGGGCGGAGACTCGCTTCGAGCCGTTCAGTTAGTGTTTCAGGTTAGAGAAGCATTCCAAATTGAATTGCCGATGGTGGCCTTGTTCGATGCGCCGACTATTTCACAATTTGCCAAGGCGGTGAACTCAGCCCTGAGGTCTTATACCGTGGCGACCTCTGATGACATAACGGTTTCAAATCTACTGGCCGATGCAGCCTTGGATCCGGTAATCGCTCCCCCACAAATCCCCTTTGTCTTTAGATCTCAGACAGAGCATATTTTCATCACTGGCGTTACGGGTTTTTTAGGCGCGTTTCTGCTGCACGAACTGCTTGAGCAAACGACCGCTCAAGTTCATTGCTTGGTTCGCGCTAAAACTGCTGCTGAAGGCGATCGCAAAATTCAGGCTAATCTCAAAAAATACTTACTCTGGTCAGAAAACTATCGCGCTAGGGTTACATCCGTCCCTGGAGATCTAGCCCAGGCTCGACTGGGACTATCTGTAGAGGCTTTTCAGGCATTGGCTCGCCAAATGGATGTTATTTACCACAATGGAGCCGCGATTAATCTAATTTATCCCTACTCGGCACTCCGAGCGGCGAATGTGTTAGGCACACAGGAACTTTTGAAACTCGCCGCCGAGCATCACATCAAGCCCGTACACTTTATCTCTACTCTAGATGTCTTTCAAACGACCGACTCGTTCAGCCGCAACCGCATTACCGAACAGGATCTGCTCAATCCGAGTGAAGCCATTCGTTTTGACGGATATACCAAAAGTAAGTGGGTCTCCGAACGTCTGGTGTTTCAGGCGCGATCAAGAGGTATACCAACGGCTATCTACAGGCCAGCCATGATCTGTGGGCATAGCCAAACGGGCGCTGCTAATAAAGACGACCTGATGAACCGACTGATTCAGGGGATGGTGCAGCTAGGGAGCGCACCAGATTTTAGCGAGATGATGGTTAACATTGCTCCCATTGATTATTTTAGTCAAGGCGCAATTTATTTATCTAGACAGGCCAGCGCCCTTGGCAAATCCTTTAACTTTGTTAACCCCCAACCCATTACGATGGGTCAATTTGTTGAGACTATCAATACATTGGGTTATCAGGTTCGTCCGGTGGGTCATCGGGACTGGGAGAACCTGCTTGCCCAACATCGCGAAACCCTAGATAGCGTCGTTGCCGTTTTGACATCGAAACCTACTGAAACAAGCTGGAGCTATATAGAGCGAAGTTCTGTTGGGGCATACCATGTGAGCTGCCAGAATGTTCTCGAAGGACTTCAGGGAACTTCTATCCGTTGTCCGGCCATCACGCCCAATCTCTTGAAACCCTGGCTTTCATTTTTGGTGAAAAACGGATTTCTTCCAAGTCCTGAAGCGCTAGAAGCCTTGGTTATCTAGATTTTAAGGCTAATTGTTCTTACCTCTAAACTGAGTTGACTGACAAAATAAATCTCCCTAACCCCTTCTCACCCTGTGGAAGAAGGGGTTAGGGAGTGGGTTTCTAGCTCCCCTCTCCCGTTCTGGGAGAGGGGCTGGGGGTGAGGGTCTTAAGCTTTGGTTCACCAAACAGCCTCTGAGACCACGATTTGTATAGGTACAGATATAGAAAAATGTGTCGGGTCGAAAGTTCGGAATAGTTTTTGTCAATACTAAGGTAGCTTTAAGGAAAACTTGCAGGCTTCAAGGTTGAGGCAGCGGCAGTTTCTTGAGTCGCTAAAGCAGTCTAAACTTCGGGGAAAGCAATGAAGCGATTCATTTTGCCCAAAATTCGCTTTTTCCGTATAAAAACAATCGGAGCTAAATTATTTTTAGCCGTGATGGGCGGTGCATTTATCGGCTTAAGTAGCGCTGCTGTTCTATATTATCGAGTGCTGGAGTACCAATCAGAAGTTCAGATTCGCAATGCTTTGAGCACAGAGGTCAATACGATTGAGGGTCAACTTACACCTGTTAAGCAGTCTTTGATTAACTTGGGCGGGATGGTGCAGCACCTCAAAGAGACTGGTGTTCAAGATATAGGTGCTTACCAAGCGATCGCACTGGACTTTTTTCTTAAGCGTCCACCGTTGGTGATGGGACAGTCTCTACAACAAACTTCTTATGCTATCTTTGCGGATCGCAAGTGGTATGCATCGTACCATTACGCAGATCAAAAAGTTGCGGGTCAGATTGGCAAGCGTCTCCCGTTCCCCAATGGCTCCGTTCTTGTTTCTGACTTAGTTAAAGAGGATAACGCCCCCAATCAAGCCTACTTCAAGGACACCATCGCTGCTAGCCATGACACTTGGTTGGAACCCTACGATTGGTACGGCACTTCTATGACAACCTCCAACCACCTACTCTTAGATCGCCAAGGTCGATTGCAGGGGTTTGTGTCGATGGATGTCAACGCGACCCAATTAAGTCAGACTATCTCTCCGACGGTTTTTCGTGACACGGGCTATTTTTTTGTGATGACGCAGCGGGGGAGACTGGTTTCCTATCCGCCCGATATGAGCAAGGTGCGCCAGAGTTATCGCAGCATCCCAACCCTTGCAACCATTTGGCCGCTGCTGCAAAAAGATACCGCAGGCTTATTCCAATCTAGTGGTCAATACTGGGCTTACCAGAGAATTCCCAGTACCCAGTGGATTATGCTGGCTGTTGTTCCTGAATCCGTTGTGTTCTGGCCGGTCTTAGCCATCACTTTGGGCGGGGCAGGCATTGCCGCTATTGTATTAGCGCTGGTGGTAATTGGTTTTGTGCAGTTTCTGAATCGTCGGTTAAAGCCCGTTCTAGACGAATGCTATCGACTGGAAGCAGAAGATTTTCAGCGATCAATCCGCCTAGGTCAAACCCTTGATGAACAGAGCGCGGCTCAGCAGAATCGGCTATTCAGTTTCAGCCATTTAGACGAACTGGAGATTTTGCAACAGGTATTCTGGCGGGTTACAGCTCAGTTAAAAGCCTCCTTTGATGACTTAGAACTGCGTGTGGCAAAGCGTACAGCTCAGTTAGACGAAGCCAGACAATCTGCTGAAAATGCTAAAGAAGTGGCGATCGCCGCGAATCAATCTAAGAGCCAGTTTTTAGCCAACATGAGTCATGAGTTGCGTACACCTCTCAACGCCATCCTAGGGTTTGCGCAGCTTATGAATCGTGAAACCCTTTTGAATCAAGATCATGGAGAAAATCTACAAATCATCATTCGCAGTGGAGAACGCTTACTTTCATTAATCAATGACATATTAGATATGTCAAAAATTGAAGCAGGTCGAGTCAGTCTCTACAAAAGCGACTTCAACCTTTTCAAGGTATTAGACTCTGTTAGAGAAATACTCAGCTTGAGAGCAAGCGTTAAAGAACTGAAGTTTATTTTTAACTACGCAGATAATCTCCCAACCTTCATTAATACAGACGAAAAAAAATTACATCAGGTTTTACTTAATCTTTTGGGTAATGCAGTCAAATTTACAGCGTCAGGATTTGTTTCCCTCAGTGTAGAGATAGATGACGTCAAGGTGATGCCCCATGATGTCAGCCATTACTTAAGGTTTGTCGTTGAAGACAGTGGCTCTGGCATCGCTGCTCATGAATTACCTACGCTGTTTGAAACGTTTGTCCAAACTGATTCAGGTCGAAAGGCTGAACAGGGGACAGGTTTAGGTCTTTCCATTAGTCGTAAATTTGTAGAACTGATGGAGGGGCGCATACAGGTCAGCAGCACGCTGGGACAAGGGTCACGGTTTGAGTTCACCATTCCCGTCAGGCTAAGTACGGCTGACGCTCAACCGAGACAGGCTCCCGTCCAGAGAGTGGTAGGACTCGTGAAGCCGCACCTGCGCTATCGCATTTTAGTGGTAGACGATCATCCAGAAAACCGAAAGCTGTTGGTTAAGCTGCTCCAACCCATCGGCTTTGAGGTAAAAGAGGCAGCAAATGGGCAGGAGGCGATCGCCTGCTGGGAAGTGTGGCACCCCCATCTAATCTGGATGGACATGCGAATGCCCGTACTGAGCGGTTTTAATGCCACACAACACATCAAAGCTCATCCTCAAGGACAATCTACCGTTGTGATTGCCCTCACAGCCAGCACCCTGAGTGAAGAGATTCCCAGTTTTAAGTCAGCAGGCTGTAATGACTTTGTGCGTAAGCCTTTTCTGGAATATGAGATTTTTGATAAAATTAGTCAACACTTAAATGTAGAGTACACCTTTGAAGCACTGGTTCCCATGCTACAGGAGGCAGTACAGCCGTTGACCTCTGTAGCGCTTAGCATAATGCCTTCAAATTGGCTAGAAGAATTAGAAAAAGCGTCCAGCCTACTTGATGAAGAAACTATTCACGCTCTAATAAACAAAATTCCACAAGAACATAGCGACTTAAAGAAATCAATTGAAAATAAAGTGAGTAACTTTGATTTTTACCATATTTTTACAACAGTGCAACAGGTAAAACTCTATAAAAATAAATCTAAAAGCCCTGCTTGAGATGCAGTCTTGAGGGTTGATAAGCAACCCGATAGCTCATACCTGCTTCAGGAGAAGCAGGTAAAGTCGAGTTTCCCTAAAAGTTGGGAAGACTAGAGTAGGTCTCAAGATATAAGATCAGACAACTGAAGATTCAGCCTACGGCAGTCTTTAGTCACCCCAAAGACGCCTAAATTAACCAAGCTATTTTTCTATTCTCTTCGACACTCAAAGTTTATCAAGCTATATGCCATCTCACTGTAAGTCACGGTAGCTATATTTATCGCAAAAATTACGCGACCGTACTATATTTGAGGTAGGTTAAGCCATCGCTGTTTATAAGTGATTAAAAGTAGCCTAAGCTTTTTCTATTCAATCAATTTCCACCTCATTTAGACAGAATTTTTAAGATCATATCTACTCGCTGGCTGCAAATCGCCGTATATGTTATGAAGAGTTTAAAAACGGCTATTGATTCAAAAGGCAAGATTTTACTAGTTGATGATCGCCTTGAGAATCTTGAATTACTCTCTTCAATTCTGACTAAAGCTGGGTATGAAATAAGGCGAGCAATTAATGGCGCAACTGCATTGATGGGTGTCCGTTCTGCACCGCCAGATCTAATTTTACTAGATATCAATATGCCCGATATGAATGGCTATGAGGTCTGTCGGGAGCTGAAGAGAGATATCCAGTATCAAGATATTCCTATTATTTTTATTAGCGCACTAGATGATGGCTTAGATAAAGTAAAAGCTTTTTCAGCTGGAGGTGTTGACTACATTTCTAAGCCGTTTGAAATGATGGAAGTGCTAAGTCGAATTGAAAATCATCTCCAAATTAGAGCAGCAAGAACAAGGTTAAAACAGTTAAATACAGAACTTGAGCAGCGGGTAGCAGAGCGCACTTCCGAACTTACTATTGCAAAGGAAAGGCTAGAACAAGAAAATCTAGAGCGTCGAAAAGCTCAGGCCATGCTAGAGCGAATGGCGTGGCACGATCCGCTAACGGATTTACCTAATCGCTTATGGCTCATGGGGAAGTTACAGGGGTTGATTGAGCATTCTAAACAAAACGCTGCCCATCAATTTGCAGTTCTGTTTCTGGACTGCGATCGCTTCAAGATCGTCAATGATTCACTCGGTCACATGATTGGAGACAAGCTGCTTGTGGAGATCGCACATCGGCTTTCAAGCTGTTTACCAACTAAAGCATCTATCGCACGGTTTGGCGGAGATGAATTTATTTTAGTACTGGAGGAAATTAATGATTTGGATGAAGCCAAACATCTGGCCGTACAGCTTCAAGAAGCTTTAGCTGCTTCCTTCAGCATAGAACCCCATGAAATGTATGTGAGTGCCAGCATTGGCATCGTTTTAGGGAGCCGCAGCGTTGATCATCCAGAAGATTTAGTGCGAGATGCAGACATTGCCATGTATCGCGCTAAGGCATTGGGTAGGGCTAGGTACTACATTTTTAACACGAACCTCTACAATAATGCCCAAAAACGCCTGCAGTTAGAAACAGACTTACGTCGAGCCGTGGAGCGGCAAGAATTTTTTCTTCAGTATCAACCCATCGTCTCTCTCAAAAATGGCAAAATTGAGGGGTTTGAGGCATTGGTGCGCTGGAATCATCCTAAGCAAGGTCTTATTTCCCCCTTAGATTTTATTTCAGTTGCCGAAGAAACAGGGCTAATTGTGCCTCTCGGGCAATGGGTTTTAGCAGAATCCTGTCGTCAATTTCAGGCTTGGAAAGCTGAATTAAAGGCAACTGCAATAGGCGAATACAGCGCAAAGACTTTTTCGTCGCTAAAGATCAGCGTTAATCTATCAGCCAAGCAGTTCTCACAACCGGGACTGATTGACGTAATTGATAAAATTTTTGAAGATACAGATTTTGAAAGCAGCAATCTAAACTTAGAAATTACAGAAAGCGTACTCATGGACGACCCAGAATCAAACAGTTTGATTTTGGATGCACTGAAAGATCGGCATATTCAGCTTGCGATAGATGATTTTGGAACTGGGTATTCTTCGTTGAGCTACTTACACCGTTTCTCAGTAGATATTCTTAAAATAGATCGGTCTTTTGTGAGTCGTCTTGGCTCTAATCGGGAAGGACTATGCATTATTGAAGCGATGACTTCAATGGCCCAAAGTTTAGACATTACGGTGGTTGCTGAAGGCGTTGAGACAATTGAGCAGGCTGCTCAACTCCGGCAGTTGGGGTGTGAATACGCCCAAGGCTACTGGTTTGGCAAACCAGTAGATCCAGAATCGGCAATAAAATTGCTATTATCTTGCCCAAACTTTAATATTCCAAATTTCTCCAATTCATTGACCGATGCTTAATAATAACTCTTATGTGTCAGCAGCCTTTTATTTTGGAGAATCGTATAGAGTATCTATTAAAAAGGGACTGCACAATTCATAACCTTATCTTCTTTAAGAAGAGTTTATATCAATTCAAAAGCATGAATCATAAAATAAAGCTCAATAATATTCTACATAACAGTTCAGCCAAAGAAAACTTTACAAATCAAAGAAAACGCATTAAAGTATTATGTTTTTCTGAAAATAAGGATTCAAGCAGTCAACGGGTATTTGATTTAATTTTTCATCAAGTAAAGGCTGACGTTGAAGTTCACACCACAGACGACAACAAAAAGATACTCGACTATATTAGTCAACATAAAATTGAGCTTGTTTTAATTTATCAATCTTTATCTTGTGTAGAAAACCTAGATATACTTACAGGCACTATAGGACAGATTGACATCCCCATTATTAGCATTATTGATCAAGAAAATGAGGCGATCGCCATGGCGGCGATCAATGCAGGTGCCCAAGACTACGTCACTCTAGAAGAAATTCGAGATACAACAATTCTTCAGCGAACTATTCAGCACACTCTTGTGCGGCACCGTCAAAAAATCCAGCAGAACCCGCAATTTCAGGCTATGCAAACCGATCCAGGTGATCGCAATCAAGCTGAAACACTTTCAAGAGAAAATGAAGAACGTTTCCGTCTTCTAGGAGAATGCGTTCCGTTTGGAATTTTTCAGACTGATCCCTTAGGACAGCCGATTTATACTAATGCTTATTTACAAAATTTTTGTCCATCAAAATCTGGAATAAACTTTAGGGAAGGTTGGATTGATAATCTTCATCCCGACGATCAGGCTTATTTGAAAAATATTGGTGCGCTGGAGTCTAGCAAAAATTTTGGACAGAGCTGGATGGACTCTATCCATCCAGATGATCGATGGGAAATTACACAATCTTTTGAAAACTTTATTCAGGGCATTGGTTCGTTTCATTGCGAATTTCGTCTAATTCGATCTCAGGACAACATCCGCTGGGTTTTAAGCCACGGGATTCCGCTGATAGAGCAGGACGGAAAACCGATAGGCTATGCTGCCACCATTACTGACATTACAGTTCATAAACAAGCTGAAGAAAATCTTAAGCAACTCAACGTAGAGCTTGAAAGTCGAGTTCTCGAAAGAACTTCAGATTTGCAAAAAGCTAACCTAGAGCTCAGAATTGGCAATAAGATCCGCGAGTTTCATGAAGCGGAACGACAAGGTGCTGAGCGAGCGCTTTATAAGGCGAATGAACAGCTTCAGGCAGTCCTTGATGCTGTCCCTGGCTGTGTAGCGTGGGTGAGCGCCGATATGCGCTATCTAGGAGTAAATCGCCTCATGGCAAAGGTTTTTCAGTTAGAAGCTAAAGATTTTATTGGAAAAGAAGTTAGATCTATTAAATCTAGTACTGAGGCATATATTAAATTCGCCGAACGTTTTTTCGCAAATTCAGAAGATAGCGTTAGTGGAGAGTTAGACTTCAAGTTTAGCAAAAACAATCATAAACATTACTTACTAATTGGTCAAAAATATGCGCAAGGAAAAGCTGCTGTTTTCGTAGCCATTGAAATTACAGAACGAAAGCGTGCAGAGATTGAAACTCAACATGCCTTAGAAAAAGTAAAAGAATTAAGTGAGCTTAAATCTAGATTTATTTTTATGGTATCTCATGAATTTCGGACTCCTCTAACGTCAATTTTTACAGCAAGCGAATTGCTAGAGCATTATAGGCATAAGTGGCCTCCAGAGAAAGTTTTACAGTATCTCAAGCAAATTCAAGAATCCGTTGAACGGATGAACAGTTTACTAGAAGATGTTCTCATTATTGGGGCGGGAGAAGTCGGCAAATTAAAACTTCAGCCCAGCGAATTAGATATTGTTGATTTCTGCAAACACTTAATTGAGGAGGCTCAGCTCTCTAAACAAAATCGCCACATTTTTAATTTCACTCATAGTACTCAAACGCAGCGGGTGATCATTGATGCAAAACTTTTACGGCACATTCTGTCAAATTTACTGTCAAATTCTATTAAATACTCTCCAGAGAAAATGCCCATCAGTCTAAATCTATGGGGGGATAGCACACACATTACGTTTCAAGTGGTCGATTATGGCATCGGCATCCCCCCTGAAGACCAAAAACATCTCTTTGAACTTTTTCATCGAGCCACCAATGTGGGCACAATAGGGGGAACTGGAATTGGTTTATCGATTGTCAAAAAATCGGTAGATGCCTTAGGGGGTGAGATTTCCTTTGAGAGTAGCGTCAATGCTGGTTCAACATTTACCGTCTTAATTCCAATTAATCAGGTCAAGAGGGAGTATCAGTGGTAGCCAAGATTCTTGTCATCGAAGATGAACTGAATGTGCGCGAAAATTTAGTTGAGCTTTTAGAAGCTGAAGATTTTGAGGTATTCTCAGCTAAAAATGGCTTTGAAGGCATTTCTTTAGCTCAAGAGCATCGACCGGAACTGATTCTATGCGATATAACCATGCCAGAACTGGATGGTTATGATGTTCTTAGTAACCTCCGCCAAAATTCAGAAATAGCGATAACGCCTTTTATTTTTCTGACGGCAAAGGCAGCTACTGACGAAATAAGACAGGGTATGAATTTAGGGGCTGATGACTACCTTACAAAACCTTTCAGCCGCAAAGAACTATTGACTACTATTCAGGCAAGATTATCTAAACAAGATATCTACACAAAAAATACTGATGCTCTATTAAATGATGTAGGAGAGAGATTAAACAATATAGGGCAGAAGTTTTCGTATTCTATCTCTGAAAAGATTTTTAATCCCTTAGATGAAATTTTGGGGGCTTCAGGAATTTTTGTCCAAGATTCAGATTCTATTGAGCCTAACGATATCAAGGAGCTGGGGAATGATATCCAAGCTAATGCTCATTTTTTGAAACGGGCTATTTTAAATGTATTTGTATACTTAAACATGGAGCTTTTGTTTCGCAACCCAGAAGCCCTAAAAATTATTCAGAACATTTACACCATGAAGCCTGGTGACTTTGTGTTCATGATTTCTATGGAGATGGCAAAAAAATATGAATGTTCTAAAATTTTAACGGTAAAGGCAAGCAACGCTCGCCTTAAGATCGCAACCAATGATTGGAAGAAAATCATTGAAGCATCGAATAACTTTATTTTTTCTTTGCCCAGAGAAACCTCATCATCAATAAATATTGAGACGAGTATCATAGGCGATGCATTTCAGTATTCTATTTGCTTTAAGTCTAGTGAGCTACCTTTAAGTCTGGTTCATAAAGCTTCTCAATATGCAGTTCAAAATCAAGAATTTTATGAGGAATTAGATTCTAGCTTAGGTCTCCTTATTGTTCAGTGTATTGTTAGGCTTTACGGCGGTGATTTTACGATCAAAATTGATCAGAATCCTTGGGAAGAATCTCTTCTTTTGCTTATTTCCTTACCCCTTGCTTCCCAAGAGGGATAGAGTTAAGAAAAAGCATTTAAGTGGTAACGATGATTTGCCACAGGCAAACTCCAATGATCAAAGCCGTAAAATGCTGCGGCCATAGGTTTTTAAACGGCTGGCGACCAATTTTTTGAGTGAGTGCCCAAGTGAACAAAATGCTCAAAACTAGGGTACTCGTCTGTAAAAATGAAATCACCGCCGGATGAGAACTATAAGTAGGTAAAAAAGCGCCTTCATACCCTAGCGTCGCCCAAGTGATGGGCAATACCTGACCTGCTTCTGTTAACCCTAGGCGTAAATAGTGGGCTAAGGTTGCTCCTAAAACAAGCGGTAAATACCCATAGGCAAGTTCTAGAAAAGGGCGATGTCTACCCGGTCTAAAGATATGCAGCAGCCCATGACCCATAAGAGGGAAGAGAGCGGCGATCGCCAACACTCCCACAGATACCCCCGCATGAGGCCAAAAATCTCGGAGATGGAAGTCTAACCCCAGAACAGTTTCTAGCTGCGGTAAGCGATGGAGAAAAACGCCCCCCAAAAGCAGCAGCAGCAAGGCAACTTCGTGACTGCGGGGCTGATGGGTCGTCCATAGCTCAATGCCGGGGGGACGCAGGTTAAACTCCACAGACCGATGGGGACAGGCTTTGAGACAGGTCATGCACAGTACGCAGTCTCGGTTGTCTACAAGCTGCGCTGGGTGAGAATACAGCGGGCACCCATTGGTTTCTTGCCCTTCTCCCTTCACAGGGCCGCCTTTATAGCACTGGTAGGTGGTGCATTCTGCCGAGCAGGTGCCCTGCTGCGCACGGAGTTCTGTTATAGAAAGTTTGGCAAACAGGCCATTCATGCCACCAATCGGGCACAGATAGCGGCACCAAAATCGTCGCTCAAAAATCACCGAAAAAATCATGGCTCCGGCGGTAATCAGCAGCAGCAGACAGCTTGAAAGATAGGCGGTGTTCTCTAAATCCCACAGTTCTTCCCATAGAAAAATGAGGGTAAATAGCCCAAACAAAAACCATCCACCCCAGCGATCGGCTTCGTCCCTAGGCCAGTGTTTGAGCTGACGCGGCACCAGCCACAGCGACAGCTTTTGCACCACTTCGCCGTAAATCATAAAGGGGCAAACGGAACACCACAGCCGACCCACAAACGGAAAGCCCAGCAAAATAAGAGGCCACCACCAAGCCCAAAATAGGTTGAGTGCCGCATTGTGCTGACGATCTTGAGGCCCTACAAACAGAACCACTACCACTAGGGCAAAGACGCTGAGGGTGAATCCATAGTTGATGCGGGTGGGCCACCAGTCGCTTCGCAAAAACTGGCGCAGTTTGGGGTAGGCATTGAGTAAATTGAGGCGAAACCGCTGCTTTTTCCCTTCCGCAGGCCAAAAGACTTCATCGGTCAGGTCATCGGTGCCAGGGGACTGGGCGATCGCCCGATCTACCAAACTTTGCAGCTCTGCTAAGTTACCAGGGTAGCTGTAAGCCTGAAGCCGCCGCAAAGCTTCGGGAGTGATGTCTCGCTTGGGAACACTTTTAGCTTGAGCAATCAGGGACAGGTAATAATCGACCTGGGCTTTAACGTCTGTTTTTCGTACTCGCAGCGGCGGCACCTTGATGATGTGGGCAATCAGGCGCTCCACCTCGGGAAAGGTTTTCTCTGTCACGATAATAATGCGGGCGCTGCTGGCTTTGGGCAAGGCAGTGCTGTTAGGGTCGCGCTGGATGGGGGTGTAGGTTGAAGTCTCTAGCAGCACTTTCAGCTTGGGAATTAAATCTGGCGCTAAGTCCTGAAGGTTGTTAAAGACGAGGGTTCCTTCTCCTAATGCTTCTAAAATCCCAGGCTTTCCGCCCACACGCCCAAACAGATCCGCGCCGCTGGCTTGCAAGATGGCGCAGTTGACTTTAATCATGGGTTCGCGCCGCCAGGGGGAGCCAAAGTGAATGAGGGCGGCAGCGTTGTCTTTTTCGAGTCCTGGCTCTCCTAAAATCAGGGCGGGTTTGCGATCGCGGGCGGCATCTTTGATTTGCTGACGCAGACGAACGGCATAGCGACTGGTGCCCACAATGCCCCGCTTGGCTTTAGGCACCTGATAGGGGCGTAGGACGGCTTGGCGCTCTTGCTCAAAGGCCAGCTCAGATTTGACCTGCGCTAAGTCAACGGCTAACTTCCGTGAGACGGTTTGGACGAGTTCTGGGAACTGGTGGGCGATCGCCCCAAACTCTGCCTTGGGCATAAACCAAAACTGACAGTCTGTGAGCGCTACCACGGTTTCTTGGGTAGGCTGCTCTAGCAATAGTTCGGTGAGGTGCAGTACAGCACCTGGCAGCAAACTACTCGCCCAAGCGGGGCCGCTCGGGTTGGTACGATAGCGCTCTAAGTGCCCTCGCCCCAGAATGTATAGCCCATCGGGAAGAGTGTCTTCTAAAACCAGTCGTCGGTTAGCGAAAAATTCTTGATACTGAAATTGAGGAAGCATCGCCTCTAAAGCAGCATCGGGCAGGTTCCCTAAAGCTGAGCGCTCTTTAAGCCAGATTAAGGTGAGCGTGGGAGTAGACATACTGTTCTCCTAAGATTTAGGGTTCATCCCACTCAACGCCATCAATTTTTTCTTCCAGCGCTAGAGGTACAGAAATCTCAACCTCCGGCGTTCCCTCTAAATTTACGATCGCCCCATTAAAAAACTGGGCAAAATCTTTGGTGGCATGGGTTAAGGCATCAAAGGTTTCCCACACAGGTGAAGCTGTTGCTGAAGGCGCTTCGACGGTCGGGGGCTGAGTCGTAACGGCTCGAGGTGGCGGCGGCTCAGGGGCAGGTCGAGGAGGTGCAACCGAAACAGCTTGCGCGACCGCCTGTCGCGGAGGATTCACTGGCTCTGGAAAATACTGTGAGGGAGGGGGAGTAGGGGCAGGCACATGATTGACGGGAGCAGCGGCAGGCGGCTCCGCTTCCGTCATGATTTGGATGCTTACCCCGACCTTGCGGTTAAACACCTTCAAGAAAGCAGCCTCAACATCCGGTATCTTGCTGTGCAGCACGCGGGCTAAAGAGCCATTGCGAATCCCAATTTGTGCCTCTCGCCCCCGAAAGGCAATGAGCTGACCGTGCTGACTCAAGAGCGCCCGAGACGGTCGATGGAGATGCTCTAGTAGCTGATGCCAGAGCTGATCTAAATTGAGTTCGGATGCCTCTACAGGTGGCGGCGGCGTTGGCGTCGCATAAGCGGCAGGTGTTGAAGCAGCCACTTTTGGGGCAGCCTCCGGTAGTGTGCTAGTCGGCTGTGGTGGTGCAATGGGTGCAGGCATTTCAGAAACAGCAATATCACTCGGCCAAAACTCGTCATTATTTGTTGTGGCAGGTGGGGCGGCGATCGCCTCCCTTACAGAACTGACACCCACCGCAGCCGTAGGCGGCGCACCATTGACCGGAAATGCTGGCGGCATCACATTTGCTGGGGGCATCTGCGGCAGTATTGCCGCCACAGGCTGAAACCCCGATGGAGGTGCAAAGTTTGGTGCTGTAACCTGAGGTGCAGTAAAGGGAATTAGCCCCAGTAAGGTGACTTCTAGCCAAAGGCGTGGCTGAGTGGTGTTTTTAATCTGAATTTCGCAGGTGCGCAGATGCTGCTGCCCAGCCAAAATTGTGTTGAGGTCAACGGCCTGGGCAAACCGACAGAGTGCATCCCAGGTAGCTTCTGTGAGCGCTACTAAGTCTCGGCGTTTGGGCGCGGTTTTGGCAATGAGTAAATCTCGATAAAATCCCGTCAGATTTTGCAGAACGGTCAAGGGTTCTCGACCCCGATCCAGTAGATGCCGCGTCCGGTCAAGGATCGTTTCTGGGTTGGCGGTGGCGATCGCCTCTGCCAGTGCCAACAGATCCTGTTCTGGCACTGAACCCACCAAGTCCCAAACGCGATCAATGGTAATTTCCCCTGCTAGCAGGCTGAGCTGATCGAGCAGACTTTCGGCATCTCGCAGGCCACCTTGAGAAATTTGGGCAACGAGTTCTACGGCGGTGGGGGCGATCGCAATGTTTTCTTGCTGGGCAATGTAGATTAAGTGATCCACCATTGGCTGGAGCGGAATCCGGCGAAAGTCAAACCGCTGACAGCGCGAAATAATGGTGGGCAGCACCCGCTGTGGGTCGGTGGTCGCCAGAATAAACACCACGCGGTCGGGCGGCTCTTCTAGGGTTTTGAGCAGCGCATTAAAGGCTGCCGTGCTGAGCATGTGAACTTCATCTAAGCAGTAAATTTTGTAGCGGCACTGGACGGGGGCAAACTGGGCACGCTCAATCAGCTCCCGAATGTTGTCTACCCCCGTATTGCTGGCGGCGTCAATTTCAATAACGTCTAGGGCGTTGCCCCTAGTGATGGACTGACAAACCTCACAAACCCCACAGGGTTCTGGCGTAGGGACATCCGTGCTGATGCAGTTAAGAGATTTTGCTAAAATTCGAGCGCTAGACGTTTTACCCGTGCCCCGTGGCCCTGTAAGGAGGTAGGCAGGCGCAATCCGGCGCAGGCGCATGGCGTTGCTGAGGGTGGTAGTAATGGCATCCTGTCCCACCAAATCTGCAAAGGTTTGGGGACGGTACTTATGGTGAAGGGGTTCGTAACTCACCGGCGGGCTGCTCAAAAAGGCGTCTCTAATGTCATCATCGCATCACCGTCTGCTGATGCAGGATTAAAGATGATGATAACGTTTTGCTTCGCTTCGCTGAATACCGTAGATAGACTGGCGCAGGATAGCGTCTTGAACCGTTGAGGTTATTGCACCGCAAGCGCTCTTTCATTAGCAGGATTGAAATTAGTGGGAGGTCAAAATCAGAAAACTTTTGGGCAAAGGCTCAAGAAGTATAAGTTAACTTATGCAAAATATTGCGAAAAACCAGCAGCTTTAGATTTACTGGGTCTCAATATTGTGCTGTAAAAAGCCAAGCTATCCATAGCAATAAACTTTATTATTTTTTATTCATAGATAAATTTTTCTGGCACGATATACACTAACAACTGTAATTAACATCATAATATTCAGCACGTCCATCATAATAAACTGAGGGGATGGAAATGACTATCTCAGATGCAGAGACGATTGAGGAGATCGCCCACCTTATTACTCGCCACATTGATCGACAGCAGAATAGCCCCAGACAACGCGATCAGCACCCGAAACAGCATGGTTGTGTAAAAGCCTACTTTTGTATAGAACCCCACCTATGGGAAAAATTGCCCCAAGCCTGCCGCGTTGGGTTATGGCATCAGCCCCAAACCTTTTCTGCCTGGGTTCGGTTTTCTAACCTTAAAGACACCGATGATTCTAAGGGCGATATCCACGGAATGGCAGTCAAAGTCATGGTGGAAGGCGGCGATCGCAATCAGCAAGAGCCAGAGAACCAGACAACCACCCAAGACTTTGTTTTCATTGACGTGCCGCGCTTTTTCATGAAAGGAGTGCAGCCCTACCTAGAACTTTTTCAGATTTTAGATTTAGCAGCAGCCCTCAAAGATCCGTCTGTAACCGAGCCACCCTCTAAAAATAAATGGGTGCTGTTCCTGAAGATTTTAGGTCGGCTACTTGCATTTTTGTTCCCTAGCTTTTTTCCTAGTCAATGGCGCTTGCGCGAAATTTGGATTCTGGTCAGCGCCAAAATTCAGAAAAAGCGGTCTAAACTCTCTAGCCCTCTCGATCAGTCTTACTGGAGTACAACCACTTATCGCCTTGGTAATTCCGAGCAGGCCATGAAGTATTTTGTCAGACCCAGCGTGATCAACCAGGCTTCTAAGCCCAAGCGCCACACGCCCAACTATTTACGAGATGCCTTGGTAGAGCATCTCACCCATCAGCAAAAACCTGCTCGGTTTGATTTTTATATTCAGGTTAAACCAAACCCTACCCCAGCCGACCTCGATGACCCCACCACAGAATGGAAGGATGCTCCAGAATACAAAGTTGCCACGATTGAAATTCCGCCCCAGCAGTTTTACACAGCGGCAGAACCAGCCTTTGGCGAAGATTTTTCGTTTACGCCCTGGCTCTGTTTACCAGAGCATGAACCCTTAGGCAGCATTAATACCATTCGCCGTTTGGTTTATCAGCAGGCGGCTCAGCGCCGTAATAACCTAAACCAGAAAGCAGGTTTGTCTTCACCTAAGCCACCGCAAGAATTGCCTAGGCAATCGCCCATCGGACAGTCCCCCCTCACTGCAATTTTCCCCTTGCGTCCCGACACTTTCGATGCACTTAAGCTTGAGCTAGCGCAAGTTGCCGAGCAGATTAAAGATCGTACCAACACGTTCTTTATAAAATCGCCCTCCACCCACTTTGCCCGCTGGGTGATTTTGGATGATCCTGAGCAAAATGTTGCGCCCCATCTGCTGTTTGTCAGCAACCACGACGGTTCTGCTACAGCGTATCTCCAAGAGCTAGTGGAAACTATGGGCGCTGAGATGGAAGCCATCTGGATGCACTGCGAAGGCTTTAACCCTGGCGATGCCCTAGATGCTGAAACCTTTACGCGGTTTGTTTTGAAGTATGCGCTCAACACCCAAGCCTTTTATGTCGGCTGTCGAGACACAACGGCTCAAGAAATTTTGGCCGCTAAAACGCTGCGTCAGCGAATTGATCAGCTTGCCCAAGCCCGCGCCGCCGATCTCGAAGCCCCGCTGACAGAACTCTCTGCCCTCACCCCAGCAAGACCGCCGGACTCGCCCTTTCCTCTAGGGCTGCTTCCCCTTGTGGGGCTGTCTCGCACCCTTTCGCTGGGGCTACAGTCTTGGGTGGGCATTTTCCCGCAGCGCAATAACCCAGGCGATCGATTTAAGCCCTTGCCCAACCAATTGGCTCGAATGCAGACCTGCGATCAGATTGAAGACCAGTTGGTTGCCAATGGCATTTTGCCCAATCAGCTCACTACGCTGTCACCTATTAAGTCTGAGTTTCATAAGTTCATGCTTAAGACAACGCTGTGGCTGATCAATCAGGTAGCGAAAACCTCACGGGGTACGCTGGTGGGCATTTCTACTATTCACTTTGCGCGATGGGTGATTGTCGATAAAGGCATCCTCAACAATAGCCGCACGTCTTACCTCATTTTTGAAAGCAACTATCGGGGCAGTTGGGACAGCTATCTGGATGATTTTGTTTACAAAACCCTCATCCCCATGAATCTGCTGTGGGGGAATTTAGAAGGCTTTCCGAGTAAGGGCTGTCAAGATATTGAGATGTTTAAGCAGCACCAGCGGCCTCGTCAGTTTCCGGCGCAGGTGTATTACTGCGCCTATCCAGAACTAACGGTGCAAAATATTGTGTGCGATCGCAATTTAGCCAAGGCCATCAGAGATCTTAAAGACTACCTCAGCGGTGCCTATAGCCTTCTCTCTACTGCACAAGATCCGCTGTTGATGCGTCTAATTAAATTGATGGGTGAGTAAGTTCAGTCGTGATTGTGATGCAGTGTAGAGGAGTTTTCCATGCTGAGTGCAGAACCGAGCGAGGAACCACAGGTCGAGACTTCCCTTGAGCTAAAAGAGATTCAGGGCATTATTGTGAGCGGCTATGGTCACTTGTCTCATTCCAAGTATCTGTTTGTACAGATTGAGAATGCAGAGAAGGCCAAAGACTGGCTGCGATCGCTCCTTAAAAACCACCGCATCACCAGCGCTCAGCGGGATGCAAAGCCTCTTGTTGCCGTGAATTTAGCGCTAACCTATGCAGGGCTGCAAAAGCTGAACGCCTCAGACGATTTACTGCAAAGTTTCCCGAAAGAATTTGTCGAAGGCATGACCACACCCAAGAAGTCAGAGCAGCTTGGCGATCTGGGTATTAACGCCCCCCAATATTGGGGAAAACCCTATCATCCCAACTCAGAAGCGGTTGATCTTCTGCTCATTTTGCAGGCAGGTGCAGAAGCCCTAGATGCACTTTACACCGAATATGAGAGGCAGCTAGAACCCAATGGCCTAAAGCTTCTCACGGTTGAGACAGGGTATATCCCAGCAGACAGCAAAGAGCATTTTGGCTTCTATGACAGTATTTCTCAGCCAATTATTGAGGGTAGCCCCCAAGAGAGTAAGGCGAAAAACAGTAGCGCCCAAGACCTCACCAAAGCCGGAGAATTTATCTTGGGCTATCTCAATGAGGATGGCAACTATCCTTCTACCCCAACCGTTCCCACCTCTCAAGATCATACCCACGTCCTACCGCTGCTGCCCGAAACGGCGCTTAAAGACTTTGGACGCAACGGCAGCTACTTTGTCTTTCGCAAAATCGCCCAAGATGTGGCAGGCTTCCGGCGATATTTTCAGGAATCATTCAGCACTCCTGAAGAACGCACCCTTATGATGTCTAAGGTGGTGGGGCGGTGGCCTTCCGGTGCCCCGTTGGTGCAGGCACCAGAGGCAGATCCTTTGGGCGATCGCCTCCCCAATAACGACTTCTTAGCAAACCATAACGACTTCACTTACCGCACCGAAGACCCCCAAGGCTTCCGCTGCCCGTTTAGTAGCCACATTCGCCGCACCAATCCACGAGATTCTTTAGGGCAAGATGCCGACGAATCAATCAAAAGTTCACGGCGGCGACGGCTATTGCGCCGAGGCGCTGTCTATGGCGACCCGCTCCCCCAAGGCATTACAGAAGATGATGGACAGGCTAGAGGACTGCTGTTTTTTTGCATCAATGCCAATATCCGGCGACAGTTTGAGTTTGTGCAGCAAAGCTGGGTGAACGCCCCCACCTTTAATGGCCTGTACGATGAGCGTGACCCGCTAGTAGGCTATAACCCTGACAACTTACCGCGCACAATGGTGATTCCTCAAGTGCCCCTCAGCCGAAGCCTTAGCCTGCCTAACTTTGTCACCCTCAAAGGCGGAGCCTATTTTTTCTTGCCTAGCCTTTCAGCACTAAACTTTCTGGCGGCAGTATCGGTTCCGGCTCAGCGCTGAAGCCATCCCAGGCGGACTCTTGGTGCGCAGCTATCGCCCCTAACGTCACCAAAGAAGACTTTTGCGCGTCTGTCAGCCCCGTTACGCCCTCAATATTCATTTGGTCGTAGGGTCTGTCTTCTTGAAAAGTTTGAACACATTGCCCAGTGGCAACATTCCAACGCTTAATGGTTCCTTCTTGGGCGGCACTAAACAGTTCTAGCGTCTGCGGATGAAACGCTACCGACCAAACCTCTCGCTCATGACCTGTAAGGGTTTGGGTGCAGTTGCCATCTGGGATAGACCAAAGCCTAACGATTGCGTCATTACTACCGCTGGCGATCGCATCTCCCTTGGGGCTAAACACCACAGACCACACCGAACCCGAATGCCCTTCTAGGGTTTTCAGACAGTCACCAGACGCAACATCCCAAAGCCGAATTGTTTTATCATCGCTGCCGCTCACCAATAGGGTTCCGTCTGGGCTAAAGCTGGCGCTAAAAATTAGGCTGGTGTGCCCTGTCAACACACGCAGACAGGTGCTAGAGGCGACATCCCATAGGCTGACGAGGCGTTCTCCATGTCCACAGGCGAGGGTTTTGCCATCGGGGCTAAAGGTGACAGTCCACACCCGTCCACCCTGGGGCAAAATGCCGAGGCATTCCCCTGATTGGACATCCCATAGCCGCACGGTGGTATCGTCGCTGGCACTGGCAAGGGTGCGTCCATCGGGGCTAAAGTCTACTGCAAACACAAGACTGAGGTGGCCTTGAAGGGTTTTAATCGGTTTCCAGGTAGAGGTTTGCCAAAGTTTAATGGTGTTGTCGTTGCTGCTGCTGGCTAAAAGCTGCTGATTGGGGCTAAACACAACGCTCCAAATCCAGCTCGAATGGGCTTCTACCGATCGCAGACATTCGCCAGAGCTTAAAGACCACTGGTTGATTTTTTTGTTATCGCCACTGCTGATGAGACATTGCCCATCGGGGCTAAAGGCGAGAGATTTAATGCCTGTGCTGTAGCCCTTTAAGGTTCGCAGAGACTGTCCGGTTTGAGGGTTCCAGAGCTTCACGGTGCTGTCGTTGCTACCGCTCACCAATAGAGTTCCGCTGGGGTGAAAGGCCACAGACCACACCCCATTGGGGTGGCCTTTGAGGGTTTTGACACATTGACCAGAGGTAATATTCCACAGGCGAATGGTGCAGTCTTGGCTCCCTGTTGCTAAAAGGGGTAAAGCCGCTTCGCTAGCGTCTTCATTCGCAAGAGCAGGGGCAAACGCAACGCAGACGACGGGCTGAAGGTGGCCTTTGAGCGATCGCAGACATTCCCCTGTCTCTACCTGCCAAATATCTACGGTGCAGTCAATGCCACCCGTTGCTAAAAATGCGCCGTCAGGGCTAAAGGCAAGGGAACGCACGCGATTAATGCGCCCTTGCAGCAGTTCTATGGCGGTGCCTGTCGCAAGGCTCCACAGCCGAATGGTTTTATCGGCGGAGCTGCTGGCAATGGTTTTGCCATCGGGGCTGTAGGCCAAAGACCACACCGTACTTTCGTGGCCTTTGAGGGTAGTGAGACACTGGCTGCTGGCAATATCCCACACCTTTACCCTATGGTCATCGGCACCGCTCACAAGGGTTGCCCCGTCAGGGCTAAAGGCGATCGCCCACACCCACCCCTCATGACCAGAAAGGGTTTTGAGGCACTGCCCTGTTGCCAAATTCCAGAGCTTCACAGTTTTATCAAAACTGCCGCTGGCAAGGGTTTGACCGTCGGGGCTAAAGGCTACGGCGCAAACCCAGTTGCTGTGCCCTTCACAGGTCAACACCTCTTTATAGCCCTCTACCTGCCAAACGCGCACCTTATCGTCCGCGCTGCCCATGGCAAAGCGCTTTCCGTCGGGGCTAAAGGCCACAGAAAGCGTCGCGCTTAAGACCGCTGTAAACGAAGACCGAGACAAATCGGCATGGGCAAAGTTGACGTGGGAGAGATTGGCATCCACCAGGTATGCCTGCCAAATTGCCAGATAAGAGCAGTCTAGACCGCTAAAGTTCGCTCCCAGCTCCCGCAGCAGATTAAGGAGATTGCCCCCCACATAGCCCGCTTGCAGCGGCGCATCTGCTCTGGTTTTTGCCAAAAGGTCTTTTAGACACTGCTCAATACGAGGTTTGCTCTCTAAAACATCTTGCAGCCGCGCCAGCACAGGCCGCAGCACAAACTGAATTTGCGCCTGTCTCACATAGTCTTTGGCCTGTGCCTTAATGAGCGCATAGGTTTTGAGCAGCGCCTGCTGCTGGCTCAAGATTTCGTCACTCACGCCCATCACTAAGCGATTTGTGACGTACTCCATCACCACTGGCTCTAGAGAAAACAGCCGACCGTGCTGCACAATTAAGCTGCGATGCCGCAAAGAACGAATCACTTCAGGCATGAGCAGGCTGTCCTGCACAATATCTAACTCTAAATCAGCGATCAAGACAGGCTCACGACTGACCGCTAACCAATAAATTACCTGCCGCTCTGCTGCCGAAAGTCGATTAAAGTGCCGCGCCAGTAGGTCATTGATATCGTCAAACTGAAGCACGCCCCGCCGCATGTATGGAATAGCGTTGGCGACATTGCCATCCAACAGGTCATGCACCGCAGACGCAATAATCTTAAGCGCCAAGGGGTTGCCTGCATAGTGCTGCAAGATTTCGGTTAAGGCTTCTGGGGCAATATCCACTAAGCCTTTATCGGCAAATAGCGCCTGTGCTTCGATATGGTCAAGACCTTCAAGGGAGAGCGATCGCACGGGTAATGTCCTACCTTCGCGTTGGGCAAGTCCCTTCGGCTTCTCTCGACTGGTGATGAGGACGCAGCTTTGGTGCTGGCTTTCGGCAATGCAGCGCAAAAGCTGACCATAGCCTTCGTAGCCCGCACTGTAGGCTCCCGAAGTACCGCTCATTAAAACAGATTCCCAGTTGTCTAGTACCACTAAACACCGATGCTGTCGCAGATAGTGCAGCAGACGCGCCAACTGAGCATCGGGGCTATCGGGCAGCGCAGATTCTTGCTGTAGCGACAAAAAATGAATCAGAGAAGCCAGCAGATCTTCAAAGGCTGGCACATTCCGTAGCGATCGCCAAAAGACAAATTCAAACTGCTCCTGAAGCTGTGCCGAGAGCTTCACCGAGAGCGTCGTTTTACCAATGCCGCCCATGCCTAACAGCGAGACTAGACGACAGCGATCGCCCACAACCCACTGCTCTAGGGTTTGAAGTTCTTCAGTGCGCCCATAAAACACAGAGCTATCAATGACATCTCCCCAATCAGCTTGGGTGGTAGACGCAGCTTTGCCTAAACCTGAATTCTCAAGCTGTTTTGCGACAGGATCGGGTTCTGACTCAGCCCAAAACGTTTTTTCTTTGGTTAAGGTTTTTGGCTCTAAATGTTTTCGACCATAGCGTTCTAGCGCCGCCCTAAAACTGGTTTTGCTGACCTTTTCCCCCATCACTTGAGACAGCAATTTCCATAGCTTAGGCCCTACGTCTTGACGTAGATACTGAGCCGTATAGTGATGTGCTTCTGCAATTTCTTCATAGCCCTGACCCTGCCAGGAACCCCGAAACACCAGAACTTCTGTGTCTCTCAGATGCCTTTGCATACTTTCGTAAACAGCAGCATCAATCAAGAAAATTAGCTCATCAAAATCCACAGGCTCATGCTCAGCACCACTTCTTCTCTATAGAATACCGAACAATTTCTTGCCTGTGGTTGACAAACGTAAGTCAATCGCCCCTATGTTTTTCGTTCAAACACGACAGAAAGGTTATTTGAAGGCATTTCAATAATGTTACTTAAGTGAAGGTTATGCTGTGCCGCAACCGCTACAACATCTTCTAAGTGGCGAAGCCCCCAGGCTGGATTGCGCGATCGCAGGCTTGCGTCAAACGCTTCGTTACTAAGCGCGGTCGGCACATCCTTTTGTCTGTACGGCCCATACAGATACAGAATCCCCCCAATGGGCAACAGTGCTTCAGCGCCTTGCATTAAGCCCAAAGTGGCAGACCAAGGCGAAATGTGAATCATATTGATATTGGCGATCGCGGTGATAGATACGTCTTCTAGAGTGTGTGTGGCGGACTCTGGGTGCGCAGCGATCGCCGTCTTTGCCACACCGAGCCAATTGGGTTGGCTCATATCCAATCTGACGGGAGGTAGCAGCCGCTCGGCGGGGACATACTGTTGCCAAGCCGAAATACTTGCCAAAGCTGCGGTATCAGCATCACTGGGGAGCCAGTAACGGGGGAAAAGCTGCGGCGCAAGAAATACGGCATGTTCTCCGGTGCCGCTGGCAATTTCTAACACAAGCCCTTCTGGAGGTAGCACCTGTTGCAGCACCCGAAGAATCGGTTCACGGTTGCGCTGAGTGGCAGGAGCGAACTGTCTGGCATCAACTTGAGGCATTACTGATACTCATTTATGGCTCCTATTCATTATTGCTTTGAGCATTAAAATCTTTTTGATGTTCGACACTTACAGGGGCAGGGTTATAAGTCGTATTTACATGCCTGGTTCGTTCACGACCTAACGGCCAATTAAACAAATCATGAACAATTATATAAAAACAGGGGATGATAAACAGGGTTAGCATGGTTGCCAGCGATAGCCCGTAAAATACAACCACGCCCAGGGGCTGCAAAAATTCTCCCCCTTGACCCATACCCAGCGCCAACGGAAACAGCCCTAGTACCGTCGTAACCGTGGTCATCAGAATGGGGCGTAGACGCTGGGGCGCAGCCTTCATAATGGCAATATAGCGGCTACAGCCTTCCTCTTCTCTGATTTCGTTTGCTAGCTCAATCATAATAATGGCGTTGTTCACGACAATCCCCACCAGTAAAACCGCCCCCACAATCACCGTTGCCCCGATCGCCGTTTGGGTAATGTAAAGCCCAAACAGTCCCCCCGCCAAAGCCAGCGGAACGGTAAACATAATGACCAGTGGATCGATCAGGGAGTTATACTGCACCGCCATCACCACAAAGACCAGAAAAGCTGCCAAACCGCCCAGGATAGGGAGCGTTCCCTGAAGCTGACGATTGCTGTCTGCAGCAGCGCTGGGGAGCAAGCTAACGCCTTCGGGTAAATTTAAGCTGCTGACGATGTTATTGACTTGAGTGAGTGCATTGCCTAAGTTTGCGCCTTCATTGAGGTTGCCTGCAATTAAAAACACCTGTCGCTGGTTAATTCGCTGAATTTGACCAGGGGCTTGGCCTGTACTGATAGTCGCCACTTCTCCTAATCGAACTTGGCGATTGCTTTGTACAAATAGGGGCAAACGCTCTAGCTGAGACGGTCGGGCAATGGAGGCTTCATCCAGTTCTACGCGCACATCCACCAGGCGATTTCCGCGCTGAAGCTGCGTCGCAACCGTACCTTGAATGGCAGTTTCTAAGGTTTCGCCAATGGTGCGCGTATTTAAGTTGAGTGCTGCAATGCGTTCGCGGTCTGGACGGATCTGGATTTCTGGCTGTCGAGCATCGGCATCGGGTCTAAAACTCGTCAAGGTTGCCCGTTCTTCTAGCGCCTGTAAAACGTCTCGCCCCGCTTCTTCTAAGACACCACTGTCAGCACCCTGAAGAATGACATCTACCTCAGCGCCGCGCACAGGGGAATTATTTAAGATGAGTCCGCGTACCTGACCAGGGCTAATCCGTAGGCGAATATCGACGAGATTGAGCTTCAGAAATGCTTTTTTCATTCTTTCGGCAAATGCTTCGACATTAGTACCAGCCTTGAGCGTGATGGTACTAGAGCTACGCAGTGCGTTTTCGCTGGTGCTGTTGCCAAACAACGAGCCGCCAACGGTGGTAAAAACGTACTCCGTTTCAGGCTGATCCATAAGCAGCTTATTGGTGGCCTCCATCACCTTTCGGCTCGTTGCAAGGGGGGTGCCTGGTGGGAACTGGGCATTTAAGTTGGCCTGACCTGTACTAATACGCGGCAAAATTTCTTGAGGGATTTGACCCACCATTAAAAAGCTGCTGCCCCCCAAAAACAGTACGGCAACGACTGCGGTTAGAACCCGAAAGCGTAGGACTTGTCTTAAGGTGCTGGCATAGCTTTGGGTTGCGGCCTCAAACCGTTCGTTAAAGGTTCGTAGAGGCCAAAACTGATCAATCCGGCTCGACCACTCTATGGTTAAAAGCCGTGATGACAGCATCGGCACAACCGTCACTGCAACAACCAAGGATGCGGCGACCGCAAAGCAAATGGTCAGAATGAGTTCGTTAAAAAGAAGAGAGATAAATCCGCCAATTAAGACAAAGGGCAGCACAGAAACAAGGTTTGCCGCTGTTGCTGCCACGAGCGACGACTCTACTTCTCGGCTACTGTCTTCAACCAGGGTAATTGCGTCTTTCACCACATCTTCACTATGGTCAGGGTTAGCAGCAATGGCTTTGTTGAGCGCAACTTTCTTCGTAATGTTTTCAAGAATCACGACTGAAGTATCTACGGCCTGCCCTACGCTGATCGCCAGCCCGCCCAAACTAAACACGTTGAGAGAAAAGCCGCACAGCTTCATGGCGATCGCCGCGGCCAAGGTACATAGTGGAATCGTTAGGGTAATAATTAACGTCTGACGGATGGACCCTAAGAATAAAAGCACCGATAGCGCCGCCAGTGCCGCTCCCGACAGCGCCGCCTCAATCACACTATTGAGAGATTCTTGAATAAAAATAGATTCATCTAGCGTCGAAATCAGCGTCATATCTTGAGGCAATGTTCCAGCCTGACGCAGTTCTTCAACCCGTTTTTTGACCGCATTCACCACGGCAATCGTATTGGCATCCTGCTGCTTTTGCACACTCAGTTTGACCGCAGGCTGTCCATTGAGATCTACAAATACTCGCTGCTGCTGGGTTCCATCAATCACCTGTGCAAAGTCTCTGAGGTAGACCCGTCGGGCAGGCGCGAGAGCGCTGCTATTAGTAGATAAAGCGCTCCCGCTTGTTGATGGACTACCCGCTGCCGCAGATGAGCTGCTGCTATTTGCGACTTGAAAAGAGAGATTTTCGATTTCGGCAGCACTTTGAAAGCGACCGATCGCTCTTGTCAATGGCTCAGAATTTTGTCCGAGAATACGTCCACCAGAGACGTCCTGATTGGTCGCATCAAGTTCATCTAAAACCGCATTGAGTCCAACGCCCTGCGCCTGGATCCGATCTAAATCAACCAGTACCCGTACCTCTTCATCCACACCACCCGATACGTCTACGGCGGCAACGCCAGACACAACCCCTAGTTCACGAGCCAGTTCTTCTTCCGCAAACACGCGCAGCGCCGAAATTTGAAGTGAGGGTGAGGTGAGGGCAAACTCATAGACGGGCAGTTGGGAGGGGTCTACCTTAAACAGGCGAGGTTCTTCAATGGTGTCGGGGAGCTGCCCTCTAGCACGGTTAAAGGTTGCCGTGGCATCATTGAGGGCCTGGTCAATATTGCCTCCTGGCACAAAAAACAGATCTAGACTGACCTGTCCTTCCCGCGTTTGGGAGAATACCTGCACGACCCCTTCTGTGGCAGAAAGCGCTTCTTCTAGGGGCTTTGTCACCTCATCGACTGCCACATCGGGGGAAATACCAGGTGCATTAACCCGTACCCCAATGCGCGGATAGGTGATAGACGGCAGCAAATCCACCTGAAGCGATGAGATAAAAAAGATCCCAATCACAATCACGCTCAATGTCAGCATGAGCGTCCCAATGTGGCGACGAATGGCAATAGAGCTGAAGCTGAAGCCTTTCGGTCTAGTGTTTTGCGTCATAAGTCACAGAGTGGGTGGGGGAACTATCGCTTGGTGCGTTGTGCGGGGGTTGAAGGCTCTGACAAAATGCTGAGTTTAACTGCATCGCCATCTTTAAGAGGTTTACTGCTGCGGATGACAATGCGATCACCTTCACTTAACCCCGCCACCACTGTGACCAGTCCATCCTGACGCTGACCCAAGGTTACATTGCGGGCTGTAGCTTTGGCCTGCTGACCAGAACCCTGAATCACATAGAGGGTTCCGGCTTTGCGAGGCTGCTGTTCACCATTAGGAGCATTGCCGCCGCCCCGCCGCTCACCGCGCTTACGATTGGTCTGAAAGGCTGTTTCCGGCACTCGAATAGCATTAGCGGCCTGCCCTCCAAAACTAACCCGTGCCAGCAGCCCACTCCCAATACGGGCACCGACATTCGGCATTGTGACCTCAATGGGCACCAGCCTTGCCGTCGCATCGGCAACGGGTGAAATTCGGCTTACCTGACCGCGAAAGGCTTCCCTTGAAAAGGCATCCAGCTTGACCCCAACGGGTTGCCCCACTCTAATCTTGCTTAACTCCAGTTCTGAAACCTGAACCGATACTTTCACTTGGCTAAAGTCACCTAGCTTTAAAACCTCACTCCCCGCCTGTGCCAAATTTCCAGGCTCTGAGACGCGTTCTAAAACAACGCCCGTTACAGGAGCAGTAAGGGTTGTGTAAGATTGGCGCTCCCGTTCACGGGCACTGACGGCCTGCTGTGCCCCCACGCGGCGCTGGGCTGCACTCACCGCCTGTTGACGAGTGCGAACGACTTCTTGAGCTGAGCGGAATGCCTGCTGTGCCGTCCCTGCTGCGGTACGCGCCTGCTCTGCCTGCTGTTGGGCGATCGCCCCTGCTCGATATAGCTTTTCAAATCGTGCCGCATCCGCCTGCGCCTGTTGAAGCTGGAGCCGCGCAGACTCCACCTGCCGCAGGGCATCACTCACCTGAGCGCGCGCCTGAGCCACCTCAGACTCTAACGCTGCAACCTCTGCCGTTGCCTCAATCACTGCTGTGGTCAGCACCTTATCGTCAATTTGCGCCAGTACCTGCCCCTCGGTGACAGGATCACCGACGTCAGCCCGTAAACTTAAAAGCTGACCTTCTACCTGCGTGCGCAGAGAAATCTGACGGTAGGGCTGGGTGGTGCCCACATACTCAAGACCGCTTTGTGAAGGAGCAGCACGCGCAACCGCCACATCTACAGAAGCGGGTTGATTGTTCTGATCGCCTTGGCCTCGACGAGTTTGAGCGTCGGCTTCATCTTTAGGAATAGAGCTGCATCCCATAAGAGACGCAGCAAAAATGCTCAATATAATCAATGGTCTTCCGAGGGCTGCTTTTGCCAGATCAAGCTTATGAATAAACCGCTGCATGAGAACAACCCTTAGATGAGCGAAATTTTTTGGAATAAAAACACAAAAGTTTACAACGCAATGCTAGTTCATCTTCCCTCAGGTCAACTCTTTCTTTTGGTTGATTTGAACAAAATAGTGATTAATCGCGCCGTGACACAAAACCCTAAATAATGAAGTTGTTTCATGGAGTGTCGGTTTTTTGAACCTTTTTGTTTCCGAGGATGAATGCTGACATCATCTGGGTTGAGCAAATCTGTGGCTGTTCTCTTGTGCTGTGCCTATATTTTAGGGCTACTTTTTACTGCACTGCCTTGGGGCACGCTGCTGCTGACTGGGTTTGGGCTGGTGGCGGCATGGATGCGATCACCCCAATTCCTTCACCTCTCGCGGCGGCACCATATCCCCATTCCGCAAGCATGGTGGCGCAGCCCAACGTCTCGCTGGTGGCTCGTCGCCACTGGCATTAGTCTTTTAGCGGCTGGCTATCTTCAGCTTTCGCTGCCCTACCCCGCACCCAATGATGTGAGCCGTTTAGTGCAGTCTAATCAAACCCGCACCACCGCAGAGGTTTCGGGCATTATTCAAAGTCGCCCAGCCCTCACCCGACGGGGAACCATGCAGATCTGGCTCACCGCCCAGCAGGCTGCGGTAGAGGGCAGCGCTACCCAGACTGTCTCTGGTAATGTGTTTGTCACCCTACCTCGCAAAGCAGCCAAAAACCTGCATCCGAGTCAGACGGTCACGATTACCGGATCGCTTTATAAGCCACAGAAAGTCACGCAACCTCACGGCTTTGACTTTGCCACCTATTTAGCGCGAGAAGGTTCATTCTCAGGGCTAAAGGGCGTAACGGTTCGAGTCGATCGTGAAGGAAGTACTTGGGGTGGCTGGGCGATTCGCGCCCGAATTGTGCGATCGCTCCAAAACGGCGCGGATGAACGAACGGGTTCGCTGCTGAGCGCGTTAGTGCTGGGCAAAGACGCGGCGGATGTTCCCTACGATCTCAAGGATGCGTTTATTCAGTCAGGGTTAGCCCATGCGCTGGCGGCATCGGGGTTTCAGGTGTCGCTGATTTTGTCGGTGGTGCTGGGGTTAGGGAGATCGCGGCTTTCTATCTCCGGTCAGGTTCTGCTGGGGTTTAGCGCACTCCTGCTATACGGATTTTTGTGTGGGGCAGAGCCTTCCATTGTGCGGGCACTTTTAATGGGGTTCGCCAGCTTGACTGCGTTAGGGCTAGAGGGTAAGGTACGAGCTGTCTCTGCCCTGCTGCTGATTGCTGTTTTGATGCTGATTTTTAAGCCATTATGGATTTGGGACTTGGGGTTTCAGCTTAGCGTTCTGGCAACTCTAGGGCTAATGGTTTCTGCAACACCCATTGCCACAGCCTTAGACTGGCTGCCGCCCACCCTAGCCTCTCTGCTTGCCGTACCCTTGGCGGCTACCCTATGGACGCTGCCGCTCCAGCTCTATATTTTTGGGGTGCTGCCGCTCTATGGCCTATTGGCAAACGTCAGCGTTGCGCTGCTGCTGTCAGGGTTAACCATTGGTGGCTTTATCAGCAGTTTGGCTGCGCTAGTTTGGCCTTTATTGGGCAGCGGT
This sequence comes from Acaryochloridaceae cyanobacterium VAR_48_metabat_390, assembly GCA_031422435.1. Lineage (GTDB taxonomy): Bacteria > Cyanobacteriota > Cyanobacteriia > Thermosynechococcales > Thermosynechococcaceae > JAAURS01. Next base: position 98,233 of record JANPLU010000107.1, read on the forward strand.
TTCGCCTGGATGCTGTATTGGCCCACTCAGCTTCTGATGGCAATTGTGCAGGGCATTAGCCAACTGCCAGGGAACTCCCTAGCCCTGGGCAAAATCTCTTTTCTTCAGGTTTTGGCGCTCTATGGCTGCATTGTGGCGGTTTGGCTGGTGCCGCAATGCCAGAAACATTGGCGCTTTGCCGCAGCCATTGGTTTTCTGCTGGTCATCGTTCCACTTTGGCAGGTGCAGACCCAGCGGTTTGCCGTTACGGTCTTTGACCAAACCCGCACCCCGATGATGGTGATTCAGCACCCTCAAGGGACAGTGGTAGTGAATAGTGGCGATCGCCTTAATGCCACCCAGTCTTTAGTGCCGTTTTTACAGCAGGAAGGCATTAACCGCATCGACTGGGCAGTGGATACGGGCGCTACGCCAACGGCGCAATCTGGCTGGATATCACTTTTGCAAAGAATGCCCATTCAGGTGCTAACGCGCTGTATCCCTCAGGCAGTGGCGCAAGAGTCACCGTCACTTAAACCGAAGCAATCTCTTGAGGTCAACGCCCAAGAGCGTCTAGCCTTGGGTGCCATTGAGATGGTGCTTTGGCGTGCCCAGCCTACAACCTTAACGCTACAGATTGGCACTCAAAAATGGCTGTTGGTAGACGGCAGCACCGAAGCAGACTTTATGGCTTGGCTCACAACCGTTCAGCTCCCGCCGATTCAGGTACTGTGGTGGCGGGGACAGCCCTCTTCTAAAGTGGTTGAGCAGCTACATCCAGACACCCTGATTTTGTCGGAGAGAAAAGGGATTGAAGGGGCGATCGCCACCCTAGAAAAGAATATCCCCAGAGTTTTTTGGACAGAAAGAGACGGTACTGTTCAGTGGACAGCACAACAAAGCTTCAGTAGAACCATTAACCCTGGCGAAAATAATCTTTCTCCCTTGGGCTAACGGTTTAGGTTTACTTCTAATGATGGGCGTTGTGCAAATCTAAAGAAGCTGGAATGCCAATCACAGGGCAGCACACCGAGTCTCTAAGCTGCTCAATCAGGGGATGCTCCGCAGAACAGCATCCCAAAATCATCACGTCAGCCTGCTCTTGTAGGGCAACTTTGCTCAGCTCTGCAGCTGGAGTGCCAAACCGAAGATGCGTATTAAGAGAACCTCGCCACTCCGTCGCAAACGTCCGTGCATTCCATAGCACCTGATCAGCCTCTTCAAAGCACTGAAGCTGGGCGGCTCTCACATCCACACAGTTGACCGTGTGACGACGAGATTTCCGTTCTGAAATCGTTGCCGTCCCGCCTTCTAAACCGCGTCGAACAGATGCGCCCACCGTTGCAGAAAAGACCTGCTGTTGGGTTTGATAAATGCCTTCAAGAACGTAAACCGTCTGTACGACCACCTGCTTGCGCGTCGCCAATCGTGTCTGATAGGCAATTAAAAGCGTAAGGTCAAGCGCCACTTGGCTTTTTTGAGAGCCGCTATAGCCCACCACAATGTTGATCGTGTCAGATTCCATCGTTTTTGAGGCATCAAAGACCTGAGACGGAGCAATAATCTGAGGGCTAGACAGCAGCAAAAGATCGCGAGCGGCGCGATTGTCCGCCATCGTATTCCCCAGCCGCGCTAGGGTCGCCTTAATATTCATAGGTCATCTCCAGTGGTTGTAAGCGGGTACCGAAATGTAGAGCAGTACGTGCTAAGAAAACCAAAGAGGTCAAAAAGTGCTTTGACGTCCTAGTCTTCTCCCAATGCCGACGAGGTTAGCTGACGGGCTAGGACTGAGAGATGTCCTTCTTAATCGCAGTAGATGCGAGTAAAGATAAGCCCCAGAAATTGGTTCCCCCGTTCTTAACTGAGCTGCGCCAAAATTAAGGTCTACAGATGTCTCTTCGTTAAGATTAAGCTGACTGACTCTTGTCATTCGTGCCCAATCTAACACTTCTTTGCTAGACCCGCAAATTAAGGTTTGTCAAAGGTTTCAACGGTATAAAGCTACACAATTCAGACGATTGACAAGTTCAGATTAACAAGATTAAGTTAACAAGCTCACCATGGCGATAATCGCTGACTGGCTTTCGACTATACCGGGTAATCCGCTGCCGCAGTTCCAAGCGGTAGATCGGCGCTGGCATCATTGGCGAACGGATAAGTTTGGGCGATCGCACCCTCAACCCTCTCAAGTTGTCTTCCAAAATTCTTCCCTGTTAGGGGCAACGGACTGGGATATTGCCATCTGTGGCGGTACCCTAGGTATTCTGCTCGGTACAGCCTTGGTTCAAAAGGGTTGGCGCGTGGCAATTCTAGAGCGCGGCGAACTGCGGGGGAGATCGCAGGAATGGAATACCTCCCGTCATGAGCTTCAGGTTTTGGTGGAGCTGGAGCTATTGACGGAAGCGGAATTGGAAGGGGCGATCGCTAGTGAATTCAACCCCAACCGTATCGCCTTCCACGGCGGCTCAGAATTTTGGGTCAAGGATGTATTAAATGTAGGGGTCGCTCCAGCTTATTTGCTGGAGTGCCTAAAGCAGCGATTTTTGCAGCAGGGCGGCACACTGTATGAACATACGGCCTTTGAAACAGTGACGGTTCACCCTGATGGGGTTTGCATTCAGGCAGGCCAGACCCTTACGGCAAAACTAATGGTAGATGCGATGGGTCATTTTTCGCCCATCGTGGCTCAAGCACGCGCAGGTCAGCAGCCCGATGCAGTTTGTTTGGTGGTAGGAACTTGCGCCAAGGGCATCCCAGCCGGAACCACGGGCGACCTCATGGTGTCTTTAGCACCCATTGAGCAAGGCCATCAATGCTTCTGGGAAGCCTTTCCTGCGCGGGACGGGCGCACCACTTACCTATTTACCTACGCAGATTTTGCACCAGAACAGCCCAGCCTAGAACAGCTTTTTGAAGAATATCTCAACGCGTTACCCAACTACCAGGGCGTTGATATTGCCGAGCTAAATGTTCAAAGAGCCATGTTTGGCCTATTCCCCAGCTATCGACAAAGCCCGTTGGTACTGCCTTGGGCGCGGCTGCTGGCGGTAGGTGACAGCAGTGGATGCCAATCACCCCTAAGCTTTGGTGGGTTTGGCGCAATGCTGCGGCATCTGCGGCGCTTAAGCGAAGGGATGGAAGACACCCTTAAAAGCGATGCGCTTTCTGTGAATGATTTGGCCTTACTACAGCCTTACCAGCCCAATTTATCCGTCACTTGGCTATTTCAACGTGCGATGAGCGTGAGAGCAAATCAAACTCTTGCCCCAAATCAGATTAATGATTTGCTCTCCGTAGTCTTTCAATCTATGGAAACCCTAGGGGAACCTGTGTTGCGACCTTTTTTACAAGACGTGGTGCAGTTTAGTCCTCTTTATCGCACGTTGCTCCAGGTGTCGCTCCAGACTCCAAGTATGATTCCCAAGATTTTGCAGCAGGTTGGCCCTGGTGCTTTGCTGGACTGGATGGGTCATTTTGCGGCATTGGGTGCCTACAGTGGACTACATCAAATGCAGCCCCTCATACAAGATTGGAGTGAGAAACTGCCATGGCGATCACGGTTTCAATGGCAGCGACGGCTAGACGCATGGGCTTATGGATCTGGTGCAGACTATAAGTCACATTAAGTTAAGAAGCATCGTTATAAACGAGACATTTACCTATGACTATGTTGAAAGCAACGGCAATGTTTTTACTGATTGGATCTTGAGGACGCGGATGAACGCTTGACTCGCGCTCAGCTTGGCTATTCGGTGCGGCAAATTTTGAAGCTGCTAACTATAGTTGGCTAGCATTAATTTGGTGGCCTCTGGAGGCAAAGCTTCGCTACCAAATCTCTGCAATCTGAAAGGCAAGCGATCGCCTCCCTCATGCCAGATCCCCTTGATCGCCGCGATCGCTGCCCTCATTCCGACTCCCCCACGATCTGCTGCTCCACCTAATGCCCCGTCAAATGTTTACTATCGCCTATCATTTTGTCGAAAGTTCGCCTTTAGCAGCGGTTCGCAAAGCCTTTTCCAACATAGGGACTATTTCAATACTTCCGACAAATAGTTCATTTTGTTGAATTTTTATAATGGAAAATCATCAGAATCACTGTCTCTAATATCGGATCAAATTCCAGTAATCTATTCTTATACAGTTATCATTGATAGGACAGCCACCTTCTCACACCATGAAAAGTTTGAAATTGTAAAACTATGAAAAATAATAGCGAGATAATTAAAACTTATTCAGTAGCATTGACGAAAGGAATAATTAGTCAGGTTCCCATCGTTGGGCCATTAGCTGTTGAAATAATGAATGTAAGCATTCCCAATCACCGTCAGGAAAGGATTGAAAAACTACTCAATATCCTAGCATCCAAAGTTTTTGATATTACTCCTGAAGAGTTAGAACAAAAATTTAAATCAACTGAATTCATAGATATGTTTGAAGACGTTTTATTTCAAAGTATTCGAGCTACAAGCCAAGAAAGACTCGAATATTTAGCTTGTGTGTTAAAAAATGGATTAAATGACAATGAATTTGAATCATTGCGAACAAAAAGAATTTTAGAGATTTTATCAAAAATAAATGATATAGAAATAGTTATTCTTCGTTTTTGTGGTTTGAACGGCTCAAGAAGACTCATAGAGTCAAACGATAAAATAGAATCAAATGACAAGCAAAACGAATTCAAGCAAAAAAATATAAATCTATTTGAAGATTTTCAAAGTGATGATTCGAGTCAAAAAGCGATGTTTAGAAATTATCAGAGCAATTTAATTAATCTAGGCCTTCTAGGCCCAAATCAACTGAGCAATTCTGTAAACGCATTCTATAAAATCTATCCAGCTAGTGAACTATACAATCTCTCACCAACTAATTTAGGATACATACTTCTTGAATTGATCGGAATTATACAAGAAAAGAAACTCATAGGGACTCCGATAGACTCTTTAGATGTATCCCATCAATTGTTGACGGCACAGAACGAGATTAAAAAAAATATTGAAAAAACAAAAGAAGATGCAATCAAAGAAATGAATAAACAATCTAAAAATGCTTCTGAAGAGTTGGCAAGACAAATTCGGAGGATTAGGTAATGCTTGCTTTATTCATTAATCGTCATGAGCCTCTCGTGGGCGAGTCTTATAATCTGTACAGCACGCTGTGAGTGATGGCCTTTGTGTAAACCTTCAACAAAAGAGTTCCATTTGTCGAAGATTTAGACTCAAGGGATCCGTATCACCTAACAAAGGCGATCGCCGCAAGGTTATTAATAGGCGATGTATCGCTAACAATAATCAAGGTCTACCCAGCGCTTGCAGGTTTTTAAGATCTTGTTCTAAGATCTTCTACACCATAGTGAATTGGCATGTGACGGCTGGCGAGGAGATGTTGAAACGCAACGCGATGCATTTGAGCAAAACGACTGGCTTGGGCTAGAGTCAATTTTTCCTTTTGAAAGAGCATAATAGCGATTTCTTGTTTGATTTCGCCTTCGGTCATACGAATGTTGGCTAGCACGTCGTCTGAAATGATGATGCTCATCGCTGGCTCCGTCATCTGATGCTGTTATTTTAGGCTCTAAAGCTTGCTCATCATCAATCTTGGCGATCGCCATTGGGTTACATCACGGCTGATGCTGCGATCGCTTACCACGCACATGTCATCTATATTTCTAGAACCCTCTATTCCTCTAAGCGCGCATTGGCTGAGGCTCTTGCGGCAACAAACGACATTTGATTGTTTTTTGAATTTCTGCTCCAGCCTGCTGCTCAGCCAAACGCAGCTCATAAGCTTTTTGCAAATTCAGCCATAGCTCAGGGCCAGTACCAAACCACTGCCCCAGCCGTAGAGCAGTATCCGCCGTGATGCCGCGTTGCCCCTTCAGAATCTGGGTAACGCGATTGGTAGGCACATGAAGCGTCCGAGCCAGCGCCGCCGCACTCATATCGAGTTCATCAAGCTCATCCGCTAAAATTTCGCCAGGGTGAATTGCTGGACGTGTCATAAAACATTCCTCCTTCAGTGATAATCCACAATCTCAATATTGAACAGGGACTCCTCTTCCTCAGGCCATTCAAAACAAATACGCCATTGGTTATTGATGCGGATGCTGAACTGACCGTTACGGTCGCCGCCCAATGCTTCAAAGCGATTGCTGGGCAACATCATGAGGGCATCTTTGTTGGGTGCAGCTTCCAAAATCTCTAGACGCTTGTATGCTTGCCTTTCAAACGCCTGAAATTCTTTAACTCGCCCTCCCTCCGCAAAGTGCTTTGTCCGCTTGTCTTTGTACTTTTGGCACATGTACAATTATTCTAGCCATTATGGGTTACGTCAACCATAACATTTGTCTTCTTATCTCCCCGCGTCTGTGCGGACTCTTGGTGCAGAGAGAGCGCCATTGGGTTACATCACGGCTGATGCTGCGATCGCCCGTTACAAAAAGCAGCCTCTAATCCTCCAGCACTGCCGAAGCTAGCTTGAGTAGAGAGATCGCCTAAGAAAACAAAAAGCCTTCAATATCCCTTGCACCTTGCAAAACTCGAACAATATCAATGCCGTCCTCAATCGGAAAATAGAAAATCAGGTAGTTCCCCACTGAAAAACTACGCAGATTGGGCTTCAGTTCATCTTGGGATACTCCCATCTGTGGAAACTCAGCCAGTACCAAGCATTTATCATGGATGCGATCTAAAAATTGATCGGCATTTTGGGGGCTGTCCTGGGCGATGTACCACCAGATATCGTCAAGGTCAGCTTCAGCTTGTGGACGTTTTAATAAACGCGGCATCTTAACTTATGCCTCTTGCTGGGCTACCAAACGCTTACGACCGCGCGCCTTTATGCCTTCAATGTCTAGTGGTGTTGCACAACCGCTATCAATCCCTTTCTGGATCTCGCTTCGTAATGCTTTAAGCCGCATTTCACGCAGTTGGTCGCGCTCTTGCAACAGACGCAATGCCTCACGCATCACCTCACTTGCTGAATTGTAGAGACCACTCTCAACCTTTGCCCTTACAAGGTCTTCTAAATGAGAGGTAAGCGAAATATTCATAGGTTTTATGTTGCCACTTCAGTTAATAACAAAGAATAGCAAGCATTGCTATTCATAGCCTAACCCACTTTTTAACGCATTAGAAAAGGCAGTCCCTGACAATGGCAGTCAAGACACCTCGGTCTCAACCTTGAAAAAAATCGGCAAATGGTAGAATAAAACCTAAGTTCTATCAAGGTATCATTCATGGGAATGAATATTAAAAACGCTGAAGTTCACGCGATGGCTCAAGAACTTGCGCAATTGACGGGGCAGAATTTAACCAATGCCGTCAAGATGGCCGTTGAGCAGGCATTAGCGCAGGTCAAATCCAGTCGCGCTCTACCCAGGTCTAGACCCCTGGGACAGCGGTTAAATGAAATTGCACTGCGTTGCGCAAGCTTGCCCGACAACGATCTCCGCAGTCCAGACGAGATCCTGAGATACGATGAGTCTGGTTTACCCGCCTAATGGTTATTGATACATCGGCGATCGCCGCAATTCTATTTGATGAGCCGGAGCGAGCGGCTTTATTGAAAAAATTGAGGCTGCTCAAACTCGACTCATTAGCGCTTCTACATTACTGGAATGTATGCTGGTGGTAGAGTCTCGCAAGGGGACACTGGGACGCGCTGAACTAGAGCTTTTTGTTTATGAAGCCGACCTAAACATCGTTGCCTTTGATCAGGCGCAGATGGATCTTGCTGCACAAGCATGGCGGCATTATGGCAAGGGGCGACATGCTGCTGGGCTAAATTATGGCGATTGCTTTGCCTATGCGCTGGCAAAGTTCAGCGGCGAGCCACTGCTGTTCAAGGGAATGGATTTCCCTCAAACAGATATTGAGCAATGCTGATTCGTATGCTCGGTGCGGACTGAGCGCCTTACCCATTCAACCCAGAACTCAAGGGTGATCGCCGTTTACAAAAAAGCAGCAATTGAACTGTCACAGTTAACCCTGTTTCGCCAGATTAAAGAACTTCGTTTGCCCAGGCTGAAACAAAAGCTTCACCGTTCCCACCGGCCCATTCCGGTGTTTGGCTAAAATCAATTCGCAAACGCCCTTCTCTGGCGTATCGGGGTTGTAATAATCATCGCGGTACAGCAGCACAATTAAATCAGCATCCTGCTCGATCGCCCCAGATTCCCGAAGGTCTGACATCAGCGGACGCTTATTGGTACGCGCCTCCACGCCTCGACTGAGCTGAGACAGCGCAATAATGGGCACATGCAGCTCACGAGCTAGCCCCTTCAGCGATCGCGTAATTTTTGACAGCTCTTGCACCCGACCTTCTGTCCCATCGCCACCACCCATGAGCTGAAGGTAGTCCAGCATAATCAGACCCAACCCTTCAGGGCGCTCAGCCTGAAGCCGACGGGCGCTAGAGCGAATTTCATTCACGCTGGGGTTGGGGGAATCATCAATGTAGATGGGGAGCTGAGAGAGCGTCCCGATAGCGCGGCTGAGGGGTTCCCACTGGGTTTCGTGGATGCGGCCTGCCCGTAAATAGTTGCTATCAATGCCCGACTCGCTCGCCAGCAGTCGCTGCACCAACTGCTCTTTCGACATTTCTAAGCTAAACAACGCCACACCCGTCCGGTGAATTTCTGAAATTTGGCGTGCAATCTGCACAGAGAGCGCCGTCTTACCCATCGAGGGTCGCCCCGCCACAATAATTAAGTCAGAGCGCTGAAAGCCTTGGGTCATAGCATCTAGGTCGTAGAACCCACAGGATAGACCCGGCAATACTTCACCCAGCGATCGCTGTTCTAATTCCGCAAAGGTGCTGGCCAAAATTTCTTCCGTCGCCGTCAACCCCTGCCGGACGCGATCTTGCGTGACTGAGAAAATTTTCTGCTCAGCTTGGTCTAGCACCACCTCTAGCTTTTTGGAGGTGTCATAAGCGCCATGCACCACCTCGTTGGCAGCTTTAATGAGCTGACGACGCAAAAACTTGTCTTTAATCAGCGCCGCATACTGATCGACGTTCACCGCGCTGACGGTGCGGTCTACTAATTGCGTGAGCTTGCCCTGACCACCCACCTTGTCTAATAAACTTTGATCCTGAAGCCATGCCGTAATGCACATCAAGTCTGTCGGGCTACCCTGGGCATGAAGCGCCAGCGCCGCCCGATAAATCTCCTGATGGGCGCTTAGGTAAAAGGCATCGGGCTTAAGCAAATCTGCAACCCGACCAATGGCTTCCGCATCCAGCAAAATACCCCCCAGAATCAGCTCTTCAGCCTCAACATTTTGGGGGGGGAGATGCTCAACTTCGGGCTGAAAACTTAGCTCATACACCATGAACCGATGACCCTCTTATATTTTCAGCCCTATTTAAGGAATTCAAGATGTGCTGTACTAGCAGATGGCTTTCAGTTAGTCAGCCACCACTTCTACCACCACTTCTACCACCACTTCTGGGTGTAGTTTTAGCTCAGCCGTAAAGGTGCCTAGCTTACGAATTTCGGGTGCCGTTAGGTGACGACGATCCACTTCAATACCGCTGGCTTCCTGAAGCGCTGCTGCAATATCTGCGGCTGTAACGCTGCCAAACAGCATGTCTTCTTCACCCGCTTTTTGAGCAATGGTGAGTGTCCCTACCTTAAGTAAGGTTTCTTTTTGCGCCTCGGCTTCTTTTTTAAGCTCAGCCAGTCGCTTGATTTCTTCAGCGCGACGGCGCTCCATTTGCTTCATGACCCCTGGCGTTGCCTTAAACGCCTTACCTTGGGGCACTAAATAGTTGCGGGCATAGCCTGGAGCAACTTCTACTAAGTCCCCTAAGTGTCCCAATTTAGGAACTTCTTGATTTAATACTAGCTGAACGCGCTTTGCCATAACTTCTCTCTACGTCAATCCGTACCGCTGGAACCTCAAACACTTCATCATACCGAAGGACTGCTGCAATGGCAATGAGTTCAACATTCCTCATCTAAAGTCTGCTCGATGGTGAAAGGGCAGCGTTCAGGAAAAGTGCTGAGCGGCAAACCGGTTTCTTTAACTGCACCCCGTCGAGCAGCTGTATAGGCTTTGTCCAAAACCGCTGCCGGATAAGACCTGAGGCTGGGGCTATCTTCTACAATCTGCTCAATTTCTTGGCGGTTATTCCAAATCGTGATGTCCCAAGAGCGGGTTTGTCTATCGGGTTGGTATTTCCGCTTCAGTCTGTGTATTAGAAGAACCGTGAGCCGACTTAAGATTTCACGCTGATCCCGTTTGCTCATGCTCTCCAGTTCATCAATCAGATTCTCGATGTCCAGCTCATCAAAGCGCTGAGATTTGAGCAGATCAACAGTCTGCTTAATCCAAAGATTGAAGTCTTGATCATATTGAACAGAAGCGTGTGCCAGGGTCATATCAAAAGTGGGGTCGCTCATAGTCCCCACAAAACGTTCAATATTCCTTTTGTATTATAAACGGGCTTCACTACCCCCTCAGTCATGTATTAAGCACACTTAGATTAAAACCGTGCCGTGGTCAAACGCTTGCCCGTCGGTTCCAATTCCCTGAATTTCAATGCGGTCCGTATAAACCTCTAGCGCAGAGAATCCATAGCGAGATTCCGCATAAGCTGTCCAGTCAGACTTGCCGACAGGACGTAAGCTAGCCCCACCAATTCCGGTAATAAGGTAGGTCGTGCCGTTAATTGCAGTGGTGCGCTCATAGTGATGTTCGTGCCCATTGATGTAGATCTGCACGCGATATCGCTTAAATAAAGGTGTTAATCGCGCCACCATATCTTTATCGGTGCCATATATCCCAGATGCATAGATAGGATGGTGCCCGTAGACAATCTTCCAGGGTGCATTACTTTGGCGTAAGGTTTTCTCTAGCCATGCTAACTGAGCATTCCAATCCGCATTAACATTAGTATCCAGCACAAAAAACTGCACGGATTCTTTGCGATAGGTGTAGTATCGCCCCGTCATATTGAAAAGCGGATATTTGACCTGAAGGTCGCCATTTTGAGTGCGAATGTCGTGGTTGCCGAGACAGGCGCGAAACTCAACGCCCTGCTTGAGCAGATCGGCATAGGGATGCTCAAAGACAGAGGTGATTTTTTCAAATTCACCGTTGGTATAAATATTGTCTCCCCCTAAGACTGCTAGTTGATAGGGGTGATTGCGGTAATAGCCTTTCATCGCCTGCACAACGTCATACTGGTTCTGGTCGCCTGAACCAGTATCTGCGATCGCGACAAACCGTAAAGTTGAGCTTGATTTAGCAGTGGAAGGGACTTTTGTCGCTCCCGTCACAGACTTACTCAAAACTGCAAGTCCAAGTCCACTCAGTCCTCCTAGGGCCAGGCAGTGCCGACGATTCATTCGCATAAACCTGTTTAACCCCAACCTAAGATTTTGTCAGTATACCCTGGGCCACTGTTTGAGACATCAGCTTAGACCATAAAGAAGGATTGAATGACAGGAGCGGATCAGCTAGACCAGTCGTTTCAAAAAATTTAGCGACGACAAATATTTTGTCACCAGAGTAATATCGGTCATTGACCTGGGGCATCTTAAAAACACAGCAAAAATTACGCTGCGGGTCATCAATCTGCCCTTCGCTATGTCTCTTAGGGCAAATCCGTCTCCGTAGTCCTACACAGAACGCTTTTCAGCATTTTAGCCTCTTATTGATCCTCACTCCATCCATCCTCAGCATCCTGAATCGAGAGAAATTATGCACCCTCAGCTTTGGCATCACTGGTTAAATTTTGTTGTCCCTCAATCCTTCATTTCTCTCGGCACGATTGCAGCACTCTGCACGGGCACTGGCCTCATACCCGTTTATGCCCAGTCTTTGAGCAGCACTAGCGGCGTGAATGCCACTGCTGCAAATCTTCCTGCTGCAAAAGCTCAGCTATTCGTTAACCCCAACTTGGGCAAAGACGATGTGAGTGCTGGACGAGATGCGTCCACGCCCTTTAAAACCATCTCTTTTGCGTTTGGGCAAGCACAGTCTGGAATGGTTATTCAGCTTGCACCTGGAAACTACACCCCAGAGTCCGGAGAGGTTTTCCCGCTGACTGTACCCCAGGGCGTTACCCTTCAGGGAAACGAATTTAATCAGGGTGGCAACACCACCATTACGGGCGGCGGGTTTTCCTCTAGCTCTTGGTGGGGTTCTCAAAATGCAGCCCTTTGGGCAAAGGCTAACAGCCAAATTATCGGCGTTTCTGTCACCAACCCTAACTCTCGCGGTACGGGCATTTGGATTGAGTCTGCCAATGTCGCAGTTCGGGGCTGCACGTTCAGTAAAAGTGCAAGAGAAGGCGTTTTTGTTGCGGGGAAGGCCAGCGCCACCGTTGAAAACAATCTGTTTTTTGAAAATAGCGCTAATGGCATTGCCCTGACAGGGATGTCTACAGGCATGGTGCGGAATAACACGTTTCAAAGAACGGGATTTGGCATTGCGGTGAGCGAAAAAGCCTCACCGCAACTGGTCAATAATCGCGTACAGGACAATGTAGATGGTATTGTAGTGAGCCACTCAGCAACACCCCAACTGCGCGGCAACGTGGTAGAAGGCAGTAAGAGAGACGGCTTGGTCGCTATTTCTGAGGCAAAGCCCGATTTGGGTAGTGCCGCTACACCAGGTCGTAATATCTTCCGTAATAATGGTCGGTTTGCAATTTACAATGCCACGCTCAAAAATGCCCTTATGGCTGAGGGTAATGATGTAGCAGGCACCATGCAGCTAGCAGCTAATGGCCCGACGGGCGTAGATCAAAATACGCCTCCATCATTAGAGTTAGAGGCTTATAAAGCAAAACTTCCAGTCATTGCACCTAATGCAGTGGCAATCCCTGGATCCATGGCGGCAAACCAAGAGTCCACGCCCATGAAGGCCGTTCCTGTGGCAAAGGTCGCCCCTGCTAGCAAAACGGTTGCAAGCACCATTAAACCTAAGCAGAGTTTGAGTAAAGCTCCAACCGTGAAATATAAGGGGAAAACCTACGTTTTGCTTGAAAGTGTCACTCGTTAGCGCAATAAGCGACCTTAAGCATTGCAGCCTCGCGACCGATACAGTAAATTTCTGCAATGTGGATGCTTGGAGCCTAGCGATCGCCTCTCCATAAACGGAAAGGCGATCGCCGTTGAATTGCGCTAACCCACCGCTAGGTACCCTGCATGGCAATACTTCTCGCCATAATCATGTACTGAAAAATAAATTCCATTACCTCAACTCGATTTCTGGCTTCCTCCGGAGAGAGACCCCAGACCGTCACGCCGTGGTCACGAATCAAACACGCCGAAACTTGCGGTGGCTTCTGCCCAAATCGCTCCAGTATCTCTGCACCAATGTGAGGTACTTTGAAATGATTCTCAAGCAGCGACAGATAAACCGTAGGGTTTTCCTGCCAAATACCCAGTCCCTTGATCATTTCAATAGCAGGAAGCTGAATATGATTAAGGGTAGTGAGGCGAGAGACTAGGTTAGCAGACACTGAATGAACGTGGTAGCAGGCCATTGCATCAGGAAAAAGCCGATAAACGGCCTGGTGAATGCTGGTTTCAGCAGAAGGTTTTGCAGTGGGGATAGGCTGGGTCAGCAGTTGACCATCTAAAGACATTTGCACAAACTGGTCTAAGGTCAGTTCCCCCTTGGAGCCGCCGCTGGCGGTAATCCAAAAGCTGCCGTCTGGACCTCGCGTAGATAAATTGCCAGCAGTGCCCCACATCCAGCCGCGCTCATAAAAGGAGCGGGCGTGGGCTATGAGTGTAGATCTAGGATCGTGCGGGGTGGACTCTTGGTGCGCAGCTATCGCCTCTGCCATTTCTTTATCCGTAAAGATTATGATCTCGTTATGACTCAGGTAGATATTAATTTTGGTTTATTTCGCCCAACATGCCCACTATAAGGGGCAAGTTGGCTAATGTTGCGATTGGATTTGATATCGAAATGGAGAGAGAAGTCATTCACAGCGTGCGGTTAACGGAAGGACGGCAGCATGGGAATTGATGTGGAGTCCATCCTTGATGGCTACCGCCAGGGCTACTTTTTGATGGCGGAAGATGATGAGTCAGATTTAGCCTGGTATACCAGCCAAGAACGCACGCTAATTCCACTGGATGAGCGCTTTCATGTACCGCGATCGCTCCGTCGGGCAATCAATCAAAACCAATTTGAGGTTGCCATTAATCAAGACTTTTGGGGGGTAGTAGAAGGATGCGCCAACCGCAAAAGCACCTGGATCTCTCAGGAACTCAGGGAGATCTATGGGGCGCTACACCAAGCGGGTTGGGCGCACAGTTTTGAAGCTTGGCAGGGCAACCAACTCGCAGGGGGCATTTTGGGCCTTAGCATTGGTGGCATGTTTATTGGCGAGTCCATGTTTTACACTGTACCGGAGGGTTCTAAGGTAGCAATGGTGAAGCTGGTAGCGCATCTGCGATCGCGGGGCTACCTGATGTTTGATGCCCAGCTCATGAATCCTCATCTGGCTCGGTTTGGCGCCTATACGCTGGGGGGTAGAGCATACCAAAAGCGATTGATTCAGGCGCTTCGCCAACCCTGCATGTTTCCGTAAGGATTGGAGCGGCGATCGCCGTCCCTAAAACAAGCCAAGCTGAGTCGGCTCAGCCGGAATTTGATCCCACGGGAGTGGCGGAACAGGTGAATGACGGTCTTCTAACAGCTGCTGAAAATACCGAGCATTTTGAGGAGAATGTTCCTCTATAGGGCAATGGACAATGAAATAAATGTTGGTTCCTTGCGCCATCCAGTTTTGAAGATGCGTGACCCAATCATTCATAAAGTCGTGATTAAAGCCTTGATTGGGATGGCTAATGTAGCGAATCAAGGTAAAAGGAGCCGTAACCACAGGCTGAAGGGGCAGTTTGGGTTTACGGCGCTCGGACATAAGCTGCGGGTTGTCTTCGCATTCATAAATTGGACGCGTATCTAGCAACACCCGACCAATGGATAGGCTTTGCAGCAGCGCATTAAGCTGTGCAGACTCAGCGGACTGGAACCACTGAGGATGCCGAACTTCTAAGGCAACGTCTGTTCCACAGACACTTAGCCCTGTCAGAAATGCTTCTAAATCTTGGAAAAATTGAGGGCCATAGTTGGGCGGAAGCTGAGCAAAAATAGGGCCAAGGCGATTTCCTAATCCCTGCATCAGTTCAACAAACTTTAGTGCCGCATCAATTTTGGGCTGTAGTGCGCCTTCATGGGTGATGCTGCGGGGTAACTTTGGGCAAAACTTAAACCCTTCCGGCGTTTCCAGCGCCCATCGCGTCACGGTATCGGGACTGGGGACAGCGTAAAACGTGGCGTTGCACTCAACGGTCATAAACCGATGGCTGTAAAGCGGCAAAAATTTTGAAGGCGCACTTCCGGTCGGAAATAAATCACCCAGCCAGCCTTTATACGCCCAAATGGCGCAACCCAATCTAAAGTTCATCGCTGTCTAAGATCCACCGCAATTTGCCTAATCCTAGACGAATGCGCGTTTTAATCGTGCCCAATGCCAAACCTGTCTGAGATGAAATTTCAGACTGCGATAGCCCGCTATAATAGGCCAACTCCAATACAAGACGCTGCTCTGGCGGGATTTTTGCCAACGCAGCTAACACGCGATCGCGGCGGTCTTGAATCAGCAGGTTTTCTTCTGGCGCATTTCCAGCACTAATAGACTGTACTTGGGCTGCATCTGTGAAAGCATAGACCACTTTTTCTCGGCGCTGTCTGGCTCGTAGCCGATCTAGGGTACGGCTGCGCGTCATCATAAATAGCCAGCCGTCTACTCGTCCCCGCTCAGAGCGATAGGCATTGGCAGTATTCCAGACCTGAGCAAATACGTCCAACACCACTTCTTCGGCCTCTTCCACAGAGCCTAGTATCTGGAGCGCAACGGCATACATAATGCGAGCATAGCGAGCATAAAGCTGTGACAGAGCAGTCTGATTGCGTTGAGTAATTTGCTGAATCAGCGAGAGATCGTCGAAGCCGTTTGGAATCATGCGAAAGGCTGGAGGTCAGCTTTAGGAACAAGAAGGCTGCTTTTAGAGAGGTCACATTTTTACACTTTTATAGCCAAGCTTCATTATCTGGGGACAGTGAAGTCTACGCAATAAAATGCCCCACAGATATCTTTTGAGACATCTATGGGGCATTGTGTAAAAAGCTTAGATTTAGCCTCGACAGACTCTACAGTGCGTTACCGCGAGGTAGAACTTCCTCAGGGAATACAAAATGTTCGTGGGGCTGATCTTGAGGAGCCATCCAGGCTCTTAGACCTTCGTTGAGCAGAATGTTCTTCGTGTAGAACGTCTCAAACTCAGGGTCTTCTGCTGCCCGAATCTCTTGACTGATGAAGTCATAAGACCGCAGGTTCAGCGCAATCCCAATAATGCCGATAGAAGCCATCCACAAT
>JANPLU010000108.1:0-58065 GCA_031422435.1 Acaryochloridaceae cyanobacterium VAR_48_metabat_390
AATCTGATTCACTCCCTAGGCTGACACAAACGTTCCGCCTAGCAACCTGGTAGAATTTAAGACTCAATCTATCGCAATCTCAATTACTTTCAACTCTGATTCACAGATTTTTTCCATGACGTATTCTTGGTCGCCAGCCCTTCAGCGTGGCATCAGCGACATTTTTCCAAATCTTCCCGACTCCACAGACCCAGCCGAAAATATTGTGGCAAGGCTTCAACAGGCCAGTCGCCCTCTCAGAATTAAGTTTGGCATTGATCCAACGGGTTCAGACGTGCATTTGGGTCACAGCATCCCCATCCGCAAGCTGCGTGCATTTCAAGACCAGGGGCACATTGCCGTTCTCATTTTTGGTGATTTTACGGCTCGAATAGGCGATCCTACAGGGAAGTCTGAAGTACGACGACAGCTTAGCGAGGCGGATGTAGCAGCGAATGTCAAAACCTACATTGAGCAAATTCGCCCAATTTTAGACTTTGAAACCCCAGGGAGGCTAGAGATTCGTCATAACTCTGAGTGGCTGGCTCAGCTTGATTTATCCAAAATTTTGCAGCTATTGACTACCATGACCGTGGGACAAATGTTGGCAAAGGAAGGGTTTTCAGATCGATACAGTAAAGGAAATCCGATCTTTCTCCATGAGTTCTTGTATCCGCTGATGCAGGGCTATGACTCTGTGGCAGTTGAGGCGGATGTTGAAATTGGCGGAACCGATCAAAAGTTTAATATTGCCGTAGGGCGCGATCTTCAGCGCGTATTTGGTCAAAAACCTCAGTTTGGGCTATTGATGCCCATTTTGCTCGGCACTGATGGCGTTCAAAAAATGTCTAAGTCTCTCAATAATTACGTCGGATTGGCAGAGAATCCTGTAAGCCTTTACTCTAAGCTAGAGAAAATATCCGACTCAAGTATTGAGCAATACTTTGAGTTGCTGACAGACCTACCCCTCGATGAACTGCCGGAAGTACCCCGCGATCGTCAGAAGCTTTTGGCATTAGACATTGTGGGTCAGTTCCATGGCAAAGAGGCTGCTCAACAGACACAAGCCTCAGTCATCGCCATGATTAAGGAGGGGAAAACGACTGATACGGAATTAGTTCCTGAATTTTCTTTAACTCAAACGCAATTTCCGGTTAAGCTGTTTTATCTACTCAGCATCTGTGGGCTTTGTACCAGCAGTAGCGATGCTCGACGTCAAATTCAGGGGGGGGCTGTAAAGTTAAATGGTCAAAAAATTTCCGAAGTGGACTGGACTGTGGCGACGCCAGAACAATTAGACACAAGAGTCCTTCAGGTTGGCAAAAAGAAGTTCGTGCGATTCGTTTCGACCTAAAAGCCGCCTGCTGTATAAAGCCTACCGTTCTTGATTGGACTGGCAAACCTTTTTAGGTGCAGCGTCTTAGTTAACGACAGGTTAAAGGTTTCGCCAAATATCCGTAATTTCATGGATGTAAAAAATAAGTTTATTCGTCATGATTCAGTTTTACTCCTTGGCTCTCCAGAATTCTCGGTATAGTGACAACAGCAGTTACTGTAGCGCTCTAATTTTGGGCATACTTTCCGTGGAGGGAGATACCTCAAAGAGGTTGTGCAAATGACGACAGTGATGGTTGTGGATGATAGCCCGACGATTCGGGCGATGTTGGTCAATTTATTGAGCCAGCATGGATTAACGGTGGTTGAAGCGGAAGATGGGCTGGTTGCAAAGCAGCTTTTGAAAGACAGCCGACCAGACTTGGTCATCACGGACGTGGTGATGCCCAATATGAACGGCTATGAGCTTTGCCGCTGGGTTAAAAATGAGCTTCAGGGTGTCCCTGTCATTTTGTGTTCGACCAAAGGTGAGGCGTTTGATCGTCACTGGGCGATGAAGCAGGGAGGTGATGCCTACATCATTAAGCCCTTTAACCCAGAGGAAATGATGACGGCGGTGCGGTCTTTATTACAGAGCGTTAAGCCATAAGTCGTAGTTAGTATGAGACCAGCATGGGAACGGAGATCGAGCGTAAGTTTTTGGTTAAAAGTGACGCTTGGCGTTCCCAAAGGGTTGGAAAGCTCTACCGTCAAGGGTACGTTTTTAAGTCTACTGGCGTGACGGTTAGGGTTAGAATCGCTGGCGCTCAGGGCTATCTCACCCTTAAGGGGAAGGCAGAAAACTACGTTCGGCCAGAATTTGAGTACGAAATTCCGGTAGCTGATGCGAAAGAGATGCTGGATTTATGGTGTCATCCTCGTATTGTTGAGAAAACTCGATACCGCATCCCTTGGGGCGATCTGTTTTGGGAAGTTGACGAGTTTCAGGGATTCAACCAGGGACTGGTGTTAGCGGAGGTTGAGCTAAGTACAGCCGATCAGGTGGTAAATTTACCCGATTGGGTTGGGGAGGAGGTTTCTGAGCAAGACCGCTACTACAACTCTAGTTTGGCGCTAAACCCCTACTCTTTATGGACGACTGAGGATGGGCGATCATTAAGTGCGGACGAATGCGGATGGGTGTAGGCTAAAGCCTATCTGCTGCTAAAGCCCATGTGCTAAAAGGCGGCGCATTTCGCTAAGATGGCGATTGTCTCGTTGGCTGTGCTCTTAACATTTAAATCCCATGTCAGGGTCACGCTTGTGTCATCAAGGCCACTCTAATCCCCTTGCGAGCCGCTATTGCAACCAGTGCGGTGTGCCTTTGATGGGGGCGAATGACCTGATTGAAAAGGTGGTGGGCGATCGCTATCGAATTGTGCGAGATATTGGTCACGGAGGGTTTGGGCAGACCTACCTAGCAGAGGATATCAATCGCTTTAATGAGCGCTGCATCCTGAAGGAACTGGCTCCTGCTGCCGAAAACCAGGACAGCCTAGAGAAGGCAAAAGAGCTGTTTGCCCGTGAAGCTGAAGTGCTGTACAAGCTTCAGCATCCGCAAATTCCGAAGTTTCGCGAGTGGTTTACAGAACCGACGCGCCAGTCGATGTTTTTGGTGCAGGACTACGCCGAAGGGCCGACCTACCAAGACATTTTGCGAGATCGTGCCCGACAGAATCAAACCTTTGTCGAATCTGAAGTTGTTACGCTGCTGCTTCAGCTTTTGCCTGTGCTGAGCTACATTCATGGGCGCGGCGTCATTCACCGTGATTTATCCCCCGATAATCTGATTTGCCGAAATAGCGATCGCCTGCCTGTGTTGATTGATTTTGGCGGCGTTAAAGAAGTCACGGTCAGCGCTTCAGCAATACACAGCAAAAACTCAACAGACACCGCCAAAGATAGCGTGACCCTCATTGGCAAACCAGGCTATTCTCCTGAAGAACAAATGCGGCGGGGACAGGTTTCTGCGGCGAGTGACCTTTATGCACTGGGCGTGACGGCACTGGTGCTGCTGATTGGCAAAGATCCGGCTGATTTTTATGATGCCTTTCATCTTGCCTTTGACTGGCGAGATAAGGTCAACGTTAGCCCAGGTCTAGCCGTCATTCTAGATAAAATGGTCGCCCATCGTGTGGCGAATCGCTACACAACCGCTCAGCAGGTTTTACAAGATTTAGAGGCGCTCGTTAGCCAGAAGCTGCCATCACCCCTCGACGGGGTTGTTGCCGTGCAGCAGAATTCCACTGCTATACCGTTAACGGCTTATGACGGTTCCAAAACCGTTGGTGCTTTTAAAACGCAGGTCGTTGCGCCCTTGGGCACTGCTGTGGCAACAGCGGTAGCGGCTTCGCCCTCTATAGAGCGGATAGAGCCTGCACCCATCGCGGGTGCGACACAGGGTGCGTCAGGCTGGATCTGGAAACAGGTTACGGTGCTGGGGCGAAGTTTGCTCGTGCTAATTCTGCTGCTGGGCGCTGGCGCACTAGGATGGGTCGCTGTTCGCGGGTGGCTCCAGTCTCAATCTCTTTTGCCGTCTTCTTCTGCGCCCTCAACAGCGGTATCTTCCGCGTCTGTTCAGCAAACTCAGACTTATTCTGCTGCTGAACGGCAGCGTAAAGCACAGATGATTAGTCGGCTAGAAAGCCTAGGCGTTTCTTCTAATTTCTTTTACCGTTTGGTGAATGAAGCCTATTTTTTGCAATATCCTGACCAGCGAGGGCGGCTCTTGGGCAATGGGCCAGAAGATGAGGCGCTACGCACAAATTGGGATCGAGTGGGTTCTCAGGTACTCGATGCCATTGAGCCATTACGTCCTGCGGCTCGTGATCGCCTGGGCAGCTATACTGAGGGCGATCGCACCTCATGGATAAGCCAGCTTGAGGCAGCGGGTCAAGATTCAGGTCAGTTTTTTGAGCAGGTTGAATCTCAGCTCACAGATGCGTTGCCGATGTATCGTGGAATTGACCTGCGCGGGAAGTCCGCAGCATTTCAACTTGCCAGCGGCATCGCGGCGGATCGGATGGTGGAGGCAGGTCGATCTCAGTAAAGCGATGCGTCAGGTTTTGGTTCCTTCCTCGAGCGTACAGAACTCTCAAGCATTCATCGGCATGGATCTGTGACAAACACCTCCGTCCCCCAGCTATTTCTTAAGTCTGAGTCTCTTTATGCGAATAAAGAGGCGATTGACAGTGGGTTTTGGAGTCCGATGACGTGGATGGCTCGATCTCCCGCTGCTCTGCCCGTGGGCTACTATTATTCATTGGTCGGCAAAAAATTCTGGCTGGTGGGCAGTGGAATAGACTGCACCATTGTCTTTAATGACGATCAGATTTCAAGCCAGCATGCGCTGCTGTTGGCGACCGCCGACCGAGAGATCTATTTCTGTGATTTGCAGAGTGTGAATGGCTCGTCTATCAATGATGTCTCGGTTCGCTATCCGGTGCTGTTACGGCACGGCGATCGCCTGAGGATAGGGCCACTTGAAGTAGAGTTTCAGTATTCTGGAGAGGTGCCGGGTACGCAGCTTTTTAGTGTTCATAAAACGGTCTTGTTGGTGCAGACTCAAAAAGCGCAGTACGACATTTGGCAAACGCTACTCAAGACTTGTAGCGTATCAATTCTGGAGGAAAGCTGTACGGATCAAACCTTAAGGGAAGAAGTTGAGGCGCTACTAGAAGGTTTGGTTCAAACGCCTGACCTTATGGTGGTGGATTTAGAGGCGCTAAAGCCAAATCCCTATGAATTCTGCCGCTGGTGCCGAGTGCAGTATCCTGGTCTCAAAATCATTTTGACCTGCGGCAGCAGAACGGACATTTTTTTATCAGAAAAACGCTGGGTGCAGCAGCAGGGTGCGGTTGATTTACTGCCTGGGTTTTCTCAAGAAAGCTTTTTCTCGCTGAGCTTAACGGATGTAGTGGCTCGGTTTGAGTGCTTATTACAGGCGTTGGAGCTTCCTGCCTCTCAGGTGAATTCTCTGGAGCCGGTACTGCGATCGCTCATGCATCGACTCAATTTTCCACTCAATTCTCCGCAGGGCGAGCTGTAAGAGTAGCTCTTGTTTCTTTATCAACTTACCTATAGGCGATCGCCATGCCAACATTTCTGCACCTTGCTGACGTTCATTTAGGGTTTACCAAATACGACTCACCAGAGCGCACAAAAGATTTCTTTTATGCGCTCCAGGATGCGATCACAAAATATGCTCTAGAGCCACAGGTTGATTTTGTGCTGATTGCGGGAGATTTATTCGAGCAGCGTCAGGTGATGCCCGCCACGCTCAATCAGGCTCAGCTTTGCCTCACGCCGCTTAAAGAAGCAGGAATTCCAGTACTGGCGATCGAGGGGAATCACGACTACAGACCCTACGGTACCCAAACAAGCTGGCTGCGGTACCTCTCAAGTTGGGGCGTACTCAAGCTGCTTGAACCCAATGAACACGAGGAACTAGAGCCTTGGTCAGAAGAGCATCGCAGCGGAGGCTATATTGATTTACCCTGCGGCGTGCGGGTGATTGGATCGCGGTGGTATGGCGCCGCGGCTCCCCAAGCCATTCAAAAGTTGGCGGCAGCGATTCCGCCGCTTCCGACTGGACCAGCGTTTACGGTCATGATGTTTCATCACGGGCTAGAAGGCCAAATTGCGCGATACAGCGGCGCACTGCGCTACCAAGACTTTTTGCCGCTTAAAGAGGCTGGGGTTGACTACCTAGCTTTGGGGCATATCCACCGCAACTACAGCCTAGAAAACTGGATTTTTAACCCTGGCTCCATTGAGGCCAATAGCGTTGCCGAGAATCAGGCACAGAACCCGCGCGGAGTCTACTTAGTAGAGCTATCGGCTGAAGGAATCAAAGCAGAGCTAAAGCAAGATTACGAACAGCGCAGCATTCTGCGGCTGAGCCTAGAGGCAAACCCAGATCAAACTTCAGCAGAGCTAGAGCAAGTGGCGATCGCCCTAGTCAACCAGTCTGCCGCCCAAGACAACACTAAAGGGGCAATTGTGGAGTTGCGACTGCACGGCAGCATCGGGTTTGATCGCTCTGATCTAGACATTCGTGCGTTGCGAACCGTACTGCATGAGCTGAGCCAAGCCCTCATTTTTCTGCTGAAGTATGACGTTAGCGGGCGTGAATTTCAGACCTACATTAATGAAGATGAACTCCCTTCTCGCTTAGAGATTGAGCGCACGGTTTTTACCGACTTTTTGGTGGCAAATGTGAACTACAGAGACAGCGCTGAAGCATTAATACAGGGCTTACTCGATCTTAAAATTAGGGTTCTGAATGAGCAGCCTGAAGATGAACTGTACGGCTTTATCGAAACGCTACTGGCACAGACTCAGATTAATGCTGCTGCAAGTCAATCAACTTAATTTCTGCTCTCGCTCGACGAATGTCAAGTACAAATGCTCTCAAGTTCCAATCGACCAGATTTTTAAGATTCGGACAATTTTCGTTCTAGCGCTACAACTCGATGCCGTAAATCTAATATGTCTTGCTGGATATCTAGGGAATCGCGCTCTCGGTTGATGCTGTACCCAATGAGCTGCTCAATTCTGCGGTCTGTGGCCTTACCATGTTCCAACAAAGCATCCATTGCAACCAAGGTTTGCTTTTGAGATTCCTTCAAATCACCCACAGACTGTTTTAAGTCGCCTAGCTCAGCTTCAAAACGTAACTGGCTACCCTGCAATTCTCTTTGCACTGAGAGCATCCCCTCAATAGCCTGCTGAATTTGTTCAAATGTCATAATTTACCCTCCTTCATAAGTTCCTGCTGTGTCGCTTTGGTGATGACTCGGCGCAGCTATGCAAAAGGATTGGCTAATGATCGCACCACAATATCAACTGACTTCCCTAACCAATCGGGATGATAGGATTTGAACCTACGACCCCCTCGTCCCGAACGAGGTGCGCTACCAAGCTGCGCTACATCCCGGCTACTCGTAAAGCTCAATATTACAACACCCACAAAGGCTGAGACAACGCCTCATCAATAATATCCACGCTTCACTAATGTTTAGAACGGCGTTGGCGGAATGTCTTTTTCTGGCACTGAAATTGGGATTTGGCTATTGGGTAATGAGGGTTCTTCTGGATTGATCGCAGGCAATGTTTCCCAAAGTTTTGGAAGGCGATCGCGCTGATTAACCAGATAAATACTCACTAGCGTCAGACACACGCCCAAAAACTGAATGGGGCTAAGCACCTCTGCCAAAAATAAATTGCCAAAAATAAGGGCAAACACAGGGGTCAAAAACGTGAGTGCGCTCAGGCTGGTCAGGTTCCCCTTGGAGGCAAACCAAAAGAAAAGACCATAGGCGATCGCACTACCAAAAACAGTAGAGTAACCCATCGCCAACCAGCTCTGAAGCGTTAACCCCTGCCACTGATGGCTCTCCCATAAAACCGAGCCGACCAAAAGCGGAACGCCGCCTATCAGCATGTGCCAGCCCGTTGCCATAATGGGGTCTGCGTACTTACTGACGCGCTGAATCATGACTGTGCCCACCGCCATCGAAAGCGCTGCCAACAGCATCCAGCTTTCGCCTCGGCTCAAGAATGCCTGCAAACTCTCCCCCACAGAGAGGTCTAAAACAGGCCATGCAAAATGGCCGCTAAACCAGTCCAGAATCCATTCGTCGGGGAGTCCAATGCAGCTAATGCCCGTGATGCCGACCAGTAGACCCAGCCAACCCCAAAATCTGACCTGTTCGCCGTAGAGCAACCAGGCTAAAACCGCAACGGCTAAGGGCTGAGAATCAATCATCACCGAGCCTAGACCTGCCCCCGTTTTAGAGAGTCCCGTCACTAAAAAGCCCTGAAATAGGGTCGCATCTACTAAGGCAAATAGGGTAATCCAAAGCCATGCTTTCCAGCCCTGGGGTTGCGCTTTGCCCATCATGACTGCCGCCACAATCACCAGTAACCCCGCTGGCATAATCCGTAAAGTGCCCACAAACAGAGGGCTACTCTGATCCATCACGCCCTTCATGGCAACCATCGCCGTTCCCCATAGGAAGAACGGCGCAATGAGCAGCAGCCACTGAAGCAGAGATTTAGGATGGGTAGACGACGAGTCTTGCATAGTCTAATGAGGGATGAAACACGAAACAATTGAAAAACCGATGCTTGGAGAGAGAGACTGCCTAAAACAGTCAACAGCTACGATCTTACTGACATTTCCTAAAGAAGCGAATGTTAGGGCTACCGTCTGACCGACGACAAATTGAAAAACTTTAGCCATAGCTTTGCGATAGAGTCAAAGAGAAGTCTCTATGACGTTTTAGGATAGTTTCGTGACAGTTCGAGTTCGCATTGCGCCCAGTCCCACAGGCAATCTCCACATTGGCACCGCCCGTACAGCCGTCTTTAACTGGCTGTTTGCCCGTCATCACCAGGGTCAGTTTATTCTGCGCGTTGAAGATACTGATTTGGAGCGATCGCGCCCCGAATATACCCAAAACATCATTGATGGACTCACCTGGCTCGGCTTAACTTGGGATGAAGGCCCTTTCTTCCAGTCTGAGCGCATGGATTTGTATCGTCAGGCGGTGCAGACGCTACTCGACAAAGGGTTGGCCTACCACTGCTACGCCACACCCGCAGAATTAGATGCTATGCGTGCTGCGCAAGAAGCCAACAACGAAGCGCCTCGCTACGACAACCGCCACCGGAACCTCACCCCAGACCAAAAAGCGGCCTTTGAAGCCGAAGGCCGAAAGCCTGTTGTCCGGTTCAGAATTGAAGACGACCGCGTCATTTCCTGGACGGATTTAGTCAGAGGCCAAGTCACCTGGCAAGGCAAAGACCTAGGCGGCGATATGGTGATCGCTCGCGCAGCCTCCAGTACCGAAATGGGTCAGCCCCTCTATAACCTCGTGGTGGTGGTAGATGACATTGATATGACCATTACCCACGTCATTCGCGGCGAAGACCATATTGGCAATACGCCCAAGCAAATTTTGCTTTACGAAGCCCTCGAGCAAAAGATTCCAGAATTTGGTCATACGCCCCTCATCCTTAGCCCAGCGGGTAAAAAGCTCTCCAAGCGAGACGGCGTTACGTCTATTTCTGAATTTCAAGAGATGGGCTTTATGGCTCCGGCGCTGGTCAACTACATGACCCTTCTCGGCTGGTCGCCCACAGACTCGACCAAAGAGCTGTTTTCTTTAGCAGAAGCCGCCGAAGACTTTGAGATGCAGCGCGTGACTAAAGCAGGCGCTAAGTTTGATTGGGACAAACTGGACTGGATTAATAGCCAGTATCTCCACACTATGCCCATTCCTGAGCTGACGGATCGGCTGACGACCGTATGGCAGGCTGCTGGCTACGATACAAAAGCCGTGAGCCAATCCTGGCTAGCGCAGTTGACAACGCTGTTAGCGCCCAGCCTTACTCGCCTCAAAGATGCGGCGCAACAAGCTCAAGTCTTTTTTACCCAAGATTTGACGCGCAATAAAGAGGCTTCTGCCCAGCTTCAGCAAGCAAACGTGCCAGAAGTTTTGGCCTTTATTGCCCAACAGCTACAGCAAACGCCAGACTTTACCGCAGATGCCGCCAAAGACCTCATCAGTCAAGCAGTTAAGCAGCATGGCGTCAAGAAAGGACTGGTGATGCGATCGCTCCGTGCAGCCCTCACAGGCGAAGTGCATGGCCCTGACCTCATCGAAACTTGGCTGCTGCTCCATCAGCGCGGCTGGGATCAGACCCGCCTTGAGTAAAGTCTGGTGATCGCCTAAAGGCATCTGTTTAAGCTTTTTTAAGCAAAGGGTGAAGGCATGGGCTGCCCAGGAGATACCTTCACTCTAATGCCAATAACCGTAACGTTGTCATGACCGTTTTCAGTATTGGCTAACGCAATGAGCCGATGTAGCCCTGCTGCTAAAGAGAGCTGAAAATCAAGCAGGGGCGCCAGATATTCTGCTTGAAAACGCTCCAGAAGCTGATTGTCAGTTAGCCCATCGGAACACAGTAAAAACACGCTATCTTCCTGAAGCGTCAGACTCTGCACGTCGGGCTTGAGGGAATGACTGGACCGTGGCCCCAAAGCTTGGGTGAGCTGATAAGCATCAGGACGCGCATAAGCAACATCTGGGGCAGTGCCGCGCTGCATATCTCGCTGACCCACTTCATGATCAACGGTCAGCTGCTCCAATCCGTGGCGATGGGTCAGTCGATAGAGCCGACTGTCCCCAACGTGGGCAAATCGGAACTGCGTATCTTGAAGCATAGCGAGAACCAAGGTTGTCCCCATTCGACCTGCACCCAAACGGGTTTGAGATTCATTGAGGGTATGGAGCGTTTGATTCGTCCAGCTAATCGCATCTTTGACCGCCGCTTCACTCGGCATCTGTTCTTGCCAATGCTCTCTAAAGAATAGAGCTAGGGTTTCTGCTGCCATTCGGCTGGCGACTTCTCCTTGGGCATGTCCTCCCATCCCATCACACAAAATATAGACGCCGCGTGTGTAGGTCTGAGCACCGTCCGAATCGATGAGCTGGGTGCATCGGTTATCGATTACAAAAAAGTCTTCGTTATGATGTCGACTATTGCCAACGTCTGTTACGCCAAAGGCCTCCAGTTCCAGAACTCTATTTGGCAAAATGACCGTTGGGAGTTCTTCTGAAAAATCCTCCGAGAATAGATCGGTAGCAAAATGATCTAAAAATTCATCGCTCTCACTTGCGCCTATCCCATCGATTCCATTCTCATAGGTTTCGGTACAGATTTCAGCATCAGTCGGTGCATTTGTGAGAGAGTTTAGAGGCTGATTCATAATATTCAAGGTCAGATTGAACCTTAAGGTCTGTCTGGGGTAGAAGCCGCAGGAACTACGCTTTTTTTGCGATGGGCCAACATTTAGGCACCGGTACTGGGGAAGCAAGGCTCTGTCACATTGCGTGTCTTCGACTGTCAGACAAACGCTCTGCCCCACCTTAATATTAGTCAGTGCTTCTCACGAGTCCATCCGCTAAAATACGTAACTTTAGGCAAAAGTCATAAAGGTTTATCGAGACTTTAGGTTTAAAAGCTGATAGAGCGCTTTAATTTCTGCCTCGGTTAGGGTTCGCCACTCCCCAGGCGCTAATCCTTCTAGGGTGAGATGGGCGATCGCCACTCGAATCAACCGCAGCGTAGGCAGACCTACAGATGCCGTCATCCGACGCACTTGACGGTTACGGCCTTCAGTTAAGGTCATCTCAAGCCAGTCAGTCGGAATAGACTGGCGCACGCGAATAGGAGGATCTCTTGGCGGCAGATCAGGCGCTACAGTCAGCGTTTGAACCTGAGCTGGACGCGTCTGGCAGCCCTGAATGGTAACGCCTTGGCGGAGAGATTCAAGGGCAGCGGCTTCGGGAGTCCCTTCGACCTGTACCCAATAGGTGCGGGGATGACCAAACTGGGGATCGCTCAGTCGATGCTGGAGCGTACCGTGATTGGTCAGTAGCAGCAGCCCTTCACTATCTCGATCTAGACGACCCACCGGATACACATCCGGCACCGAAACGTATTCTTTTAGAGTAGGACGAGGATTCGCAGACGCATCGCTAAATTGAGTTAAAACCCCATAAGGCTTATTCAGCAGTAGGTACGTCCACTTCATGAGGCATCAGCCAATAGATAGAGGATCAGGGTGTGGTAAAGAATTACGGGTGCCTCCAGACGGGTTTGTGCTGTGCTGCAATCCGTTGGAAGATAGACTGTAGAAGCTTCTAATCATTTCAATCGTACCAAGCTGGGATGGATTTATTACGCTCACTGCCCCTAGGGCTTTACCTCGAACAGCCGATTACCTGGCTTCATCGGCTAGATCCTAGGGTAAAGCTGGCGTGGCTAATGACTTTTTTGGTGACGCCACTGCTCTCGAATCTGACTTGGAGAATTGGGATTGTGGTGCTGCTCGTCTTACTGACGGGTTTAGCTCAAATTCCGTGGCGCGCCTTAAAACAGCAGATGGGCTGGATTTTTGTATTTTGCCTGCTGATTTTAGCAATTACGGCAGTCATGCCCGATGGTTTAGCTGTTCGCTATCAGCCGCGACTACCCGCTAATGAGCTTCAGCCTCAGGTAGTCTCTGTCACTGCTGCTGAAGCCCGACGGGAATGGTACGACCCGTTAGGGTGGTTTAAGGCATCCCCGTCACCGTCTTCTCAAGCGCCTTCTTTAAATCCTTCTTCTCGTTTTGAGATGAAGCCCTATCGCTATGTTCTGCTGCAAAAGGGTCCTGTTACCGTTACCCGTCAATCACTGCGTTTAGGGGTACAGCTTTGCACAGGGTACTTCACGCTGATCTATAGCACCACACTGTTTTTGCTCACAACCGCCCCTGAAGAAATTACGGCGGCGCTAGATACCGTATTTCAGCCGCTCAAGCGCTGGAGAATTCCGGTCGTTGAAGTGAGCTTGACCTTGACCCTATCGCTGCGGTTTATTCCCCTCGTGCTAGAGGAAGTGCAAAATTTGGTGCGCTCGGTGCAGACCCGAGCCATTAATTGGAAGAAGCTGGGCGTTCGGGGTGCGGCACAGCTCTGGCTCACGATCGCCGATCGCCTGCTCGAAAACCTATTTTTACGTGCGGAACAGATTGCAGGTGCAATGGCGTCTCGCGGGTTCACGAGTCCTAACACCCATCAGGTCAAGTGGCAGCAGTTAAGAATGCGATCGCGCGATTGGGTTGCCCTCAGCTTTCTGTCTGTAGTGCTAGGATTGCGTGTGCTTGCGGCCTTTGAGCTGTTTTGACCTTCTACCACTGCCCCCGCTTATCAACCCTAGCTTATGAATGTTTTGCGGCCTTGGTATTGGCGACCGCTCCCCCTCGACCATAAAAGTGGCACTGAAGTATTTGCAGCGCTCTTTCAACATCAGCCCATTGCCGTTTTGTTAGAGAGTCCCTCTGATACCGCCGCAACCCTGTCGCCATTGCCCCACAGTCGCTACTCCATTTGTGCGGGTGCGCCACGCCAGCAAGGGGGATGCGATCGCATTTGGACTCCTGCCCTAGGCCAAATTTTTGACTGCTTAACCGCAAGGCTTCAAGAAGGCGAATTTCTGCCGCCCAATGACACATCGCCCAGTCACTTGCCCTTTACGGGCGGCTGGCTGGGGTGGCTGGGGTACGATCTGGCCTGGGAAATTGAAACCCTCCCCTGGCTGCGCTCAGATCCACTACCCTTTCCCGTTGCCTTTTGGTACGAACCCGAAACCTTTGCGGTTTTAGACCATCACCAGCAGCAGCTATGGCTAGCAGCCTCTGACCCTCAAGACTTAGACAATCTTGAAACACAGATCCATCAGCCCATAGTGTCGCTGTCTGTAGATGAAGCGATCCAGCAGTACCGCAATCTATCAATGGATCTCTGCCAGACCACCTTTGAAGAAATGGTCAAAACCGCCAAACAGCATATTCAGGCGGGGAGCGTATTTCAAACCAACCTTTCACTGCGCTATCGTGCCGAGGCGTATCTCCACCCATGGCGGCTCTACAAAGCCCTTCAGCAAATCAACCCGTCCCCCTTTGCCAGCTACTGGCAAACCCCTTGGGGCTGTGTGGTGAGTGGCTCTCCAGAGCGGCTGGTTGAGTATCGTCACGGACAGGCGCAAACCCGTCCCATCGCAGGGACTCGACCCAGGGGTGATAACGCTGTCGCAGAGCAAGACTATCTTCAGGCACTGCTCAATAGCCCTAAAGAACGCGCAGAACACATCATGCTGGTAGACCTAGAGCGCAACGATTTGGGTCGTGTGTGCGAGTGGGGCAGCGTGCAGGTTGATGAGCTTTTGAGCGTGGAATTCTATAGCCACGTCATGCATCTAGTCAGCAATGTCAAAGGCAACCTCCATTCCAACGCAACACCCATTGACCTCATTAAGGCCGTATTTCCAGGGGGAACCATTACAGGTTGCCCCAAGGTGCGCTGCATGGAAATTATTGAAACCCTGGAGCCAGTTCGCCGCAGCCTATTTTACGGCTCCTGCGGCTACCTAGATGTTCGCGGTCATCTAGACCTCAATATTTTGATTCGCACACTGCTGATTGCGGCAGCAGATCGCCAGCCTGCGCCTTGGCATCAAACGGCCTTACAGCATACGCATCTCTGGGGACAGGTGGGCGCAGGCATTGTGGCAGACAGCGACCCGACGCAAGAATGGCTAGAATCCTTACAAAAAGCAAAAGCGCAGTGGAAAGCCCTTAAAAATATCGCTGAGGATTCCTGCTAATCTCTATTAGAGACCTTCGTTAGACCCTTCTGATCAATCCGCCATGCTTGGGCGTACCTATCCCCATCAATGACCACCGAAACCTACCTTAACCATCCAACCTTTGGGCTACTGTTTAGCATCTGTGCTTTGGATAAAGATCGGTCGCTGTTTACCACGCTTTATGCTCAGCGTCTATTTTTTCTGGTCGTTCAGAATAGTGAGGGGACAAAGTTTGACCCGATCACGCGAAATGAGGCGCGTATTTTTGCCGAAACGTCCCTTAGAATGCTGCGACGTGAAGGTTCTAAGGCAGATTACGATAGACTACAGGCAATTCATCGTCAAACATTTTAGTTAAATATCTTGGTCAAACCCTTTAATGGTTGATTGCTCTAATTTCCCAACCGTGGCTGAGCGCATTCTTCATTTGCGCCGTGATGTACCACCCTTCGTTCGGATTATTGCTGTCACCAAGACAGTCCCTATTCATTTGATGCGAGAAGCTTACGCCGCAGGGATCAGGGACTTTGGCGAGAGTCGCCTGCAAGAAGCTATTCCGAAGCAGCAGGCATTGGCAGATCTGTCTGATATTACTTGGCATTTGATTGGTCATCTGCAAAGCAATAAAGCGAAGCAGGCGCTCCAGCATTTTCAGTGGATTCACTCTGTGGACAGCTTGGCGATCGCCCAGCGCCTAAACCAGCTCTCCGTAGATTTGGGTCTTGCGCCCAAACTCTGCCTCCAGGTCAAACTCAATCCTGACCCCAATAAGTTTGGCTGGACGACTCAAGCGCTCATAGAGCAACTTTCGCTTCTGCACGCCCTTGAGCATCTGAGCATTCAGGGGTTAATGACCATCCTGCCGCTCAACCTTTTCCCCCCTCAGCAGCTCACCATCTTTCAAGAGGTCAAAGATCTCGCCCAACGCCTGAGTCAACACCCTCAAACCCCACTGCCGATTACCGAACTTTCCATGGGCATGTCTTCCGACTATGCACTTGCTATCCAAGCTGGAGCTACCATGATTCGTCCTGGAAGAATTTTATTTGGTGAAAGAGAACGTATCTCTTCGCTCTACATCTGATCGGCTTTTGGCTCAAGCCCCTCAACCAGGTTTCTGCATACCGCGTCAGATAGACGAAGTTATGCCTTTTTGCCGAGTGACTTTATAAAATTTTTATGGAAACGTGTCAGATTGCTCTGTACATATTAGATGCATGATGTATAATCTGGTTTTGAATTTACTCTATGGATACAAATACTGGAGCTAGTCTCTTAATTTGTCTTTGTAGCGCCCTATACCAATAGTGGTTGGGGATCAAAAATAATCCTTTGAATCTCTAAAATCTGATCGATCAGGAGATTTGCAGGTCATTTTTTGGTTTAATACGTTGATACAAATAGATTTTATAGAAAAGGTTATTTGACCTTGAGCCGTTTACGATGGAGCCTGCGCTGTGAGTAGTTTGTTTGGAAAATTTAGAGAATTTGTCGGCATTCCTGCCTCAGACGAGTACGACGAATATGGTGAGGATGATCTAGACCTAGCCAGTGAAGATTATTCTCATGGCTACGAGCCAACCCTAGAGCAGTCTACCGAAGAAGACCGAAAGCAGACACGGATGCAGTCTGTAGAGCCTGTTCGCTCATCTATCCCTCCTGCAGGCAGCGGCGGCAGCAATGTGGTCGGCATGCCTGGAGCAGGCCGCTATTGGGGTAGCAATGCCGCAGAGGTTCTTGTGCTAGAGCCTCGTGCGTTTGAAGAAATGCCCCAAGTGATTCAGGCGCTGAGAGATCGCAAGTCAGTTGTGCTCAATCTGTCTTTGATGGAGCCTGCTCAGGCTCAGCGCTCGGTTGATTTTGTGGCAGGTGCAACCTTCACTATTGATGGACATCAAGAACGCGTAGGCGAAAACATCTTTTTGTTTACGCCAAGCTGTGTGGAGGTGCGTACCCAATCTGGGGTAATTCATGAAGCGCCTCAGACCATCGCTACCCCCGCCGCGACGTCTTCTCGCATTGCGACAACGTCTTGGCAAATGGATCCGCTGAGCGCGATCGCCCAGTAGTCATTCCGTTACTCAATCCATCGGTTGAAATAGATCTTGCTGTGCGAAAATTTTCTACAGCAAGATCTATTTCATATCTGGCCTCATTTATAAACTATGACAGTGTCTCAGTCCGCTCCAGGTAAGACTAAGCAGCTTGGCATTATTGGTGGAGGGGTAATGGCTGAGGCAATTTTGTCTGGTCTATTAGCCCAAAATGCCTATGCTGCCGCTGACCTCATCGTGAGTGATGTGACCGCGCATCGCCTCGATCATTTGGCGACAACCTACGGCATCGCCACCACGCTGAGCAACCTTGAAGTGGCGCAGGCTGCCGCTACCGTGGTCTTAGCTGTTAAACCCCAAACCTTTTCTAGTATTGCGGCGGAATTTGCAGGTGCAGCAATTTCCTGCGATCTCTGGCTCTCTATTTTGGCAGGGGTGCCGCTCTCAAAGTTAGAGGCGGCTTTAGGTGAGCACGCCATCATCCGCGTCATGCCCAATACCCCAGCGCTGGTGGGGGCAGGCATTACGGCGCTTGCTCCAGGCAAATCTGCCCAGCCTTATCACGTTGCGACGGCAGAAAAAATTTTTGCAGCCGTTGGTGAAGTGTTAACTGTCTCTGAAACTTGGATGGATGCCATTACGGGGCTTTCTGGGTCAGGGCCGGCCTTTGTGGCGATCGCCATTGAAGCCCTAACAGACGGCGGCGTGGCAGCGGGTCTACCTCGTCCTATTGCGGCAAAGCTGGCGGTGCAAACGGTACGAGGCACCACGGAGCTGATGATTCAGAAAGACCTGCATCCAGCGCTTTTAAAAGACCAAGTGACCAGTCCTGGCGGCACCACTATTGCAGGGGTCGCTAGTCTCGAAGCCTCTGGGTTTCGCTCTGCATTGATTGGGGCAGTGCAGGCGGCCTATCGGCGATCGCAAGAGCTAGGCCGCTCCTAACGCGAGCGATTTTCAGTCAAACTGAATCTCTTGCTCCACCAAAAGTTCTGCTAGAAACTGTCGATCTTCGTTGATGTGGGGAAACTTGAGTTGAGAGTCAGACATTCCCCGATCCACCTGACGTTTTCGGACCGCGCCAAAACTTCCTGGAGCTAGGATTCTGAGCCTAGGCGGAGGGACTTGATCCGTCCGAACCGTTCCATAGGGGTTATTGGCCTCCTTCAAGCATTCGTCAAATCGGCGCAAAAAGGCTTCGGGGTGGGTCAGCACTTGCCCTTTTGCTAACTCGATATTCACCCAATAATAGGCTGGGAATTCATGCTCTGAAAGCGTCACGCAAAAGTCATCCAGGTGAATCTGAAACTCTTGCTGTAGAATCTTCATCACCTGGGTAACGTGAGCTTCCGTCGTTTTTTCAGTTGTGGCGGAAAGCAGCCCCCCTTGGCGATAGCGAAACACGATCATTGGCGCTTGCCCATAAAACCCGACGACTTCAACGACATCGCCAATGTCATAGCGATAAAAGCCGCTATAGCTGGTGACTAAAATCCGATAGTGATCGCCCACGCGCACTTCTGTCGGCAGCAGCGTTTTCGGATGCTCAAGATCCCACTGATCTTCGCTGACAAACTCATAAAACCCGCTTTCGATCGCCAAAATACTGCCGTCAGTATTAAAGTCTGGAAAAATTCCAAAAGTGGCTTCTGCCGATCCATAAACCCCGCCGAAGATGAGAGGTCGCTCGAAAAATTGCGGAAAGTTTTCAAAATAAAAGTCCGAGGTGCCGCCCCGTGCGGTTGCAATATAGGACAGTGCGGGCCAAGCAAGATGAGGGGTCAACTGCCCATGGTGTCGCAGCAAATTGTCCAGTTCATCAGCACGACTCGGATCCGCTCGCCACTGACGCTCCAGACGCGGGCGCAAATCAGGCTCTATCGCAAGCCAGTTTGCAATCGTGCCCTGGCGTAAATCCTGAATTAAATTTTCAGCGTACTGCCCTAAATAACTGCAAGTTCGCAAAATCAACATTGGAAAATTTGCCGTCATACAGCTCAACTGACGCTCCCGTAAGGCAAACAGCAAGCAGACATAGTGGCGCGCCAAACTATCTCCAATCAATAAGGCATCGTAGGGCTGGGCAAAGGTTTGCGCATAGAAAAACTTACCCATTCGCAAGCTTCCCACGGTCACTGGACCATAGGAGATCCCCCCTGACGTTTTGCCCTGAAGTCTAGCGGAATTCGTGGTCAAAATCTTGCCAAACTGAAGGGGTTGACCGGCTGCATCCCAATTTTTTTGAGATTGCAGCGCTTCTAGGCAAAAGCCAATTGCAGCAAAATTAGCCTGGCGCAGCGATCGTTGAAATCGCCAGGTCACAGGCACCAACTTTTGCTTGCCTGTAGAGCCACTGGTCAAGCTAATGTAGACCACTGGGTCAGGATTTAAAACGTTGGCTTCCCCTTGAGCAATTCTTTCCGTATAAGGTTCATAAAAGCTGTAGGGGTAAACTGGAACTTGCGAACGGAACTGATCCAGGGTGCGAATCGTACCCAATCGAAAGTGTTTGCCAAGTTCTGTGTTTTGATGCTGGGCTAATAGCCGCTGCAAAAATGCCTCCTGTACATCCATGACTCGGCATGTTTTATCTATAAACTGCCGTTTGATATGGGTGGTATAGAGTTTGAGAACTGGCTGAAAAACAGAGTTCATAGACGGGGTCAACTTCAAAACGATCAATCAATCGGGCATTCTGCTGGCATTTCTACAACAGATCGCCATAAGCAGGAAAGAGACTTCCAGAATAAACGTATTTAGTCCCTCTAGAGCAAATGCCGTCACCTGCTTAGCGTTTCATGCATTTAAAAGATATAGTCTTAAAATTTAGTGTTTAGTGAAATTTGAAAACTTCGCCTTAGTACAGAGTGAATGCATTGCTAGCGAATACTTTGCCAAGAACAACCGTTGTAGACGTATTAAGGCACAGATCGAACGGTCAGTCGAACCTGACGGGCTATACATTTTTGGTGGATGGTGAAACACAAACCGTTAGTCTGACCTATCAAGCCCTTGATCTTCAGGCTCGAACGATTGCAGCGCATCTGCAATCCCTCAACGGTTATGGGTCTCGTGCATTACTGTTGTACCCTCCAGGGTTAGAGTTTATTGCTGCATTCTTGGGCTGTCTCTATGCTGGCGTTACAGCAGTCCCCGCTTCTCCCCAACAGAACCAAAATCGGCAACGATTACAGGCCATTGTGGCAGATGCAGATGCGACGTTTGCACTCACAACAGCTGCCTTACTGACGCAAAACAAAGCCCAGTTTAACGACTCTCAAGCATTTCGACTGCTTCACTGGATGACAACCGATAACCTGAAAGATGCTGCGTCCGCATGGAACGCGCCGACCTTAAAGGATGACACCATTGCTCTCCTGCAATACACATCAGGCTCCACAGGGGCGCCCAAAGGGGTGATGGTGACGCATGACAACCTCATCCATAACGCCACCATGATTCAGGATTGTTTCCAGGATAGCGCCGACAGCATCGGCGTTTCTTGGCTACCTCCACATCATGACATGGGCTTAATTGGCGGCATTCTCCAGCCACTCTCCATTGGTCGCCCCATGATTTTGATGTCGCCCACTGCATTTTTGCGAAAGCCCGTGCGTTGGCTCCAGGCTATTTCTCGATACCGCGCCACAACGAGCGGTGGACCTAACTTTGCCTATGACCTTTGCGTCAACAGAATCACCCCCGCAGACTGCGAAACCCTCGATCTCAGCAGTTGGCAAATTGCCTTCAATGGCGCTGAACCCATTCGGCCTCAGACCCTAACGTCTTTTTCTAAGGCCTTTGAACCCTATGGATTTCATAGCGCTGCGTTTTACCCCTGCTACGGCATGGCAGAAGCAACCTTAATGGTCACGGGCTGCACTCGGATGAACCCGCCTGTGGTGTGTACCGTTGATGCGATCGCCCTAAAAGACAAACAGGCAATCCCCGTCGAGCATTCACTACAAACGGCTCAAACGATTGTGAGCTGTGGTCAGGCTCGGCGAGAGAAAAAGGTCATGATTGTTGACCCAAACTCTTTAGAGCCGTGCGAGGACTCTACAGTGGGTGAGATTTGGGTCTCCAGTTTGAGTGTGGCTCGGGGCTACTGGAACCAGCCGCAAGAAACGGCACGAATTTTTAATGCGTACCTTCATCATTCCCATGAGGGGCCTTTTCTTCGTACAGGTGATTTAGGGTTTATTCGGGCGGGGGAGCTATTTGTCACGGGTCGGCTTAAGGAACTCATTATTATTCGGGGTCGCAACCACTATCCCCACGATATTGAATGGACGGTGCAGTCTAGCCACGCTGCCCTGCGCTCCGGTGGCGGTGCGGCTTTTTCCATTGAGGCCAGTGGCGTTGAGCGCCTTGTAATTATACAAGAGGTAGAGCGCAGCGCTGTGCGGCAGCTCGCCGCCGCAGAAATCTTTGCTGTGCTGCGCAGAGCCATATCAGAAAATCATCACCTTCAGGTGTACGCGATCGCCCTCCTAAAGCCCGGCAGCATCCCCAAAACATCCAGTGGCAAAATTCAGCGGACAGAGTGCCGCACTCGTTTTATGGAAGGTAGCTTGGCAACACTAGAGACTTGGAGCGAGCGTTCTGTTGACTTTCAGCAGGTGCAGGTCGCAGCAGAAGCAATGCTGAAAACCTTGACTAGTGCGCGACCCTCTCCTTTGTTCGGGAGCGAAGAATCTAGCAGCAGAACCATCCCAAGTTTGACTACTCCTCCTCTGGCTCCGACCGAAGAAGATATTCAGACTTGGATGACAGCTAATCTTGCCCTTTATCTTAAGATTCCGCTAGACGACATCGACCTCTCAGAGCCTTTCTCTCATTACGGATTAGACTCTTCGAGTGCGGTCAGTCTTGCGGCTGAACTCTCTAACTGGTTGGGGCGTGAACTAGAGCCAACCTTATTTTGGGAATATCCCAGTATTGAAGCTTTAGCCCATCATCTCGGCAGTGCCTAGCCTCATCAAGCCGAGATGAAATCCATTAGGGCTACATGTCTTTGTTTCAGGATCTAATCGTTATAATGACTTAAAACTTTGCCGAAAGAAGCCTAACGCAACCGTTAGTGCCGATTCGGCAGATTGCCTCATCTGAGCTTGAGGGCATTTTGGAATGTTTGACCAGCGCTTTATTTTTTATAGAAAATGCTGAACGAATAAGACTGAAGATATAAATTCGCCGTCTACTGTAAATGTCTAAGTCTTAAATTTCTAAGGTCTGGTCGGAGCAAAATGCATAAAGAACCTATTGCTGTTATTGGAATTGGCTGCCGTTTACCAGGAGCCAATAACCCACAGGAATTTTGGAAACTGCTGCACGACAATGTGGATGCCATTACAGAAGTGCCATCGTCCCGATGGGATTTGAATACTTTTTACGACCCCGACCCGACTCAGCCTCACAAAATGAGTACCCGCTGGGGTGGCTTTTTAGAAAATATTGATCAGTTTGACCCCACTTTTTTTGGCATTACGCCCCGTGAAGCCAACACCATCGATCCGCAGCAGCGGCTGATTTTAGAAGTGGCTTGGGAAGCGCTTGAAGATGCAGGGCAGGTGCCATCACGCTTATCTGGGTCACAAACGGGCGTTTTTATGGGCATCTCTAGCCACGATTATTCTTCGTTAGTCACTACAAATGACCCTTACGCCCTCACAGGAAATGTTAACTGCATTGCGGCAAACCGAATTTCTTACGTTCTGAATTTCAGGGGCCCTAGCTTAGCGATAGATACGGCCTGTTCCTCATCCTTAGTAGCGGTGCATTTAGCCTGTCAAAGCCTTTGGGATGGCGAGAGTACGCTGGCTTTAGCGGGTGGGGTACAGGTCATTTTATCGGCAGATGTCGCTGTGAGCTTTAGCAAGGCGGGGTTGATGGCACCAGATGGTCGCTGCAAAACCTTTGACGCGAAGGCCAATGGCTATGTCCGTAGCGAAGGGGCGGGGGTTGTGCTGCTCAAGCCGCTTTCTCAGGCCCAAAAAGATGGCGACCCTATTTACTCGGTCATTTTAGGCACTGCGGTGAATCAAGACGGACGCAGTAATGGCTTATCTGCACCCAATCCAGAGGCGCAAGAGGCAGTTGTGCGCGAGGCGTATCAACGCGCTGGGGTATCGCCAGGACAGGTGCAGTATGTAGAGACTCACGGTACCGGAACAAAACTGGGCGACCCGATGGAGCTGAAAGCGCTGGGTGCAGTTTTAAAGGAGGGACGCGCTGAGGGCGATCGCTGCGTAGTTGGCTCAGTTAAGGCAAATCTGGGGCATTCCGAAACGGCAGCAGGCATTACGGGGTTTATTAAAGTTGCGTTGGCGCTTAAGCATCAGCAGATTCCGGCAAGTCTGCACTTTCAAGAGCCGAACCCCTATATTGATTTTGATGCCCTACAGCTCAAGGTTCAGCAAACTCTGGAACCTTGGCCCTATCGAGAGGGAGCTGCCGTTGCGGGGATCAACTCCTTTGGGTTTGGGGGCACCAATGCCCATGTAGTGCTTCAGGAAGCGCCGCCAAAGCTTCCTAAGCTTGATTTCTCTAAATTTCAAAGACCTTGGCATCTGCTGACGCTCTCGGCAAAAAGTGAGGCGGCTTTACGCGCGTTGAGTGGGCGGTACCAAACGCTGCTAGCGCAAAACCCGATGCTGTCTTTGGCGGATGTTTGCTATAGCGCGAATGGGGGGCGATCGCAGTTCAAACATCGACTAACCGCCATTGGCTCTTCGAGTGCCGAGGTGCGAACGCAGCTTGCGGCATTTGCGGCAGGAGAGACAGATATCACAGGTGTTTTAGAAGGACAGGTGACGGGCAAAAAAGCGCCTCGAATCGCCTTTTTATTTACAGGCCAAGGTTCGCAGTATGTCGGCATGGGTAGGGCGCTGTATGAATCTCAGCCCACCTTTCGGAAAGTATTAGATCGCTGTGATGAGATTTTGCGGCCTGAGCTAAAGGTGTCGCTACTGTCGGTTCTGTACCCCGAAACGGAAGGGCAAAGCCCCATTGACGAAACGGCCTATACGCAGCCTGCCCTGTTTGCCCTAGAGTATGCCCTCGCCCAGCTTTGGATGTCGTGGGGCATTACCCCTGCTGTAGTGATGGGGCACAGCGTTGGGGAATATGTGGCGGCCTGTATTGCAGGCGTATTTAGCCTAGAGGATGGCCTAAGGCTGATTGCGGCACGGGGTCGTTTGATGCAGGCACTGCCCCAGAATGGCGCAATGGTGTCTGTGTTGGCGGATGAAGCCAAGGTTACAGCAGCGGTGCAGCGTTATGGGGATTCGGTGGCAATCGCCGCCATTAACGGCCCTCAAAGCATCGTTATCTCTGGGGCGCAGGTCGCCATTGCCGCCATTATGACGGAACTAGAGGCAGAGGGCATCAAAACTAAGCCGCTCCAGGTTTCCCATGCCTTTCACTCGGCACTGATGGAGCCAATGCTGGCAGAATTTGCCCAAGTCGCTTCAGAAATTGCCTATGCTCGTCCGCGCATCAGCCTTATTTCTAATCTCACGGGCGACTTGATTGGCGCTGAAATTGCAACGCCAGAATACTGGTGCCTACATATTCGTCAGCCCGTCAAGTTTGCCGCCAGCATGGATACCCTTGCGCGCCAAGAGTATCGCGTGTTTCTAGAAATTGGACCAAAGCCGATTCTGCTGGGGATGGGACGTGCTTGTCTGGGCGATGAAGAGAATCTATGGCTCCCTAGCCTGCGACCTGGTCAACTCGACTGGCGGCAAATCCTCAACAGCTTGGGTTCGCTTTATCTGCATAATGTAGCCGTAGACTGGGCTGGCTTTGAGCAAGACTACGTTCGCCAATGGGTGAATTTGCCGACCTACCCTTTCCAGCGGCAGCGGTACTGGTGGTCTGAAGCAGAGCTGAAGGCGGGAGTCAAGAACGGCGCATCACTCCCTACAGGCACAGAACAAAAGACACTGCATCCGCTGCTGGGCTTTAAGCTGTCCTTGGCAGGGACTTCAGAGCTACGGTATCAGTCTCAGCTCAGTGCGCGATCGCCCTCATACCTACAAGATCACTGCGTTTTACAGCAGCCCGTTTTACCCGCCGCCGCCTATTTAGAAATGGCTGCTGCCGCCGCAATCCAGGTGTTTAACGAGAGTTCTTGGCAAATTGAGGCGGTGGTTATTGAGCAGCCGCTTTTACTCAATGCACAAGACAGCGCTACGCTCCAACTCCAGCTCATCCCTGAAGGGCTATCGAACTATGGGTTCCAAATTTTTAGCCTGCCTCAGGACGCTGATTCTACGCGGCTCTCTTCCGTGCGCCATGCTACAGGTAAATTGGTATTTACGCCTCCGTCCGCCCTGCTTGAGAGTGCAGCGTTAGATCAGATCCAGGCCGATTGTGCTGAAGCAATTGAGATTTCGACCTATTACCGCCAGCTCCAAGATCGAGGACTTTACTATGGCTCCAGTTTTCAGGGCGTACAGCAGCTCTGGAAAGGTGAAAATCAGACTTTAGGACGGATTCAGCTTCCTAACGCGCAGCGCACAGAAGCAGAGAACTATACTCTTCATCCTGCGCTGCTAGATGCCTGTTTTCAGGTTTTGGGCGCGGCAGATTTAGGCAGCAAGGAAACGTTTTTGCCTGTGGCGCTCGGACGGCTACAGGTTTATAGCCGTGTGGCTCAAGATACCCTGTGGTGTCACGCTCGGCTGCAATCTTTTGATGCAAAACAGGTCTGTGCCGATCTGACCTTGTTTGACGCAGCGGGTGAGAAGGTGGCTGAGATTGAAGGGTTTACCCTTCGAGCCGTGGGTCGCCGAATGCTTCAGCGGTTGCTACAGCAGGAGGTCGATCGCAGTAAGTGGCTGTATGAGATCGCTTGGCAGTCTAAGCCCCACGTCGCTTTGCCTGTGGTGGAGGAACAACAGGAGGGGAAGACGCTTGGTGCAAAACCATCACCTAAAACCTGGCTCATTTTTTCAGAGACCCAAGGCGTGGGTGCTGCGTTAAGCCAGCAATTGCAGACACAGGGAGACTCCTGCATTTTAGTATCCGTAGCTCAGCACTTTGAGCGGGTTGATTCTCATACCTACCGCATAGATCCAGCCAACCCTGAGCATTTTCAACAATTGCTACAGGGCATTGTCAGTGCCCAGCCGTCATTGTTTGGCGTGGTTCACCTGTGGAGTTTGGCTGAGCCATCCGAGCTTCCACTCTCTGGCGTAGATCTCACCGCAGCTCAAATTCAAGGCTGTGGCAGTGCGCTGTATTTGGTGCAGGCGTTAGACCAAGCCAGTTTTACCGAATCTCCGCGTCTATGGCTTGTCACTCAAGGCGCTCAGTCCGTTGGAGCCACCGCCGCGCCGCAGTTTCAGCAGTCTGCCCTTTGGGGCTTAGGCCGCACGATCGCCCTGGAGTATCCCGATCTGCAATGCGTTCGCCTAGATCTCGACCCAGACCACGATAATGTCTCCTGTCTCGTAGCGGATCTCCAGCTTCCAGACGGGGAAGACCAAATTGCCTATCGCCAAGGCGATCGCCATGTAGCGCGGCTCATCCGTCATGAACCTGAGCAAAGTGCCTTACTTCAGCGCCCTGACAGCAATGCCGCGTTCCAGCTCAAAATTTCTAGCTACGGCATTCTCGAAAATCTCATGCTGGCTCCCGTCAGCCGTCGATCGCCTGGGCACACAGAAGTAGAAATTCAGGTCGATGCCGCAGGACTTAACTTCCGCGATGTTTTGAATGCCCTAGGAATGCTTCAGGCTTATCTCGCACAAATGGGTCTATCCAATGCCGCTGATGTGCCCTTTGGTGGGGAATGTGCGGGTCGGGTTGTAGCAATGGGCGAAGGGGTTGAGGGGCTTCAGACTGGGGATGAGGTGATTGCCGCCAATGCGATTGGCAGTATGGCGAACTTTGTGACTGTGCCAGCCCAGTGCGTCATCAGCAAGCCAGAACACCTGAGCATGACAGAAGCTGCAACTCTTTCCACGGCGTTTTTGACGGCTTACTACGGTCTACACCATTTGGCAAATATTAAAGAGGGCGATCGCGTCCTCATCCATGCCGCAGCGGGGGGCGTAGGCCAGGCAGCAGTGCAGTTGGCGCAACGGGCAGGCGCTCAGGTTTTTGCCACAGCAAGCCCTGCTAAGTGGGCCTTTTTGCACGATATGGGCGTTGAGCATACCTTCAACTCTCGCACCCTAGACTTTGCAGCAGAAATTTTGGCGCTCACCGAGGGGCAGGGCGTTGATATTGTCCTCAATAGCCTCAATGGGGACTTTATCTCTAAAAATTTAGAGGTTCTAGCCCCTAAGGGTCGATTCATTGAAATTGGCAAACTGGGCATTTGGGAGGAATCCGAAATCCACGCTCAGCGCGCAGACGTTTCTTATTTCCCCTTTGACTTATTAGAGGTATCGCTCCAAAATCCGACTTTGTTTACATCGATGCTGCGAGACTTGATGCAGATGTTTGAGCTGCGTCAGCTTCAGCCATTGCCCCATCAAGTTTTCCCCATTGAAGAAGCCGTCAGCGCCTTCCGACACATGGCGCAGGCCAAACACAAAGGCAAAGTGGTGCTTTCTGTGGCAGACAGCTCTGCAAATGCTGCTGAGATTGTTCGTGCAGACGGCACCTACCTCGTAACGGGCGGGATGGGAGCTTTAGGGCTTCAGGTTGCCCATTGGTTAGCCGACCAAGGCGCGAAAACCCTCGTTTTAACAGGTCGAAGCTCCCCTTCTGAGGCAGCGCAGCAAGACATTCAGCGGCTTGAGCAAAAGGGCGCTCAAGTCTGCCTAATCCAGGCTGATATTGCCCAACCCTCTGATGTACAGGAGATGTTTGCAACCATTGGGCAGTCTCTGCCGCCACTGCGGGGCATCATCCACGGGGCTGGAATTTTGGATGACGGCGTGCTTCAGGGACAAACTTGGGCGCGTTTTGCCAAGGTGATGGCACCCAAGGTGGCAG
The DNA here is from genome assembly GCA_031422435.1 of Acaryochloridaceae cyanobacterium VAR_48_metabat_390. GTDB lineage: Bacteria > Cyanobacteriota > Cyanobacteriia > Thermosynechococcales > Thermosynechococcaceae > JAAURS01. The sequence continues at coordinate 27,567 of JANPLU010000108.1, forward strand.
GAGCTTGGAATTTACATACCCAAAGTCTAGACCTTCCCCTCGACTTTTTTGTCTGTTTTTCGTCAGTTGCGGCATTGTTAGGTTCCCCTGGGCAGGGCAACTATGCGGCAGCGAATGCCTTTATGGATGGGTTAGCCCACTACCGCAGAAGCCTCGGGAAACCAGCCCTAAGCCTCAACTGGGGACCTTGGGGTGGCGTGGGCATGGCGGCAGAACTGGGAGATCGCAACATAGCACGTCTAGCCCTCAGCGGCATCACGCCTCTAGACCCAGAGCTAGCCTTAGAAACAATGGGCGAACTTCTGACCCAGAATGCCTCCCAGAAATCGTCTCAGATTGGCGTAGTGCAGATTGAATGGTCTAAATTCCTGGAGCAGTTGTCTAACGGGGTAGTTCCGCCCTTTTTGGAGCAGGTCGCAGCCGTCGCTGAAGCTGGAACCCAGGCTTATTCGGCTTTTCGGCTCCAGCTTGAGGCTGCACCCCCTGAAGAGCGGCGGGGTTTGTTAACGCAGCATGTGCAAACTCAAATCGCCAAGGTCATGGGAATCAGTTCCCCTGAAGAGATTGAGCTAGACCGAAGCTTTACGGACTTGGGGATGGATTCTCTCATGGGCATGGAAATGAAGAGTCGGCTTCAGGCCAGCCTGAACTGCTCTTTCCCCATTACGCTGGCGATGGACTACCCCACGGTCGGTTCTCTCATTAACTACATTGAGCAAGAGGTGCTATCGGCTGGTTCACCTCCCGTCAACGCTGGTTCAGCGCAGTCTACTTCTGCCCCTCAAGCGTTAGCGGCACCCTCTGCGGTGGAGTCTAGCGCTGCGGCTCAAATGCTAAACCCGACGGAAGCGTCTCTTAAAGCATCGGGGAATGGTCATCAGCCCTCAATCGCTGGCGCAAATAGATCGGCACAAACCCAAGCGATTCCACCGGAGTTTTATCAGTTTGAACTGTCGCCAGAGTATCTAAACCTCAAGGAATATCTAGAGCAGGGCAAGAAAATTGGGAATCCCTTTTTTACGGTGCATGACGGCATTGCAAAAGACACCACGTCCATTGAAGGACAAGATGTTGTTAATTTCTCCAGCTATAACTACTTAGGGCTGTCAGGCGATCCAGCGGTTTCTGAAGCCTCAAAAGCTGCCATTGATCGCTATGGCACTTCGGTTTCAGCCAGCCGAGTGGTGTCAGGGGAGCGCTCCATTCACCAAGATTTAGAACGGGCGATCGCCGATTTCCTCGGCACCGAAGACTGCATTGTCTACATTGGCGGACACACCACCAACGTCAGCACCATTGGGCATCTGTTCGGTAAAAATGACCTGATTGTGTGTGACGCCCTTAGCCACAACAGCGTTCAGATTGGCTGTAAGCTTTCGGGTGCAACCACCATTTCATTTGTGCATAATGACATGCGATCGCTAGAGAGCATCCTTCAGTCGCATCGCCATGAATTTGAAAAGGTACTGATTGCTGTTGAGGGCGTCTACAGCGCCGACGGCGATTTAGCGCCACTGCCAGAGATTATTGAACTCAAGAAACGCTTTAAGACCTTTTTACTGGTTGATGAAGCCCATTCAATTGGGGCAGTGGGGCATGAGGGGCGTGGCGTGGGAGAACACTTTGGGGTTGCCCGTACCGATGTTGACTTGTGGATGGGCACCTTAAGCAAATCCTTTGCAAGCTGCGGGGGCTACATTGGAGCCTCCACCGTAATGGTGGAGTACCTCAAATACACCTCCCCTGGATTTGTCTACAGCGTGGGGATGACTCCCTCCAATGCAGCATCCGCGTTAGTGGCGCTTCAAAGGCTCCAAGCAGAGCCGGATCGGGTCACGCGACTGCAAGAGCGCACCTTACTGTTTTTGTCTTTGGCAAAAGAACAGGGGTTCGATACGGGCACCAGTCACGACTCGCCTGTGGTGCCCATTATTATTGGCGACCCCTATAAAGCAGTGCAGCTTTCTCAGGCGATGCTGCTGCGCGGCGTTAATGCTCAGCCGATGATTTATCCTTCTGTACCCTATGACGCGGCGCGTCTGCGGTTCTTTTTGAGCTGTGACCACACCGAGGCGCAAATTCGACAGACCATCACAATTCTGGCGGAGGAAATTGCAAAGATGGAGGGCATCACAAAGAATAGCAACGACTGGCTGCATTATCTAATGCGATCGCAGTTTGTAGCGGATAAGGCCGCAGATCGACCTGAGCAGTCATCGCCAAAATCTTCGAGAGATTCTACTCTCCGTGAAGCGGGATAGGAAGGGTGGGGGTGATTTCACTTCACTCCCACGGTCAGTATCGAAGGTTTACCGAATCTACAAAATTAGCGACCCAACTTATTAGGGATATTGCCACAGCCCCCCGCAATAGTACCTCGGGTTTTAGAGCCGCCCCAAGCGCAGCAGTAGTAATGTTGCTCTTGCGAGAGGTTTTTGACCTGGCTCAAGTCTGCACCTTCAATCACGGCTCCTGTATAGGCTCCAGTGCTGTAGTTTGGCGCGTTAATGCGATCACGGGGGCTGGCAGTCTCCGCATCTCCATGAAACAAACAGGCGCGAGACAAATCGGCCTGTTTGAGGTTAGCCCCCAACAGCAGCGCCCGTGAGAGGTTCGCGCGGGTGAGGTCGCAGGCCGCCAAGCTAATGTTGGTTAGGTTTGCTTCGCTCAGTTCTGTAGAGCGTAGATCGCTATTGGACAGATCTGCCCCTGCCAACATATTGGTGAGGTCAATGACTCTTACCCCGTATTCAATATCTTCTTCATAGCCCCCCAACCCATCAAAAATAGGGCGACCCAAACGGCGATCGCGTTTTAAAGGCGTGAGCAACTTCGCACTTGACAAAAACCGGATCACCTTGGCCTTCCCCTCGCCATCTAACCCCGTCAAAATCGCCGCCGTGCGCCCTTCGGCGATCGCCCGTTCGGGAGGCCAGTCTTCTAAAAGACCTTCTTCATCTAGCACTAGGTCAGAAATACCTTGAAAATAAGCGTCAATAGTCTGCTGCTGAGTGATGCGATTTTGTTGACTGGTCAGGTCTTTAGAAATAACGTACTGTCGCCACGCCACATAGAGCGCCAAAAAAGCGACCGAGATTTGTCCAATCGCCCCAAAAACTTCGCCAAGCGCACTCAGTGCCTCCCAGTTAATGCCGCGATTGCCGGGGGCAAGCTGATCGGTTGCCCCACTAAACCGAAGCAGCCCAATGATGCTAAATAGCGTAATTGCCCCCGCCGCAATAATCATTTGCAGGGGACGGGGAATCCATTCATTAACGGCGGCGACCAGGACAGGCCAAAGCACGCGAATGGCCAAGGCGATCGCCACCAAAGCCGCCGGAATGCCGAGCCAAGGCAAATGGAGAAATAGCGCAACACCCAGTACGGCTGTGGCTGCGGCTGCAATTGCTAGTAGTGACCATACTTCAGGGCCTGAGCCGTTGAGAGAAGTCAACGTTTTAGAGCGATACAAGGGCGCTAGGACTAAGGAAGCGTCTTCCTTAAGACCGGAGCTAAATTCATTTTCTGGGTTAGAAGAATTGGGCGGAGGCGGATTATTCATCCAGGTTTTTATAGACGAAAAACTACAGGTATATTACTCTGAGCGGTCAAATATAGCATTCAGCAATCCAGAAATAACTGACAGCACCAAAGATCCAATCAGCGCAGGGATAAACCCATCAATTGTAAATCCAGGAGTCAAACCGCTGGCAATCCAGATGGTAATTGCGTTGAGAACAAAGGTAAATAGCCCAAGGGTCAAAATCGTAATCGGCAGCGTCAACCAAAATAGGATAGGTCGCACGATCGCATTGACTAGCCCAACGATTACCGCTGCGATCGCCGCCGCTTCCACCCCTCTCAGATCAAACCCTGGGATAAAGTGAGCCGTAATCAGCAGCGAAATCGCCGTAATCAGCCAAGTGATTAAAAATTGAGGCATAGAACCGTCTCCCAACACATAAAAACGATGGCACTATCAACGCTACCGAGGCCAAATCCATACTAGGGTTAAAGGAAACGGGTGCTGATTCAATCGTCACCACTTGTAAAGATTCGGAGTAACGTTCCCTTGTCTCCTGAAGCGATCGCTCAATCTCTTGCCGCTATTTTGCCCTCAGACCAAACCGCTTTCTATGATAGCTGGACTCCAGCGTGGCAGACTGCCCTTTCTCATACCTATGTCGGGGACGCATCTTCACTCCCTTTGGTTTCTCCCGAAACGGTCAAAGATCTGTCGGCGGTGATGACCTTGGCCTATCAATCTCAGTGGCGATCGCTCATCGCAGGTAAAGGCACAAAGTTAGGCTGGGGCATCCCTGCCCAAAAAATTGATTTACTGGTTAGTACCCATAAGTTAAATGACCTCGTAGACCACGCCGTCGGCGATATGACCGTCACCGCCCAGGCAGGGATGACTTTTGCCGCACTGCAAACTCTCCTGGCAAAACACAACCAGTGGATTCCGCTCGATCCGGTTTACCCTGCTCAGGCTACCTTAGGCGGCATTTTAGCAACCAGAGATGCTGGATCTTTGCGTCATCGCTATGGCGGAGTGCGGGATTTGTGTTTAGGGCTATCTTTTGTTCGTTCCGACGGTCAAATTGCTAAAGCAGGCGGACGCGTGGTTAAAAACGTGGCGGGCTATGACCTGATGAAGCTCTTTTCTGGCTCCTTTGGCACCTTGGGTATTGTCACTGAGATGACGTTACGAGCTTACCCCCTGCCAGAACGCTCCGGCACGGTATTGGTGAGGGGTGGGGTGGAGGCGATCGCCACACTTACCCAAGATCTCATGCAGTCTACCCTTACCCCCACTGCTTTCGATATCTGGACAGGGTTAGATGCAGCATCAGCAGACCTTACCTTAGCGCTGCGGTTTCAAAGTTTGAAAGAAAGCGTTTTGGCACAAACTGAGCGAGTTTACAAAATGGCTGAGGTAGAGTCGCTCAAAGCCGAGGTAGTTTCGGATAGTGATAATACGTGGTGGGCTACCGCCGCTGCTACTCTTCGTGAATCGACCGAACCCGATACCGTGCTGTGTCAGGTTGGTATTGTGCCAGCATTAGCGACAGCGAGCCTCGCTAAAATGCAGCAGAAAGCAGAGCAAACTGGCGTAAAGCTTCAGGCACGAATTCATGCAGGTAGCGGTGTAGGGCAATTGCGGCTGACGGGCACAGAAATAGACTGTCGAAGGTTGTTGGGCGAGTTACGGTCTTTCCTTTCGCAGTCAGAAGGCTATTTATTTTTATTAGAAGCACCCTTTACGATCAAAAAAGCCATTGATGTTTGGGGCTATTCTGGCAATGCCTTAGCCGCCATGCGTAAACTAAAAGAGCGCTTTGATCCCCAAGGGGGACTTAATCCTGGTCGTTTTGTGGGTGGACTTTGATGGCTGTACCAGAACTGAATACTGCACCCCTAGAAGCAGCACCCATGGGGCAGCCCTTTGACGCAGAGCATTCCCCCGACATCAAGCTGATGGATACCTGTGTCCACTGTGGGTTTTGCCTTTCAACCTGTCCTAGCTACCGCGTCATCGGGAAAGAAACCGATTCCCCTAGAGGCCGCATCTATATGATGCATGACATTAGCGTGGGTAAAACGACCCTCACAAAGGCCACGGTGCAGCACTTTGACTCTTGCCTAGGCTGTTTAGCCTGTGTAACCACCTGCCCATCTGGGGTGGAGTACGACAAACTGATTGCGGATATGCGCCCTCAGATTGAGCGCAACTACAGTCGTAGCCTGCCTGAGCAGGCATTACGGAAGCTTATTTTTGCAATCTTCCCCTACCCCCAGCGTTTACGGCTGCTGCTGCGACCTTTACTGATCTATCAACGTTTAGGTTTGGAAAGCTGGGTACGGCGCAATCCGCTGTTCAAGAAGATTCTGCCCAAAAATATTGCCGCCATGGAGTCGGTTTTGCCGCCGCTCACCGAAGCTAGCTTTCACGATAATCTACCCGCAGTAATTCCAGCCCAAGGCACCCAGCGCTACCGTGTCGGGATGCTGTTAGGCTGCGTCCAGCGGATTTTTCTGCCAGAGGTGAATGACGCAACGGTGCGCGTGTTGACGGCGAACGGCTGCGAGGTGATCATTCCGCCAGAGCAGGGCTGCTGTGCGGCACTTGCCCATCACCAAGGCCAAGAAGACCAGGCCAAAACCATGGCGCGATCACTGATTGACCAGTTTGACTTCGAGAACCTCGACGCAATTTTAGTGAATGCCTCGGGCTGTGGACATACCCTCAAAGAGTATGGCATGCTGCTCAAGGACGATGGGGAGTATTGCGATCGCGCCCAAGCCTTTGCCCATAAAGTCCGCGATGTCCAAGAATTTCTGGATGAAGTGGGCTTAACCACAGAGCTTTCTCCCCTTCAAGGTTCAATGCCCTTGAGCTTGGTGTACCAAGATGCGTGCCATATGCTCCACGGACAAAAAATTCAGGCACAGCCCCGTCATCTGCTCAAAAAAATCCCTAACGTGAAGCTACGAGAGCCAGTCGATGCGGCGCTCTGCTGCGGCAGTGCCGGAATTTACAACATTTTGCAGCCCGAAGTAGGCGATGAGCTGGGCACCCAAAAGGTGCAAAACCTGACCAATACCAAAGCTCAAGTCATAGTGTCTGCCAACGTAGGCTGCACGGTGCAGTTACGCAAGCATCTCAGGCTTCAGGAGAAAACCACGCCTGTTTTTCACCCGATGCAGCTCTTAGATTACGCAATTCGAGGGGAATCTCTGCCGCTAGAGAAGAAAAGCTGAAGCTTATTTTGGGCTGGGTGGCGATCACCCGTCTAAAGATAGATCGATCTATTTTGGCTGCGTAAACCAAAGATTAACGAGGAGGATTCCATTGATAGTGCTTGAGGTCTATCCGTTCTTGGGCATCAAAAACAATGCCTTCTTGCTCTAGCAAAATTCGCTGGAGTTCGTCACTGCCTTCACGCATAGGCGACTGCGATATCATCCCCTTCGCATTGATCACCCGCTGCCAGGGAATCTCAGATTCTGGCGCGGCGGCTCGAAATAGCGCATAGCCAATCACCCGTGCGCGTCCGTATAGCCCCACTAGGTCTGCAATTTGTCCATAAGTTGCCACCTGCCCTGCCGGAATTTGTCGCACCATTGCATAGATGGTTTCGTACAAAGGGCTATTCTCTTTGGGGTCTTTTGGCTTAGACAACCTTGGTTTAGACAAATCCATGCTCCGCTAAGAAGTCTGGCGTAATTTCAGCTTCAGGTTGGTGACGCGCAGGGTACTGCAATAGCTTTGCCACATATTTGCCCAGCATATCCGTTTCAATATTGACCGCGTGACCCGAGGCAAGATACTGCAAATTGGTATTCGCAAAGCTATGGGGAATGACCGCAATCATAAACTGAGTGCCGTCAGTGGTGCAGTTAGCAACGGTTAAGCTCACCCCATTAATGGCAACGCTGCCCTTAGACAAAATGTAGCGCCCTAGCTCAGGCGAGACTGTAAAGTGCATTTCCCACGATTCTGCACTTTGCCCAAAGACTTTGACGTGACCAATACCGTCAACGTGCCCCGAGACAAAATGGCCGCCCAGGCGATCGCCCACCCGCAGCGCAGGCTCTAAATTAACGACCCAATCTGTATTAATCGTTTTTTCGAGCGTCGTTCGCCGCAGCGTTTCTGGAGAGACTGTTACCACAAACCCACTGTCTGTCAGCGTTTCGACAGTTAAGCAAGAACCATCTACCGCCACGCTGTCCCCAATAGCAAGCGCACTCACAAAGGCTTTGTTGGAGCAGCGCACCAAGAGCTGACGCGGACTTAGCGACTGAAGCGACCCAGACGCCTGAATTAACCCTGTAAACACAGTCTAAATATCTAAAGGTGAATATGTATAGTCTACTTTCCGTAGTTTTGCGGATGTAACCTATCTGGCTAGTTCGTTAGTATGTTAATAGATTTATTATCACAAAAACTAAGCGATCCATCTCCCTTAAAATTCAGTATTCTGAAGATAGATTCAGCTCATTGCTTGTGTAACGTTGCGACTAGACCGATTGTGTCATCGCACTGCCCTGTTTGAAACCCGCATTCTGTGAGGCATCGCGCATGATTGAGATGAATGTTGCAGGCATTGCCCTAGACGCAACTACCCGTGTTCCAATTGTGTTGCTTAAAGACTCAACAGAGCGTCGCGCGTTACCGATCTGGATTGGTCAAAACGAGGCCAGAGCCATTCTGAGCGTCCTCGAAAATCAGTCCCCGCCCAGACCCATGACCCACGACCTGCTGGGGAACTGTCTGACAGCGCTTGGCGTTTCCCTAGAGCGCATCATTATTCATTCCCTCGAAGACAATACGTTTTATGCAGTGCTCACCCTCAAGCAAGGAGAAACCACCCATCGCGTAGACGCTCGCCCCAGTGATGCGATCGCCCTTGCCCTGCGTCTCAATACGCCCATCTGGGTGATGGAAGAAGTGGTAGCAGATGCCTCTATCCCCGTCGATCAGGAGGCAGATGAAGAAGAACGCGCTGCCTTCCGCAGTTTCTTAAACAACATTCGCCCTGAAGATTTTGCCCAAAGCTCTGGTGGTAGCGGCGGCGAACCCTCTAGCTTGGGTTAATGCAGTACCGCCGCTTTGGCAAAACCAATCTCTCCCTATCGGTATTTACCTTGGGGACGATGCGCTATTTGGCCTCAGCACATAACGCTCAGGCAACGTTAGAACGGGCGATCGCCCTGGGCATCAATCACGTTGAAACGGCTCAAGGTTACGGTCAAAGCGAAGTGTATCTCGGCAACGCCCTTAAGCAAGGGATTGGCGCTGCACGAGAAAACCTAATTATTACGACTAAAATTTCGCCTAAGCCGGATGCAGCCAGCATGGCAGAGGCCATTGGGCGATCGCTTTCTCGGCTACAGCTAGAGTCGGTAGACTGTCTTGCTATCCACGGCATCAACACAGCGGAGCATCTAGCATGGGTTCAAAACCCGAAGGGCTGCATGACTGCGGTTCGGGATGCAGTTGCCGCCGGAAAAATTAAGCACGTTGGGTTCTCTACCCATGCGCCTCTAGACATTATTCTGGCCACTATCAACAGCAGCTTCTTTGAATTTGTAAACCTACACTACAGCCTATTCTTTCAGCGCAATGCTCCAGCTGTTGCCTTAGCGCATCAAAAAGACATGGGCGTGTTTATTATCTCCCCTGCTGATAAAGGCGGAATGCTCTACACGCCACCCCCGACCCTAAAGGAGCTTTGTGCGCCGCTCGATCCGCTGCACTTTAACGCCAGATTTTTGCTCAGTCAGCCCGCTGTAACGACTCTGAGTGTTGGGGCGGCGATACCCAAAGAGTTGGACTGGCCTTTGGCGATCGCCGACCAAACCGCTCCTCTCACCAGTTCTGAAGAGAATATTCTAGAACGACTTAAAACTCACGCTGCCCAAACGCTCCAAGCCGATCAGTGCCACCAGTGCAGCGCCTGTTTACCATGCCCAGAGAATATCAATATCCCAGAAGTGTTGCGGCTGCGAAACTTAGCGGTGGCTTACGATATGACAGATTTTGGACGCTACCGCTACCGCATGTTTGAAAACGCAGGCCACTGGTTCCCTGGACGCAAGGCCGATAAATGCACTGAGTGTGGTGATTGTCTGCCCCGCTGCCCCTCCAATTTACCAATTCCAGCGCTATTGTTGGACACCCATGATCGCCTTCAAGACACGCCTCGCCCTCGCCTGTGGGACTCTATGTGAAGAAGCAAATATTTTTGGCAGCGCCTAGGGATATTACAAGACGTGATGATACGTCTAAATAAATCAACGCTAGAACAGCGCTAAAAAAATCTGAGAGCCTACCTTGATGATTATCAAAATAGACTCCCAGCTTTTTTCTAGACGTAGATTCAGGCAATGGAAAATGAAACGCTAAGACATTGCCTGCACAATGTAGTCAAAGTAAGGCGCAGCCACTGCCGCTTCATCATCAGACAGCAGCGCCAAAGACGCAGCCTTAAGGCAACGAATCGCCTCCGCCATGCCAGGGACAGGGACACCCAAAGAGCTATACATTTCCCGAACCCCAATCAGCCCAATCTTCTCAATCGGATCCTTGTCCCCAGAAACCAATCCGTAGGTGATCAGGCGCATGTACCAACCGTAGTCACGCAGGCACAGCGCCCGCTCACGACTGCCGTAGGCGTTACCGCCCGGTGCAATAAAATCAGGGCGCTTTTGCCAGAGCTGCCGACTGGCCTGCTCTACAATTCGCTTCTCATTTTCGCCGAGGGTGTTGGCAATTTTAACCCGCACCTCACCAGATTTGAAGAACTCCGCAATGCTTTGTAGTTCGCCGGCGCTGGGGTAGCGCAGCTCATCATCGGCCTGAAGTACGACTTGACTGACAACACTCATAACGTTTTTGCCACCTTTTTAATACCACTTTGTAGTTTACCGACTCAAGGGGAACCGAAGAAAGAGAATCGCTTCTGTCTCAGGAAAGCTTTACGATTCTAAACATCTTTTCAGATTTAGGGTAGGAGCTTTGAATGTCCGTGGGTTGGACAAGGCGGTGCGCTAATGGTGCGATCAAGCCATCCTGTAGCCTGCTGTAGCCGCGCTAAAGCCTCTTCAGGCTCATCCTTGAGCAGGTATATTAAAGCAGTTGCGGCCTGCTCCAAAGCACGGCTGCGACGATTCGATTTAAGGCGATGCCAGTCTTCGGGCTTGAGGCTAAGCTGATGAGCGAGCTGTTGCGCCAACGCCAGAGAATTATCCGGTTTAGCCAGACTCCGGAGGTCAGGCTTGGCGCTAAGGTTTGGTAGAGAGACGGTCATAGTAATCCTGTGGGCGTCCGTACTGATTTTAGCGAAGATTATTGCTAGAATGCCTATGGCTTTATCTGCGGCGTTGGTGACTGCCAACAAGTTTATTGATCTATGCTTGTTTTGTACGGGAGCTATTTTGTCCGGTTGCGGTAGACCAGGCTTGTACCTGGAAACCTTATACCAAGACACTCGGCACCCACCTGGTTCTAGCCAGGTCACAAACTGAGGTAAAACGGCGCTGCGGGAAAGCTACCTCACGACACCTGCCTCTACTTTAAATTTATTTAATTTGCAACCTTTAGGTTAAGTTTGACCAAACTGAAGGCTGTATACAATGTCTTCTTTATTCGATTCAATCTTGAGGTTAGAGCGGGGATAGGCCACGCATAGAAGCGCATAGCCTTTCGCCACAATCTCAGGACCCAAACCCATCGCGTCTATCTGCTCAACATCGCCTTCTAAAATTTGAGCGGCACAGGTTGTACAAACGCCAGCACCACAGGAAGTGGGCAAATCCACTCCAGCGGCATGAGCGGACACCAAAACGGTCTGGTCATCAGGTGCTGGGATGGTGTAGATAGTTCCGTTATGGCTAATTTCTGCGGTGTAAGTGTTGCCCATCGGTAAAACAATCAATAAGAAAGGGTAGGGACTGCCTTTACAAGGCAGTCTTTTATTTTTTCATATTCCAGGACGTTTAGGAAAAATGCAAAGACGTGTCCCAAAGCTTGTGTAGAGCATCTGTACGCTTACAAAGGTTGCTAAAGCTAAGGTCAGAAGGGGTAGGAACTAATTTGAGACAATGGCGGACTTCAAAATTCGATGTTAACGAGTGATGTAATTATTCTGGCAAAGATCGCCCTCATGGTCGTTGTGCGTTGGTAGTTCTTGGACGTTAGCCCCAAAGCGCTTTGATATCAAGTCATTCATCTGCCCCAGCTTACACAGAGCCTCTGGAAATCAGTCAAAGGCTCACGCCTGTTTTCTTAGCTGCCCAACCCCCCAAAGGTCGCGGTCGTAAACAGCGAGCCAGGAGTGACTTGACTAATGGCACCTGCATCTAGAAGTGGTTGGAAGGTGAGCCAGTGCGATCGCTCTACTTAAGTCTTGCTGCAAAAACGCCAGCAGCACATAAACACCGCTGTAAAGCACGGAACCTAGCATCAAGAAAAAATGTTAATTCGTTAAAGTGGATCTATTGCAGGGGCTGCACGATACCGCAGGAAATATGATCTGCCTACATTTAATGCAATAAGATCATTGCCTATGACACTGCCGCACCAAGCCATGCATCAAGTTGGCGGTGGTCAGCGTTTTCACAAATCAAAGTCAACTCCTGCTACCCGATGATGGTCGCTGTTAGCCTGTCCTAGGCAAAGAGAGATACTCATGAAATCAAAAGATGTAAGTAAAACCGTGTCTACCAAAGAAGCTTCGCTCAGACAGGCGCTTAAGAAAAATAAGAAAATCAAAAAAACTGTCAAGAATGCTGCCAGTGAACTTGGAGGGGTAAATGAAGTTCTGAAGGAAGAAGAAGCCCCTGCTCAGACTAAGAAACAGGCTCTCTCTGAGAACGAAGAGGTTGAACGGAAGGTTGCGAAAGCCGCAGCCGAGTTGAAGGTAGTTAACACCAAACTCACCGATGAAATAGCTGAGCGAAGGGTTATCGAATCTGAACTTACCCATACGAAGACCAACTTAGCCGAAGTACGCGACGATTTATCAAAAGCCCAGTCAAAAACGGAAGAAGCCCAACAAATGGCGCTTCAGGATGCACTCACGGGGCTTCCCAACCGTGTATCATTTGAACAGAGTCTCAACGAAGGGTTGAACCAGGCAAAACGGCACGGTTGGGGACTCGCCGTCCTATTTATTGACATCGACAAATTCAAGAGTATTAACGACTCTTATGGTCATGATGTGGGAGATCAGGTGCTGCTGATGGTGGCAAATCGTTTAAGGTCTTTTTTGCGCGATCAAGACATAGTTAGTCGCTGGGGAGGCGACGAATTTGTAGGGCTGTTGCTAGAAGTTAAGCAAGAAGCTGACATAACTCGCCTTGCAGGAAAGATGGTAAGTTATATTGCTGAAGCTTACGAGTTTAATGGGCATATTTTTTCTATAGTAGTCAGTATCGGTATTGCCATTTATCCTACGGATGGAGACATATCCGATATTCTTTTCAAAAATGCCGATACAGCAATGTATAAAGCAAAGGGAACCAAGAAGCGAGTTGTACTGTTTCAAGACCAGGGTTAGCAAAAAAAACGGACTGCCATAGTCCCTAAGATAGATTGATAGACTCAAAGGTCGGCGGTTTCTAAGCCCAGCTCACGCTTCAGCAGCTCGATCGAATGTGGGTCAATATAGCTGTCACAGCAGACCACCTGAGGAATGCGAATCAGGTCATCGGCAGCCTTGGCGATCGCCGCTTTCACTGGGGCACAACTGGCGCGATCGCAGATAATCGTCTGAGATTGCTTAATCAACGCCCGTACCTAGTCGCATCTTGGCACTGAGCCGTCATTACATAGAGATCTTCGCCCCGCACACTATGTACCATCACCTCCGCCACACCCAAAGTGCCAGAACTTAAGCTAACAAGCCCCACACGAGAACCTGCGGGGAGCGAATGGATCAGCGCCAGCTCCCGCTGATAGTTATAAATGTCGATCGCAATAATACGAAATGCTCGGCTGGCAGGCTGGTCGGTCTGCTGTAGCTCTTTGAGTAAATTTTCGGCCTGACTGGTAAAGTAGCGCACCGTCACCAGCGTTGCGGCACTGCGCTGGGTCAGCACCGCCGCCAAATCTTCTAAAAACACAAGCTGTACAGGAATCGACAGAGCGCTTTGTAGCTCCTGCACAATAATTTCCCCCGCGCCTAGGTCGTGGCGCGGCACCGTCACCAAAAGCTGGGTGCTGGCTCTTAAGCGCTCATCCATCGCCCGCAAAAATAAATCTCGCACCTGGTTAAGAGAATAGCCCTGCTGCAAAAATCCATCCAAGCTTTGCTCAATCATCTCCCGAATGGGGACAGGCGTTGCATTGGCAGGTTGGGTGCTTTCTTGACCTAGAGCGCGCACGTAAATACCGGAACCCATGTGAGCCTCTACAAAGCCAGCCGTGGCTAGGCGCTCATAGACCTTACTGATGGTGTTGCGGTGTAACCCTGTCTGCATCGCCAACTGGCGTGTGCTGGGCAGACGGTACCCAGGCGAAAACTGACGAGAGGCGATCGCAAAGCAAATCTGGCTAAAGAGCTGCGTCGAAGCCGGAATTTCGCCATCGGTTTGAATATGAAACTCGACCATGCTAAAGACTTAACCTATTGCGCGAGAACCTTACCTAACCTTAGAAGCATTTTCGATAGATTATGAGCCTCACTGAGCAGAGTGGTGGCTTACATTCCCGTTGATGTAGCCTCGCTTAGGCAATAGGGTAGCCAGCGGTAAGCTGTATCCCAGCAATATTCTAAGACTCAGTCTCCAGAGAAAGTTGCTTAGCCTTGTCTACTTCTGCTGAAGAACGACGACGACGACGACGGCGTGGTGCGCTGCTTTCTAGTTCCTCCTGACTGGGTTCTATAGGAGCTTCAATCACCTCGTTCTGGGCGGGTTCTTCCGGTATTGGTAGATCAATAGACTGCTCTACAGACTCCACCAGACTCGTTGTTATTTCGGGTTTTGCCGCTGCTGGCGTAACTTTGAGAATAAGAGATTTTTCCTTGATCTCCTCTACAGGCAAGGGTTCAACCTCTGAGGGTAGGTCAACCTCTAACGCCACTGTCGCTGCCACTTCTTCTGGCAAGAGTGCCGTTGCGTCGCCATTGCCATTGCTTTCGCTGGTGTCGCTGCTCACATATCCAGGCGGATGAATCTCAATTACCGCAGTACGAGGACTTTTGATTTCTCCCTCAAACAAAATTAAGGGTGAAATGCCCATAAATGCAAACACATCCTGCTCTTCGGTCGTCATATTGACCGAAATAATCTCGGGTGGCTTGTCTTCCCGCATCTTGATGCTGTCCAAACGGCTGGGTTTAGCGCGTTCAGGCAATACTTTATCAGGAAGTTTCTTAACCCCTAAGCCATTAGACTCAATGACTAAAACACTAGGGCTAGGAATCACAACGCCACTAGGGCTAACGTCAACACTGGGGCTGCTGCCGCTTAATCCAATCGGCGTAGGCGCTGACTGCCGCACAACTTTGCCTGAAGGCACGCTGGGGGGGCTGCTCTCACGGGGCAAGATTTCTCCTAATCGACGACCACGGCGGCGACGTCTAGAGCCTTTGTCTTGGTAGTTAGGGTGATTTGTTAGATCTAATTCTTGCAAATCATCGGATGGATCTAGGGACAGCGCTGGGTTATGGGAAATCACGTCTGGTAGTCGTAACCCAGAAGGTACGACTGGCTCGTAAGGTCTAAGAACCGGAACGCGCTCTACCATCTCTCCAGGGGCATCGGGAGCTTCGCCAGGAAGGTGCGCCAAATGTCCTAAGCCGCCGCATGTGTAGCAGGGCTTACTGAACAGCTCGTAGATGTTTTGCCCCATTCGTTTACGGGTCAGCTCTACAAGCCCTAGTTCTGTTAGCTGCGCAATTTGGGGGCGTGCTTTATCAGCCTTAAGCGCCTTATTGAAATGCTCTAACACCTGAAGCTGGTCGCGGCGAGCATCCATATCAATGAAGTCGATAATGATGACGCCTGCGATGTTCCGCAAACGAAGCTGTCGTGCAATTTCTGTCGCGGCTTCGCAGTTTGTCCACAAAACGGTTTCACGAGCAGTGGCAGATCGCGTAAAAGAGCCGGAGTTTACGTCAACGACGGTCAGTGCCTCGGTGCGCTCAATGACGATATAGCCGCCAGAGGGTAAGTCAACGCGGGGCTTTAGAGCCTCTCGAATGGCTGCGTTGACGCGGAAATACTCTAAAACAGAGCTGCCTTCACGATGCTGATCGACTAAAACGCCTTGGGGTAAACGATTACCACTCCAGTTGGTGAGGTGCTGCTTTACCCGCTTAAGTCCGGTGGCAGAATCGACCACAATGCGGTTGACGTCTGTGCTGTAAACATCTCGCAACACGCGCTGAATAAAGTCGTCGTCTCGGTTGAGCAGGGCGGGGGCACGGGTAGAGCCAGCCTGGAACTGCACAGACTCCCACTGCTTTTGGAGCTGATCTAAATCTTCAATAATGGCGTCTTCGGATACGTCTTCTGCTTCGGTGCGAACCAGTAGCCCCATTCCTGCTGGCTTGATTAAAATCCCCAGCGCCCGCAGTCGGTTGCGCTCATCTTCGTCACGAATCCGGCGAGATAGGTTAACGCCTTTACCCGAGGGCATCAGGACAAGGTAGCGTCCTGGCAGTGAAATATTGCCCGTCAGACGTGGTCCTTTATTGCCCGTCGGTTCCTTCATGATCTGAACCAGCACCTTTTGTTGAGGTGCTAGCAGTTCGGTAATGGCTCCGGCAGTCTTTTTGAGCTTGACTGGCCCAAGGTCGCTGACATGAATAAAGCCATTGCGCTCGGTATCGCCAATGTTGACGAAAGCCGCATCGATGCCAGGAAGCACATTCTCGACAATGCCGAGATAAATATCGCTGACTTGGTGTTGCCCAGTGGCAACCACTAGCTCTTGGATCTGATCTTCTGAAAAAACGGCAGCAATTCGATGCTGTTCCGCAATAATGATTTGTTTGGACATTCAAATTCCTCTATACGGTTCAGCTCCAAACCATCAAAACGCCTCAGATTAGGGGTTTGAGCTGTAAAACACGCTGTATTGAGTTGGGGATAAAATCGCAGGGTCTGCTTGCCAATTAAACCAAAGCTAGCGTCTCGACCGAGACACTCAAAGCAAGGATGGCTATCAGCAGCTTGCTGATGAGAAGCAAAAAGTGATGAGAACCTTTTAGGTAAAAAAGGCTGACAGACCGTTGAGGCATTTGGAAAAGCACACTTTACAGCTTAAAAGCTACCGCCTACTATCTCAGTCAGCCGCTTTGCGAGGGTGAGGGTTAGTAAAGCAAGTGCGATAAATCTGTGGTGGCTTGTGAAGCAGCAGACCTCACAAACACAGTTGCCTGCTGCCAATATTAAATGGGTTAAATGATAGCGTGGGGTTCAAAATCTAAGATCCCCTACCGCGATGTTAAACCAAAGGGCTTCGTTTCGTCAAAAAATTAGTGAGCCACAAGGCTGAAACAGCAAATTATTAGCGCTTCTGTCCATTCTACAACTGCGCCGTAGCTGTCACCCGTCATGCCCCGCAGCCGCTGATAAAACCAAGCCCCCACGCCCCAAGAGATGAAAAGACCCAAGGCAAAGGTGCCGAGATGGCTTAGCCATTGGTGCGGCTCAACTGCAATGGAAATAAGGCTGATGCCTGCTAACAGCAGGAGGCTAGGCCATAAATCTTGAGGGATCTGAAGGCTGCGGCGATGGAATGCGCCTTTGCCTTCGGCTTTGAGGTAGGGGTAGAGGGCGATCGCCACCAATTGCCCCCATCTTCCCCACACAGGGGCAAGACACAGCAAAATGCAGGCGTGGGGTGAAGTGAATTCGGCGATCGCCCCCACTTTGAGCAGCAGCAGCACCGCTGCCGCCATCACGCCATAGGCTCCAGTGCGGCTGTCGCTCATCACCACAAGGCGACGGTCTGGGTCTGGGACGGCAAGGCCATCGGCGGTATCCATTACGCCATCGAGGTGCAGCCCTCCGGTAATGGCAATCCATGCCGCCAGCACTAACACACCGCGCAGAAAGCCCGAAAGGGGGAGCTGGATTAGCAAAAGATTGAGTGCTGCCAGCACAAACCCAATTAGCAAGCCGATCCAGGGTGCCCAACGCGCAATGCGCTGAAAGTCTAAAGGCCAATCCGACGGCAGCGGAATAATGGTGTAAAACACCAGTGCGCCCCCCATCTGACGGAGGCTGTGGAGCATTGCCTTAAACACAAAAAACCTAGCCCTAGCTTGAATTTAACCTGAGAGCCGTTAAGATGATGCCAGTTTGTGGCAGTGAAGCACCATGAAACGACGAAATTTTTTACTTTTTGCGGGGCTGCTCTCTGGATGTGGGGCTGCTGCACAGTTTAGAGTGCACAAACAGTCTGCAACCCTGCCCACTGAACTATCTCGGTCTTTGCGTAAGCAGCAGCCCATTGGCCCCAAGGGTTTCTATGCCCCTGTGCGCGGCGATGTGCGGGTTGTGGTCATTAGCGATCTGAATAGTCAGTATGGCTCTACAGAGTATGAGCCAGAAGTACATCAGGCGATCGCACTTCTCCCCAAGTGGCAACCAGACCTGGTGCTGTGCAGTGGCGATATGGTGGCGGCTCAGTCTACTCAGCTCACAGATAATGAGGTGAAGGCCATGTGGGCAGGGTTTGACCGCGCCATTGGCGCACCCCTCCGCAAAGCAAACTTACCCTTAGGTTTTACCCTGGGCAATCACGATGGATCGGGGGCTACGGGGGCAGGTGGGCAGATGACGTTTGAGCGCGATCGCCGTTTAGCGCAAACCTACTGGACGAAACACACGCCTGCGCTTCCGTTTATAGACCGTGAGCATTTCCCCTTTTATTACTCTTTTGCCCAAAACAACGTGTTCTATCTGGTTTGGGATGCCTCAACTGCAATCATTTCTGCTGCGCAGTTGGCCTGGGCAGAAAAAAGCTTGAGCAGCAGTGCTGCCCAGCAGGCCAAGATGCGGATTGCAATAGGCCATCTACCACTGTATGGGATATCGGTAGGGCGCGAAAAGCCAGGGGAGTTTTTAAACCAGGCCGAAAATCTGCGGGCTTTGTTAGAAAAATATCGGGTGCATACCTACATCAGCGGTCACGACCATGCGTACTTTCCAGGTCATCGTGGCAAGCTTCAGCTTCTGCAAACGGGTGCATTAGGCGCAGGGCCGCGCCGATGGCTAAACAGCAATCTTTCCCCGCGAAAAACCTTGACCGTTGTAGATATGGGGCTAACAGATGTCTCTACTCGATACACCACCTATGATTTAACGAATAAGACTGTGTTGGACTCTAAAATTTTGCCCCGCATGATTACGGCTCACAATGGGCCAGTGCTTCGGCGAGATATAGAACCTAGCAAGCTTACTGCAAAAGAAAAAATGCAGTTCTGGACTTGATTTATATGCTTCCGAGGCAGATAAAACAAATCTCCCCTGTATCATTGGTAAAGATGGGGAGAACAACGTTTTAATTGCGATATGTCAATTTCTGATTCAAAAAAGCCAGCTCAGTTTTCACTCACAACGCCGCTCTATTACGTCAACGGCTTACCCCATGTTGGCAGTGCATACACCACAATGGCAGCCGACGCCCTCGCCCGCTTTTATAAACTGCGTGGCTATGACGTGCTTTTAATCACGGGCACCGATGAGCATGGTCAAAAAATTCAGCGCACCGCAGAACAGCTCCATCGCGATCCTCAAGCCCATTGTGATGAAGTAGCAGCAGGCTTTCAAGATCTGTGGCAACGTCTCAATATCCAATACGATCGCTTTAGCCGTACAACCTGCGATCGCCATGCCCAAATCGTCAAAGAATTTTTCCTGCCCGTGTGGGAAAAAGGCGACATCTACCTAGGGCAGCAGCAGGGATGGTACTGCGTTGAGTGCGAAGAATTTAAAGAAGAGCGGGATTTACTAGGCGAGAAACGCTGCCCCATTCATACCAACCGAGCCGTCGAGTGGCGAGACGAACAAAACTACTTCTTTCGGCTGTCGCGGTACCAACAGGCGCTGCAAGATCACTACGCCAACAGCCCCCATTTCCTCCAGCCCGATATTCGCCGTAACGAAATTCTCAATTTTGTGAGCCAAGGGCTGCAAGATTTTTCCATCTCTCGGGTGAACTTAGATTGGGGCATCCCCGTCCCTAACGACTCCAAACATACCCTGTATGTGTGGTTTGACGCACTGCTGGGATACATCACCGCGCTCCTAGAGCCAGACGCTGAACCGACCTTAGAAAACGCGCTTAAAAACTGGTGGCCTATTAACCTACACCTCATCGGCAAAGACATTCTGCGCTTCCACGGCGTGTACTGGCCTGCCATGCTGATGTCTGCGGAGCTGCCGCTGCCCAAGGCTATTTTTGGTCACGGGTTTTTAACCAAAGACGGGCAAAAAATGGGCAAAAGTCAGGGCAATACCCTAGACCCCTTTGACCTTGTTGATCGCTACGGTGCGGATGCCGTGCGCTACTACTTCCTCAAAGAAATTGCCTTCGGTCGAGATGGAGACTTTAACGAGACTCGGTTTATCGACATTCTCAATGCAGATTTAGCCAATGACCTAGGCAACCTGCTTAACCGCACCCTAAAAATGGCAGTGAAATACTGCGATAGCAAAGTACCCGCCATTGACCCTCAATCAATGCCCCAAGACTGGTCTTTGGTGCAGTTGGCTCAGAGTGCTGGGGGAAAAGCCTCCGAAGCCTATAGTGCCCTTAGCTTTAGCATTGCCTGCGAGGTCGCCTTGAGCCTAGTGAGAGTAGGCAACAAGTTTATTGACGAACAGGCACCTTGGAGCCGCTACAAAGCAGGAGAGATTGAAACAGTCAATCAAATTCTGTATGCCGTTTTAGAGAGCGTGCGTCTGGCAGCGTACCTGCTCGCCCCCATCGTGCCCGATTTAAGCACTAAGATTTACCAACAGCTTGGCTACAGCATTGACTTCAATGATTTAGGGGAATCTACATCACTGAAGTTATTGCAGGAACACGATCTCTGGGGCTGCTTACCCCCTGGACAAACCTTTGGACAGCCAGAACCTATTTTTCAAAAGCTGATGGCTCCAAGTCTAGATTTAGAACCGTAAATTGGCTAAACAGCCTGAATTTGTGAGTTTTTACAACAAACTTGTTAAGTTGTCATCGTTTCATTGACTTGGCGTCGTAAACCTGAGACAAATAAAAAGAGTATAATTACTTACTGGATACGTCGCAAGACGTTTTGCCTAGAGATTCGCTTATATTCTTGTGCTTCTAAAAGAAATAGGCTGACTTTCCGGTTTACTTAAAAACTTTTTGCAAATATTTTTGATTGCTTTCACCTTTAATACGATTTTTAACCCAGGTTTAATATCCTAATGATTCAAAATGCATCGGGACAAGACTCTATTTTTACGCCGGAGCAGGTTTTAGAAAATCGCGGTCGTATCGCAATTTTTGTGGATGGCTCCAATCTATTTTATGCAGCGCTCCAACTTGGAGTTGAGATTGACTATGCTAAGCTGCTGTGCCGTCTGACGGGTGGGTCTCGCCTCCTCAGGTCTTTTTTCTACACTGGGGTTGACCCCACCAATGAGAAACAGCAGGGTTTTTTGCTGTGGATGCGTCGCAATGGCTACAGGGTGATCACAAAAGAGCTAATTCAGCTTCCAGACGGGTCAAAAAAGGCCAATCTAGATGTTGAAATTGCAGTAGACATGATGGCGTTGGTGGGATGCTACGATACGGCAATTTTGGTGAGTGGTGACGGTGATTTAGCCTATGCCGTTGATGCGGTGAGCTATCGAGGCATTCGGGTGGAAGTGGTGAGTTTGCGCTCTATGACTAGCGACAGTCTCATTAACGTGGCGGATCGCTACATTGACTTAGACAACATCAAAGAGGATATTCAAAAAGCGCCGCGAGTAGGATATGCCTATCGTCCGCTTTCGGGAGTGAGTGCGGGTGCAGATAGTCTTGATCGTCCGGCAGTGCCTGTATTTAATGACTAATAAACTGCGCAATCGCTGGATACGATTTGGCTCCTACGGTATTCTGAGCTTTTTCTGTCTTCACTTGAGCGCTTGTTCTTGGCGAGCGCCTCAAGCGTCCAAGGTACTGACAAAGCCAGTGCAGGGAGGCGTGTCTTTTTCTGATGTGGTTCTTGCCCAAACGGATGTAAAAGGTAAGCTGCTGTGGAAGTTTCAGGCGAAAGGCGTTACGTCTAAAGAAGGGCAGGCCGCAGCGGCGCAGTCTATTAAAGGGCAGCTTTATGAAGCGGGGCAGCCTGTGTTTGATATTGTGGCAGGGCAAGGCTCTATTCGCCAAACCAATCAGCAGGTGAATCTTCAGGGCAATATTCAGGTAACAGATCGGCAGAATCGGGTGGTGTTTCGCGGGCGAGAGGCGCAGTGGAATCCACAGACTGGGCGGCTCGTGGTGCGCAGTGGGCTGACGGTAACACATCCCCAACTCCGGCTATGGGCGAATGAGCTACAGGCTTCTAAGCAGGGCAAAGTGATTTTGGTGAAGGGCAGTGTGGTGATGGAAACCCGTGCCAGTGGGGATCAAAAAGACGCCCAACGTTTACGACTGAAGGCAAATCATGCGGTCTGGAACGTTGAGCAGCAAAGTCTCCAGGCTGGCACGGCATTGGAGAGTGGGCAACAGCCTACCGTTGAAATTGAGCAGTTAAACCCGACTGCGGAAAAAGCGGTGGCTTTAGCAGGGGAGGCAAAGGCTGACCTCAAGCGCGGTGTGGTAGAACTCCGTAGCCCTGTGCGGCTAACGCTGGGAGCTTTGATGCTGACCAGTCGTGAGCTAAAGTGGGACACGTTGACAGGACGGATCTCAACCCGTGAGCTTTTGCAATTACAGGATCCGCGCCGTCAGGTAACGGTTTTAGCTAATGCTGGATCTGTGGAGCAGTCTCGAAATTTAGTGGATTTACAGGGCAAGGTGGAGATAACGGGGCTTAAAGATCGCGCTCGGTTGACAAGCGATCAGCTACTTTGGAATACCAAGACGGAGCGGATCGAGGCGTTAGGCAATGTGAACTATGTGCAGGAGTCTCCTGGGTTTACGCTCCGTGGGCCAAGAGCAGTGGGCAAACTTGAAGCGCAAACCCTCCGCATCAGCGGCGGGGATGTGGTGACGGAGATTTTGCCTTAAAATTCAGTCTACCGATTGCTTGGCTTGCGCTCTAAAATTTTTATGACTCAGCCCCCGCTCAAACACGTTGCGATCGCCATCCTAAAATCCTCTCCCAATCAATACCTCATGCAGCTACGCGACCCCATCCCTGACATTGTGCATCCAGGGCACTGGGGCATGTTTGGTGGGCACCTAGACCCAGGCGAGACTCCAGAAGAATGCATCTGGCGAGAGTTAGCTGAAGAGATTTGCTATACCCCTCCAGCCTTATCTCTATTCTGTGAAGATCATGACATGACCGTAGTTCGTCATGTTTTCTATGGTGCATTGACCGTTCCCGTTAGCGCACTCACGCTTCAAGAAGGTTGGGATTTAGGGCTGCTGACGCTAGCGCAAATTCAGACGGGAGAGGCGTATTCTGCGATCGCCCAGCGCAATTGCCCCATTGGTGCCCCCCATCAAAGGCTGCTGCTCGAATTTCTTCGCCGATGCCCTGAAATGATTTAACGAAAACTCAAGAGAATGCTGAAAAAACTTGCAGTAAAATCTGAAGGCATCCTGGTCTAAATGTGGAGTAGCGACGGTATGGCGGTCGGTAATCATCAAACGTTATTTCCTCAAGAAATGGCGCTCCAAGATACTTTTCAGCTTTATAACCCGATCACAATTGCTGCTGCTGCTCTGGCTGCTGTTTCGTGCTGCATAATGGCAACTTCTGCCGCTGCTGCTGGCCTGAATCCTGAAATTAAGGTGGGTATTAAGCAGCGCTTTGGTCAGCAGCCGAAAGATCAGCTTGTGCTTCAGGCACAGACAGGCGATCGCCTCACCGTCAAATTTTGGACAGACAAAAAGCCCGTCACCGCCATCGTCAACAAGCTGCAAATCAACATCGCCCAAGAACCTCTGGCAAGCCCGCGTATAGACGAGCGACTGGTCATCAGCACCCACCGAAGCTTTGAGAGTGCAGAGGCCAGTGCCAAAACGTGGCAAGCCAAGGGCATTGCGGTTGAACTGGCTCAGCCCGATAACTGGCAGGTCTGGGCCAAACGCGATCGCTATGACTCTACGGTGAGCCGCCTGCTGCTACAGCAAGACCTCAAAAGCAAGGGGCTAACCACAAGCTACTTAGACCAAAAAACGATTACAACCCGCCCCATCCTAAGCTGGGAACTCAACGGATACCGCTACAACCGCCATGAACTAGAGATCGCAGCCGACAAAAACGTCATTCAAGTGGGCACTCAGCGTTTTGGCGGACGTCTGCGGTTTCAGCCTAATTCTTATGGATCTTATACCCTCGTTAATCAAGTCCCCATCGAAACCTACCTGCGCGGGGTAGTCCCCTACGAAATTGGGCCTAAAGCGCCCGAAACCGCCGTCCAAGCCCAGACTATTTTGGCGAGAACCTATGCACTGCGAAACCTGCGGCGTTTTAAGATTGACGGATACGAGCTATGTGCCACAACCCAGTGTCAGGTCTACGAAGGACTCAACGGCACCACACCCCTGTCTGATCAGTCTATTGCAGCAACGGCGGGGCAGGTGTTGACCTATGGCAACGAACTGATTGACGCACTGTATTCTTCTACAACGGGCGGCGTTACAGCAGCCTTTGAAGACGTGTGGGAAGGCGCACCCAGACCCTATCTTCAGCCCAAAATTGATGCTTACCCAAATCGAGTTTGGGATCTCAAAACCCGCAACCTTTCCGATGAGAAAGCGTTTCGAGCCTTTATTCAGATTAGGCAAGGCTTTAATGAAGACGGCTGGGGCTATCTCCGCTGGAAAACGACTGCGCTGCTGCCAAAGCTCAACAAAGATCTTCGTGATTTCTTGAAAAAACAGCAGCATCCCCTGACCGGATTTACCACTATTGAAAATATTCAGGTGGTGGAACGTGCCCGTTCTGGACGCGTTCAGCGGCTGCGAGTTACCACCAACCTTGGCGCTATTGACCTGACCAAAGATGAGATTCTAAGAGCCTTTGAAACCCCAAATAGCCTGCTATTTTATGTGGAGCCAGTTGCTGCTGCTGGGAAAGATTCTAAAACCCTTAGTGGTTTTGCTTTCGTCGGAGGTGGTTTGGGCCATGCCGTTGGCCTCAGTCAGGCGGGATCTTACGCCCTCAGCCAGCAGGGGTTATCCGCGCCAAAGATTTTGAATTTCTACTACCCCAATACGGTGCTGCAACCGCTCTCTCCTAAAATTATTGCTTGGAAAGATGATGCCTTACCTGATACAGTAGCGTCCCAAAAACCTCAGTCTGAAGAAGACTCAGGCTTTCAAATTTTTGGCTGGAAATTTCCAGAACTAGGACTGAAGCCGATTTTTCAATGGTTTCAATCCCTCTCGGCCTAAACACGGCTGTACTCAGTCAAAATCGTTATGCAGAAATGTGCTGCTTAGATACGCTCCATGCATCGTGATGCTGCATCACGTTTCCCAAAGCCGTTTGAAAAACCTAAAATAGAGGAGCGTCATATTTCAGAATCGTTACAAACGACGATTGAGACGGACGATTATAGGCAAAACACCGCACAATAAGGACGTGCGGGATGCCCTCATTAGGCGTCTTTCTTCGCCCTCTATTTCTTCAGTATCCGTTATGCAAAAAACCTATGACTGTCGTGTCATAAAGACTACCCCCTTGATTAGCCCCGCACTGCTTCACCACGATCTACCCATTACAGATACCGCCTCGAGTTTGGTTGCCGAAACCCGCGATCGCATTCGCAACATCATGCGAAATGAAGATCGGCGATTGCTGGTTATTGTAGGCCCTTGCTCTGTGCATGATGTAGATGCCGCCTACGATTACGGTCAGCGGCTTGCTGCCCTGCGCCAAGAGCTATCCGACGACCTCGAAATTGTGATGCGGGTGTACTTCGAGAAACCCCGCACCAATATCGGCTGGAAAGGGCTAATTAACGACCCTTACTTGGATGGCAGCTACGACATTAATACAGGGATGCGTCTTGCCCGTAAGCTGCTGCTAGATCTCGCCCACCTGGGTTTACCTGCCGCCACCGAACTACTAGATCCAATCACGCCTCAATATATCGCTGACGTGATTGCCTGGACAGCGATCGGCGCGCGCACCACTGAGAGCCAAACCCACCGCGAAATGGCCTCTGGTTTATCTATGCCGATTGGGTTTAAAAACAATACCGATGGCAGCTTGCAAGCCGCTATCAACGCCATGTTAGCCGCCAGCCAACCTCACCATTTTTTGGGGATTAACCTCCACGGTCTTGCCAGCATTGTTTCAACCATGGGCAACCCAGATACGCACTTGGTGCTGCGCGGCGGTAAATCAGGCCCCAACTTTAGTGCATCTCACGTTGAGGCATCTGCAAAGGAACTGGTTCGACTTAATCTCAACCATCGCGTTATGGTCGATTGCAGTCACGCCAATGCTGATAAAGACCACAACCGCCAAACATCTGTATTAGACAATGTGGCTGAACAGCTTTTGGCAGGCTCTCGGCATTTGCTAGGCGTTATGGTGGAAAGCCATTTGGTTGCGGGAAATCAGCCCATCAAAGATGATTTATCTCAGCTTGTTTATGGTCAAAGCATTACCGATGCTTGCGTTGACTTTGACACAACGCAGGCCATGCTTAGAAAACTGGCTCAATCGGTTAAAAGCTCGGCAATGGTGTCCTGCTGAGGCAACTCCACTCGATTTCTCATAAAATGAAACCGAAAAAAGCATCTAGGTAGACTAGATGCTTTTTTCGATTTTATGACCTAAGCAAGTCTATTGATTGCGGTGAAATGTCTTAAAAGACTGATAGTTATCTTCAGGGTGATAGAGATGGCACTCTTGCACAATGTTAGACATCAAAGACCAGTTAAAACGGCACTCTCGCACATACTCGCCCCAGTTTTCTTTGATGCTATCGTGAGCCATCCGGAGGCGATAGGACGGAATTGCCGTTGAAATGTGATGGGGGACATGAACGTTAATGTCATGACATAGTACCTCAACCCAATGTGGGTAGTCACAGTGGACGGTTCCATTTAGCTGAGATTCAGCAGCATTCCACTTAGATTCGGGGTAGAACGCAATATCTGTGGAGGTGTGGTGTACCAAGGTAAAGGTACTCATCCAGAAGTGATACACCAGCCAAGGCATTAGCCAAAACTTAACGAAGCCCCAAACGCCTGTGGTGATGATTAGGGTTGGAAAGACGATGGCGGCAAACGCGGCGATCGCCAACACTGAAATTCGCACTTGGTCGCGCTCTTTTCCTTCAAAGGCACGCCAATCTAGGTGATATTTTGCCCAGTGCGCAATAGAGCCAGCCCACCAAAAATAGCCGCGCAGCGCGCGATACCCTGCCTGAATATTAGAGGAGTACTGAGCATAATCTTCAGCGCGGCTAGGATGCCAAGCGTTATCAACATCTAGCTTATTGGTGTGGGCGTGATGAAAATTATGCTGAATCCGCCAGCTATGAAAAGGATAGATCAGCGGCAGCAAAAAGATGTGACCCACCCAGTCATTTACCCAACGTTTTTTAGAAAACGAGCGATGTCCGCAGTCGTGGGCAATCACAAAAAAGCCTGTCAATGCGGTTCCGGTTAAAGCCCAGGCAAGCGGCAGTAAAAACCAAGGAGAGAACACAATAGACCCATAGCCCAGCGCCACAAACAAAACGCTGATGACAACGCCCTTCCACGCTTGGATAGGATCTTGCTCAAAACAGGCTTTGGGAAGCGATTGAATAATATTGCGAAGCTGAAGCGTGTTGTCCTGCTCGGCAGGACGAAGAGAGGCAGATACAGTCGCTGTCATGGAGTTGGAATCATAGTAAAGAACAGCAGATGAGAGACGCCTTACCTGGGCAGGCGACAGACGCACCGCTGGGGAAAGACTGTGAAAAGTTGGGTGAATTGCAGCCGCAGCCGCCGATGCTAGGGATTATGTCTTGCAGGAAACAGGCCGTGCCGATAGAATGCACAACTTGTGCTGTAGGCAAAGCCTAATCACCTAAACCCTTGTTTTTTATAACATATCTTGACCATTCACTCAGGATTCCCACTCAGGCAATCTTTATAAATGCTGACAGCCAAAGAATCAGTATTCATAATGCAGAGCGCCCAGCCATGTTTTACGATAGAGCTTAAAGCTTTGCGTATGGTTCGGTTTTGTCATCCATGAGTTTAGAGTCCCGTCGCTACCACATTGTCACGTTTGGATGCCAAATGAATAAGGCAGATTCTGAACGAATGGCTGGAGTTTTAGAAGAGATGGGCTACGAGTGGGCAGAGCAGCCTGACGACGCAAAGGTGATTCTCTACAACACCTGCACGATTCGAGACAATGCCGAGCAGAAGGTTTACTCGTACTTAGGGCGACAGGCTAAGCGCAAGCAGAAGGAGCCAGATTTAACCTTGGTAGTTGCTGGCTGCGTGGCGCAGCAAGAAGGTGAAGCGCTATTGCGCCGCGTGCCAGAGCTAGATTTAGTGATGGGACCTCAACACGCCAATCGGCTTCAGGAGCTACTAGAGCAGGTTTTTGCAGGCAATCAGGTGGTTGCGACCGAACCGATCAACATCGTCGAAGACATCACCAAGCCCCGACGAGATAGTGCAGTAACGGCCTGGGTGAACGTTATCTACGGCTGCAATGAACGCTGTACCTACTGCGTGGTGCCCAACGTGCGCGGCGTTGAGCAGTCTCGCACCCCTGATGCCATCCGCGCCGACATGGAAGACCTGAGCCGTCAGGGGTTCAAAGAGGTGACGCTTCTGGGGCAAAACATTGATGCCTATGGACGGGACTTACCAGGCTCCACCGCTGAAGGTCGTCATCAGCACACCCTTACGGATTTGCTGTACTTTGTCCATGATGTACCAGGCATTGAGCGCATTCGCTTTGCTACCAGCCACCCTCGCTATTTTACCGAGCGACTAATTCACGCCTGTGCGGAGCTGCCCAAGGTCTGCGAACATTTCCACATCCCGTTCCAGTCTGGGGATAACGAGGTGCTAAAGGCGATGAGCCGAGGCTACACGCAAGAACGTTATCGCCGCATTATTGAGATGGTGCGCGGTTACATGCCCGATGCTTCCATTAGCGCAGATGCCATTGTGGGGTTCCCTGGCGAAACGGAAGCGCAGTTTGAGGCCACCCTTCAGCTTGTGGAAGACTTGGAGTTTGATTTGTTAAATACGGCGGCTTATTCCCCTCGCCCTGGCACCCCAGCGGCACTCTGGGAAAACCAGTTGAGCGAAGAAGTGAAAGGCGATCGCCTTCAGCGCCTCAACCGACTGGTGAATCAGAAGGCAGCGGGGCGATCGCAGCGATACCTAGGGCGTACAGAAGAAGTCTTGGTAGAAGATGCCAACCTCAAAGATCAAACCCAGGTGATGGGGCGTACACGGGGCAATCGCCTCACCTTTTTTGCAGGGAATATTGAGCAGCTTCGGGGTCAGCTCATTCCGGTCAAAATTACCGAAGTTCGACCCTTTAGTCTGACGGGTGTACCGATGGTGCCTGTAACCTGCTAACTTGCAGCTAGTTTTTCAGCCCTGTTGCTGCAATACCGCGCACGAGCTGTCGTTGCCCCAAAACGCATAGCACCACAACGGGAATGCTAGAAATCACCACCGCCGCCATCATCAAAGGCCAGTTATTTGTAAACTGCTCCTGAAAACTGGCGAGAGAGATCTGCACCGTGATCAGTTCCGGTTTAGTGGTAAACACTAAGGGCTTAAACAAATCATTCCACTCGCCAATAAAAGTAAATAAAAATAGCGTCACTAGCGCCGGACTCGCCAACGGCAGCAGCACCCGCCACAGCACCTGAAGCCGCGTAGCGCCATCTAGCTCAGCGGCTTCTTCTAGCTCTACAGGGATGGTCATAAAAAACTGGCGCATCAGCACAATGCCAAACCCGTTGGCGGCAGTCGGCAAAATGAGCGCGCCGTAGGTATTGAGCAGATGAGCAGACTTAAGCACCAAAAAGATGGGAATCACCAAAAGCTGAAAGGGAATGACCAGGGTTGTCAGCGCAACAAGCAATACCGTCTGCCGTCCCCAAAACTGGATCCGCGCTAATGCGTAGCCTGCCAGTGCCGAGGTGATAATCTGTAGCCCCGTGACGCACAGGGCGACCAGGGTTGAGTTAGCAAAGGCGAGTAAAAAATTCCCGCCTCGCCATGCCGTCTCATATTGGGCAAGGCTCCATTGAGAATGAGCGCTGGGAATCCCCGCTGCTGCGCCAGGAGGCAAAAAAGACGTGGCAACCACGATGATGAGCGGGGCAAGTACGGAGATCGCACTCAACCCCAAAACCCCAATCCCCAAGCTTCGAGACAGGAATGGATTGACTTTCATAGGGGACATCTCTTTAGCTAGCCTGGGGTAGTAGACCCGACGGAATGGCGGCAATAAGCTGCTGGGTGTACGCCTGCTGAGGGTGACGATAGATTTGCTCCGCCGCGCCAATTTCCTCAATTTTGCCTTGATTCATCACCATAATGCGATCGCTCATAAATTTCACCACGCTCAAATCATGGGAAATAAAGAGGTAGGTGAGGTTAAAATCTTGCTGTAGCTCTTTAAGTAGATTGAGTACCTGCGCCTGTACCGAGACATCCAAAGCCGAGACGGATTCATCGCACACAATAAACTTAGGGTTAAGCGCCAACGCTCGCGCAATGCAGATCCGCTGCCGCTGTCCACCAGAAAATTCGTGGGGGTAGCGCCGTAGGTCACTGGGCTGTAGGCCAACTCGCTCTAGAAGGTAGAGGGCGCGATCGCGGACGTTTTGCTTGATGCCGCTCAGC
>JANPLU010000109.1:0-27661 GCA_031422435.1 Acaryochloridaceae cyanobacterium VAR_48_metabat_390
GCCGAAGGCGATCGCGCGGGGCTTTACCGCGTGCGCTTTACCCAAGCAAACCGAGGAGGCTCTCCTCAGGTTCGTAAAAGTGTGCAGGAGTACCTGGTTAGCTATAGCCAGCTTTCTCACACCCTACAGCGACTCAATCAGCGCGGTGGACGTATTGTCAGCATCACTGAAGCCTAAATTAGGCTTTTCATTCACTTTTCATTCATTTAACTTTAAGGAGATTACCTGTGGCGATTACCACCGCAGCAGCCCGTTTGGGAACCACTGCTTTTGCCTCTGCCAGCCCCGTGGAGCTACGCTCCAACTGGACAGCGGAAGACGCAAAAGGCGTAATTAATGCCGTCTACCGTCAGGTATTGGGCAATGACTATATTTTGCAGAGCGATCGCCTTACGGCCTTAGAATCGCTGCTCTGCAACGGTCAGCTCACCGTGCGCGAGTTTGTGCGCGCCGTTGCCAAATCTGAGCTGTACAAAACCAAGTTTTTGTACCCTCACTTTCATACGCGCGTGATTGAGCTAAACATTAAGCACCTGCTGGGTCGTGCGCCCTACGATGAGTCTGAAGTGGTAGATCACCTAGACCGCTATCAAACCGAAGGGTTTGAAGCGGATGTTGACTCCCATATCGACTCTGCTGAGTACGAAACCAACTTTGGCGACTCCATTGTGCCCTACTACCGAGGGTTCTCAAATCAGCCCGGTCAAAAAACCGTTGGGTTTACGCGGATGTTCCAGCTTTATCGGGGATATGCCAATAGCGATCGCGCCCAGTTGGCTGGCGCAACTTCCCGTCTTGCAGGTGATTTAGGTCGTAACAGCGCCTCACCAGTGGTCGCCCCTTCAGGCGCAAACGGCGGGTTTGCCTACCAGGCTTCTGAGCGCGGCGTGACCCCTAACCGCGTCTTTGGTCGTTCTGCCGTTGGCTCCACCGATCGGCTCTACCGGATTGAGGTTTCTAACCTCAACCTGCCTCGATACCCACGAGCACGACGCATCAACAAAGAGTACGTTGTCTCTTACGAGCAGTTGTCCAACACCCTTCAGCAAATCAATAAGCTGGGTGGCAAGGTTGCCAGCGTAACCCTAGCGCAGTAAAAAACCCGCTAGAGTCACAGGCTCAATCCATCGTGGGTAGGGGTAGGTTTGGTTCATGCGGCATCGGCTAAATCCCAACCGTTCTGATAAAACCTGCCCTTCCCTGTCCGATGGTGAGCGTCATTTAATCTTTGATCCTTAACTTTGAATGGCCTTAAAGGAGTCGAACTATCATGCTTGGACAATCTACCGCAGCCACATCAACTTCATTGGCAAACAGCCGAATCTTTGTCTACGAAGTCACAGGTTTAAGCCAAAACGACCAGACCGATAGAGCGAGCCATGAAGTTCGCAATAGCGGCGTAACGCTGATGCAAGTGCCTTATGGCCGTATGAATAGCGAAATGCGCCGGATTACGCGATTAGGGGGAGAAATTGTCAATATTTACCCCATAAATCAGCCTCCTAACAAGGCTGAAGCACCGGCAGAGCCTTCAGAAAAAGCCTAACGCTCAATACGAATGACGTGATCGGTGACGGCCTCGAAAGTGTCGTCATGGCTAATCACAATAAGCTGGCGGAATGCCTTTAGGTTGCTGATAGCATCGGCAAGCTGACGGCGGCGCTGCTGATCCATATTAGTGGTTGGCTCGTCGAAGAACGCAATGTTGATATCCGCCAGCACCCGCAGCAGCGCTAGCCTTACCGCTAGCGCTGCACACATTTGTTCGCCCCCAGATAGGCTTTTGAAACTGCGCCAGTAGCCTCGTTCGCGCACTCGAATGTCATAGTCTTCTGTCCACTCTAGGGTGACTTCATCTCGGTTGAGCAGTTCCCGAAAGAGCTTATCGGCTTCTTTAGAAACCTCTGCTAGGTAGTATTTGGTAATGCGCGGCCCGCTTTGGTTATAGATATGCCGCGCGTCTGCAATAAACTGAAGGGTTGCCTGCCGCTGGGCTAGCAGGAGCAAATCCCGTTCTCGCTGCTCGGATAATGCCTGTCGGTCTTGAAGGCGCTGGGTGAGGTCTTGGAGCTGCGATCGCTGGGGGGCAAGGCCACCCTGAAGCTGATTTTGCTGCTGTTTGAGCTGCTCTAAATGCGCTTTAAGCTGAAGATGCTGCTGAGAATCGTAGGACTGCTGCACTTGCTGAAGCTGGGTCTGAAGCTGCTGCATTTGCGCCTGAAGGGTAGATAAAGCCGCGATCGCATCTGTTCTCTGAGGCGTTAATTCTTTAAACTTATTGGCTTCTTCACGATGGCGCAGGTAAAGCTGGTGATCGGCCTGATGGGTTTGAATGAGCGTCTGCTGGACTTCAATCTGCGGGTCGAGTTCTGCAAAGACAGCAATGCTCGTTTCAATGATCGCCATTTCCTGCTGAAGTGGCGCAAGACGGCTTTGAAGCTGCATGAGGTTTTGCTGAAGTTGAGCTTCTTGCTTAAGCTGCTGCGTGAGAAGTCGGAGGTTGGCTTTGGGGTCATGGAGCTGCTGTAGCTCAGATTGAAGGTCAGCAACCTGAGACTGAAGGGGTACTGTTTGGGCAAGGATGCGATCGCACTCGTCTTTCTGCTGCCCTAGTTTTGAAATCTCTTGCTGAGTTTCTGTGAGCTGCTGCTGTTTAAGCGGTAAGACGGCAACCTGCTGCTGCTGGCGCTGGGCAACCTGAAGGGCTTCGGTGAGATCGCGCAATTTGTTTTGTAGGGTTGATGCAGCGGTTTGGTCGGTGAATGGCTGAAGAAGAGTTTGAAGCGATCGCAGTACCTTGGTATTGAGGGTAACGCCGGACTCAATCACCTGCTGTACAAACGCTAAATCAGGATGGTTTGGGATGGCCTGATTTAACAGCATTTTTGCCGCTGATGCCTGCTGTTGATGGCGTTGACCTGCCCCTTGAGCGGAACCGAGCAATGACTGTAACGATTCGGCAAACGCCTGACCTGCCTGAAGGTTGCTGAGTTGGGTCTGAATTTGCAGCCGCTCTTGCTCTAGCTGAGGTAACGCTGTAGCCTGCACCGCGAGCTGCTGGAGCGATTCAATATCAGAGTGCAGCTGCGCTAACTGTGCCTGTCGCTGTAGCTGCTGTGCCTGAAGCGCCTGCCGCTGAAGCTTAATAGACTCCAAGCCTTGAAGGGTGTCAATGGCCTGTTTAAGTTGGGTTTCTAGTGCTTCCTGCTGCGGCACTAAAGCCTGCCACTGCGCTAAATCTTGGCGCAGTCTTGTAAAGGTGGCTAACTGCCCTTGGAGTTGCGAGATTGCACCTTCGCGATCGCCCAGTTGTAGCCGCAGGCTCTCTCGCTGCTTTAAGGCAACCTGCTGCTGACGGCGCTGCTCGGCAAGCTGCTGAAGGGTTTCTTGAGCGCTTTGGTAAATCTGATAGCTTTCTCGTCGCACCCGACAAATTTCGACGGCCTGTTGAGCGCTCACCCAGGCCGCTTCCAAAATTTTGAGCGCTTCGGTTTTGCTGGCAAGCTGAAGCTCAATTTGACGCACCTGTACTTCTAGCGCCTGTACCTGCTCTGCTGCTGCGGTGAGCTGATTGACCTCAAGCTGGAGCTGCTCAATCTGTTGGGTGAGCTGCTCAATTTGAGTTTGGTGCTGGGCGATCACCCCCCTTAGCGCCTCAGCCTGCTGCTGAAGCTCGCCCCAGTCGGCTAACTGCTGCTCGGCGTAAATGAGCTGCTGATTTAGGGTGCTGACCTGCGCTTTGCCATAGGTCTCTAGATCGCGGAGCTGCTCGTAGGTTTGCTTATACTCTTCAACCTTAAGAATGGGGTCAAAAATTTTCTTGCGGTCATTGGGACGCTTCAGAAAGTCTGCTGTAAAGGTACCCTGGGGGATGCCAATGGTTTCGGCAAACAGACGCGCTAAGTCAGTGAGTGGCGGCACCCCCAGATGCTCTCGCAGCCAAGCCTGGACATCTTCTAACTTCCGCATCCCTAAATTAACTTTGAGCTGTGGGTCGTGTAGCTCATACCCACGGCTGGTGCAGCGCCGTGCTTCGTAGACGCGCTCATCTAGGTGCGAGATAAAGCAGACCGTCACCTGAGTGCTTTTGGCTCCGGTACGAATCAGTTCGCCCCGCGTGTAGTCGCTGTGGTCGAATAAAACCCAGGCGATCGCCTCTAAAATGCTGGTTTTGCCTGCGCCATTCTCACCGCAAATTGCGTTGGTTCCGGGCAAAAACGCGTAGTGGCAGTCTGAGTGGATCTTAAAATTTTTGAGCGTAACTGAACAAATTTCCATGCCGCAGGACAGCCTAACGCGTTAAATGCCCCATCACCATTGGAGCAATTATGCTCCAATGGTGATGGGGCGTCATTCCTGAGATTAGGGTTTCAAAGGTTTCACTGAAATAGACATCGCACTTAAGAAAACGCTAGATAGTCTGCTCACCATAGGACTGCGTTTCATAACAGGTAGGGAGTGTGATTGCTGTGACAGCAATCACACGAGCGGGAGAACAGACCCATAGCAAAACTGGATAGTGAAGGGCGTTTTTGCGGAAGGTCTATAAAAATTCTCCGTAATGGGGGATGTTTATAGACCAGAGAAGAAGCTCCCGTTTTACTCGGCTGCGCTGCCTGCACGGGCGGCGGCGGCTTCGTCGGGGTGGATGCCAAGGCGCGTTAGGTTAATGCGTCCGCGCCCATCAATCTCACGGATTTTGACGACCACTTCATCGCCCACATTCACTTCATCCTCTACCTTGCCAACGCGGTAGTCTGCAAGCTGTGAGATGTGAATCATCCCTTCCTTACCCGCCATGATTTCCACAAAGGCACCGATAGGGATCACCCGCGTCACCTTACCCAGGTAAACATCACCTGCATTTAGCCGTCGCGTCATGCCTAAGATCATGTTTTTAGCGCGGGTTGCCTTTTCTTCATCAATAGACGAAATGGTCACAAGACCACTGTCTTCGATGTCGATTTTGGCTCCGGTTTGCTCGGTGATGCCTTTGATGGTTTTACCGCCTGGTCCAATTACCAAACCAATTTGGTCTGGGTCAATGCGGATGGTCAGCAGCCGTGGGGCGTAGGGCGACATGGTTTCACGGGGTTCAGCGATCGCCTCCAGCATCTTGCCCAAAATGTGGATCCGCGCAGGCTTGGCCTGGTGGATGGCCTTGGCGATCGTCTCTAGGGGCAGACCGTGAATTTTCATATCCATTTGCAGTGCGGTAATGCCCGTATCGGTTCCGGCAACCTTAAAGTCCATATCGCCGAGAAAGTCTTCGATGCCCTGGATATCTGTCAGAATCCGAATCTCTTCGCCTTCTTTGATCAGCCCCATTGCCGCACCGCTCACAGGCTTGGTCAGGGGAACCCCAGCATCCATCAGAGAAAGGGTAGAGCCACACACAGAACCCATCGAGGTAGAGCCGTTAGAAGACAGCACCTCAGACACCACGCGGATGACGTAGGGGAAATCCTCTTTGGTAGGCAGGACGGGCACAATGGCGCGTTCCGCTAAGGCACCGTGCCCCACTTCTCGACGACCGGGCGATCGCATGGGTCGGGTTTCGCCCACAGAGAACGGCGGGAAGTTGTAGTGGTGCAGGTAGCGTTTTTTCTCATCAGGGTGCAGATCATCCATGTCTTGCGCATCGCCAGGGGTACCTAAGGTTGCCAAAGACAGCACCTGCGTTAATCCACGGTTAAACAAGCCGCTGCCGTGGACGCGCCGAGGCAGTACGCCAACGCTGCAATTAATAGGGCGCACTTCATCAAGCGTGCGACCATCTACCCGCACGCCTTGCTCAATAATTTGGCGACGCATGAGCGTCTTGGTAATGCCTTTGAAGATTTTGCCCACGGCCTTAGAATTACTCGCAGCGGCAGCTTTCACTGCATCCCCCTCGGGCAGCTCTGCAATGGTTTGAGAGAGACTTGCCTTCACCGCGTCGAGGGCTGCATCTCGCACAACTTTGTCTTTTTCGAGTCGCGCCACCACTTCTTGAACTTGAGCCGTCACGTGATCGCCAATAAAGTTCTCAAGGGTTGCGTCTTCTTGAGGGCGCTGTGGCATTTCAACCTGTAGCCCTAGCTCTTCGACCAGCTCTTGCTGTGCCTTAATGAGATCCATCACGACCTCATAGCCAAACTCAATGGCCTCAATGATGTCTTCTTCAGAAACCTGGCTGGCTCCTGCTTCAATCATCACAATGCCTTCGGGGGAACCCGCAATCACCAAGTCCAGTTCACCTGCTTCAATCTCGGCATAGGTTGGGTTAATGATAAAGTCATCACCCACTAAACCAACGCGCACCGCCGCCATCGGCCCATAAAACGGAATCTTTGCCAGCAGCACCGCTAAAGATGCGCCAGTTACCGCCAATACATCGGGCGGAACATTGTCGTCCATTGACAGGGTGGTTGCAACCACCTGGATATCGTCGCGCATCCAGTCTGGGAATAGGGGGCGCAGCGGACGATCAATCAGGCGACAAATCAGCGTTGCCTTCTCTGGCGGACGCCCTTCTCGACGAAGAAACCCTCCTGGAATTCGGCCTGCGGCGTAAAGACGCTCTTCGTAATCGACTAGCAATGGCAAGAAATCAATGCCTTCTCTGCCGCCTGAGCGTGTTGCCGTCACTAAAACAGACGTATCACCCGACTCAACTAAGACGCTTCCTCCAGCCTGGGGCGCAAAACGACCAATCGTGAGCCGAATATCCCGTCCATCAAAGGATATTGACTTAATAATTTCTGACATTCAGGTTTCTTTTTCCTCTTTTTCCTGTGGCGATCCTAACATTAGTTGATAGACCTATGGCAGCAAACCCTAGCTAGGAGTGATCTGTCGCTGCACTGCAGCCTGGATGGCCTGGGTGCAATGCACATGTCTGAGCTTATGAGAAATGGCGTCGATACATGTTGTCTCAGTGCCTGGGACAACATGTATAGGTCTTCAGCAATATCCTGGTTGGTTTTGTCAGCGGTCAGCAATCGAGCAAATGTATGAGCTTTTTTATATTGCCGGCTGTAAGCCTCCAATTCGTACTCGTGAGATGCAGATTCCCTGTGACGTTCCGGACTAGGCAATCGTCTTATTCGGCCATTTTTACCTGAAATCTAAGAATTATGACGCTGCAGTCATAGATTTTGATGCCTTGGTTACACAATTTATCAGCGGAGCCACAACTTCTACCGCCCTTGAGCAAAGAATTTCTTCCTAAAGGAGTGAGACTTTAATCCGTATAGTTCGGCATTATTAGGGGTCAGGTTTTAAGTTGGAGGTAGGCACAAAGTAGCTGGTGATAACTGCCACCATCAGCCACCACAAGGTAAACACCTGAGGGCGGTACCACACCGTATCTACGGTACCGTGAGCTAAGAGACCGCCTATCCCCGACAGGGCAGCAATCAGCCAAAACCCCTGAACCAAGCGCTCCTTTCTCATTCGCTGAATCTGCACCCATCCCTGCTGAAACACCGTCACAATGAGGGCAATAAAGCAGGTAAAGCCAACAATACCAAATTCAACCAGATGCTCTAGATAAATAGAGTAGGCGCTGAGTGCGCTAAATTTGGGTCGTTGGTAGAGGGGATAAATCTTGTTAAAGGTGTCGTGACCAGGGCCAATCCCCGTCAAAGGGCGAGCGCGAATCATCTCCTTAACCGCCTCCCAAACATTGATGCGAAAATTGTTGCTGCTGTCTTTGCGGCTGGCAAAAATACTGAGGACGCGATCGCGCAAGGGCGGAACAGCGATGACCGCCACCAGTAATATCGCCCCACCACCACCGATCAAAATAGGAAACGACCACCTCCGCCAAAAGGTCGGGAGCTGCGGCAAAACCCAATACAGCAGCAGCAGCGCAGAGATGGCAAGGGACAGCACCAGTGCAATCCATCCACCTCTACTAAAGGTCAAGACAATACAGACCGAATTGGCAACAAACATCACCGCCGCCAGCAGCTTTGGTCCCCAATGCGGCCAAACAAAAATAGCAGATAGGCTAAAAGGTACGGCAGGAATAAGATAGGCTGCCGCTAAGTTAGGGTTGCCCAGGTAGCTATAGACCCGCGTCGTATTGGCTAAAGATGATTCTTGATCGACCCAGGTGGCAAGGGGTGGTGCGCCAAAAAACCACTGCGAGAACCCGAACAGCGTCACAATGAATGCTGCAAATAAATACGCCGTAATTATCCAGGTGCGCCATTGGGGCGATCGCAATGTTCGCTCTATTAGCGCAAAGACAATGAGATAGAGCGTAAGTTCTACTAGTCCACCAAACGCCTCCCGCCTAACGGGGGATAAAATGGTGGTAACACCGGCCCACACCCAATACAGCGTCAGTACCGCATACACAGGCGAAATCTTTTTCGGCTGGGGCGCATCTTCTGAAAGGGTAAGCAAAAACCAGACCCCAGCACAGGCAATTTGCAGCAGGCCAATTTGCGTAGTAGAGACAAAAGGGGCAACCGCAAACAGCACCATTAGCAAACAAACCGATAGTTCAGTGCCCCACTGCATCAAAGCGCTGTACTGCCGCCAATGCCTAAACGGGTTAAATGCTTTCCAAAGCAAACTATGACGTACCCACTCCGTAGCAGACTGTTGGGCGTAGGCTAATTTTTGCAAAACTAAACTCATAACGTTCTCTGAGCAGCAAGGACGGTTTGAACTGTAGCTATTATGCTTAATTCTGATCTCCATTGCGTAAAAACTGATCGCTCAAAAGAGCAGACAAAACAGGTACAGACAAAACCTATAGGATTCTGTAGGATGGGTTCCTAACCTTAATTTACAAGTAGGCTGGTCGTAAACGGTAGGCAAAGCCTACTAACTGTATTGACTTAGAGGGTCTCGGCAACATGTCTGAAAAACAAAACTTTCTGTTCCCCCACAGTCAATATCGTGGCCCTGTTAAACCAGAGAACTTGGTGTTCAACGCAAACCTACAGGAATTTGCTCAACGGATCAGCTACATTACAAGCCTAGAGACAAATGGCAAAATTAGCGCCGAAGAGTCATACCGTCAAATCAAAGTACTTTGGAAAGAATTGAAACAGTCTAAAAAAGCGCTTCAGATTGGTGAAG
The DNA here is from genome assembly GCA_031422435.1 of Acaryochloridaceae cyanobacterium VAR_48_metabat_390. GTDB lineage: Bacteria > Cyanobacteriota > Cyanobacteriia > Thermosynechococcales > Thermosynechococcaceae > JAAURS01. Next base: position 9,082 of record JANPLU010000109.1, read on the forward strand.
ACCCTTTTGATGCTCAAGAAGGCTCAGTTTAGACCTTGGCCTTAGCGATAGGTTCCTTAGTCCCTCAGAATCCACAGACCTGAGTGGGTCACACCGCTGTCATCCGGCTGAATCAGCAAAAAATGAATGCCCTTACTTTGCACTTTGCGAGCTTCAAAGGCTTGCCCTGCCACTCTCACGGCTTCATCTTGATAGGTTGCCAAAATCCATCGCGCCTGTTGAGCCGTGCTTAAAATAATGGCTCCCAATTCTAGGTTCACGGCAGTTATTTGCTCAAGCTGATTCCCAGAGAGCCATCGAGACAGCTTCATAGCCTGTCGTCCTGCATTGATCAAAATGCCAGGAATGAGGACTGCACCCTCAAGGGTTTGTTGACTCGGCAGCAAAACCGGAGACGCCATCTCTCGGATGGGAATCGGGCGTTCCCAAAGGCTAAATTCTAGGTCTTCAGCGGATAGGTTCACAAACTGCCAAAGGTCACCCCACAAATATTCTGGGAGCGGTTGAGGGGGAAGTAAGGGTTGTTGTGGCATCACCATCATTTTGACTCTGACGCTGTTCGGGTTCGCTGTCGCTTTGCTTCATACAGCATGACCGCTGTGGCGATCGCCGCATTCAGTGACTCCACCCCAGCACTAGTCGGAATTGAAACCTTTACATCTGAAGCATCTAGAAGCGCTTCTGATAGCCCAGCACCTTCATTCCCCATAACAATCAACGTGGGCTGGGTATAGTCAACAGACCAATATTCAAGCGCTGCTCGCGGTGCAGTTGCAACCACCTGAAATCCTTGAGATTGATAGTGCTGAACCTGATGGAGAATATTGCTACATTGAGCCGTCGCCACCCTAAACCAGGCTCCCGCTGAAGCGCGCAGAACCTTAGGGCTTTCTAGATCGGCTGAATCTTCACTCAGCAGCACCCCTTCAACGCCTACCGCTGCTGCAGTTCGCAACATTGTGCCTACATTTCCAGGATCCTGAAGGGTTTCTAGCACCAGCCCTAAGCTTTGGATCGAGACAGACCGCTGCGGTGCCGACTGCGCCACGGCCACTACCCCGTCTGGATTCATGGTGGTGGCGATCGCCCCCAGCACCTCAGGACTTACCAACTCACACCGTAACACCCTACTTTGTAAGGCGCGTAATAGATCACCTTCTCTACTTTGCCAGCGCTCTGTATAGACCAGCGTCTCGAGAGGCCACTGCGCCAGAGCTGCCTCTTGTAGCAAATGCGTTCCCTCTAGCAAAAAACGGCCGCTGAGACGACGATATTTTGAATTGTGAAGCTTACGAATCTGCTTCACTAATGGGTTTTGAAGGCTGGTTAACATAAAGCGTCAATGCGGAACCCGGGACTTGAACCCGGAAGCCTTGCGGCACATGAACCTGAATCATGCGCGTCTACCAATTCCGCCAGTTCCGCGCGGACAAACAGCTTATCGCTGCGACTTACTATCATTCACTATAGAGGAGGAATTCGTCAACTCCCTCAGAACGGTTTCTCAAAATTTTATGCTGCCAGGAAATATGGTCAGACTATGCTTCCAGCGGTGCGTCAAGGGCCGTTTGCTGAAGCTGACAAGGAGAACACAGCCCAAAAAACTCAAGGGTATGATAATAAATTTCAAAATCAGCGGACTGGCTTAAATGTTTCTCCAACGCATGGACGGGGCACTCCGCTTGATTAATCGGCAGTGAAACGCCACACTGAAGGCAGGTGAGATGATGACGGTCAGCCTTAGCCTGACTGTAGAGCGTTTCCCCATTGCCCACAACGCGAGCCTGGATGGCTCCCACCAGTTTTAACGCCTCAAGCGCGCGATAGACCGTTGCCAGCCCTAGGGGCACATTAGCCTGACGTAGCTCAACGTAAAGCGCCTGAGCTGAGATTTCTTGATTTAACTGCTTAACGATTTGCAGCACTTTATCTTGACTTCGGGTTCGGCGCACTTTCATGGAGCGGAATTATACTGCATCAACATCTTATCCAAGATTTAAGGTTGTCTAGCCTGAAATCCTTCAGCATTTGAGCAAAATCTAAGGCTATTCTGGATGAAGAGAGCTGGAGAGCTATTCTTAGTGGATGGGTGTCAGGTTGAGGTTGAACGTTAGGAATACTGATAGCAGCAGCTAAACAGTTAGTCCGAGAACCTTACCTTGACCCACAGCGCAACCAGAGGAAGTGTCCGAAAATCATGTAAATTAGCTTTCATAACCGATATCGAAGCGATTACTATAGTAATTATTCCCTATTTCTCTTTAAAATACTTATAAGAAAAATCAGGATAGTACATCTTGAACTGGCTTAAAAATAGGCTTAAGGAATGGTTCTCAGAACCACAGCCCCTTGAACAGCCCAAGAGCGGCGCACTAGCAAAGCGTTATGGCGAGAATCTTCAAGATCCAAACGCCCTGATTCATCGTGCCAATAAACGAGCAACAGGAGGAGACGTTGAGGGAGCCTTTGCAGATTTTAAAGAGGCTATTCATCTCAGCCCCACGCGCGCAACGGCTTACTATAATCGCGGGTTTTTACACAACACTTTGGGCAACTTTGAGGCGGCCATCGAAGATTTCAACCGCGCTCTTGAGCTTCTGCCTGATTATGATGAGGCATTTTACCAACGCGGTAATAGCCATTTACAGCTCAAAGATCACTCTAATGCCGTTCAAGATTTTAGCCGCGCCATTGCCCAAAATCCTTACTCTATCAAGGCGTACTATAAACGAGCCGAAGCCTATGCTGAGATGGGCGATACCGCAGGCACCTTAGCAGACTATGCCCAAGCCATAACGCGAGTGCCTAAAGATGCAAATGCCTACTTTCAGCGGGGGCGCTTCTTATCAAAAATAGGTGAGCTGCAAACCGCCATCGGAGACTTTACCACGGCGCTTAGCTATAACCCTCGTCACGCAGATGCCTATTGCAGCCGTGGCTGCTGCTATGCGGAGCTAGGTGATATTGAAAAAGCGAATTTAGACTTTAATCAGGCGCTGTTACATAACCCATCCCATCAGGCTGCCTACTATCAGCGCATGTACAGCTTGGGGATCTTGAAGGATACAGCAGCCAATCTTCAGGGACTGCATCGCGTTTTTGCCCCGACGCCTCAAGACACCAGTGCCAGTCAGTCTCCTGTCGTAATCTCTGCCGAGATTATAGAACCGTCTTCTCCATCCCTATCGGACGTAGCGGAGTCACCGGAGCATCTGCACCCAACGACGGTCAAGCTAGAACCTGAGAGCATTGGGGGCTATTTTGAGCGCGCTACAAAACGCGCTATAAATGGGGATCTCGATGGGGCGATCGCCGACTATACCCAAATCATTGACGCTGATCCCCACAATACTCAGGCCTACTACCGTCGCGGTCAAAACTATAGCGCTATTGGCGAAGACGAAGCGGCGCTTGCCGACCTCAATCAGGCGATTCACTGGGCGCGGGTGCATTCTTTAGGGCAGCTTAAAGACTTTAGCGGCGCACTCTCAGAAACCATTCAAACCCTCAAGACGGAGCTAAAAAAGCCCAAACCTTCCGACACATCACGTTCAGCGTCTGGCATGACCATTGAAGGGGCGATCGCCGACTATACGCGCACCATCGAAGTTAACCCAACGGCAGATGCCTACTTTAAGCGCGCTCAGAGTCGGGCGCTGATGGGCGACCTTCAAGGGGCGATCGCCGACTACTCTGAAACCATTCGCCTCAATCCCGATCATCCCGACGCCTACTATCGCAGAGGGCTGCATCGCTCTGCCTTAGGTGATACTGATGGTGCCACCCAAGATCTCAACCAGACCATTTTGCGCAAACCCATACAGTCAGAGGATGGACCCGTTTCTGGGTCTATTGGTCAGTCGAACCTTAGTGGCAAAGCACAGGCTCAAACACAAACTGATGCATCTGCGGTCAATCTCAACCCCAGTCGTTACTGTGACCATGTGGGCAATCGACCTGGCAACCGCTTTTGTATTCACTGCGGAGAAGCGCTAGAGCCGACGGAGGCATCTCCCCAGCGACCTTTCACCCCGAAAGACTCTATTTCTCGCACAGCACCTGCGGGGGTAGAACCCAAGCTGTCTGAAGCAGATCGCCTCCTTCAGCGCGGACGCTCTCGCTGTGCTAGCGGCAATTTAACAGAGGGACTTGAAGATTTAGGCAATGCGCTAACGCTGTTTTTAGGGCAGCAAAATATGGGGCGTTACCAGGAAACGCTCAAAATTATTCAGCAGTTTTCGCAAAATCTTTAGCTTGAGCTAGCCCATACTTTTGCATCCTGTGGAACCCCTTTACCCATAGAGTGGATTCATGGTGAACATTAGATTAGTCCTTTTGAAATCCACAATGTTTGGCTTAAGTGTCGTTGGTTTTTTCTTAAGTTTGTGGATTATTCTTCCTGCACCCACGATGCTGCTGCTGCCTCTTAGCGTTGGGGCACCGGAGGTTAGCCCGTGGCTGCTAATCGGAAATGCCCTCTTTTTTGTGCTGGCGTTGAGGGGTGCGCGACGAGATCGGCTTCTACGGGCTGCGTTGGGTTTGAGTACGGCAGGATTATTGCTGAGTTTTATCCCCTTAAGTCAGTTTTCCACCGTCGCACAGCGGATAGATGCTGTGATGAATCAAGCATTTGGCTCCACGTATCTAACAGAACTGCCCAACGCTACACTGGCTCAAATGCGGGTTAGCCCCTTCTCTTTTATAGATGCCCTCCAAGGCATTCCAAGCAAAGCCGCTATCCGCTATATCCCTAATATTCCCTTTGCCCAACCCGATGGTGTTAGCCTCAAGCTTGATGTGTATCAACCACCACAGGTCAATGGCTCCTACCCTGCCATTGTCATGATCTATGGTGGGGCATGGCGGAGCGGTAGCCCGACTCAAAATGCAGAATTTAGTCGCTACATGGCAGGTCAGGGCTACGTGGTGTGGGCGATCGCCTATCGACTTGCGCCCCGCTACCAGTTCCCTGCCCAAATTGAAGACGTGCAGTCTGCCCTAGCGTTTATTCGACAACATGCCGCCGAGTATGAAACTAACCCCAATCGCCTCGCCCTCATGGGACGCTCTGCTGGCGCCCACCTTGCAATGCTGGCAGCCTTCTCACCCAACGCGCCTGTCCGCGCATTAGTTGACTACTATGGCCCCGTTGACCTAGCTGCTGGCTATAGAGATGTCCCCTTCCCTGACCCGATTGATTCCCATAAAGTGCTTAGATCCTTCCTGGGCAGCACCCCCGATGAGCAACCTGAACTCTATGAGAAGGCTTCTCCTATCTCTTACGTCACGTCTACAAGTCATCCACTCCCCCCTTCTTTGCTGGTGTATGGCGGACGGGATCATATTGTGCAGGCAAAGTATGGGCAAATGCTAGCGCAGCAACTTAATCAGGTGGGTACCCAAGCTGCTTTTCTCGAAATTCCCTGGGCAGATCACGCCTTTGATGCTGTGTTTAGTGGCGTAAGTAACCAGCTAGCGCTCTACCATACAGAACGTTTTTTGGCTTGGGCGCTAAAGTAGATGCGCTTTAACCTTTACACACTGAGCTGGGTAACAGCAATGCGGCCTCCCAAGCACACGTCAACATCACTTCCTGGTTCGCGATCACGCTGGCTGTAGTTACCCTCATAGTGGAGCAGATCGCCTTCAGCCCTGAAGGAAACCGGAAGCGGACGCTGAGACGGCAGGCAAAATACGATCTCAGGCTCTACAGAACCCACATCACTCGTCTCAAGATGCGGGAAATTTACGTTCCAAAAGCACCCTGGCTTGAGGAAACGCGGCAGTAACGTTTCTAAAACGCGTTGAGTGTAGTCGCTGACTTGATGCCAGTTAATGGGGCGATCACCCTTGCGATACTGCGAAAAAGCAATGCCAGGGATGCCGTGAAGTGCCGCCTCTCGTACCGCCGCAACCGTACCAGAAATATAGCAGTCTGCCCCCAAATTGGCACCTGCATTAACCCCAGACAAAACCAAAGAAATAGATGAGTCTAAATGAAAGCGCGCAGCCCTTACGCAATCAACGGGCGTACCGCCAATCCCAAAGACAGCTTTGAGATTTATCGTGGGTTTATCTGCAAGCTGCTTTAACAAAATATCGGCTCTTTGCTCAACCTCGATAGGGGCACCCGTTGTAACCTGATGCCCACAGCCTGAGTGCTGAATCTGAGGTGCCGCAACTAGAGCAGATTGATCTGGAGGCAGCGAGCGCGCTAGAGCGGCTAGCCCTGGAGCCGCCACCCCATCATCATTGGTTAGTAGCCAGGTCATGCCATCACTAACGGGGTAAAGAACTTAGCACATGGCGGTTTGCTTTATTAGCTTCTGGAAATAGAGAGAACCCAGGTGCCAATGTATCGCTTCAAGGGCAGATCGCCAGGAGAAGTAATGCTGGCATTGAAATAATACATGCCGCCAGACTGAGGATTTCGCACGTCTGACAACACAATTTCAAACGCTTTTCCAGCAGGAATGGGGGTTTCAGGCACAATCTCAATAAAGCGATTGTCTTTATCAACCTTTACCGAACTAACCGCAATCTTAGGAACTCTTCCAAAGCCAAGGAACTTACTTTTAGGCGCTTCTTGCAGCGTAATGGCTTTCTCGTTAAACTCGCCATCAAAGTAGGCCGGGTACGCAATGGTAATGCCGTCAATCGCCAGCTTCTGACGACCCATCTTGAGTCGGTAGCGATCCTGCATGTGCCCAGGGGTGCCGTATTCCAGCACATAGCCGAGCTGCTGTTTCCCTGATGGGCCATTTCCGCCCCATGAAAAGGTAAGACCAGGATTCGTCTGGGCAGACGTAATCACAGGAATGCCTGTTAGCAATAGACCCGCAACGCATAACGTGGAACTTAAACGGCGGACGGAAGGCTTTTGGAAAGACATAAGCTTGACTTTATGAAGTTCTATGGAGACAGTGTATCTCGCTGTTGAGCGTAACAGCCTTCCCTACAGGTTTTGGCAATTGGTGTGCCAGTTGTAAAGAATGCCTATTTATCTAAGCAGCGTGGGTGTAGCGGAGCGAAAGTTTACTTATTCAACAAGACGCTCCAGCAGCTTAATTTGTGCCCCAATTACGCCCTGATTTTGCCCTAACGCTAAGCTAGGCCATCGCTGCAAACCTAATTTTGAGGTAGTCGTTTTCCATTTTTGCGCCAGCGGGCTGCATGGCGGCTAAAGCCTGGGGCAAGACTAGATTTCGACGGTGGTTGCCAATCCTAATATTAAGCTCATCGGCAGACTTGCTTAACTCCACTTGGTCTTTGGGGATTCCAGGCAGATAAATCTCAAGGCTATATTCTTTGTCGTGCTGCACCACGCGCAGGGTGTTTTCTTTGTAGTAAACCTGAGCCGGATCTTCCCCCTCATACAGAATGTCTTTCAGGCGCTCTAGGGCTGCCAGTCCGCACATTTCTTCTTGAAACAGTGGCACTTCTTTGATGGGCAGGGGGTGAAAGTTTTCGTGAATCTCTTTGCGGTAGGTGGCCTGATTGGCCTTCCAGCCCACAAAAAATGGGTCGGTCACATGGTCGGGGATAATGCGGTTGGCAACCACCATGTCTGTAGAAACGTTGTATAGGCTCAAATAGGCATGGGCACGCAGCGATTCTTTGATGACCATTTTTTCGGGGTTCATCACCAGGCGCACTGAGGTCTGAGTATTATCCGTCAAGACTTTTTCTAACGCCTCGATCTGCTCATAAAACTCATAGGGTGCATCCATCACCTCTTTGTCAGGCAGCGAAAATCCGGCAATTGGCCTAAATAGCGGCTCCACTAAGGGGCGCAGCGCCACGGACATTTTTTGAAAGGGCTTGTAGAAGCGGCGCATGTACCAACCGCCCACTTCTGGCAGGCTTAATAGCCTAAGGGCGGTACCCGTGGGGGCAGAATCAATAATGAGAACGTCATACTGACCTTCGTCATAGTGGCGCTTCATACGCACAAGGCCAAAAATCTCATCCATCCCAGGCAAAATGGCGAGTTCTTCGGCCTGGATGCCGTCTAAGCCCCGTGCCTGTAAAACCTGCGTAATATAGCGCTTGACAGCGCCCCAATTGCTTTCTAGCTCCATGAGCGCGTCTAGCTCTGCACCCCAGAGATTGGGCTTAATCTGTACGGCTTCATGCCCTAAGGGAAGGTCAAAGCTATCGGCGAGGGAGTGGGCTGGGTCGGTACTCAACACCAGGGTTTTGTAACCGAGTTCAGCACATCGCAAGCCTGTGGCAGCCGCAACGGAGGTTTTACCGACGCCGCCTTTGCCAGTCATTAAAATTACGCGCATTCTGGATCTCTATATCAGCAGTTTGGATGCAGGCAGCAGGTCGTGGCTCTATGATGGTGGGCAATGGTTGCACACCCCTGGTTCACTCTGCTACAAAAAGTCTAACGCAGATACGATAAGGGGTTTCAAAGACCGTTTATTTCAAAGGCCGTTGGATTTAAAGCCTCAGCAAACAAATCGCCAATGCAAAACACTCGGCTAAACGGAATCTTCAGTGCGCTGGGACAGCAGCTTCAGACCCAGCTCCAAAACCCTTGGCGACGGTTGGCAACGTTGGCTATTGCGCTATTGTTTGGCGTATTTTTAGGGGTTGCCATTTCTGCGACAGCGGGCGCTAGATCTTATCTAGATGTGACAGTAGCGGGAATTGTGGTGCTGTTGACGGAGTTGATGAGCTGGCTGTTTTATAGCCGAAAGGGGCTTCAACAGTCTTTATGGGGGGAAGCGCTTAATGCCCTCAAACTGGGCGTTATTTATGGGCTGTTTCTGATTGCGTTTATGCTGGGCAGCTAATTTCTAAAAAAGATTCCCACTTTTAGAATAAGTGCGCTATCTTAGTAAAGAGCGACGCGGGGTAGAGCAGCCTGGTAGCTCGTCGGGCTCATAACCCGAAGGTCCATGGTTCAAATCCATGCCCCGCCACCAATAGAAACCGCACCTAAATTAACAGGTGCGGTTTTTCGCGTTTTGGCTATCCATGAAGGGGTATTACAACCTTGGTCAGGTTGCTGTTCTTTCAGGCACAATGTCTTCAGTTCTATGCGATTTAATCCGCTATGTCTGCCCAATTACCAAGATCCCAAAGTCTAATGCCGCAGTGGTTTGGTGCGCTCCCATCCTCAAGGCAACTCCTGGTTTGGAGTGGGGCAGGTTTAGCCTTTGTTGGTTACGGCATAACTCATCTTCCTTCACCGATTGAGCTAATGAGCTGGGCGGGGCTGGCTGGCGCTGGAGTGTGGGGCGTCCGTCGGTTTTGGCGCACTTCAGATGTGATGGATTCGGCTGTGGTGCGATCGCTCACTCTAAATCAGGTCAAACAGGCGATCGCCCAAACGCAACTCCAGCTTGAACAGCTTGTGACTGAATCTCTAGAGAGGCTATCGGTACGAGAAAACTATGCTGCTGCTCTATTGGAAATTGAGCAAAGCCTAAGTCGTCAAACCCTAGAACTTCAGATTGTGGGCACCCGTGCTGTGGGCAAAACCACTTTACGTCAGCTTTTAGCCCAGCAGCTCTCTGAATCGAGCCAAACGCAGTGGACTCTTGCGGGATCTAAGGCAATTTCAGCAGAAGCCTTTCAATCTGACTGTGCAGAAAACCTTAAACAGATAGATGTGGTTCTATTTTTAGTTCAGGGTGATTTAACCCAGGGTGAGTGGGTGGCGCTACAGCAGCTTCAGGTGCAGCGTAAGCGGGTTCTGCTGTTGCTCAATAAGCAAGATCAGTATTTACCCGCTCAGGCTGAGCTGTTATTAGAGCAGATTAAGCAGCGGGTACAGGGCATGGTGGCGGCGAAAGATGTAGTGGCGATCGCCACTTGCCCCCAGCCCATCAAAGTCCGACGCTATCAGGCAGATGGCGCGTATGAAGACCATTGGGAAACGCCACCCCCACAGATTCAGCCTTTGCTAGACCAGATGCAGCAAGTCGCCGAGCAAGAGGTCAATCAGCTTGTATTACAGGGTGCCCATCAGCAAACGCTGGCCTTACAGGAAAAAATCCAGGCTGAGTTAAACCAGATTCGGCGCGATCGCGCAGTGCCCCTGATTGAGCGCTACCAATGGATTGCAGCAGGAGCAGCCTTTGCAAACCCATTGCCGTCACTCGATATGGTAGCAACCGCCGCCATTACGGGCAAAATGATTCAGGATTTAGCCCAAAACTATCAAATTCAGCTTTCTTTAGATCGTGCTACTGAGATTGCTGGCGTATTGGCAAAAATCATGATTCAGATGGGTTTAGTCGAAGCATCGAGTCAGCTCATCAGTTCTGTACTGAAGGGCAATGCAGCAACGTTTATTGTGGGTGGAAGCATTCAGGGTGTGGGCGCAGCCTACTTTACGCGCATTGCCGGATTGAGTCTAATTGAACTTTTCGAGGTGTATCGTACTTCTGAGTCTGGATGGCGGTTGGATGACGGCGTGTTGGGGCAGATTGTGCAGCGCGTCTTTGGGCAGCATCAAAGGCTTGAAGTGTTTAAAAATCTGGTACAGCAAACGCTGCATCGATTAAAGCCAGAAGGGAAAGCGGCGATTACTGCTGTCTAAAATACTGGTATTTAATAGTCTTACCTGACTTAAGGGATTGATGAGGCATGTCTCTAGGGTCTGGCTAAGCAACGAACTTCATCTATTTCTCGACATAACTGCTCAATAAGATGCGCTGGATTATTGGCCTGAAGAATTGCGCCACTGATGGCGATCGCCCCACACCCAAAGTCCGCCATGCACCCAGCGCCTACTGCTCCTGCCAACATCACTTCTGCCACTCGTCCAGGCCGCATTCCGCCTAAAGCGACTAGCGGACGGACACTTCTTTGAACACAGGACTGAAGGCCAGATAGCCCTAAAGTTTCACGGATGTCATTGGGCTTTGAAGTGGGGCGATAGATAGGGCTAATGGTGGCATAGTTGGCAAGTCCAATATCGGCAGCGTTGAGGGGATCTTGGGCATGACGGGATGCGCCGAGCAGCATGTTAGGCAGAAGCTGCGATCGCACCTCTTTGAGCGGCACATGCGCCGCCACATGAACACCATCAAGACCAAACTCCAGCGCAAGATGGGGATAGGTATGCACCAATAGTTTTGCGCCTACAGCCTGGGTCCTCGGCTGGAGCGTTTTGATAACATCCGTGACGTGAGCCTGAGAGGCTGCTTTATCGCGCACCAAAATGGCAATGCGATCGCTCAAAGGGCTACGCAGAATCTGTTCTACCACTTCTGTCACCGTCTTATTGACCTGCACACAGGCAGTCCGGTCTGTAATCACTAAAATATCAAAGGGCAGCCCAGACACTAAAAACTCTCCATGCAGCTTATTTTCCCAAGCCCTGAGGCATCCATTGTATTGGTAAGCGCAGCCTGCCTTGACTTTATTGTGGGGGATCCGTGGGGATGGCCTCATCCGGTACGGTTGATGGGTACGATCATTGAAAGCTACTGCAAGTGGATCTGGCGTTGGGTAAAGCGTCCATTTGCACTACGCACTGCCGGAATCATTTTAGCTTTGGGCCTGGTTTTAGGCAGTGCGCTGATGGCGTGGGGCATTATTTACCTCGCGTATCAAGCCTGGATCCCCGCTGGATGGATGGTTGAAATAATTTTGCTGGCAAGCTGTTTTGCAGGACGCAGTTTGCGGACAGCGGCGCAAGAGGTGCTTCAGGCGTTGAATAAAAAATCGATAGAAGATGCCAGGATTGCGCTCAGCCACTATGTGGGACGCGATACCGACGCACTATCAGAACCAGAAATTTTACGGGCGATTTTAGAAACCGTTGCCGAAAACTCCACTGATGGGGTGATGGCTCCTTTGTTTTATGCCGCCTTGGGGCTGGCCTTGCCAGGAGTGGGATCGGTGCCGTTTGCGATCGCCTACAAAGCCGCCAGCACCCTCGATTCGATGGTAGGCTACCGCAGCGAACCCTACGCCGATCTAGGTTGGTTCAGTGCTAACTTAGATGATGTCTTAACCTGGATTCCCTGTCGGCTGAATGTTTTCACGTTAGGGGCAATTTCTGGCAAACTTCAGGCCGTCTGGCGGTTATGCCAAAAAGATGCGAGAAGAGATCCTAGCCCCAATTCTGGGTGGAGCGAATGTGCCTATGCCGCTATCTTAAGCGTGCAATTAGGTGGACTTAATTCTTATAAAGGCGTTATTAAGTTCAAGCCATTGCTGGGGAGAGCCTACCAGCCCATTACGCAAGAGCGGATTGAGTATGCCCTGCGATTGACGCGCAACTGCTTTGTGACATGGGTGGCAGTGGCAATCTCGTTTGTGGTGGCATTCTACCCACTCAGGTAATATCTTGAAGTTGTGAATAGGTTGCTCTCCAAATAACCTGTCTGCTCTTGATAATGCTGATTCACAGGTCTGAATTACTATGTCTTAATTACTACCCTACAGACTTGTCTTAATCTAAAAAAATGAGAAACACGCGAAAGCAATGATAATTCTGCCTCACTCCAGGCTAAAGATGCCCCATAAATTCAACTAGAACTGTTGCTGATCAACAGGTCACTTTTTTATATTTAAAGTTTCTGATACTCTACTGTGTAGAGTATCTAACCTTCGTAAAAGGAAGATTTTTTGATTAAATCTTCGAAAGACCTTTCAGAGATGGCTTTTGCGATAAAAGCACCTTAAAAAGGAATGCTTTTAAGCTTCGCAGTCTCAATTTTCAGGTTTATAGATTTTTTTATAAAGGTCAGTAACATGAAGTTCTTAGTCGGTATTGCTTTAAGTTGTGCTGTTTTTGTTTCAGCGGCTGTCCCTGCTTGGGCGCAAGCCGTTAATGCTGGTTTGACAGGTGGAAAGCAGGTCGAAGGAAAAATTTTAAACCTGACCGATTCTGAAATGACCATCCAAACTGCGAATGAAACCCAGGTCTATAAAGTTAACAGAGATACTTTAAAGGCACTTAAGTTAAGTCAAGGGTCAGACGTGATCATAGATGGCAGCCTACTCCAAACGGGCCGGATTACCCGACTGGCGGCCTATGACGTCGAGGTGGAGTTAGATAATGGTGAATTTATCAACTTCGTGCTGTCTCCTGAAGGTCGTCGTACGCTAGGGGTTGGTGATCGGGTTGTTATTACCTCTATTGTGACGCCCTCGCGCTGTCAAAAAATCTATAGGCTAGAGAGCTACACGCTGATGGCACGGGATCTTAAGGCTAAAATCATCGTTGTTGCGACTGAGCCACCTGCCCCCAGGGTTGAGAAGCCACTTTCTACGCCTACGTCAGTACAGCCTGCTGTACCTGTACAGGTTCAACCAGAAGCACCTGTACGCGGACTTTGGTAGGTTATGGCGTAGTGGGTAGGCAGAAATGTTGATGAACTGACGAATTTAATCAGGTCATGTTCTACCGCTGTTGCGGAGTGCTCCAAACCTACAGATCGGCGTTCTGAACTATGGACGGATGCCTGTAGAAAACCCTCGTTCACAGACTTAGAACATGACCCCATCCATTGCAAAATTGGTTAATAGCGTTTCGGGTCTTTAGCGCATCATCCATTTCCAAAATTTATTAAGCTATTCTGCTCCATCGCGTAGGATCTAAATAGCAAGTATCGCAAGGGCTAACCCGAGTCATGACCTCAGAGCCAACGGCAAAACCCAACCTCGGACGGCTTGAGAAAATTGATTTAGCCACCTATTGGCAGACCGAAGCCTCGGACTTTATCCCCTGGCTGGTTCAGGATGAGAACCTGAAGCTGTTATCAGACACTATTGGGATCGATCTAGCGGTAGTTCTAGAAGCAGCGCAAGTCGAGGAGCTACAGACGGACCTTCTGTGCCGAGATGTAAAAACAGGGGGCTGGGTACTCATTGGCAATCAGCTAAACCCTTCAGATGAGAAACACCTGGGGCGATTACTGACCTACGCCGCAGATATGGATGCCTCTGCTGTGGTCTGGATTTCGAGTCAATTTGCGCCAGAACACCGCACTACTCTAGATTGGCTCAACCGAATTACCCAGTCTGCTATTCAATTTTTTGGCCTAGAACTCGAGCTATGGCGAATTGGTGAAGCTGCAATGGCAGCTCGCTTTAATTGGGTTACTCAAGTTAAAGAACAGCCAAACTTAGACCAACCCGATCCCCAAACGTGCGCAGAATCTGACGCGGCACAAACGGAGGAAACTCTAGAAGAAGAACCAGAGCCACTCAGTGAAGCACAGCAGCAAAACCTCGACTTTTGGACAGCGCTTTGTGATCAATTAGAGCGGCGGGGCAGCATTGTAAAACCAGGTGCCCCCGTGACCGAGGCACACATCAGTTTTGCGATTGGACGCGCGGGCTTTCGGCTCTATGCCAATCTAGACCGCGAAGCATCCTGCTTGGATGTGGGGCTATCTTGTACGGATGTGGATGCCTATGCCTATTTTAATTTGCTGTTTGAGCAGCAGGGCGCTATTGAAGCAGAGATGGAAATCTTGATGGATTGGAGCAATGATGCCGATGGACAAACTTTTGCCGTGTACTGCACGCTTGCTGAAATTGATCTGGAAGACCCAGCCCATTGGGTGACCTACACTCGCTGGATGTGTGATTTTCTGGAAAAACTGCACAGCACTTTCTCTGGACGGATTAAAGCCCTGAACGCGGGTGACTTTAGACCTATACCCTATGGCCTAACGACACTTCAGAATGCCTTAATTCTGCCAAGCTAAGGCCATCCAATCGTGTCTTGAAGCCCGAAATGATGACGCCTCAAACTCAGCATGATGGGTCTGAAGCGTCTAGCCTTAAGCCGAAGGCTTTGCAGCGGCAAGCGTCCTACTTTTGCCCCAGAAAAACATGGAGTCTACAGCCGTTTTGCCGCCTGGAGGAATCTAAAAATAAAGATGGGGATCCTTACTGAAGCCTTTGCACTAACAGTATTTGGATACATCTTCTTTACAGTCATCTGCTAGGTATGAAAGTGCTCGAAATCTTAGATACACGAGCTGATCGTAGAGGGGGTTGAGCTTGCACAGAGGGGGGATATGGACGATTTTGCGACCAAATAGCGTTACGTTTCGCTCAAAGGGACACTGGGACGGAATGAGCTTACAGAGAAATCGTGCAACTCGGGGATCGTGCATTTCTAGTTCATCAAGCCAATGACGCACAGGTAGCAGTACGTCAACGCTGTGTTTCTTGGCGTGAGCTGATTCTGATTGTTCGGCTGCTTTTCCGTCTAACGTATGTCTGAGGGCTTCTAGAGCGTTCACCTGAAGATTCAGTGCCTGACAAAACGACTCTAGGATCTGATCTTCGGCGGTGGAGTACAGGCCGTCGGCGATCGCAACCATTACGGCAGTGCGCAAAAAGTTTTCCCTGACTGAGGTATCAGTTCCAAGCTGTTGTGCCAAGTCTTCTGGTGCAATCGGCTCATAAATACCTGTTCTGAGGTCTGGCGCTAGTTCTGGGGTGACAAGCTGATTAATCAGCGCCTTTTCTGCCTCACTGAACTGACCATCAGCCCAGGCGACTGTTACTAGGCCTCTGAGCCAGGCCGTAATCTGTTCTGAAGAATATGGGGTGGGTGATGCTGTCTCCATACTGCATTCCTCTATTGCTCCGTTTTAAAGCAGCCTATTTTTCTAAGCGCACGACGTACCACTGCAGGTAGTGATCTGAATCTAAGTCAAATTCACAGCCTGTTTGCATCAAGTGCTGGGCTTGTGCGTCAATGGACGGGAACTTTTGGAGATCTGGCGGCAAATCTTGTTGACGAACAGCTGCTAAAACACCTTTAAGCTTTTCGAGCAGCTCAGCAGCGCTCAAAAAGCACTCTGGCTTGTTGGTTTCCAGCACCACGAAGGTGTCTTCGGGAATGTACATGAGGGCATTGGGCATGGTCTGATCTCCCGATTGATGGGAATTTGATGAGAGCAGGCTGTGCTGGAGCTTTCTGATCATAGGTGCTATGACGTTTGCTAAAACTGCCTCTACGGCATTTTGGACCTGGTTTACTTTAAGACTTAGGCGATCGCCACACGTTTGCGTAAAGAATTTACCCGTCGTTTGGCGGTGTCGTTTTTGGGTTCGTGCTTCAGCACCTTTTCGTAGGCATCTAAGGCGGGGGCGACTAGATTTTTACGTTCGTAGGCATGACCTAGGTTATTGAGGGCAACGACGTAGTTTTCTTTGAGTTTTAGAGCCTCTTTATAAGTCCGAATGGCAACGTCAAACTGCTCTTGGGTGAAGTAGGCATAGCCCATTGCATTATAAATGGGCGCAAGGTTGGTTTCACCCTCAGCTTCTGCGGCTTTGAGTGCCTGCTGAAACTGCTGAATGGCCTGAACTGCCAGATTTTTGCTGAGGTAGAGGCTGCCTAGCTCAAAATGCTCTTGGGTAGTGCCTTTGCCTTGACCGAGCTGATTTTGAAGACGACTGAGGGTTAGCTCTGTCTTTCGGGTTTTAAACACCTGCCGCAGGACAAACCAGCCTGCTGCCCCCAGCAGCACCAGCAACACGCTGAGATATACAACGACTAGATTGTTGTCCATAATCGGAAATTGCTTATTGTGATGACTAAGGCTGTTTTTGGAGACAATTGCGTCCTGTCTCAGCCTATCAAATTTCGGGTCTTGTGCTAAGGTAAGCCCCAAGTTTGACGCTGGGTTTCAAGCCAGCCTTCCTGCTGCCACTGCCGGAGCGCCGCGTTAATCCGCAGTCGGAGTGGCTCGTACTGCACGCCTTTAGGGAAAACGATCGCCAAGGGCTGCACGGTCAAGTTAGTCGAAAAGAATAGATATTGCGGGTTCTGACGGGCAAGGCTGGACAAGATTAGGCGATCGCCCACCATGGCCTGCACCTGAGCCGTTTTAAGCATCTGCTGACCCGCAGCGTAGGAAGGCACCCCCACTAAACGAGCCTTGGGCAGCGCTGACTTAAGGTAGGGCAAAGTAACTGAGGGCTGAAGCACTGCAACCGTCTGGCGGTAGAGCACCTGAAGTGTGTTCCATTTAGGGTTTTGGGTCAAAATGCCCGTCCCGTTGCGATAGTAGGGTTCGCTAAAAGAAACCAGGCGCATTCGGTTTTCAGTAAGGGTTAGATCGGCGATCGCTAGGTCTACCGCGCCGGATGTGACTGCTGTGAGTCGTGCCGTATTGAGGACAGGCTGAAGCACCACGGCTTGTTCTGAACCCAGCAGGTCTTTGGCGAGGCGTTTGGCTATTTCAATTTCAAACCCCTGGAGCGTACCGTTTGCATCGCGGTAGCCTAGCGGAGGGAGATTATGTTTAACAGCAACAATCAATCGCCCCCGCTGGATGATTTCACTCAGAGGAGCGGCGATGGTGGCGCAAGGAAACAGCAGTAGGGTTAAGAACAAGCCCAATCTTATGAAAGTTGCTATTGCCCCACGCTGTTGCTTAGGATCGTGAGCTAGATAACTTAGAGAATTGCTTAGTGGCGATGCGCTTTGCACTCCCTCATCCCCTAACCCCTTCTCCCAGGGCGGGAGAAGGGGGACAAGATTCTTACTCCCCTCTCCCGTTCTGGGAGAGGGGTTGGGGGTGAGGGTCAAAGTTTGGATGTTATTTAATCCACGATCCTTAGCATTCATCAGATTCCAGCAGCAGTAAAAAATCTGCCCAGCTTAAATTTTGCTGGATAAAGTGAGGCTGTGCAGGGTTATAGGGACTCAGCAGCCGATCAATGGAATGAATCACCGCGCCTTCTGGCAAAACAGGTACATCTGGGTCAAAGGCGGTGGGGCGCATGAGAGAGCTAGAGAAGCCCTTAAAAATGCTGATCTCGTCTGGTTCACCCTCAATATCTGCTTTGACCAGCAGCACTTCTTTAGGATGGATCAGGGTGTACTGCTCTAGTCGTTTGCCAGCGGGTTGTGTCATATTGCAGCGCGATGTTCCGTAACGTCTCTAGAATCCAGTGGCAGAGCGGCCTTGTTTTGTAAATTTGAATATGAGGAAATAGCCGAGGTAAAGCCCATAAAAAACCAGCGCCATAATAGCCAGAAAGCCCAGTTTTTCAGCACGGGTACTGGCATGGAACATGGACTTAAAGAGGAAAGGTGGCTCTAGCCAAACCTGGCATTCTGCTGTGCTAAGGGCAGCTTTAGACCCAGCACATTTAAGATAGGGCACCTGAACAAGCGCGGCGATCGCGCAGTAAACCGTAATCGCCCATCGCCATGCGTTAATTGCCAGCTTTAGTGCGCCACGCCGATCTTCAATTTCTTCATTGAGGTCAACCCAGAGCCAGAGGCTGACAGGGATAATGAGCAGTGCCGCAAAGCCTGCAACAAAACCCAGGGGGCTTTGACCAATCATCAAGTAAACCGCGATCGCCAATAGGCTCGAAACGCGCCAGTAAATCATCAGTAAATGCGTAATAGGCTTGGCTCTTTTATAGACCGCCCATGCCAATAGCCCCAGTGGGCAAAGGACACCAAACAATACGGCCAGACGAAAATCTGTCCAAACAAGCGATCGCAACAGGTCAATGGACATTTAGACACAACAGCGCTACAGCAAGATTTTACTCTTGATAAAGGGGCTTTGTCTGTTTTTGAGCAAATTTAAGGGTTCTGTTAGCTGCGGAATAGTCTGCT
>JANPLU010000110.1:0-25715 GCA_031422435.1 Acaryochloridaceae cyanobacterium VAR_48_metabat_390
GAATTATTGTGTCAATGCGCGATGCTGAACCGGATGATTCAATTGGGTAAGCCTGTCAGTGTTCCAGTTGCTGCTTAATCCAACCTCAATAAAGGGGGATTTCTGTCCTAGATTCCACTTATGCAACAACGCCGTTTCAAGAGCCACTTTCTCTAGACCACCATTGCTCTCTATCTTTTCTGTTGTTGCCTGCTGGAGCAGAGAAATGTGGGAAAACTGTCGGAACCGTTCTGGCTCGGATAGCCAGTATTCTACGCCTGCATCGAAAGGATTAGCAGATACTGCGACAATGGATAAGGCTTTTGTTTCATCAAAATTTAGTCCTATTAGGTCTTGCAGGCGCGAGAGAACATTCTGCTTTTTGATGTCGAAGTTCTGCTGATAATCTTCTTCGTCTGCAACGTCGGCTACTTCGTCAAAACGGCTGAGAACAAACACCGTACGCGGTAACAGATTCAGTTCACGGAAAAGCCAGTTCAGTTCGCTTGTGTGACTTTCCTTGAGTGGATTAGTGGAGTTCATCACGTACAGGACGAGATGTGCCTCGCTAACGTATTTTCGGGTAATATCCTTGTACTTTTCTTGCTCTCCAGTGCTGTCGCTGAACTTTTCTTTGTAGCCGAACAACCCTGGCGTGTCGATCAGGGTTAAGTCATCAGAAACGTCATATACAGCCACGGTATTGGAAGATTCTTGATGGTTGATGTTCATATCAGACTGAAGCTTGCCCAACCACGCCGCCGCAATCGATGTCTTTCCTTCCGAAAAGCCACCGATTAGGGTTATTTTCAGTTTTGAATTGCCTGCAATAGACTGTTGCAACTTTTCTTTAAGGGCAGGATCGATGGACACACCTGCCGCTTCTCCTTGTGCTAGAAACTCCAATAGCTTGTCTTGAATGATACGAGCTTTGGTTTGCTGTTCTTTAAATGTATCCAGGCTCGCATTCATTACAAATTTCCTTCTGTTATAATTTTTTGAGAAATCAATTCCAGCCTTTTAACAAAATCATTTAGTAATGACGTAATCTTTTGCGCCTGTATTGCTGGTAATTGAAATTTGTTCTTGATGTTGTCTAGATTACTGTGTAATTTATGCTTTTTTTCCTTTAGTTGTGAAGTACAAGTGGATTCAATAGAGCAAAATATTTTTTCGATATTTTTATCAGCCGCTTTTCGTTGTTGAGCTTTTTTGTAATCACTATCTAAGAATGCCCATACTGCTTTCCTGAAAGACAGGATAATGCTAAATGCACCGAAGGCTAAAGCCCAACCACCACTTACAAAAATTAAGGCTATTGAGCCAAGGACAGTCGTAATCAATCCAGAAACGCTGATACCATTGTCTATCTTTATTTCAAGTTCAAAATCTGTATCGCTTATCGTCAAGGCATCATCCAGAAATTCTTGCACATGCTCTTGGAATTGTGCAGCAATATCTTTGACTTCCTCTTGGAAGGTTTCAAACTGCTTCTTAATTTCCTCAGATAATTCTTTTTCAATCCCTTTAAATTCATATTGAATGCAGTATTCTAGACAATGCTTAAAGTTATTATTACTTATATCTTGATCAATCTTCTCATATATATATCTTCGGGATTTTTTACGCTTTTTATCAAACACTGATACGACAGTGGACTCGATATTACTGTCCAATTCATCAACTGCACTTTCTAGCTGCAAGATTGAATCGTGCGCCTGATTTTCAAGTTTATCAAGCAGTGGATTGAAGGTAATTTTGTTCAAGTCTTGAATCTTGTCTGCTAGTTGACGAATTACGTCATTAGCTTTGTTAAAGTTAGATTTTCGTATTCTCATCTTGACATTCTCCAGCATCTCTCCCAGCTTATGGGTAAGCGAAATGAAACCAGTTTTATGCAGAATGTCGTCTGACTTCATGACCGCAAGAAACTTACTACGATCCTTACCTTTGATATTGCCAGGGATAAAATGATCGGTAGATGCAATAAAAGCAGGGTATGCGCTCACTATCAAAGAGTCTGCATAATGCTTGCCCAATTGCTGTTTCATCTCCGCATCCAGCACTTTGAGGCTATCTAATTCACCTTTATTGACCAATTGTGGTACACGCAACTGTTCTGCGGATTTGATGCTTTTGTTAAAGATTGTCCATACCTGAGTTTGCGCACCCAGATGCTCCTTGATCTTTTCAAGAGTTCCCTTTTCCCCAGGTTTGTTATCACCTTTTTGTGGCGGGTCGGCCTTGCGGGTCACGTAGAATACGGCATGAGCCTTCTGTAGAGCCTGCATAATGGGTTCACGTACAAGTTCTTCCTTTCCCTCAATTCCAGGAACGTCAAGCAGCACGAATTTATGGTTGTTATTTACAGTGAACTCATAACTGCTTGTTTTACGGGTAAAATCTGATTGTCCATCACCAATTATGTCGCCGTCCTGACATCCTTTCAGCTCGTTTATTGCATTGACAATATCAGCAATCTCATTATTTTTTGAATTAATTTCAGAAATGATCTGCAACTTTTGCTGTTCATGCTCTTTAAAAGTTTTCTCATTTTTGATAATTAATTTATTTAACTCTGTTTTGACAGCAATTAATTCAGCTTTAGCTTGCATCCAGAATGGTAGGAACTTTATTTCTGTAGTCAGTTGGTCAACTTGTAAAGTAAGTTGCTGTTCTTGTGCATTTTGCTTTTTTTGTAATACGTTAAATTGTGAAATAAATATCTGTAGCTTTTCTTCATATCGAGCAATCTCTTGGCTTTTTTGATTCCACTTATCGGCGGCATTTTCATCAATGTTGAATTTTTCGCGCATCTCACGGAACTTCCGTCGTGCTTCTTGTTTCTTGTTTTCACCCATCAGAATGCGTAGCGTTTCGATGATAGTGGACTTTCCTGCATTGGTTTCACCATAAAAGGCCACTGTAAACACATCCCATTCGGCATTTTTGTCAAGCTCTCGCAAGATGGCATCGGTTTGTTTTTTCAATGGCGTGACATTATTTCGGGCTGTTTCAATGGCTTTGGACAGTTCTACATTTTCCGACTGTGCCTCCAGAGCATTTAGAACTGCATTGGTTTCCCTGAGCACTTCTTTGTATATGCTTTTCAGTGATGTCAAATCCATGTCTACCTTTGCGTCTTTAACAATCTCAATAGAGTTCTAACGTTAAGCTCAACGACTGCCGCAAGCGTCCCCTTTAGCTGCCCTGATGTGTCGAAAAGTCTCTTGAGCTTAATGTTCAGTGGTGTAACTCTACAGTAGGGTTCCCTCTCAGTGGCTATTTATGACCATTAAATCTCTCGCTTGGCGTTTAAAACCGCAGCTACAAGATCCTTCTCACCCCACAAACTAGAGATGCCCTCGCGGAATCCGTTAATCTAGAGTCACATTGATAGGGCGATCGCATGACTTTTGTTGGACTTCATATTCACAGCGACTACAGCATGTTAGACGGTGCCAGTCAGCTTAATGACCTGGTTACACGCGCTGCGGAATTGGGGATGCCTGCGATCGCCCTCACTGACCACGGCGTGATGTACGGGGCAGTGGGGCTACTCAAAGCCTGTAAAGGCAAAGACATTAAGCCCATCATCGGCAACGAAATGTACGTCATCAATGGGGATATTACGCTTCAGGAGCGTCGTCCCCGCTATCACCAAGTGGTGCTGGCAAAAAATACTCAGGGCTATCGCAACTTGGTCAAACTGACCACTATTTCCAGTCTTCAGGGCGTACAGGGTAAAGGCATTTTCTCGCGCCCCTGCATCAACAAAGATTTGCTAGAGCAGTACCACGAGGGCTTAATTGTCACCAGCGCCTGCCTCGGCGGTGAAGTGCCCCAAGCCATCATGAAGGGCAGGCTAGACGTTGCCCGTCGCATTGCCCGCTGGTACAAAGATCTTTTTGGCGAAGACTACTATATTGAAATTCAAGATCACGGTTCCCAAGAAGACCGCGTGGTCAATGTCGAGATTATCCGCATTGCCCGTGAACTCGATATCAAAATTATTGCCACCAACGACTCTCACTACATCTCTTGCTACGACGTAGAAGCCCATGACGCGCTGCTCTGCATCCAAACGGGAAAACTCATCACCGAAGATAAACGCCTGCGCTACAGCGGCACGGAGTACCTCAAATCTGCTGAAGAGATGGCGCTGCTGTTTCGCGATCACCTGACGGATGACGTGATAGAAGAGGCGATCGCCACCACTCTAGAAGTCGCTGACAAAATCGAAACCTACGATATCTTTCGAGATCCTCAAAGCCCTTCCTACCAAGTGCCCCAAGGGTATACCCCCGAAACCTACATGGAGGAAATCACCTGGCTGGGGCTGCTCGATCGCCTTAAGGTAAAATCTCGCGCAGACATTAACGCGGAGTATAAAGAGCGGCTTGAATACGAGCTAAACATGCTTGAACAGATGGGCTACTCCACTTATTTTTTAGTCGTGTGGGACTACATCAAATACGCCCGTGACAACGGCATTGCCGTGGGGCCAGGGCGGGGTTCTGCGGCGGGTTCTTTGGTGGCCTATGCGCTAGAAATCACCAATATTGACCCTGTACATCACGGCCTGCTGTTTGAGCGCTTCCTCAACCCAGAGCGTAAATCAATGCCAGATATTGATACTGATTTCTGCATCGATCAGCGCGAAAAGATTATTGAGTACGTTACCCAAAAATATGGCGATGACCACGTTGCCCAAATTATCACCTTTAACCGCCTCACCTCCAAAGCTGTCCTCAAAGACGTGGCGCGGGTGCTGGATATCCCCTATGGCGAATCGGATCGCATGGCAAAGCTGATTCCCGTCTCGCGGGGTAAGCCAGCCAAACTCAAGGTCATGATTTCAGACCAGACCCCCGCCCCAGAATTTAAGGAAAAATACGACACCGACCCTAGAGTGCAGCGCTGGATAGACATGGCAATCCGCATTGAAGGCACTAACAAAACCTTCGGCGTTCACGCAGCAGGCGTGGTGATTGCGGCAGAACCGATTGACCAGGTGGTGCCCCTCCAGCGCAACAACGACGGCTCGGTTATTACCCAGTACTACATGGAAGACCTAGAGTCTCTGGGCTTACTGAAGATGGACTTCTTGGGGCTAAAGAACCTCACCATGATTCAAAAAGCTGCCGAGCTAATTCAGCAAAATCGTCATGAGACGATTGATGTAGACCAGCTACCAATGGACGATGCCAAAACCTACCAGCTCCTTGCCAAAGGCGAACTAGAAGGCATCTTTCAGCTAGAGTCTTCGGGGATGCGGCAGGTGGTGCGCGACCTCAAACCCTCCAACCTCGAAGATATTTCATCGATTTTGGCACTCTATCGTCCTGGGCCATTAGATGCAGGACTAATTCCCAAGTTTATTAACCGTAAGCATGGGCGCGAACAAATTGAGTATCAGCACAAAATCTTAGAGCCGATTCTCAACGAAACCTACGGCATTATGGTTTACCAAGAGCAGATCATGAAAATCGCTCAGGAGATGGCGGGGTACTCCCTTGGGCAGGCGGATTTACTGCGCCGCGCTATGGGGAAAAAGAAAGTCTCTGAGATGCAGAAACACAGTGAACTGTTTGTTGAAGGCGCTGCTAAAAATGGCGTAACAAAGCAGGTTGCCACAGAACTCTTTGACCAAATGGTCATGTTTGCAGAATATTGCCTTGCTGCCGATACTGAGGTGCTGACGGTTGAGCATGGCTGGGTCACCATTGGGCAACTGGTGAATCAAGAATTAGAGGCACAGGTTTATACGGTGCATCCTCAAGGCTATGTTTATACGCAGCCGATTTGGCAGTGGCATCATCGCGGCTATCAAGCGGTGTTTGAGTATGAACTTGAAAATGGCGTGGTCATTCAGGCTACGCCAGACCATCAGTTTATGACAGCAGATGGGCAAATGTTGCCCATTGATCAGATTTTTGCCGATGGCTTGATGCTACAGCAAGTGGATCTGCCCCAACTCTACGTAAAAAATCAGCCGCAGAAAAAGCTATGTCTTTGCAGCAGAATTAGTTCGCGCTAAAGGATCTCGTTGAAGAGATTTACGATTGATGCGATCGATCGCACAGCACGCCCACGGGGTAAGCACTTATTAACCCATAGCTAAGGTTTCTGACTACCAGCACCCGTAGTTAGCCTTGTTTTGGAGGAGTCTAACTGTTAACAAGCCCTGTGAGGGGAGAACTGGCGCTGGCGTAAGCTTTGACAGGAATTCGCCCAGACAAGTACGCAAGACGACCCGCGACTGTGGCAAGCCCCATTGCACGCGCCATTGCAGCAGGATTCTGGGCTTGGGCGATCGCCGTATTCACCAGTAGCGCGTCTGCGCCAAACTCCATGGCTTGAGCCGCCTCACTGGGGGTGCCAATCCCCGCATCTACCACCACAGGCACCTTGGCATTTTCAATAATGATCTGGATATTGGCTGCATTGCGAATGCCCTGACCCGAGCCAATCGGTGAGCCTAGTGGCATAACCGTGGCACAGCCTGCATCCTCCAGGCGTTTTGCCAGCAGCGGGTCGGCATTGATATAGGGGAGCACCGCAAACCCTTCTTTGACCAGCTGCTCTGCGGCTTCCAGCGTGCCAATGGGGTCTGGCAAAAGATACTTTGCGTCAGGGATGACCTCTAGTTTGACAAAATTGTTGTCCTCTTGACCTAAAAGCTTCGCCATTTCGCGCCCTAGGCGAGCTACACGCACTGCTTCTTCTGCCGTTTGACAGCCAGCGGTATTGGGCAACATCCAAATCTGAGTCCAGTCTAATGCCTCGGCTAACCCCTCATGCCCCGGAGCCTGGGTTTGTATCCGCCGTACCGCAACCGTCACAATCTCGCAGCCGCTGGCGATGATGCTTTGGCGCATCTCATCAAAGTTGCGATACTTACCAGAGCCAGTCATGAGGCGAGACGTAAAGGTGCGCCCTGCAATGATAAGGGGAGGATCTAATAGCAAAGAAGCTGAAGGGGATGGGGACAGGTCTAAAGTCTGCATGGATTCAGTTGAAGAAGAAGGCAATTTACCTATTGTCGCTTGGATTGGAAATGTAGCGTTATAAAATCCAAACGGAACAGATTGCGGTGGCGAGGCGGATCCAACTCCAGCGTCAGAAACAGGGAACTTTTGGGCGAAGTCTAGCGTCAGGAACAGGGAACTGTATTATGGTCTAGTCCATCCCATGACATCCAGTCTTTCTGTGCCTTGGTCAGGGGTCGAGGGGTCAGTACCTTCAGTGCAAATACCACCCCATAAACTTGCCAACAACGAGCTGGTGGCATTTTGCCAGACAAGCGGTCAACGACCTGATCGCATCGGTTTTTCTGAGCTGATGCGTCGGCATCAGTCTCATGTAGACAGAGTGCTGTATCACCTTGCGCCAGATTGGGATGATAGAGCCGACTTAGCGCAAGAAGTCTGGATTCGGGTTTACCGCAATATTAGCCGTCTCCAAGAGCCGGTTAAGTTTCGCGGCTGGCTGAGTCGCATTGCGACCAACCTGTTCTATGACGAACTGCGTAAGCGCAAGCGACACAAAAGCCCTTTATCACTGGATGCACCTCTTTCAATGGAAGATGGTGAGGTGAGCTGGGAGATTGCCTGTGAAGACCCCAGACCCGATGATTCTCTGGCGACCAGTGAGTTTTATCATCAGCTTCATGTGGCGATCGCAGATTTACCCGAAGCCTTTAGAACCACCATTGTGCTGCGTGAAATTGATGGGATGGCCTATGAAGAGATTGCTGAGATTACGGGCGTTTCCCTCGGAACAGTTAAGTCCCGTATTGCCAGAGCGCGTCAGCGGCTCCAGTCTCAGCTTCAGCCTTATTTACAGAGCTAATTTCGCTCTAAATGTCGGGTATAAGGCTTAAGCGGTTCATCCTAATTCAAGAATCGTTGCTGCCCGTATTCATATCAGCTCGACTCAGTGCAATAGGCTAAAGTGAGATAGAGCCTCAAAAACCGTTCAGTCCCGAGATTTATGATACGTCCTTCAAAACATAAATCTGACCTTTCATTTCTGGTCTTTTTTGACTACTCTGAGTCCCCCTTGCCGGGTCAATAAGTGATTCCCATGGACATCTCCATTCCCCTTCTGTCTGAAAAATTTGAGCTTTTAAGTGCCTACCTCGATGGCGAAGTTTCCGCTACCGAACGGAAACAGGTAGAAGAATGGCTAACCTCAGATGCCGACCTCCAAAAAACCTACCAGCAAATGCTTGCCCTCCAGGGTGGACTCAGGTCTATACCTGCGGCTCAGTCAATGCCGACTGAACAGCTTGTGAGCCAAGTAATGAAGCGTCTAGATCGCCAACAAGCTAAGCTTTGGGCTTGGGGTAGCGTTGGTGCAGCAGCAGCGCTTGTTATTGGCGCGTTGTCTAGCCTGCTCACGGGTAATCAGAGCGGAATGATGCAAATAGCACAGCAGCCAAAGTCCTCATCGCAATCTATTGAGGTTCCACAGCCTTCCATTCCGACGATTGCAATGCAAACGGAATCGGTCAATCCCAAGGCACTCATGATTATGTTAGAGCGTCCTGCTGTCGAAATTCCGGTTGTGCCGACTTCTAAATCGAATCGCTTAAATGACGATTCTGTATCTAATTTTTAGACCCCCGCTACGGTTAATTTCTAGAATTACCTAACGCCGCCAGTTTCGATTCTGCTTAGCCGAGCCAGCTAGAGACTCGTGCCGAGGTATGCGGCAATGACGGCGGGGTCGGTCTTGACTTGAGCGGGTTCGCCAAGGGCAATAAGCTGCCCAAAATCGAGAACCGCAATGCGATCGCACAAGCCCATCACCAGCGGCACATGATGTTCAATCAGCAGCACCGTTAGGCCAAAGCGATCTCTGAGATCTCTAATAAAAGTGCTGAGGGACTGTTTTTCGTTGGGGTTCATTCCGGCAGCGGGTTCATCGAGTAATAGCAGCTTGGGCGCAAGCGCTAGGGCACGGGCAATTTCTAGCCGACGCTGATCGCCGTAACAGAGGTTTTGCGCCTTTTCTTGGGAGCGATCTTGTAGCCCTACAAGCGCCAGTAGCTCAGCCGCTTTTTCTCGAATCTCTTGCTCTTCTTGGGGTGCAGGAGCCAGCCCTAACACGCCTGTAAATACGCCGCTGCGGGTATGGACATGCTGGGCAATCAAGATATTTTCTTGAGCTGAAAGATCTTTAAAAAGCCGAATATTCTGAAAAGTGCGGGCAATGCCCTTTGCTGCAATTTGATGGGGCTGCTGTTGCCCTAAAGGTACGCCATCAAACATCATTTGGCCTGCTGTCGGCGGAATTAGACCTGTTATCAAGTTAAAGAGCGTGGTTTTACCTGCGCCATTAGGACCAATTAGCCCAAAAATTTCGCCTTTTTTAACGCTAAAAGAGACTTGGTTGACGGCGACTAACCCGCCAAATCGCCGCGTAAGCTGCTGCACCTCTAGCATCATGGACGCGCCCCCCGCTTAACGTTGGAGCGATTTAACAGACCCGGCGTAATCAGCCCTTGGGGGAAGAAAATGGTGCCTAACACAATCAGCAGTCCAAAAATGATCAGTCTCCCTTCTTTCAAAAATTGGCTTAGCCACTGTGGCAACCCTGGCACATCCCCGACGGCTCTTAAAACTTCAGGTAGTGCTGTAAATAGCATTCCACCCAAGACTGGTCCTAGGTAGGTGCGGGAGCCGCCGATGAGCACAAAGGTGAGGTAAATAATACTGGCGTCAAAGGTTCCTTGACGGGCATTCCAGGTGTTGAGGAAATGGGCGCTCAGCGCTCCTGCCACCCCTGCTAAAATTGCGCCCAGGGTAAAGGCTAAGACCTTATAGTATGTGGGGTTAATGCCCATTGCATCCGCCGCCAGCTCATCTTCACGCAGGGCAACAAAGGCACGTCCTACGCGGATTTTTTCGAGGCGGTACATAAAGGTGGCGCTCAATAGCAGCAAGGGCAACACTACCCATAGATATTCGATGGCGCTATTAAAGGGCTGCGGAATGCCAAAGATGCCGACGGCACCCCCTGTAATGTCTAGGTTCAGCGACAGAATACGCAGAATTTCGACAAAGGCAATGGTGGCGATCGCCAAGTAAATCCCTTTCAGCCTTAGTGCCGGAACCCCCACCAGCACCCCTAAAATGGCACAAAGGATTGCGGCGATCGCCATTTCTAAAAATAGCCAGTGCAGCGGAAATAGCTCACCCGTAGCGGGTTGAAGCACGCGAGTTGAAATAATAGCGGCAACATAGCCCCCTAACGCATAAAAGCCAGGGCTAGCCAAAGAAAGCTGCCCTGCCATCAGCGGCAAATAAAGAGATAGCCCCAGCATTGCGCCCAATAGCATTGAAATGAGGAGAGAGCCATAAGTGGCAATAAAATCAGCCATAGATTGATTTAGAGTTGTCTCCAATTTTCGGTTTGTAGTTCTGGCACTCGATCAAATTCTCGTTGATTGGCTGTGACCATGATGAGCTGATGTTGAAGTGCTGTAGCAGCAATCAATACATCGTAAGCGCCAATGGGCTGGCCTTGAGTTTTGAGAATGGCACGAATTTCAGCAGCTTTTTCGGATTCTGGGTTAGCAAAAGGAAGGATTGTAACTGAACTGAGAAAGCTGGTCATCATCGGTTCGATTTTCTGAGCGCGTTGAGGGTTGAGTTGTAAGCCGTAACGTAGCTCCATCAAGGTGATGACAGAGATAGTGATATCGACGGGCGAGGTTTGCTTAATTCGAGCTTGAGTGCCCGGTTCTCCTTTGATGAAGTCGCTGATGACGCAGGTATCGAGTAAATAACGCATTAGAACAACTCCGGTTCACGGGGTGGAAGAAGTTCATCGCGGTAAGATTCAAATGCAGGGAAGTCTGGTTCACCATTGAATGCAAGGATGATGCCTGGCCAACCAGCAACATTAGATTGTTTTACTTGGGTGAGTTGATGCAAAGATTGAAGGATGAGAGTTTCTATAGAAATATTTAGTTGATTTGCTTGTTGGATAAGATTTTGTTCGAGGTCTTGGGGTAGGTTGATTGTGATTTTCATAGGTAGATAAGCACTAGACGAGATTGAATTTTATCTTCACAGCCCCATTTCATTATCGACTTTTAGAGTTAATTTTTAATATCTAATCGGCTTCAGGAAGTTTTTTTAATAACGATTGTCTTTGCAATCTTATCTCCAAGTCTTTGTTGCTTTTCTGAGAAAACAAACATGCAATCTATTAGTCCTAATAATAAGCTAGAGTTGCGGATTAAAGATTGAATAAAAGTACATGGTCTTCCAGATTTTGCATCTATCACATAGATTTCCATGATTCGTTTTCCGAAGCTTTGTCCATGCATTAAACCATCTGCGCTAAACATATACGGCAGAGCAATGAAAACACCAAAAAACCTTGAAACTGAGTAATTTTCGCAGAAGAATAACAAAGTGCAAGTGAAATGCGGAGAACTAAAATAACGCTAAACTGATCAATCACAAAAGAAATAATTCGATCTCTAAGTCTTGCTAAATTATGGTTATTTGTCGTCATAAGTTTAATGTTTTTTGTCTGCTATTAATCAAAATAATTTAAGGAGGTCTTTAGTCATTACATAGTACGGCTAGCTCTATCCACTGATCTAAAAGGCTTTCAAGCTATTGTTTTAATCTAGAAATTCTAGAGGCATTACTATAATGAGATACTAGTAGTTCTCTCAAAGCAATTGTCATGGCAAAAAGTCTTCATTCAGGATTTGAGAAGGAGTATAGGGAGATTGCCCTGGAAAAATCTTGCTCTCTAGTCCTGTTTCATCTGCTGCCTGTCGGCAAGCCTGACCATAGCACTGCTCTAGAGTCTCTGCTAAAAAGTTGTTCAGACTCGGGCTATCTTCTAGAATATCTAGGATTCGGTTGCGATGTTCTCGAATGGTTGAGCGCCAGCTATTAGATTGACGATCAGGCTGATATTGCCACTTGAGCAAGTGCATGAGCAGAACCCGCAGGTTACTTTTTAACGCCTGCCTCTGACTCTTTCCCAAATCCTCAACCTCTTCAATGAGCGGATCTAAATCAACTTCATTAAGCCTTCCTTGCCGCAGTAGTTTTACCGTATGTTCCACCCAACAGGCGTAATCTGTACTGTAAAGATTGTTTTTTACAAGGGGCATTCTATACTTCCATAACCCTAAATGTCCTGTAGGGCAATTATACTGCCCACTTGATGAGGACTGGGCGCTACACCTTTTGAACCTGCGATCGCCCCAATAACCCCTGGGGTCTCAGCAGCAGCATGGCAAACAAAATGGCAAAGGCGATCGCATCTTTATAGGCCGAAAATTCGCTGGGCACGAAGGCTTCAACAATGCCAATCGCTAAGCCGCCAACCACCGCGCCAGGAATGCTGCCCAAGCCGCCGAGCACAATTACCGCCAACCCTTTAAGACCAAACCCAATGCCAAAGTAAGGCCCCGCAATGCTCACGCTAGAGCCAACTAAAGTCCCGGCCAAGGCACCCAGAAACCCGCTGACAAAAAACGTCAGCACAATAAAGCGGTCTGTATTGATGCCCAACAAGCTAGCTGTCACAGGATCTTCCGCCACCGCCTGCATTGCTTTGCCGTACTTTGTCGCGTTGACCCAATAGGTTAGACCCGTCAGAATGACCGCAGATACGCCAAAAATGATAATCTGCACCGTGCGGATGGGGATGGGGTTTTCAGTGCTACCAAAGTTCACCGCTGCGGGCAGGCTGCCATAGGTATTTGCTGGAAACGTATAGGTTTCGGCTCCCACCAGATACTGAATTAAGTTGACGATAATAAACGCAACCCCCAGACTTGAAACCACCGTTAGCAAAGGGTCTGCCCCTCGTCGGCGAAGGGGACGAAAGGCCAATTGCTCGATGGCGATGCAGACTAATCCAGACAGAGTACCGCTGAGCACAACTGCTAGGGCGAATGGCAGGGCGAACGGCAGTTTTAGATTAGCCAACAGCCCATTAAACCCAAATGCGCCGCCCATCAAGATATAGGTGAAATATGCGCCCAAGGTAAACACTGCGCCGTGGGCGAAGTTAATAATCCCCAGAATTGAAAACACCAGAGTATAGCCAAGGGCAAAGATGGCGTAGATGCTCCCGACAGAAAGTCCATTCAAAATATTTTGCAGAAATAGCGTAAGCGTCATTTCAAAAACGTAAATTTACCGTTGACTCCATCCGTATCCATTTTGATCTGCGCCACATAAAAGTCTTTTTGGATCACTTCTCCTTCAGGACTAAAGGAAATTTCACCCAAGGGCGTATCGTATTTACCTTTAAGGAGCTGCTGATTGAGCGCTACTCGCAGTTCAGCTAAGGGCTTTTTGCTGACCTTACTTTGTTGATCAAGCACCTTCAGTGCCTCTACAAAGACCTGAACACCTGCGAATGTTTGGGCGCTAAACTGGGGCGGCTCTTTCTGAGACTGGGCTTGGTAAGCCTTGCGAAAGGACTGGTTGAGGGCGCTCGGATACTCTGGGTTGTAGGCTTGGGCAATCAACACGCCATCGCAGAGTGCCTTACAGACGGGTAGCACATTGGAGGTATTGAGTCCATTACCGCCAATAATGGTGCCCTTGTAGCCCAGTTCACGGAGTTGGCGCACGAGATTGCCGCCATCCGCCGCCAGCCCTGAGATGATGGCTAAATCTGGCTTAAAGTTAATGGCGGCGGTCGCCTGGGTTTGGAAGTCGGTATCCGTGGTCTGGAATTTTTGTACCGTAACTAAATCTAGCTTTTGATCCTTGACGGTCTGCTGAAAAATTTCGGTTTCAGACTTGCTGAAGGCATCATTTTGAGCAAAAAACACCGCTACCTTTTTGATTTTAGGATTAATCTTTAGCGCAGCCTTGACCGCATTGGGAGCCACAATTGAGACGGGTGCAGAGACACGAGCCACAAATTCCCCAATTTGCGGAATGCCTTTGGCGGTATTGGAGGGACCAATGACGGGTACCTTGGCGCGATCGGCGATAGGGTCGGCGCTAAATGCCTGCTGGGAGAGGGTAGGGCCGACAATCCCTACGACTTTATCTTTACTGATGAGTGCTTGAAAGGCATTGATGGCTCCGGCTTCATCTCCGCCTGTATCCTGAAAGATGAGCTTGATGGGGGTGCCGTTAATGCCGCCTTTTTCATTAAAGTATTGCTCTGCAAGTTTAGCCCCCGCCACTTCTTCTTGACCGAGGAGCGCTACGTTACTGGTTTGAGCAACCCCAATTCCAATAGGGATGGCTCCCTGGGCTGAATTTTCACTGGCGCTGGGGGTGGTAGAGGTTCCAGAAGATTCTGGGGGGGCGCTACTGCTGGTGCAGGCTCCTAGGGTAAAAACGAGAGGCATAAAAAGGGCAATGCAGTGAAAGATTTTGCTCATGGTGCAACAAAAGATCTGGATAGATCGGCTGAGAGGAACTGAGTAATACGGTCATCATTTCATGGATTTGGATTACAGCAATAAACCCCCAGCAAATACCGGAGGTTTATTAATCTTTTCGATTCTCAATCTCTAGGCAATTACGTTAGAGGTTATTTCGGTCGGTCAAGATTTCGTAGCCTGTTTTGGTGACGAGTACGGTGTGCTCAAACTGGGCAGAAAGGGCATTATCGACCGTTACCGCTGTCCAGCGATCGCGCAAAATCTTCGTGTGACGCGACCCTGCGTTGACAATGGGTTCGATTGCCAAGGTCATGCCTTCACGTAGGCGCACGTTTTTGAGGTCGTGGGTACGGGTGTTAAACACAGAAGGCTCTTCGTGGAGGTTGCGGCCTACGCCGTGGCCTGTAAATTCTTCGACGACCTTAAAGCCATTCGCCTCAACGTGATCCTGCACGGCACCTGCTAAATCCATGAGGCAGTTGCCTTCTTTGACCTGCTCAATGCCTTTATAAAGCGCTTCTTCTGCCACTCGGATGAGTTTGGCTGCATGGTCGGTGACGGGGCCAACGGCGATTGTAATGCAGGAGTCGCCGTGGAAACCTTGGAAAAAGGCTCCGGTGTCTACCTTCAGCACATCCCCTTCACGAATCACCTTTTTGCGGTTGGGGATGCCGTGAACCACTTCGTTATTAATGCTAGTGCAGAGAGAGGCTGGAAAGCCGTGATAGCCCTTAAAGCTGGGGGTTGCACCCATTTCACGAATGCGTTTTTCGGCATAGGCATCTAGATCGGCGGTAGTCATGCCGGGTTCGACCATGCCAGAAATTTCTTTGAGTACCGTTGCCACAATTTTGGCAGACTGACGCATGATATCAATCTCACGCTTCGATTTAATCTCGATGCCTTTGCGCTGCTTTGAAATGGTGGGTTGCGCAGGCTGAGCTAATAGGTTGGTGAGGATATTCATGCGGGTTGGGTTGAGCTGAAACAATAGGTGTGGAGGTGGAGGCTGCAACAGCAAATGTGTAAGCTGGCAAACACTTTCTTCAGAATAACGCTAATTTAGGGCTTCTGACATTGCCCCAAAAGATAGCTCATAAAGTCTGTTCTGCTGGCAAAAGGGCGATAGCGGCGCACTAAGAGTCCGTATTTCTCATACCGTCAATCTTAAAAAGGCATCAACTCGGCAACTTTTTTGCAGGGCTGAAGGATTAGTCTGATAGAGATTTGAGGAAACCTGCATGTCGAGACATTTAGAAAGACTTCTTCAGCTAGATACGCTGATCCGCTCAAGCCACCGTCATACAGTAGAGAGCCTAGCAAAGGCTGTAGAAAGAAGCGATCGCACGGTAAGAAACGACTTGGCATTTCTGCGCGATCGCCTGGGTGCGCCACTGCTCTACAAAAAGACTAAGGGGTTTCACTATACTGACCCAGACTGGCGGTTGCCGAGCATTACGCTGAGTCAAGGGGAACTGTTTGCCCTGACGTTAGGGGCGCGAATGTTAGAAAACTACGCGGGGTCTGCCTATGCGGAGGAGTTGCGGGGGGCGATCGCCCGTTTAGCCGAACGCCTGCCTGAGCAAACTTGGGTAGATCTCCAGCAGTTGGCAAATGAAAACGTGTTGTTTCGAGTGGGGGCGCAGCTCGATCTAGATTCTGATGTGTGGCAGGTACTGGAGACAGCTTGCCAACTGAAGCAGCGGGTGTTGATGCGCTACTACACGGCGGGGCGAAATGAGGAGACGGAACGCAAGCTTGACCCCTATCTGCTGCACTTTACGCGGAACAATCCTTATGTAACGGGCTATTGTCATCGGCGGCAGGCTATTTTGTGGTTTCGGGTGGATCGGGTGCGCTCTATTCAGCTCTTAAAGGAGCGCTTTGAGATTGACCCATCGTTTGATCGGCAAAAACATTTTGAGGATGTATTTCAGCATGAGGTGGGGAAGCAGGCTTATGAGGTGGCGATTTGGTTTGATGGGCAGACGGCTCCCTACATTCGAGAGCGGCGCTGGCATCCAACTCAGGTGATTGAGGAAGGGGAAGATGGAGGGTTGATTTTGCGGATGACGGTACGGGGGTTGAATGAGCTGAAGCGTTGGGTTCTATTTTATGGGAAGGGGGCGATCGCCCTGGAGCCGCCAGAGCTGGTGCAGATGATTGAAGATGAGATATCGACGATGTACCGCCACTATGAGGAGGGACGACCATGATTCAAGCGTTACAGAGACTAATGACGTTTGAGGAGTTTCTGGATTGGTACCCAGAAGATGGGAACTGCTATGAGCTGATGGATGGGGAGGTGATATCTGTGCGACCTAGGGGCGAACACGAAGAGGTGATTAGCTTGCTGACCCGCAAGCTGGATCGGGAGGTGGAGCGACTGGATCTGCCGTGGTTTATTCCTAAAACCTGCTGTGTGAAGCCTGAGGGAAATCTGGATGGCTATGTGCCGGATTTGATTGTGCTAGATCGCGTTCAATTACAGTCGGAGCCGCTCTGGAAGAAGGCTTCTACGATTGTGCAGGGTGCTTCTGCTCGGCTGGTGGTGGAGGTGGCGAGTACGAATTGGCAGGATGACTATGCCAAGAAGCTAGAAGACTATGAGCTGTTGGGTATACCTGAGTATTGGATTGTGGATTATCGGGCGTTGGGGGGACGGCGATATATTGGGTCGCCTAAGGTGCCGACGGTGAGTGTTTATGTGTTGGTGGATGAGGTGTATCAGGTGCGGCAGTTTAGGGAGGGGGAGGCAATCGCGTCTGCTATTTTCCCTGAGCTAAGGCTGACGGCGGCAGAGATTTTGACGGTGGGGGAGTAGTGGGGTGAAGTGGGCGATCACGCTGGGGCCATCGGAGTTGGTGGAGACGGTGCGGGAGGAGGTAAAAGTGATGGATCAAGCCTATCGGTTTAGTTGATGTTTTTTTCAGGAGAGCTTTTGTACCATGATTGATGAATGTATAATTGCATTGTGTTCGTCTCAGATGCCTTTGGCGTTGAGCACAGAAGTGCGACAGAACCTGGCGGACTTTTGCATTCGCGCTCCCACCACTGATGCCGCAAGGCGCTTTTCAAAATCCAACAAATAGGGTTATCCGAAACGATTTTATGAGAAGAGCAACTTAACCAGGGGGACTAGGGGGGTTGACAAACGAGATATCCTAAGTCAA
Organism: Acaryochloridaceae cyanobacterium VAR_48_metabat_390; assembly: GCA_031422435.1. Taxonomy (GTDB): domain Bacteria; phylum Cyanobacteriota; class Cyanobacteriia; order Thermosynechococcales; family Thermosynechococcaceae; genus JAAURS01. The sequence goes on from JANPLU010000110.1 coordinate 17,551, forward strand.
GATATCTGGCAAGAGTATCTGAAGGCATCTAGTCATGATTTCTCCTAGTTTTGTCCTCTGCTGTTCATCCTGTGGAAAACAACACTCGATCTATATCAATCAGAAACCGTTGGATGAGCTTACAGATGAGAATCAACAACTTAAGGAAGAGAAACTTTACCTCAACCAAGTGTGTGAAAGCTTAAGTGAAAGACTTGTTGCGGCGGAGTCAATGGCTGCTTGGGACGATATAGACGGTAATGCCATAGCAAATTTGCTTTAGCAATAAAAAGTGAATTTCTTTAAGCAAACCCAAGCAGTTGATGCTGTAAGACGAAGGGACTTGAATAAAATTTACTGATTTTGAGGAATATAGTCGTGTTAGTGATCGAACAGTTAAATCAGAAAGATAATGTTCTTGAGGCTCCCTATGTTGATCTTGATTTCAACATTATGGGAGAAACGCTACCTGCGGATCATGGGTATGGGTTGTATAGTGCGATCGCCCATCTTTGCCCTCAAGTCCACGAACAAGAAGGGTTGAGCATTCTAACGATCACAGGAATTCCTGATAAAAAAGGCAAGATTTTTTTGACAGAGCGATCGCATTTACGCATTCGGTTGCCCTATGACTGTATGCCAATGGTCTATCACCTTGCAGGAAAACAGCTAACTATTGGGTCGCACTCAATTCGGTTGGGGATTCCACAGATTTTTATGTTACGTCCTGGGTCGAGGTTACGCGCTCGGATTGTGACGATTAAAAACCATCAGGAGCCTGAGAGTTTTTTGGAAGCAGTAAGGTTGCAATTAGCTGCTTTGGGCGTTGTGGGGGAGGCAATTATACCTTTGGATGTGGAGGGTAGGCCTGCCCGAAAAACTATCAAAATCAAAACTTACTCTGTCGTTGGTTTTGGATTGGAGGTATCGGATTTAAGTGAGGAGGATTCGATCAAGTTACAGATTTCTGGATTGGGTGGTAAGCACCGCATGGGGTGTGGTGTGTTTGTCCCGATGAAGGAGCTTTAAGGAATGACAAACTTGCCAGAACAACTATTAGCGAAAAGTAAACTTAAAGATCGTCCACCAGTCACCTTACAAAAGCATCTGTTAGATACAGAAAAATCTGCCTGCCAAATTTTCCGTTTAAATGGACGTTGGGGAAAAAATTGGTGTCGTTTTTTCAAATTGATAACTGAGGAGGAACAACAGAAATTTATTTTGAATTTGCAAGTTTCGGCATTGTTTCATGACATTGGCAAGGCAAATGAAGAATTTTATAAAGCGGTCACAGGAAAATGCGACCAGACTTTTCGGCACGAACATATCAGCGCTTTGATACTGCATTTACCTCAAGTACGTTCTTGGTTAAATAGAGCGCCTTTAGATGTTGAAGTCATTACAGCAGCCGTTTTATCTCATCATTTGAAGGCTTCTGAGAAAGGCGATCGCCAATGGGCAAGTCCACGCAAGGGGACTCGTGGTAAAGCAGTTCAGCTTTATTTACTCCATGATGAAGTTAAAAGTATTTTGCTAAAAATTGCTAAGATTGCAGTTCTTGATGTACCACCTGAACTAAATTTTTCTACGTTCTCTCAAGATGCGATGTGGGGCAAAGCATGGAAGGAGGGAATTGATACTGCAAAGAAACTGATGCGTGATATTACTGAAGAAAGAAGAAGTCTGCTTTTAGCAGTTAAAGCAGGGCTGATTGTTTCTGATGCAGCGGCTTCAGGGCTAGTGAGAGAGAATAAAAATATTGATGAGTGGATTGAAGATGTTGTGCATGGTGATGCGATCGCTAGCGCAGACATTACTGAAAACATTTTGGCTAAACGTGCGGCTCAAATCTTTGCAATCACTCAAAAGCCTTTTGAATTGCATAACTTTCAAAAGTTAGCGGCGCAGCAAGGATCGCGGGTTTTGCTTTTAGCGGCTTGTGGTGCAGGCAAAACTCTAGCAGCCTGGAAATGGGCTGAAGAGCAGGTTAAGCATTGCAAGGTTGGGAAAGTTATTTTTCTTTATCCCACACGCGGTACAGCTATGGAGGGGTTTAAAGATTATGTGAGTTGGGCACCTGAAGCTGATGCAGCATTGGTGACAGGAACAGCACGCTATGAACTGGAGGCAATGGCAGATAATCCACCTGATTCGATGCAGGAAAAAGACTTTACAACTGATGATCGCCTATTCTCTCTAGGTTTTTGGTCGCGGCGATATTTTAGTGCGACGGTCGATCAATTTTTAGGCTTTATGGAACATAGCTATGGTGGCATCTGCCTTCTACCTGTTTTGGCTGATAGCGTCGTGATTATCGATGAGATTCATAGTTTCGATTTGAAGATGTTTGATAGTTTGATTGCTTTCCTAAAATATTTTGATATCCCAGTTCTTTGCATGACTGCGACTTTGCCTCCGTCTCGGCGCAAACAGCTTGTAGAGGTGGGGTTACAGGTTTATCCGACGGAAAGCGATTACCAAAGCCTAAAAGATCTAGAAATCAAAGAGAATCACCCACGCTATCAAATCCAACCTGTAGAGGTTTTTAATGAAGCCTTTGCAAAAGCTATAGCTGCTTATAGGCAAGGTAAAAGGATTCTATGGGTTGTAAATACAGTTGATCGCTGTTTGGCAATTTCTAAGCGGCTTGCAAATGAACTGAAATTAGAAGTGTTGACATATCACAGCCGATTTCGATTGATGGATCGCCAGAAAGTTCATGCTGACACTGTCAAGGCATTTGCTTTTCAAAAAGATGGCGATCGTAAACCCGCAATCGCAGTAACGACCCAAGTTTGTGAAATGTCTCTAGATTTAGACGCCGATGTTTTGATTACCGAATTTGCGCCAATTTCTTCGCTAGTTCAACGTTTTGGAAGAGCTAACCGCCATCCAGACTCTAGAACAGATAGAACTTTTAAAGCCAGACTTCATGTCTATAAACCACCGAAGGATTTGCCCTATGATCGCAAAGAGCTTGAAACCGCCCAAAGATTTATTGACGAGTTAGGCATCGGTGACATTAGCCAAAATCGTTTAGCGGTCGCTTTAGAAAAGTTTGCCAATGAGGAGAGAAAAGCAGATGGAATGCCATCATTTTTTACGAGTGGTTATTTTGCCACAATGGGCAGTTTTCGCGATACCGATGAGTACGCGCTTCCTTGCGTTCTTGATCGCGATCTAGAAAAAGTTAAGGCACTTGTGGAATCTAGACCTAAGAAGCCATACGACGGATTCATTATCAATGTCCCAGTCCCACGCAAGGGAATACATTCTCTTGATGACAAGCCGAGTTGGTTGCCTAAATATTTGGGTGTGGCTCAGTGGGAAGGTAACTACGATGAGAAATCGGGATTCTCAACAAAGAATTTAGAGGAGGTCAATCTTGGTTAAGAGAAATTCTAAACAGATGTCTCTTCTATCAGAGAATAAGGTATTGACACTTGACTATACGTTAGCTGAGTTACCATCTTCACAGCATCGATCTGGTTTGGCTGGATTGGTTTTGATGGTGAGATGGTTGCATCGTTTTGATGCATGGAAACAGGATAGTTCTGCTATTTGCGAGATCGAGAATTTAAGTGATCGCTCAGTCACCTTACGAGTTAACCAGTTAGGTTTACAAACTCTATTCAATGAGGTTTATCGAGCCTACTTTGAAGAGCGTAACTACGATCAACCCAAAACGAAAGGGAAAGGCGAAAAAAAGACTATAGTTCCTTGGAAAGGATATCCTGATCCAGGAAGTATAAAGGATGAAAAAACTGGGAAGAGCAAAAAAGTCTATCCCTATGATGATGTTATCCCCAAGGGTGCATTTATTGCTGATATCGATCCTGATGGAGATCGCGGTCGATGGATTAAACTGTGGCGAGATTTGCTTTGGAGCATTTTGCGTGGTGTACCAGCTACGCGATCGCCCTATGAGTCAAGAGCGAATGGTAACTATACTGATGATGCCGATAAGGTATGGAAAGAGCTGTTACAACCTGCTGAATTTACAGTCGATCTGCCCAGTACATATTATATTGGAGCGCAAGCCAGCAATCCTGAAAATGTGCCTTTTAAGGATCGCGCAAGGTATCAATTTCTTTTACATTTTTGGGTGTTTGCTGCTTCTGTTTATGTACCAGCCGTCATCAATAATGAAGGAAAGCGCGATTTTGTGGGTTATGCAATAGCTATCCCTGACATCGCACAGCTAGGACTCTTCTGTGATGAATTTCTAGGACTATTGAAAGAACGTGGAAATGAAGTCACAGGCTATCGTCCCCGTGATGCTGTCGTCGATTTAGCAGTGGAAGGGGCGCTAGACCTGATGGCTAGATTGCGTGATCGCGTCTCTAGATTAGAAACTAGCATTGGCGATCTGGTCATGAGTGTAGATGTGATTCACACCGAAAAGCAAGGCAATAATGTTCGAATTCTCGGCGCAGCTCGTCTCGATCCACCCGAAAGAGAATGGATTGATAAGTATCGCGAAATTCGAGAACACTTGTGGAACGCTACATTTCGCCACCAAAGATTACTCAATCTAGTGAGTAATAAAGCTTGGTATATGGGATTTGATTCGCTACTATGTACCATTGCCTATAAACAAACGATGGAAAATGACTATTTCTGTCATGATGTTCGCGAATCATTCAAATATGAGGTAGAAAATATGACCGATGAAACAGAACAAAGTTCTAATGTTGAAGTTGCCGAATACTCTTGCGAAAAACTTGTTTTACGCTTGGTCAAGTCCTATGTCTTGAGTAAATTAGATGGTAAATATCAACTCAATTGGAAAGAGGTAGAAGGATCGCCGAAAGAGAAGGAGTATCGCGAGAAGAAGGCTAAAATTGCTAAGTCTGCTTTTCTAGATGTTCGCAGCCGCACTGAAAAGTCTGACTTTATCAATTACTTTGCTTCCACGATTTGCTCTGTATCACAGCGAATGAACGAGGATAGTTTTGAGAAATTAACTCGCGATCTCTATGAAGACACAGACAAAGTGCGTACTTTGACGATGCTTGCCCTCTCTGCTAACAGCTAATTTTTGATCATAGGAAAAATTAATGACTAACAAGAATTTATTTGCAACCGTTCTCACTTATGCTGCACCAAGCTCTAACTATCGTGGTGAAAGCGAAGAGAATCGAACCGTTCTCCAGAAAATTGCCAAAGACAAGAAAGAATATACGGTGATCAGCCCAGAATCGATGCGAAATGCTTTACGCGAAAGGTTGATCGCCGCAGGTGTGCCATCTAACAGAAAGCGTTTGCACGATCAAGATCAACTTGCCGTTGAGTTCCAAGAGTTTCCAAATGCTGCCAAGTATGCCGATGACTTTTTGTTTGGCTTCATGGTTGCCGATAATGACGCGATTAAAAAGAACAAAGGAATGCCGCCTAAGCGCGATAGTATTCTGCGGATGAATATTGCATTAGCTTTAAATCCCTACAGATTTGATGCGACTTTTCATCAGTCTCCCCAAAATGCGGGAGTTAGTCCTTGGAAAAATTCGGTTAACTCTGCACTACTACATCGTGAGATTTCCCACACAGCTTATCAATATCCTTTTGCACTCGCTTACAATGACTGCAAGAGTCAGCCTGATTGGGTGAAAGCTTTGCTCAAAGCAATTAGCGAGCTTTCGGATGTAGCAGGTGGTCATGCACGTAGCTATTACGAAATGGCTCCCAAAAGCATTGTTGCGCGGCTTACTCCTTGCCTCGTGGCAGGGTTTAATACTTACGGATTTGATGAAAATGGTAATTTCCCAGAATTGTCGCGATTGAAACCTGACGATTTGCCTGCTGACGAGTTTTGGATGGGTGGCGAGATTGTTCGTAATATGAAATCAGAGGAACGCAAACGCTTCCAAGATGCTGGCGCTAAGCTATACGAAAATCCGCAAAAGTTGCTTGCTGACCTTGCAAACGACTTTTTAGATTAGGAGAGCGCCATGAATTGTATGTGGTTGCGTATTCGTGCGCCCTTTGCTGCCTATCGTGGTTTTCAGGCTGGCGTGTATCGTTCGACGATGCCGATTATGCCGCCATCTGCTGCTTTGGGTTTGGTTCTAAACCTTGCTGGAATTGAAATGCGGACTGGGCTGGATAAACCAACAACCCAGATTCGTGAAGATATTCCCCATTTGCAGCTAGCGATCGGTGCAGTTGATGGTTCGGAGAGTGAGGTGTGTTCTCTTTATCAGCAACTTCACAGTTATCCAGTTGGCAATTCTGGCAAAGAGACCTTAAAACCTCTCACTAAAGGTGCAAAATTCTGGATTGTTCCCGTGCGAAGAGAGTTACTGGTTGGGCTAGATATGATTATCGGTATTCAGGAATTTGAAGGCTTATTTGATCGCATCCGGCAGGGTTTGCGAGGTGAGCTAAATGATTGTCGCTATGGTATGCCCTTTGCCGGAGATAATAATTTCCTCTTTGATCGCATTGATATTATCGACAGTCCGCCGTTAACGCACTGGTATGAAAAGATGGAAATTGATTCAGCACCCCGCAAACGATCGCAACGATTGACCGTCGGCATTAATCGCCTTGATAACAGCAAAACCACGAGCTATCTATTTGCCCCGATCGCTTCACCATCTATCGAGCCACCAACCCTAGCTTGGACGTGGTCTCCCAAAGAACCTCAGTCAATCTCTGCATAGATTCTCATGCTTTGAAGACATCAATGGTGTGCGATTGCTCCACTCAAAGACAATCGCCTCAACCCATTTCGCTCTAAATTTTAGTGATAATCCTCACCTTAATCCTTATGAATCTTCAAAATATAGACCTCCCCCTTACCAAAATTCAAAGCACCTGTAAACGCTGGAAAATCCAAGAACTCGCTCTCTTTGGCTCTGTCCTTCGAGATGATTTTCGAGCTGATAGCGATATTGACCTGCTCGTCACATTTGAGCCTGACGCTAAACGAGGGCTTACCGAAACCTTGCAAATTCAGGATGAATTTCAAACACTTTTTGGACGCAAAGTTGACCTGATCGTCAAAAGCGCCATCGAACGAAGTGATAACTGGCTACGCAAGAAAAATATTCTAGAATCAGCCCAAAATATTTATTTCGCGTGACCTAGAATCTCTCATTGATATTCAAAATGCAGCACAACGGATCAAGCGATATGTTGATGGCATCAGCCGCTCAGCGTTAGAAGAAAATGACGAAAAACTCTCAGCCATTCTTTATCAAATTACTATCATTGGCGAAGCCACAAAGCGGATTTCTTCTGAATTCCGCGCTCAGCATCCTGAAATACCTTGGCGAGAAATGGCTGGAATGCGCGATGTTATTATGCATGAGTACGATCAGCTTGATTTTGAGGTGATATGGGATGTCGTCAGTCACAAATTAGATGAACTACTCAGTCTTAGCGAGCATCTATCTTAAAGTATGTGCGATCGCCCCACCCTTACCTCACCGAAGGGCGATCGTCTTCTCTTCAGCTCTAAAAGCTACACTAAAGCATAACCTCCTGAGCAAGGAGGTTATGCAAGCGCCAACTCAGGAGTCAACACTATGATGTCGCCTCAATTGCTCATTACTCTCGAAAAACTTCCTGAACCCCTTCAGAAAGAGGTTTTGCACTATGCTGAATTTCTAGCAAATAGATATAGTCAAGACCAACCTGAACCTAGTTTGCCGACAAAACGTCGTCAAGCAGGCATAATGAAAGGCTTGATTTTGATGTCAGATGATTTTGACGCACCGCTTGAAGACTTGAAAGATTACATGTAAATAGTCAATGTTGCTAGACACTCATGCTCTCCTCTGGTTTCTAGATAATGATGATCGTCTCCCCACTTATACAAAAGCACAGATCGAAACCACTGAAACTGTACTTGTCAGTATTGCTTCCCTTTGGGAAATTGCCATCAAGGCAAATATAGGGAAACTGACTCTGAAAACAACGTTCATCGCCATTCAGCAAAGCCTGATTACTCTGGGCATTAATATCATTCCTATCACATTTATGGATACTGAAACCTATATTTCACTGCCGCTCCATCATCGTGACCCCTTTGATAGAATCGGGAGCATCTCACTTTTGCGATAAGTATTTATACTCAAGCATTTAAGACATTAAAAACGGGAGACTTGAGGCACTGTACTTGGAGTGAAGCGTATGACTCCCGAAGAAAAACAGACCATAAAAGTCCACTTGGATGCCGT
>JANPLU010000111.1:0-4223 GCA_031422435.1 Acaryochloridaceae cyanobacterium VAR_48_metabat_390
TGGCGCGCCATGCGTTTGACCGGGTCTTCGTCGCCATTGTGGGGACGGACAGTCAGGAACTTCCCCAGTGCCTTGCCTCGGTGGCTGGATATGCCTTCGTTCGGGACGGACGCATCGTCGAACTAATGACTCGCACCAGTGGGGGGTCTGCCATTGCCCACCGACTGGTTGCCCGCGTCTGTGCCGACGCCATTGAGCGGAACCTGCATGACGTGCGGCTGGATGCTCCTCCACAACATCCGTTACATCAGGAGTTCGTCGCTGCCGGAGGACAGGGGCACTCCTGCGAAGAGTATAGCGGCGAGTATTGCATGACTCGGCTCTTCGACCCGTTGCAAACGCTGCGCGCCATGTCTGGCCTGCTGCACGAACGAGCAAAAAACGGTGGGCTGGCCCGACCGTTTCAACTGGGGCTGGAGATTTACAGCCACGACAGCGACCTGCGACAGGCCACCCATCACGGATTATGGATGGATCTTTTGCAAACCAAGTTCTAGCCCAGATGTTCTTATTTGAGCGCAAGTTTGCTGACTTGCCCGAAGCAGAAAAAGCGGCAGCCATCACGGTTGAAATTCTGCCCAAGAAGCTGGACGAAGAAGTAGCGCGCTACATGGTTGAAGGGTTTGGCGGGGTGATCACCCAACTCTCTAAAACCCAAGCGGAATACATCAATGTACCTGTGGAAGGGCCTTTCAAAGCCGAAAGCTACAAGTACTAGGGTTTGCATTTGTAACCAAACCCTCCATTAATTTCTATCCAAAAGGATGCTGTTTAATACAGCATCCTTTTTTATTGAGTTCTCAGATTATTTCTTTGGAGATGATTCATTTAGAAAAATCTGTTTTCTCCGAATCGCTAATGCCTGATCTTTGAGCAGTAATGTTTTGATGTCTTGCAGTAGCACGGCTTGCTCTTGCTGTATCCGCTCCAAGCGCATTATGATTTCAACAAGCTGAGGATTCGCACTTTGCAATCCATTATGATTCTGCTCGTGCAGGCTAAAAAGCGCTGAATTTTGGGTGCTGATTGTAGAGTCAGACTTCGGCTTCCACCAAGGAAACAATTTTGCGAGTCCCCACCGAACTACGCGCATGGGAAGCCGGAGCAGATCAATCCACAACTGCTCAGTGAGCTGGGCGATCGCCCTCAGCAGTCCCCCTGACATAAAAAACAAAGCGACGATAACACCCAATGCCCAAAGGGGATGCGTAACCCCCCAACCTAAAATAGGATGACCCATGAGCCAGTCTTGCATCATGTCGCCCACCGCACCCTGCACTGCTTGAGCACCCATTTTATCCAGGCACCCTAGCGCTGTGCTGCCCAACCTCACTCAGCTTAACCAGTAGATCATTCCAGCCCAGCCCCGCTAAGCCAGACAAGACCAAATTTGCCTTGCCCACCCGTTCCGTTGGCCCTAGTCCTACTGCCCACATTTTTGCAGTTAAAGCTGCATCAACGCCAGAGGCGGCATCCTCAATTACAACGCAGTGTTCTGGCTCTAGCCCTAGCTGCTGTGCCGCAAATAAAAATAGGTCAGGCGCAGGCTTAGAGTTCTCTACGCTAAAACCATCGGCAATCACGTCCATGTACTCAGCAATACCCAGCCGCTCAATCACGCCTTGGGCATTTTTGCTGGCAGAACCTAGCGCGATGCGGATATTGTGCTTCCGCAGATCTTGAAGCAGCGCTAGCGCCCCTGGCAGTAAATCCTTGGGGGAAATATCCTGAATAAAGCTGATGTAGTAGCGGTTTTTGCGCTCCATCATCTCTTCAAGCTTTTCTTCGGGGATGGTGCGATCGCCCAAAATCCGCAGTAAAGAATCCCGTCGTCCTACGCCGCGCAGCGCCTCGTTGGCATGACGGTTAAAGAATAGCCCCTCTTCATCCGCTAGCTTTTGCCAAGAGCGGTAGTGATATTCAGCGGTGTCTGTCAGCACACCGTCCAAGTCAAAAATTACGCCGCGAAGGTCGAGTCCAGCTTGGTGATCTGATTCAGGCGGTTTGAGGTCAAAGTCGTACCATTCCCCGCGCCAATGCATCCGAAAGCGTAAGCGAGTCCATCCAGATGGTAGATGGGGCGTTGCCGTGGGACCATTCTCGGTGAGCTGAATGCCGCCAAAGCCAAAGACAACGGCCTGCCACAAGCCCCCTGCCGATGCGCCATGAATGCCGTCTGCTGCATTGTCGCGCACATCTTCTAGGTCAACCATTGCAGCCTGCATAAAGCGCTCGTAGGCTTCAGATACCTTGTGTAAATCTGAAGCTAAAATGGCGTGGATGGCAGGGCCAAGAGAAGACCCATAGGTAATGTCTGTGCGTGGCGCATAGTAGTCCCAGTTGGTTTGCAGCCACTCTTTGCTATAGGGGAATGCCTGGGTAAAGCGCATGAGGTATAGCAACATCAACACATCGGGCTGTTTTAAAACCTGATGCTGGTTTGCGCCTTCAATTCCCAATAGCGCCTGCATCGACTGTGTACGCGGCTCATAGTCCGCCAGGTTCACGTCTTTGAGCTTGAAGAACCCTTCAAATTCTTCAATCAGTCCGGTGGTCGCATCGTAGGGAATCCAGATGCACTGGACGATGTCTTGCCAGCGCGATCGCCGCTCTTGAGACAAGTTCAGCTTGGCATGGAGCGCTGCCGCCTGTTCTGGATAACTTGCCTGAAGCCACTCAAAAATATACAGCGCCTTTTCGAGGTGCCATTGCGCCATGCGATTGGTGAAGGCATTGTTGCTGACGTGTTCGTGGTACTCGTCAGCCCCAATCACCTCCCGAATTTCATAGCGCTCAGCCTTAATGTTGAGATCGACTCGGCTGCTCCAAAAAATGGCAGTATCCAGCACAATTTCTGCGCCGTAGTCCCGCATCCACACGTCATCGCCTGTAGCCTGCCAATACTGCCAGATGGCGTAGGGCACATCCGCGCTAATGTGAATTTCTTGGTCACGGCACCAGATCCGCACGTCTTCGGCATATGGCTGATTGGGGAGCGCCCAGCGAGGGGTCACTTCATCGCCTGTATCGGCGCTTTCCCAGGCATACATTGCGCCCTTATAGCCGTAGTGCAGCGCCTTGCGCCTTGCCCCATCTAAGGTGTGATAGCGATAGCTAAGCAGCCGCCGCGCAATTTCGGGCTGGGTAAAGGTAAAAAACGGCAGAATAAAAATCTCGGTGTCCCAAAACACGTGGCCTCTATAGCCAAATCCCGAAAGGGTCTTGGCGGGAATGCTCACGCGATCATCGGAGGTAGAGCCGCAGATTAAAAGCTGAAACAGATTGTACCGAATAGCAAGCTGCGCCCGTAAATCCCCTTCAATATCCACATCGCAAAACGTCCAGCGGTGCGCCCAAGCCGAGCGATGGGCGGCGCGAAGGGTTTTGTAATCTGGTAGCTCAGACAGTTTGCTGAGCGCTGCTACCTGCGGATCTTCAACATCGCGGGAGGTATAAACCGTCACCAGTTTTTCAACGGCGTAGGTTTGGCCTGCATTTACTAAAAACGTTGCAGAAAGCGTGGGATAGCCAGGGACGCTGGTGCCCTGGGGCGCAGCATCTGCACCCACAATCTTGAGCTGCGCCGTCATACCCAACTGGATTCGAGAGCCGCGCGTTCTAGAAGAAAGCCAAACGGCGTGGTCTTGCTTGCCCTGCTGAATTAGCTCCCAGTGGTTAAACCCTTGGTTTTCTGGGTACCCATTGAGGCTAGCCTGCACCTCCACAAACCCATCAAAGTCTATGGGCACAATTTCGCACCGCACCGCCAATACATGGGGATCATCCATGCTGGCCCAGCGCTCAAATCGCAGGTCTACCGTGCGCCCGTTGGGGCTACACCACCGCACGGTTCGGCTCAAAACACCCTGCTGAAGGTCAAGCTGCCGCTGATACTTAAGGACGGTACCCTGATCCATCCGAAAGGCTTCGCCGTTAATGCTAAGGGTTACAGGCAACCAGTCTGGACAGTTGGCTAGCTCGGTATAGACAATGGGCACATCGTCAAATACGCCATGAATGAGCGTTGCGCTTATATCTTGGGGATATCCTTCTTCAAAACTGCCCCGTGTCCCTAGGTAGCCATTGCCGATGGTAAAAACGGTTTCTCGTGAATGTAAGAGGGCAGGGCAAAACTGCGTCTCAATCACCGTCCAGTCGGTATAGGTCAGGTTGGGTGAATCTAGTGCGGGTAGTAAAGGGGCGATCGTTTGCATTGAAGGGGG
>JANPLU010000112.1:0-116480 GCA_031422435.1 Acaryochloridaceae cyanobacterium VAR_48_metabat_390
TGATCCCAGTCTGGATGCGACTCTAGATAGCTTTGAAGAGTTTCATGCAGCGCTTCAGGAATTTCAGCCAAAATACTGACGGTTGCGATCATGAGTGTTTGTATCGTGAGTGAAGGGTACGGGTAAATCCCAAGATTTGAATAAAACGTTACGGCGATGTAAAACGAGTGCCGACCAAAAAATAAGCTCATCTGCTCTGCCACGAGAGTAGATAAACTTTGGGTCAGTCACCAGCGGCCTACGACGATCCTTGGTCGAACTATTCTGCGCTATTGGGGGGTGGGGTTGTCAATGGGGTGGGAACCCCCGACGACACTTCAGTGCGCCAGCTCCAATGCACGATAAAGCAGTGCTTTAGAACCCATTTAACCGTTTCTTTCCACAATGGGCTGTGGAAAAAGCAACGCGGCAAAGTTATCCACAGAATCTGGTTCTAAGCCTTAACCTGCCGTAAACCTCTGTGGATAACTCCCTAAAATCTGTGGAAAACTTTTAAAAGGCTGTGGAAAACCTGTGGAAAACTCTGGAAAACTTTGCTTGATTAGATTTACTGGGGGTTAGCGGTCAAGGTCATAAATTCTTGATATGGTTCGGCACCTCAAAATCCTAATTTGAACCGAAAGGGCTTAATTTAGCAGCGTTATAGCCTTTATCTCAATTGAAAATAGATTTGTTTCTTTAGCGTCTTGCGTTTGAATTTCAGAAGAACAAGCTACGCTGTAGTCAGAATTTAGGGTTCAGTCTCCCAAAGGTGAGTCGAGTATATGACGCTTCAAGACTTTGGCTTAATTGGTTTGGCTGTAATGGGCGAAAATTTAGCCCTCAATATCGAACGCAATGGCTTTTCAGTAGCGGTTTATAACCGCACGGCCTCTAGAACCGATGAATTTATGACTGAGCGAGCAAAAGATCGCCAGATCAAGGCAACGTATACCCCTGAAGAGTTTGTGGCCTCTTTAAGCAAACCTCGCCGCATTTTGGTGATGGTCAAGGCGGGCGCTCCAGTGGATGCGGTGATTCAGCAGCTCAAGCCGATGCTTGAGTCAGGCGATATTTTGATTGATGGTGGCAACTCCCTGTTTGACGATACGGTTCGCAGAACTAAAGAGTTAGAAAGCGAAGGGCTACGGTTTATTGGCATGGGCGTCAGCGGTGGCGAAGAAGGGGCACTCAACGGCCCCAGCCTAATGCCAGGGGGTACAGCGGAAGCCTACACAGCCCTAGAGCCAATCTTGGTCAAAATGGCAGCCCAGGTCGATGATGGCCCTTGTGTGACCTACATTGGCCCAGGCGGTGCCGGACACTACGTCAAAATGGTGCATAACGGCATTGAGTATGGCGACATGCAGCTTATTGCCGAAGCTTATGACTTGCTCAAGAATGTGGCTGGACTAGATCATCTTCAGCTCCATCAAGTCTTTTCAGACTGGAACAAGACCGATGAGCTGAACTCATTTTTGATTGAAATCACGGCTCAGATCTTCAGCTATGTCGATCCCGATACCCAGAAGGCTTTAGTCGAACTCGTCTTAGACGAAGCAGGTCAAAAAGGTACAGGACGATGGACGGTCATGAGCGCCCTAGAGCTGGGTGTTCCCATCCCGACCATTATTGCCGCAGTGAATGCGCGAATTGCGTCTTCTCATCGGTCAGAGCGCTTGGTTGCCGCTAAGCAGCTTCAAGGCCCTACCACTGCTTTTACGGGTGATGTCGCAGCCTTTACCGATATGGTGCGTGATGCGCTCTACTGCTCCAAGATTTGTTCCTATGCGCAAGGTATGGCGCTGCTGAGTGCGGCCTCTAAGGACATGTCTTTTAACCTCAACCTGAGCGAAATCTCGCGCATCTGGAAGGGAGGCTGCATTATTCGCGCCGCGTTCTTAGACAAAATCAAAAAAGCGTTTGCAGATGAGCCAGAACTCTCCAATCTTTTGCTTGCTCCTGAGTTTAAGCAGTCTATTCTAGACCGCCAAACGGCCTGGAGAGAGGTCATCTCAACGGCAGCAACGATGGGTATTCCCGTGCCTGCCTTTAGCGCATCGCTCGATTACTTTGATACTTTCCGCCGCGATCGCCTCCCTCAAAACCTAACCCAGGCACAGCGCGATCTCTTTGGTTCTCATACCTATCAGCGCATTGACCGCGAAGGTACCTTCCACACCGAATGGCAGGAAGTCAAAGAAGCAACGGCGTAAATCTCGCGCAGATTCGGATAAATGGATCGTAGGGGCAGGTTTAGCTAAAACCGTATGAACGCTGTTCAAACCGTTTCGGCAAAACCTGCCCTTCCATATTTCTACCAAAATTTCTAACGCACCAAAAAGCGGCGAACCGCCAAAAAGCTGCCGCTCAAGCCCACAAAGCTGCCAAAACCAACCAGTAAAAGAGGCAGCAAAGCACCTTGAAACATGGTGAGCTGTAGATTCTGCGCCAAAGACTGAAGGAATGCAGGTTGGGTAATCAGAAGCTGAGCCATGAAGTGATGGGCGATCGCCATAAACCCAATCGCCAGCCCACCCCCCAGCACTCCAAAGGTTAACCCCTGAAGTAAAAACGGTAGGTAGATCCAGGCCGTAGTTGCCCCCACAAGCTGCATTACCTCAATCTCTTGATGGCGGGTGACAACAATAAGGCGAATAGTGGTGTTAATGACTGCTAGCGCAGTTAGGGTGAGTAGCCCAATCACGCCCCATCCCATCCAGCCCAATCCCTGATTGAGCTGGACTAAATTTTGCATCACCTCATTGAGATAAGACACATGCTCAATTTCTGGAAAACCAGACAGCATCTGCGCCAGCTTGGGCACCTGTTCGCCACTGCGGGCGCGAATTTTAAGCTGATCAACTAAAGGGTTTTGACCCAGAGCCTCAGTCGCGCCCTGGAGGTCGGTGGCACCCAAGTCCGCCACGAGCTGTCTCCAAGCGTCCGCACGGGGCAAAAGCTCTACGGAGGCGATGGTTTGGAGTTGACCAAGCTGCTTTTGTAATGTCTCACCAGAAAGATTAGGGCGCAGGTATGCCGAAATTTCGAGTTGAGAACCCATATTCTGGAGCAGGCCATTCACTTGCCAACTGGTTTGAAGGCTGATCCCAAACAAAAATAGCAGTACCGTAACGGTGCTAATGGCCGCCCAGTTCATCCAGCCGCCGCGCTGTAGACCTCGTAGGGTTTCTTGAGCCAGATACTGGATCTGGGTGAAGGTCACTTTGAGGGCAGGTAAAGGTAGGGCAGAACGTCTCATGAGGCTTCAGATCCAGGGGTGTTAATCATTTTAAGCTGACCGTTTTGCAATCTTGCCACAGGAGCCTGACCCATCCGAATCAGGTGCAGGTCATGGGTGGTCACAACCACCGTAATGCCAAGGCTATTGAGCTTTTTAAGAATGCTCAAAACCTGAAGCGAATTGTCTTGGTCAAGGTTGCCTGTTGGCTCATCAGCCAGCAGCAGCCGAGGCGACCCGACGATCGCCCTGGCAATGCTGGCACGCTGCTGTTCACCGCCAGAGAGCTGAGTGGGGAAGCAGTCAGCTTTGTTTTGCAGACCGACTAGCTTAAGGGTTGGGTTGAGGCGGCGCAAGATTTCATCCTTGGGGACACCCTGCGATCGCAGCACAAAGGCCACGTTTTCTGCCACCGTCCAGCGGGCAATCAGCTTATAGTCTTGAAACACAACGCCCAGGCGACGGCGCAAGAGCGATAGGCGATGACCGCTCAGGTTTGCCACATTTTGCCCCCCTACGCGCACCTCACCACGGTCAGGGCGCTCTGCACCGTACACCAGCTTCATAAGGGTCGATTTGCCCGCGCCAGAAGGTCCAGTAATAAACAAAAAATCGCCCTGTTTGACCACAAAGTTGAGGTTACGAAGGCTAAAGCCTGTATCTCGATAGCTCTTGGTTACATCCCGTAAATGAATGGCATAGGAAGTTGCAGTGGCAGTAGCATCTGTCGCCGCTGCACTAGCCGTCGTTTCTGCCCCTTCAGACCGAGAACGCTCAACCTGTGCTGAGATGGATTGAGGTAACACCAGAGGATTCATCATTGCGATCGCCTAAAGTTGCCAAACCTAAAACTTCAAATCTAAAATTTCAAAACCTAAACCTTGCCAAAATGGCTCGCCACGCAAACTGGGGCAAAGCCAACATCCGCCGCCAGCGCCACGGTTCCTGGTACAGTCGATAGACCCATTCCAGATTGTTGTCACCGAGCCAGCCAGGTGCCCGCTGTTTGCGCTCTGCCCAAATGTCAAAGCTGCCGCCAACGCCAATCCACACCGCTTCTGGCACCAGATGGCGATGCTTCGCAATCCAGTATTCCTGACGCGGCACGCCAAGACCCACACAAATAATTTGGGGCTGAAGCGTCTGAAGTCGCTCTAAAAACAGCGGGGTTTCGGCGTCGCTTAAGAAGCCGTTTTGGGTGCCAATGACGTTGAGGTTAGGGTAGCGATCGCACAGCTTCTCCCCAGCTTCCGCCGCAACCCCAGGAGATCCGCCATAGAAAAAGACCGACCACGGCTGAGGCTGCTGGGCAGAAGTTTTTAACAGCTTTTCCGTTAGCTCAATGCCAGGGCAACGCCGCACATGCTGACCGTGAAGCTTCAGATAAAGCACGATCCCCGCTCCGTCAGGAATCACCAAATTAGCCTGACGGATAATATTGGCAAGGGCTAAATCTTGCTCTGCCTGCATCGTCATTTCAGCATTGAGCGTCACCACATGGGTTCCCTGACGCTGCAATAAACGATCTGACAGCCAAACGATGTAGTCCGGCAGCAGATGTACCGGAAACCCCAGAACCAAAAAGGGATTGGGATCACGGGATGTTTGAGCGTTGGAATTTGTCTTCACAGATCTCATACAGCGGCAAAATTATGTCAATGCCAGTGTAAACGTATAGTACCCAGCACTAGCATTCCTCTTGCTATTTTGCCCTAAATCTCCTTATTGCCTCCGTGAGTCAGTCAATTGAGGTGCCTACAAGAATACATCTCTACTATGCATCCATTTGATCTCAGCATCTCATTCGGCATCACCCTCTAACCTCCACCAACCGAACCATCCGTCAATATGGTGCCTTTCAAAAGCGCACCCTGAAGCGATGCGCCCTCAAGATTGGCATTTATTAAAGAAGCCCGACACAAGTTGGCCTTGCGTAAATTAGCGCCCAATAAGTTAACGCCATCTAAGCAAGCCTCAATCAAGTTGCTACCTTCAAAATTAGCGTTTTGGAGATTTGCAAGATCAAATCGAGTTCGCATTAGGTTCGCCTGCAAAAAGTCGGCCTTACTGCCGTCAATGGCCTGTAAGCTCGCGTTCTCTAAATTTGCACGGCGCACGATCGCCTGACTGAGATTTGCGCCATTAAAATTTGCGCTGCAGAGTATGGTTTTGTAGAGGTCGGCACCTTGCAGTTCGGTCTGCTGTAGCGATGCTTCCTGCAAATTGGCCTCAATGAGATCTGCAAGACGAAGATTGGCACGATCTAGGCAGGCATTGCGAAGATTAGCATTTCTAAGATCGCTTCCTTCTAGGTTGGTGTCTGCCAAATTTGCACGGCTAAAGTTAACAAACTGGAGGCTAATGCCACTGAGATTAGCGCCAGACAAATCTGGCCTCACCGCTAAGTTTTGGATTCGCCAATCATTCCATTCCTCAACACCCTTCTGGAGAAGGGCAATCTGCTCAAAATTTGCCATTGCCGTCTGTATAGAGGTGTGGGAATCTGGGTCTAATTGTTTCCTTAAGACTAATGTTCCCTAAATACAGGGGCTAGCCTTCTTTTAATTCAAAGCTGAGTTATTGCTTATGCGCTCAGCTCCGCTAGCTTCGTGCGAACCGCCTGAATATCTTTCCACATTAGCCACTTAGGGCTATTTGGTTCTCGAGACGGATTTCTCAGCAGGTAGGCGGGGTGAAAAATGGGCATACAAAGGTAGCCCTCCCATTCGAGCCACTGACCGCGAATTTTAGTGATCCCCCGCTTATCACCCGTGAGTCCTTTTACCGCAGTTGCGCCCGTGAGGAGAATGATTTTGGGGTTAACAATGCGAATTTGCTCGAGCAGATAAGGCTTACAGGCTTCTGTTTCTTGGGGTGTGGGCGTGCGGTTGTCGGGGGGACGGCATTTCACGACGTTGCAGATATAGACGTCACGCTCAGAATTAAACTGAACCGATTCTAAAATTTTTTCAAGGAGTTGACCGGAGCGCCCCACAAACGGAAGCCCTTGCTCATCTTCGTTTTGACCTGGACCTTCGCCGATGATCATAATCGAGGCCGTGGGGCTGCCCCTGCCAATCACGGCATGGGTTCGGGATTGGCCTAGCTCACAGCGCTGACAGGTGGTGCAGTGAGGCACCATTTCTGCAATAGACCCATAGGTTCCTGACGGAATGGGGACTTGGGCGCTGGTGGGAATTAGCGCTGCATCAAAACCTGCTGGGGGTGCAGCAGCTTCGGTCGGCTGCATCAAGTTAAATAAATTTGTTTGCTCTTCTGGAATCATGGAGATCTTCTAAACGTTCCATCCAAGGGTGGGCTGATGCGTCATGTCAACTCAGTTAGCTTGCAGCCGTCTCGTAGACAGATTCTGAATGCGTCGCTATCGCGGTTTGCAGTCTGGGCAGCAGCGCCTCTACATAGTGAGGCCAGCCAATCACAATCGACTGATGATGAGCTAGGGTTTCTGGGTTAAGTGCATCTAAAGAAAACTTCAGTGGATTCCCTTCTAGATCACAGCAGACCAACCCCGCACTTTTTGCCAACGCAAGGGGACCAACGGTATCCCATAGCTTAACGCGACCATTGAGGTAGAGGTAAAGCCCCGCCCTTCCCTGAATCACCTCCAGTACCTTAAGGCCAAAGCTGCCTAGGGTGTAAAACTGCGCTTCGGGGATTGCGGTTTGGATTGCGGTGCCGTACTGCCGCTGATCGCGATCGCCCAGCAGCATCGGGCAATGGCTCGCAGTAGGGCCAGGCGTCATAGATGGCACCAACGGCTGTGCGGGTTCAGTGCCGTGTGCCGTGAACAAGCCCCAGTCGTTACCTCCATAAAAAAGTTGACCCGATTCTGGGCGCAAAATCCATCCGGCGATCGGTTGTTCATTTTGCAATAGCCCAACCATAATCGAGTAGTCAGGGCGGCGATTAATAAAATCTTCGGTGCCGTCTAACGGGTCAATCAGCCACAGCCGCGAGAACCCTTTACTCATATTTTGAATGGATGCGGCATTTTCTTCAGTGATAACACCATCTTGCGGGAACCAAGCCTGGAACTGTTCGGCTAATTGACGATCTAGGGTGCGGTCGATCGCCGTTACAAAATCTTCAGGACCTTTCTCCTCTACCGCAAAGGACTGACGCGCCATATCTTTTGCCCACGCGCCTGCCTCAGTCAAAGCAGTCTGGATTTTGAGCAGCGGTAGAGAAGAAGCCAATGACATGGAGTTCACGCTAGACGTAGGTAGAGAAGGGCTAATTCCGACTCCCCTCGCCCGTTTTGGGAGAGGGGCTGGGCGTTGCCCTGAGCTTGTCGAAGGGGAAGAGGGTCATATTCGTGCAAGAGTTTTGTGGTTACTAGCTGCATTATCACTTGAGATCTAGCAATCCGCTGTCTTTGAGCTTGGGGTTAAACCGAAGGGCTTCTTTCACCCCTCGCTCAGCCAAAATCCTCAGAATATCCTGCTCAATTCGCCGTGCGGCCTGCTTGAGGATGCGCTGATGCTGCTGATCATCTAGCTGTGGGTCGGTGTACTGGGTCAATTCTTCTGGCAGCATTTTGCTTTTGACATCAATGGGCTGCTCCCAAAATTCAGCAGCGTCTCCATTTCCGACAGGGACTACTCCATTTTCGTCAATCCAGGCGGCCTTGATGGTTTCGAGCAGTGTGCGGTTAGGGCGATCTACTGTGGCTACCTTGACCCCAAAGCAATAATGCGGCTGCCGGACAATGTGCTGCTTGAGGCTCAAAGATACATCCCGTGAATAGCCGATATAGGCTAAATTTTTCTCGTGGTCGTAAATGGCATACACGCCAATTTTCCCCTCAAACTGAGCAGGAAGTTGACCTTCAGCATCAATGTAGGGAAGATCCGTCAGTTCGGTTAAAGCGGGGCAATCGGACGGAGCCTGCATAGCCTCAGGTTGATTCAACATCCCTTAGTATGCCTCACGCTTGGTGCCCAAGGGCAGAAAAATCGTCAAGACTTCGCCCTCAAGGTGTTGCCGCACCGTTAGCTTGCCGCCTAATGCCTGAAACAAATGCTTGGTTGCTGCCAAACTCAGGCTGACGCCCCCCGTTTCAGGCTGAAACATCAAGAGCTGACCAACGGCCTTCATCATCGGGGATTCGGCACTCACGTCTGGCTGATTTTGATCGGGCTGGGTTTGAAGCTGGAGCTTTAGTTGAGAACCCGCCAAGTCTACTTTGAGGTTAATGTGGCTGCCCACAGAAAGACTATTGCTGAGATATTCCATTAGACCCGTTAAGACCTGGTTGAGGAGGTGGGGGTCGCGGATGGCAATTTCTGGAAGCCGTTTTGGGGTTGTGACCTGAAGCGTTAAGCCCCGACGGGCGGCATGAGCTTGCCAGCGTGTGAGGTTGTCGGTAAGCAGTTCTTGAAGGGCAATGGGGGTGAGGTGGGTCGGCAGGGGCTGACAGTCTGCGTGGGTTAGCTCCATCGCCCGAAAAATGAGGCCAAAGCGATCGATCTGACCCAGGCATTCTTGCTGAATGGCCTCAA
This sequence comes from Acaryochloridaceae cyanobacterium VAR_48_metabat_390, assembly GCA_031422435.1. Lineage (GTDB taxonomy): Bacteria > Cyanobacteriota > Cyanobacteriia > Thermosynechococcales > Thermosynechococcaceae > JAAURS01. Next base: position 8,743 of record JANPLU010000112.1, read on the forward strand.
GGCGCTGGATCACCACTGTAGGTAAGTCTGTTCGTCGCAGCAGCAGACGGGTCAACGTTTGAATGGTGGTTAAGGGGGTGCGGACTTCATGCGCCAACACTTTCAGTAGTTCTACGTCGCGGTCTGGTTCAGATTCGTTGCGGTCTGTCGAAGGAGGAATAGATTCTGAAATGGGCGATGTTTTGTACTGGCGCTGTTTTTGTGCAAAAGATAATGATTTCCATCGACTTGTTTGCTCAGACTGAGTGCTGCTGGGGCTTGAGTTAGCGGTTTGAGCCAGCAATGCCTGACTAAACTGCATGGGGATTTTATAGTCTGGCGCTGTGGTTGGAAAATGTGATCGCCACTGCTCAATTAGCTTGAGCTGAGCGGGTCGCTGAAGCCGTTCAACTCTAACCTGCAAGGCCATCCACATCTTCTCGACGGTCGCCGGATCGAAAGAAAAATTAAGCCGAAGGATACCCTCAGAGTCGCAGCCCAAAACCGCAGCCCAGCAAAACTGAGCAGTTTGAATCAGGCAAAATTGCTCATGAGCGAGGGAATCTCCCGCCAAAATAGGCAGCGTAGGCAGGGGCACCTCAAAGCGTTCTGAAACGGTTGCTGGGGGCAACTTAAAGCAAGAAGAGGATCGCTCAGGGGTAAAAATCCAGGTCTTGAGGTGAGCCAGTATTGCCAGGTCGCTAAATACAGGCGCAGGGCTGCAAAATACCACGCCCTGCTGGTTACAAACTTCGGCGGCAGATTGGGCTAAAAGATTATTTTTAGAGTGACTGGAATTTAGCGTGGTTTGCTTGAGGAGTTGAGTCATTGCGGCGATCGCCACCCGCCAGGCCGTCTGCGCTGTCTCTAGCGTCAGCGCGTCAGTATCTCCATCCGTAAATTGAGGCTCCAACGCTATAAATAATTCTGTGAGCGTTGGCAACGGGTCAAACACGGGTTCTATCGCCTGTTGGATATAGCAGCTTGGATAAACTGTAGCCCTCATGGTTATCACGCTGTTTGGCTGAGCAATTTGATTGAGCAATTTAACTGAGCAAACTATATTAGACCTCTTGCATCAACCCACCCCCTCAACCCAACCCCTCTCCCAGAACGGGAGAAGGGCTAATTCTGGATCCCCTCTCCCGTTCTGGGAGAGGGGTTGGGGGAGAGGGTCATATTCGTGCAAGAGGTTTATTGCTTAATCAGAGAATAACGGGTTTATCGGATGAGAGACAGCCGCAAAACCGAACCTTAGAAGGTCGGATTCTACATTTTTGGCACGAGATTAGACAAAGTTGCTAAACGAGAGTGAGTTGAGACTTCGGCTATCGCTCAGTCGAGCGCGAAGCCGAAACCCACGCCATAATCGTTGATTTCACCTCACGCTCTTGTCTAGGATAGGCAGATCAAGTCCATATCTAACGCGATCGCCGTGAACGTTACCCCCCCGCTTTCTTCCGTGTCCCCTTGGGTATACCCAGTTATTTCCTCTGGCAATCGACTGCTACAGCGCGCCTTTTTTGGCCCCTTAACGGTCAACGGTTTCGAGCATTTCCCCCTCCATGGCCCAGCGGTACTGGCGATTAAGCACTACAGCCGTTGGGATCCATTGGTGATTGCCCAGCTTCAGCCCAAGGCGATTTGCTTTATGACCAATGCCAATCAGTTCAGCGGCATTCAGGGCTGGTTTTTGCGTCGGTTAGGCTCCTTCCCGATTGATTTAGCCAGACCCCAAAAATCCAGCATTAAGCACATGATTGAGCTATTGCACCAAGATGAACTCGTAGGTATTTTCCCAGAGGGCGGCATTGTGCGCGATCAGCCCCTGCGATCGCTCAAACCTGGCACAGCTCGACTGATCTTGCAGGCCGAATCTACCGCTCCCCAGCCTATGGCGATTCCCATTACGCCCATTGCCATCCGCTATGAGCCTGAAGCGCAAAAGGGCGCAGCCGTTTTTGTTGATATTGCTCCAGCGTTTTCTAGTCAAGATTTTGAGGCTGGGTCTGATAAAGAAAAAGCCGCCAAAATGACGCAGCATCTTGAGATTGTGCTGCGCGATCGCCTCCAATACCTCGCCCAAGCCCAGAATAAATGAGAGTGCATTGAGAAACGTTAAGATAAGCAAGCATCTGTTTTGTAGATTACAGCTCATATTTAGGAAGAATTCATGCCCGTTTTATTGGCGATCGCAGTTTTGGCACTGTTAATCGTGGTGCATGAGTCAGGGCATTTCCTGGCTGCGCGCGCCCAGGGAATTTACGTCACGCGGTTTTCGATTGGGTTTGGTCCCGTGTTGTGGAAGTACCAGGGACCGCAAACCGAATACGCCCTCAGAGCGATCCCCTTGGGCGGCTATGTTGCTTTTCCAGATGACGAAGACGAAGAAAGCAACATCCCAGCCGATGACCCGTCCCTAATGAAAAACCGTCCGATTTTAGATCGGGCGATCGTCATTAGCGCAGGGGTAATTGCCAATTTAATCTTTGCCTACGTTCTCATCTTTGCTCAGTTAAGCTGGCAGGGCATTCCTAACCCGCAAGTCGCCCCAGGTGTCGCCATTGTGCAGCTTGTGCCAGAGACAAGCGCCGCCGCAAAATCTGGCGTTTTGCCTGGAGATGTGGTCGTTGCGATTAATGGGCAAACCCTTGAGATGGGCGAGACTGCCGTACAGGTCTTCCAAAGTCAGGTCAAGCAAAATGCAGACCAGCCGCTAAATCTAGACATTCAGCGAGCAGGTAAAGCTGTTGCCCTAAGCGTTACGCCTCAGATTAGTCAAAATAATGAGCCGCTGATTGGCGTTCGGTTAGCGCCCAATGCGAAGCTCAACCGCGTTAAAACCCTCTCCCCCGTCAAACTTTTGAGCGCGGCCTCTACAGAGTTTCAAAACCTGTTGCTGTTGACCGTGAGCGGCTTTGGTCAGCTTATTAGCAATTTCCAAAACGCGGCAAGCCAGGTTTCTGGCCCCGTTGCCATCGTCAAAATTGGGGCAGACATTGCGCGCACCGATATTAGCCGCCTGCTTCAGTTTGGGGCGCTCATTAGCATTAACTTAGCGGTGATTAATATTTTGCCGTTACCTGCCTTAGACGGGGGACAGCTTGTGTTTTTGCTATTTGAGGGCATTTTTAGAAAGCCTCTGCCACAGGCAATTCAGCAGGGCGTAATGCAGACGGGGCTATTTTTGCTGCTGGGGCTGGGCGTGTTTCTCATTGCGCGGGACACCGTCAACCTGTTTTAGTGATGTGATGGATGGCGTTTGATTGTTGTAGATATGCCTCGTAAACCGTCTGCAAAACAGCAGCGCACCCTCGAAATTCTCAGCCGCCTCAAGCATCTTTACCCCGATGCCCGATGCAGCCTCGATTATGAAACGCCCGTCCAGCTCCTCGTTGCCACCATTCTCTCGGCGCAATGTACCGACGAGCGTGTAAATCTGGTCACTCCGGCCCTGTTTGAGCAGTTCCCAGATGCGGGGGCGATCGCCGCTGCCCCCCTCGACACTCTTGAGCAACTGGTTCACTCCACGGGGTTCTATCGCAATAAAGCCCGCAATATACAGGCGGCCTGTCACAAAATCATGACAGAGTTCGACGGGGAAGTGCCCAGCACCATGGCGCAGCTTTTAACCCTGCCAGGGGTTGCCCGCAAAACCTCCAACGTAGTCTTAGCCCACGCCTACGGAGTCAACGCTGGCGTAACGGTAGATACCCATGTCAAGCGCCTCAGCCATCGCCTCGGACTCACCAAACAGACCGATCCTGTGAAGGTTGAGCAAGATCTTATGAAGCTGCTTCCCCAAGCGGATTGGGAAAACTGGTCAATTCGGCTGATCTACCACGGACGCGCTGTCTGTATGGCTCGGAGGCCGGAATGCGATCGCTGTGAACTAGCCGATCTCTGCACCTCTGCGGGCACGGCAGCGGCAAACCCCGAAAGCTATAAGTCAAGCCATCGAAAAGAAAAGTAGTCTCATTGGCAAAATATTAGTTATTATAAAAAATACTGCCTTCAATCGTTTGCCGTTACTGTAGAAATCCATGGCTAAAAAGAGCATGATCGAGCGTGAGAAAAAGCGCCAGAGAATAGTCGCTAAATACGCTGTTAAAAGAGCTGCGCTCAAAGAGCAATTCACCAGCGCCGAAACTCAAGAAGAAAAAATGGATCTTCACCGTCAGATCCAGCGCCTTCCCCGCAATAGCGCGCAATGCCGGGTTCGTAACCGTTGTTGGGTTACAGGTCGCTCCAGAGGTTACTTCCGTGACTTTGGCCTATCCCGTCACGTTCTTCGCGAAATGGCCCACGAAGGACTCCTTCCAGGCGTTACCAAATCGAGCTGGTAGCATCCAGCTCAAAACTGAAACAAAAAAAGAGCGAGGGAATTCCCTCGCTCTTTTTTTGTTTCAACCCGAACAGCAGGCATTAATCCCTAAAAACTGATTGAGCAACAAATCGCTAACGGCATTCGCAACCGCAAACTCGCTATAAAAGCTCTTTGAAAAATCAAACGCCTGCATCTCAGTCAAAATTGCCATGAGGAGCGAACCCACATCGTCTTCTCCCTCCATGCGCTGCCGCCGATAAACGCTGGCAGCCCTATGAGCAATGACATCATTGACTGGCTCCGGCAAAAACTCCTCATTAAGCCATGTTTGTAGCGCCTGCTGGAGCCAAACAGACTCTTCGTAAGGATCCGTACTCGGAGGAAGCGTCATAGATTGGATTGGTTCAGTCATTGCCCACCATCCTCCAAAATGTCGCCACAAAAATCACCCTCCCAAAAGTGCTATGTCAAGTCTAAAACTTTTGGGATCAGTTGACTAAGGCTTCTTGGGGCTATTGCTTTTAGGCTGTCTGAGGTGCATCCGACCATTCTTGATCACCCGCGTCATCTCGCCCAACTGCTGCTCTAAATCAGTTAAAACCCGATCAGCATACTGATCAGACTCTTGGTGAATGTGTGCCTGTTCCTGAAGGGCATTTTGGCGCATTACATCAATTTCCTGCTGCGTTTGACGACGCACGCGCTCCATTTCTGAAATATTTTTGCGCCGAATATCTTCAATTTCCTGCTGAATTTGATTGCGGAGCTGCTGCGCTTCCGCCTCAGCTTGCTGAATGATGGTCTGCTCATCCGCAATTTTAGCCGCCCGCTGCTCTGCGGACTTAATAATTTCCTGGGCGTATTGCTTCGCTCGCGCAATAATTTCTTCGCGCTGGCTCAACACTTTTTCGGCGGTGCGAACTGTTTCAGGAATACTGTTCTGAACCGCAGAAAGCTGCGTCAGAAGGTCTTCTTCACTGAGGAAGGTTCGACCTGTTAACGGCACCTTGAGTCCATCCAGAATAATCATTTCCTCAAGTTTTTCGAGCTGTTGTTGCAGCTCTAGCCCTTGATTGTTTCTGTTGGAGTTGTGAGCGTATCCGTTTTCGAGGTCGGATCCATTCCCATTGGAGTGGGTTTCAATACTGAAGGAGGAGTCTTGGCGTAACATCTCTCTAACTCAACGGCTACGTTTTGTGGAACAAGATGGGCGATAGAGCCACCAAACTTAGCAATTTCTTTGACTAGGCTACTACTTAAAAAACTGTATTCGTTGGAGGTCGCTAAGAAAACGGTTTCGGTATTTTGAGAAAGACTCTTATTGGTATGAGCCATTTGAAGTTCATACTCAAAATCTGAGAGAACTCTCAAGCCTCGAAGCAGTACCTGAGCTTGACGGCTTTGGGCATAGGCCACCGTCAATGTGTCGAAACAGTCAATTTCAATATTCGATAAATGTTGGGTACATTCACGAACTTGGTGCATTCGCTGCTGCACTGTAAATAAGGAGTTCTTATTTGGATTGAGTGCAACTGCGACAATCAGCCGCTCGTATAGGCGAGAACCGCGCTCGATTAAATCGAGATGCCCCAGTGTAACCGGATCAAAGCTACCAGGATAGATGGCAATCATGATTCAGATAAGGTATGCAGGCGATTATAGTCTATTCTTTCGATGCCTACCGAAAGTAAATGTGATTTGAGTAAACTCATTTCAATTTTATGTAAATCAGTAGAAACCTTTTTATTCAGAATAAACGCTGAAAAAAAATTGATTTTTCTTGCATTTAGTCGCGATCACGTTTTCTGACGCCATCTTAAAGATGAACTTAATGATAACTTGACTCGCATTTTAATTGAAATATTGATTTGTTTTTTTGATGTAAGACCTAGGGTGTATAAAAAGTGTCGAAGTTTACCTTCTGTATAGGGTTTTACCATCAACTGATTTATCAATCCCCTGCCTCTCCTGGGAGAGAATTTTTCTTGGACTTGTGTGTATACGGTAGCCCCGAAGCTCTACCCCTCGCTCGGGTCTGGCTTTAGCAACGGAAATGCAATCACATCACGGATGCTAGGGGAATCGGTCAGCAGCATGACCAGACGATCAATGCCAATACCCAAGCCGCCCGTCGGGGGCATTCCGTACTCTAGTGCCGTCAAGAAATCTTCATCCACGCCCTGAGCTTCGAGATCCCCTGCGGCTTTACGGGCAGACTGAGCCTCCATCCGCTGCCGTTGGTCGATGGGGTCTGTTAACTCAGAGAAGCTGTTGGCAGTCTCGCGCCCCACCATAAAAAGTTCAAAGCGCTCGACCAATCCAGGTTTAGAACGATGGGGCTTTGCCAGGGGTGAAATTTCGACGGGGTAATCGAGCACAAAAGTAGGCTGCATTAAGGTCGCCTCCACTTTTTGCTCAAAGGCCACATTTAAGACATGCCCAATGGTTTCACAGTCTTGGGTTCCACCAATTCCTGCTTCAGCGGCGGCTTGTTGGGCTGCTTGCAGGTCATTAAACGCTTCAAAATTGATGCCCGTTGCCTCATGCACTAGCTCATGCATTGTCACTCGTCGCCACGGTGGGGTCAGATCAATCGGCTCCCCCTGATAGGTCACTTGGAGTGTGCCCAATACAGACTGTGCGGCTTGCGTCACCAGTGTCTCGGTCAGCGCCATCATGTCATGGTAGTCGGCGTAGGCTTGATACACCTCAATGGATGTGAATTCAGGGTTGTGACGGGTTGAAATACCTTCGTTGCGAAAAATTCGACCCATCTCAAATACTTTCTCAAAGCCGCCTACAATCAGCCGCTTGAGGTGTAGCTCCGTGGCGATGCGGAGGTACAGATCCATTTCGAGGGTGTTGTGATAGGTCGTAAAGGGACGCGCATCAGCTCCCCCTGGTTCGCTTTGCAGTACGGGGGTTTCGATCTCAATGAAGCCCTGCTGGTCAAGATAGCGACGGATGGCGGCAGTAATAAGGGCGCGGCGGCGAAAGGTTTCGCGGACGGTGGGGTTGACGATGAGATCGACGTAGCGCTGGCGGTAGCGTTTGGCGACGTCTGTGAGTCCATGCCATTTATCGGGCAGGGGCAGCAAAGACTTGGTGAGAATTGTGTACTCGCGTACGTAGACCGAAAGCTCTCCTTTGTCGGTGCGCTTAAGAGTGCCTTTTACGCCCAGAAAGTCACCGACGTCGGTTAACTGCTTGAGGTGGTCAAACGCTTGGGGATCGGCTCCTTCCATTGTGGTCTGGATCCGGGCTTTCTCTAGGTAGAGCTGGATTACGCCCGTCTCGTCTTGCAGGGTAAAAAAGGCCAGTTTGCCAAAGACACGCCGCGCCAAGATTCGTCCGGCGATCGCCACCTCAACTTCAACTTCTTCTCCATTGGGCAGGTCTTTGAACTTTTCCTGAAGGGCTTGGGTATGATGGGTCGATTCCCAGCGGTAGGCATAGGGATTTAGCCCCAGTGCCTTGATCTGCTCAACTTTCTCAAGACGAGCAGTGCGAATATCGTCAAGTGCCGAATGACCTTGGGGCTGGGACTGATCTGAGTCGGAAGACATAGGTTTGGGTAGATAATTGCAGTGCGGGGGTGTGGAGCATCACGTCAATGTCATTCTGCTGGTCGCCTAGACAAAGCGGAAAGCACAAGTTCAGATTATATGAGATGTCTGGGTTGGCAAGTTCAAAATGATGAGACGACCTGTTCCATTACGTTTCGTTTCACATCAAGAGCCTGCTTGCTCAAAGATTTAATTTTAATTCATTCATTAAGATGTGATCATGCAGTCCAACTTAATCCTTTTTAACATTCTCAATCCCCCTGTTTTATTCTTTTTTGTAGGAATGGCAGCCGTTCTGCTGAAGTCAGATCTAGAGATTCCGCAGCCGCTGCCTAAGCTGTTTTCTCTTTATCTGTTAATGGCGATCGGGTTTAAGGGCGGGTATGAAATTACCCAAAGTGGGCTGAACTTGGAAATTGCAGAAACGCTGCTGGCTTCCATTGTGATGGCCTGTGTTGTGCCCATTTACTCATTTTTTATCCTTAGAGTGAAGCTAGATACCTACAATGCGGCGGCGATCGCCGCAACCTATGGTTCTATCAGCGCCGTCACATTTATTACTGCCAGTGCGTTTCTTACAAAGTTAGGGATGAGCTTTGGAGGGCACATGGTCGCCGCTTTAGCGCTCATGGAGTCTCCCGCCATTGTCGTGGGGATTGTGTTGGTTAAAGCATTTGCAAAGCGAAAGCAAGCGGACGATGGTGAAATGGAGACGCTCGCCTGGGGCGAGGTCTTTCGAGAAGCGTGCCTAAACGGGTCGGTGTTTCTGCTGATTGGTAGTTTAGTGGTGGGTCTCCTCACGGGAGAGGCGGGTTGGAATAAGCTCAAGCCCTTTACGGAGGACTCGTTTTATGGGGTCTTGTGCTTTTTTCTATTAGATATGGGGTTGATTGCGGCGCGTCGGATTCGAGAGCTATTTAAGGCAGGGCCTTTTGTAATTAGTTTTTCTGTTTTCATGCCCATCTTGAATGCCATGATTGGAATAGGGCTAGCCAAAATGATTGGGATGTCGGCGGGGAATGCGCTGCTGTTTGCGGTGCTGTGTGCCAGTGCCTCTTATATTGCGGTTCCGGCAGCGATGCGGATGACCATTCCTGAAGCGAACCCTAGCCTTTATATTTCAATGGCGCTGGCGCTGACGTTTCCGTTTAATATCATCATCGGCATTCCTGTTTATTTTCAAATTATTCAAACATTTTGGTCTTGATTACCATGGACATTGTCAAACGTATCGAAATTATTGTTCCGTCAATTGAAGTGAATGCGGTGCTGAAGCGCTTTGCTAAGGTTGGCGTTGTTAAATACAACCTAATTAATCATGTGGTGGGTCGCACTGAGGCAGGAGAAGTGCTTGAGGACTGGGATGATCAGTCTGGCAACACCTATATCCTCACAACCTGTAAGGCGGGGGAGGAGGACAATTTGTTTTGGGAGCTACAGCCGATTCTGCAAAAGTTTGGCGGACTTTGTTTGGTGTCAGATGCAGTCTGCTACCGCTGCTGAGCGACGGTGGAGAGTAAACAAAATTCTGTGTGTTGAACTCTAAAATAACGTCAACACGCCTTTCAGAAGCTGGTTTACACAAAAAACTCAACACTCTCTGGCTTGAGCTTTACGACATAGATGCACTTGATAAGAGGCCGCCGAGTGAAGTCCAGACTGAGATAGTCTTCACTCAACGGATTCATTTGGCGTTAAAGACCCAGATCGGCGAGAATGTCTGCGGCGTGCGTTTCGGTATTGATGCTGGCGTAGACATGGGCGATCGCCCCCTGTGGGTTAATCACATAGGTCACGCGCTTCGCATAGCCACCGCCATCCACATCATAGGACTTGATGATGGAGTGGTCGGTATCCGCCAAGAGCGGAAACGGTAGACTAAACTTCTGCGTAAACCGCTGATGAGAAGATTCATCATCCGCGCTTACGCCTAGAACCACAATATCTTTACCTTGATAGGCCGTGTAATTATCGCGGAAGCTACAGGCTTCTTTGGTGCATCCTGGCGTATCGTCTTTTGGATAGAAGTACAAAATTACGGTTTTCCCCGAAAAATTGGAGAGTGATACCGTGTTGCCATTCGTATCTGTGGTGGTAAACGCAGGTGCGGGGGTTCCCACTGTTAAAGCCATATTTCACCTTATCCTTGACATAAAGTTTGAGCCGAAGACTAAAGGACAGTCTCTCAAAGCCTTCAACATTGTACGCCTTATCTATTCAAGCCCACGGTAAGCGGGATCGCAGTCCTTTCACTGTTGGGGACTCTGACGCGGCATTACGGGAATTGGCGGCGGGTAGGCAATACGCTCATGATTGACCTGCTGCCAAACCTGCACAAACGTCTGGGCTAGGCGCTCTAAATCTTCACGGGAGAGATGGGCATCGACAAGCTGCTGTTCTTGCCAACGGGTCTTAAAGATTTGTTTGACGGTTCGTAACGCTGCTTCTGGCTCTTTTTGCTTCATCGCTCGTAGCGCTGCTTCGCAAGAATCTGCCAGCATGACAATTCCTGTCTCTCGACTTTGGGGCGCAGGCCCTTCATAGCGAAAATCCTGCTCTTGGATGGTAGTAGGCGGCGTAGACTGCTGCGCCATTTGACAGGCTTGATGATAAAAATAGGCAATGAGCATAGTGCCCTGATGTTCTGGAATAAATGCCTGCACCGCAGAAGGAAGCCCTGCTTTACGCGCCATGACCAGCCCTTGCTCAACGTGCTGGCGAATCAGGTGGGCGCTCAGCCACGGGTCATTAAGGTCAGTGTGCTTATTAGGGCAGCCAAACTGGTTTTCAATAAATGCCTGAGGGTCATGCATTTTGCCAATGTCGTGGTAAAGCGTCCCCGTTCTGACTAGCTCTACGTTGCAGTGCAGGGCGCGTGCCCCGGCCTCTGCCAAGGTGGTGACAAACTGCGTATGCTGAAAGGTGCCCGGAGCCTGCTCTGCAAGCTGTTTGAGGAGGGGACGGTTGGGGTTGGCTAACTCCGCTAGGCGGATGGGCGTAATGAGGTCAAAGAGCTTTTCGAGGTAGGGGCTAACGCCTAAAGCAATAATGCACCAGCCGACACCAATCAGTCCCTGCCGCAGGGCGGATACCACCAGACTGAAGATCCCGAGGGTGTTGGTGCCGCCGAGAAGAATGACGTAGGCGATCGCCTGGACAACACCCAGCACCAAACCAACCCGCGCTAACTCCTCCCGCGATCTTGCATGGCTGGCGAGAACGCTGCCCACTAGGCTTCCGATTACAATTGCGGTAAAGGCAGGCCAGACTGCTGACTGTAGACCGAAGGGGACTAAAACCCCCAAGAGAACCACAACAACGGCTCCTATTACAGACCCATAAAAGGTGCCCACCAGTAGACCCACGGCAGGCAGTGTGGTGTAGGTTACTTCCGTTAGGCCAATCATGAGAGGGACACTGAGCGCCAGCAGTAGGACTAAAACCGTATCGCCATGACCCCAGCGCTGGTGAGACCAACGTTGGTAATATCGTCGTCTTACCCCCGTAAATAGACCTAAGGCCGCAGCAACCGCTAGGCTAGTGACGACCAGCCCCTCAATATTGACCCGCCGCTGACTCAGTTTAAGGCTATCCAGAAGAGCAAAGTCTGCCGAGGTAATGGGCTGATTTTTCCAAACGATAACCTCACCTTTCCGAATGGGCACCTGAATGGGTCGAATTTGCTGAGCGGCCTGCTCTTGCTGCCGCAGCGTTTCTCCAGGGTCAATCACGAGGTTAAAGCGCAGCACCATAGGCAAAAGCTGAACGGCGGCTTTCTGATGGGGAAGGCTCCAGTCACTTACTTGAGTTGCTACGGCACTTTTGGTCACGTCAGCAAGCAGCCCAGGTGCAATGCCTTGGGATAACATCCGTCGCAGAACCACCTTCAGCTTTTTCTGAAAAGGCTCCCAGTCTGAATCAGGAAGGTCAAGAACAGGCTCAATCTGAAGATTCGCCAACTGCTGTGCCGCGACAAAACGCTGTGCCAGTGCGTAGCGCTCGTGAGACTGAATGGCGGACTGACGCATGTTTCCCCATTGAGGCGTGGTGCCAATTTTGCGGTAAGCTGCGCTGAGTTCGGCTAAAACTCGCTGGTAGTCTGGTGATGGATCGCTATTTGCAGACCCGCTGCGGTTTTCAACGTCTTTGAGTAACGCTTCTAACTGCGGCAGACTCATGCGCCTGAGGGCGATTTGAACCTCTGTTGAAAGGACTGTGGTCGGCAAAAAGGGAAAAGGTTTGGTCAGCTTCCGTAAGGTTTTTGCTTGGGTTATGAGGGTTGAAAAGTCGTTCTCAATGGTTTCAGTGAGGGGCTGACTTAGCGCAAACACATTCAGCGCTGACTGTTTGGCGGCCTTACGGGCGGCTGCGGTTGCAATTTTGTCCTCAACGACGATGGTTTGAGGGGCATAAATGGTCTGCGGCGATCGCGTGTTGATGATAAGCTGCGGCTCGTTATAAAACTGATATCCAATGGTTCCGGTCAATGCTAACAGCGCCAGAAGCGCTAGCAGAATCGACCGCCCAGAGACGGCGCAAGTCTCGACGGGAAATCTCAAAGGCCCTATTAGTCTCCCTAAGGGCTTAAGGTTAAGCCCCTTCAAACGGTAATGCCTCTGATGTGGAGGGGAACGTACTGTACCCGAGGCGCTACTGCCATCAGACTACCTTGACCAGTCGCCATATTTATCGTGAATAATTTAGGGTGTATTGCTTTGTGCAGACTTAGAACATGCAGCGCAAACCATCCCCACTGCTTCATTATACGAAAAGAGATGGGAAGGCGCTGCTTTAGCGCGGACGAAGCTGACCAGGGGAGGCGATCGCCACAGCAGACCAGTCCTGCGCTGGATGTGCTTCATAGCAGCCTGCCCAGCGCGCGGCACAGAGATTGGCTAAGGTACACAGCCCCTCTTCTAGGGGCATTGCCACAGACCAGCGAATGGTTTTGAGTTGCCACCGCCAGTCTAATGGCAGGTTTGCAAAGCCATTATGAAAACCCGATAAAGCCGCTAAGAGAATCTGTAATTCTGGCTGATTTGGGATGGCGAATTCAGAGCGCTGCACCGTGAGGCGAAAATCTTCTGGTGTGCTAAGCAACAGATACAAGACTTGGGCAATGGCTTTTTCTGGTGTGATTTCGTCCAGTGGGGTTAGGAGGGTAAGACCCTGGCGATCGCTCAGTCGCTGATAAACGCTTCCAAGATGCTCTGCCAGCGGCGTTTCTTGTAAGGTAGGCGTTTGCAAGAGGTAAGACAGTAAATACTGAGGCGATTCTGTACGCTGAAGCCATTCTAGGGTTTGAATGATTGCCGTGACAGTGCTTACGGTCTGAGGCTGAGCGTTGGAAGGAGGGGGATAGCTGGCGAGCGTCCCATTCAAAAAAAACAGCGGCATTACATTCAGCAGCGCATCTTGCCAGCGCTTACAGTTCCATGTATCAGCGTTGACCTCTCCCCCAACTTTCAGCCAACGTGCGGCAAGCAGACAAAGACGATAGGTGTGTGGCAGCGCAATTTGAACCGTTGAGGTTGCTTCATCCATCGGCTGCGCTTGATCGAGCAACCCCTTCGCGTGGAGTTCACCGAGAGCAGCACCCACCCATAAGCCCTGTAGTTTCAGGTGCAGTGGTTCTACCTTCATACCGTCACTCCTGTAACAGGCTTTGCTTCTAGGTTTGCAAATGAGTTGCTCGTCCAGAGGCGCTGCCAGGTTAGCGTTTTAGAATCTGGGGCTAAATGCCACCGCAGCAGTTGATGTGCCGACTGCCCTATGCCTATACCTGGCAAACCGATGGCTTTTCGAGGGGTTTCGGTGGCAAGGGCGATCGCCGTTTCTACATCGCATACTCCCCACCTCACTAAATTTTTCACCCCCTCTAACAGCGACAGGGTGGTGCCCGACAGAGTTCCGTCTTCTAGTCGTGCAGTCCCTTGAATGACCTCAATCTGCCGACTGTCCCAAGGGTACAGACCATCGGGCAAACCCAGGGGCGCAAGGGCATCGCTTACTAAAAAGAGTTCTCCGGCATTGCTGGCGCGAAGCAGCCATTGCAGCATTAGCGGTGAGACGTGCTGCCCATCGGCAATAAAGCCGCAGAATACTCCTGGCATCAGAGCAGCAGCACCCAATAGCCCTGGCTCTCGATGGTGCAGGGGCGGCATGGCGTTAAAGGCATGAGTGACCATGGTGGCACCTTGGGCAAAGGCGACTTGGGTTTGGGCAGCGGTAGCGGTGGAGTGGCCTAGGCTAACGATAATGTTGTGGGTACGGAGATAGGCGATCGCCTCTCCTGAAACGTCTAACTCTGGGGCTAAGGTCATCACTTTCACCCAAGGCGCGTAGGAGCCAAGCACCTGCTTTAGGCGCTCTAGCGTGAGCGGCTGAAGATAGTCTTCAGGATGGGCACCGCGTTTCTGCACGTTTAAGAAAGGGCCTTCTAAATGCGCTCCTAAGACCTCTGCAATGGGCGGTTTGCCTTGAGGTTTAAAGTGGGCAAGGCAGTCTAATGCCTGATGAATCTTTGTGACGGAGGTGGTGACGATGGTAGGCAAGAAAGCATCTACCCCCTGTGCCCACAAAAATGCAGCAGCTTTCTCTAAGTCTGATGCCTTATGAAGTTTCAGATCTGAAAATGCCAGTCCCAATGCCCCATTAATCTGGAGATCTACGCCGCCCAAAGAGACCCAATCGCCCCCTACATCAAATTTCCTAGGTTTCGGCACTGAAACTGCTTCATCCATAGGCACAATGGATAGAATCGTAGCCGATTTATTCAGCGCGATCTGCTGTAGTTTTTGGTATCCAGGAATGCGAGCATTTTCAATCCAGTGGCAGAGCGTGAGTCCCATAACAGCCAATATGTTGCATGCTTACAATAGAACAGAGTATACGTTGTCTGCGAAATCTCTTCATATTAAATTTTGAGAATCTGAAAATCTAATGACCTACATCTCTAAATTAAAAAACAAGTAGATTTTTCCTGAAAACATATGGCGTACTTTACCTGTAAATTTATTAAGAATGTTGGAATTGGAGACCAACTTTATCAATTACAAGCAATATATAATATTGGAAGAATAGTGGGATTGAAGTATATTCATTCTCCCTTGCCGCCCAGTCGATGGTGTCAAAGCCTAGACATATCAAACTTTTTTGGACTTGGTCTCGGAGAAGAGTCAATAGAATTCTATCGATCAAAGTCTTACAAGATTATAGATATTAGCGCTCATGAATTAGCTGTGGATCTCTTTAAAGGAAAAAATCTTGAAAAATTATTTAATACGCCAGAGAGATCTAAAACAATATACAGACTTGCTTTTTCAAAAGAGCTTTACCGAGAAAATCAACACTATATTGATATTCCATCGGTTTTTAAGTTTAATTTTGGAGAAAAGTTTTTGAATGCACAAAAAAAATCTTTAGAGGCCTATAGTCCATTCAAAAAAAACTTGATTTCTATAGCAGTACATATTAGAAGAGGGGACTGCACATGGTTAGAGGATAATGGGAAGTACGTATTTCCCTATATGAACAAGGTCATTCCCGTTAACCCTAATGATATCGATGTCCGTCGAGCAGTTTCTCATGAAAGCTATCTGAGATTGTTAGAGAATATTTTTGAACGATATGATCCTAATCTGTTTGAGTTAAGAATATACTCAGACGGCATCCCTGAGAAGTTTTGGGTAGACTTAAGCCTATTTGAGAAAATTAGGCAGCAGATAACAACTAAAGGTATAAAATCTCTGTTTGCGCAGAACCAAAAAATATTGAGGTCTAGCGATTCTATTTTCTACGAGAAATTAAAAAGTAGATTTGACAAACTAAAAAATGAATTTAATGTCTACGAAAAATTCCCCAATACTACGCTTCGGATTGGAACAAGCCCAGAACTAACAAAGGAGATAATCACAGCTTTTGCATTGGCAGATATTGCGATCTTAGCAAGAGAAAGTTCTTTCCCAGATCTTGGACTTCATGATTGTAGTAGTCAACAAATATTAATGACCGCAGGGACAAATCAGTCTAAAAGCATAGCCTTAATTAAGAATTTAATTGGTCTTCATCAAAATAAAATTGGATAGCGGTTTAAGAAAATTTATGCATACAAAAACGGTCTAAGTTTGGGACAGTTTTACAGAATAATAGCCATTTTGCCCAGAGTCTTGTGGAAAGCAGCGCTAGGATGCTCAATTGTAATTCCAAAAAAGCTGACCTATGAAAAGGTCAGCAGATTAATATTTCAGTATTCTCTTTAATCGTGAATTTGAACTTACAGGCTACTTAGGGTACCTCTAAATCCCATTTTGTAGTAAGTGCAGTGTTCTTATCCTGGTTGAGCAATTCCTGATGGTTCGACTGCGGTCGTGGGCGTTTTTGCATTGTTTTTTTGTGTCACTGCATCTGCGGGCAATAATTCAATGTGATTTAATAAAGTCGTGACAAAAGCAAATAGCAAAAATGGCACCGACAAAACTAAAATTAGGCCGCTCGTTAGAAAGGCGTATATAGGATTTTCGTACATTGCAATGGCTGCGCCGAGGCTAATAAAAATGACGATTAGCCAAATCATCACCTGACCATAGATGTCTCCGAAGGTTAGCGTGCAGGTGAAGCGATATTTTTGCAGTAAACCATTCATATGCTATTGCCTCAGAAACGTTAAATCGTGTTACGGCCTTGACTACATTCTGAATGGATCCAGCGTTTATTGATGAGAATGGCTTAGATTCGCAATAGAAGTTTGTATAACTCGACAGTTCGATACAAAAGAACATCAGCTCATTCAGTTTTTAGCACCTTACGGAATCGTATTTTTATGTCTTACCCAGTCCCGACTCTCCCTGAAGTTGCCATTATTATGGGGAGCGATTCTGATCTGCCCACCATGGAAGCGGCGATCGCCATTTGTCAAGACTTCGGCATTGCCCACCACGTCGAAATCATCTCAGCCCATCGCACCCCCACCCGCATGATGGAATTTGCCCAGAACGCGCATACTGTAGGGCTAAAGGTCATCATTGCCGGAGCGGGGGGTGCCGCCCATCTGCCAGGGATGGTCGCGGCGCTTACGCCATTGCCTGTGATTGGGGTTCCGGTTGCCAGTCGGCATTTAAAGGGGTTAGATTCGCTGTACTCCATTGTGCAAATGCCAGCAGGGATTCCGGTAGCGACCGTGGCGATCGGGAATGCTCAAAACGCAGGGCTATTGGCAGTTCAAATCTTGGCAGCGCAAAGGCCAGAGTTATTAGAAAAAGTGATTGGGTTTCGTAAACGCTTAGAAGAAACGGTACAAGCTAAGCAGACACGTTTAGAAGCGATCGGTGCGACTGAGTATCTCAAAACGCGCTAAAACTTGATTACCCATCCATCCCGTCCGAAACCATGACTGAATCTGACTCCATCACGGCACTGGCGGCAGAACGCGCCTGGATTGAGATTGATGAGGGGGCGACCGCCCACAATATCCATGCCCTTCAGTCTTTGCTTAAGCCTGGAACTGACCTGATGGCAGTGGTCAAAGCCAATGCTTACGGTCATGGGGCTGTTCCAGTAGCGACCCTTGCCCAACAGCTTGGTGTCAAGTTTTTTGGCGTTGCCACCGTCCCAGAGGGCATGGAGCTACGTCAAGCCGGAATTTCTGCCTCTATTCTGGTCATGGGTGCTGTGCAGAGTCGGAGTCAGATTGAGGCGATCGCCCACTGGAACTTAGAGCCAACCCTTTGCAGTCCTTCGCAAGCCGAAATATTTTCTCAAATGCTTTCGGCTCCACTGCCCGTCCATCTCAAACTTGACACAGGCATGTCGCGCTTGGGCTACCCGTGGCAACAGGGCATTGATTTTATCCAGCAGGTTCGGGCGCTGCCCCATTTGCACATTGCTAGCATTTATTCCCATCTCGCCACTGCCGATGACCCAGATCCTAGCTTTATGAAAGAGCAGCAGGCGCGGTTTGATGGTGTGATTGAGCGTACCCGCGCGGCAGGTATCCCCATCCCTGCCTTACACCTTGCCAACTCTGCCGGAACCTTGTTCAGTCAGGCGCTGCACTATGACCGAGTGCGCGTGGGGCTATCGCTTTATGGCATCTACCCCAGCCATCAGCTTGAGTCAGTCATTGATCTAAAGCCCGTCATGCAGGTGCGTGGCCGAATCGCTCAAATTAAAGATTTACCCCAAGGCGTAGGCGTTAGCTATGGACACCGCTACATCACTTCAAAGCCTTGTCGCGTCGCTATTGTCAGTATTGGCTATGCCGATGGCATACCACGGAATCTTTCCAATCAGATGCAGGTGTTAGTGCGGGGGCAAGCCGTTCCGCAGTTGGGCGTTATTACAATGGATCAGATTGTGATCGACGTAACTGAAATAGCCGATGCAGCCGTAGGGGATGTTGTGACGCTTCTAGGACAAGATGGCGATCGCCAAATTTTGGCAGAAACCTGGTCACAGCGTTTAGGCACCATCCCCTACGAAATTGTCTGTGGATTTCAACAGCGTCTTCCTCGGTGTGGATTGAGCGTAGCCGAAACCCACACCGATAACTCGACCCCTTGATTTCCAGCCTTCAATGAAGCTATCGTGCATAAACCCAGGGATCGACGCCATCCTTGACTGCTATAAACCTATGGAATTTTGATGGCAGAACTCATTCTTTTTTGGCACCGCCGCGACCTTAGAATTTCAGATAACGTGGGTCTTTCTGCCGCCCGCGCCCGTAGCCCCAAAGTGGTTGGCATATTTTGCCTAGACCCCAATATTCTCAACCGAAACGATATTGCACCTGCGCGTGTCACCTTTATGATTGGGTGCCTACAGGCACTAGAGCAGCGCTATGAAGCCGCAGGCAGTCAGCTTTTAATTCTAAAAGCCAAGCCAGAAGAAGCCATCCCCCAATTGGCAACTGCCCTCAATGCATCGGCAGTATTTTGGAACCAAGACGTAGAACCCTATGCCCAAGAACGCGATCGCCACGTCACCTTAGCCCTACAGCAAGACGGCATCTCCGTTTCCACCTTTTGGGATCAGCTCCTCCACGCCCCAGGCGAAATCCTCACGGGAGCCGGAAGCCCCTACACGGTATACACCCCGTTTTGGCGCAACTGGAGCAGCAAAACCAAGCTAGAGCCATTCCCGACCTTCAGGAATGCCCAAGGCTTAACCGCCGACGAACACGGCACCGCCATTGAAGCAGGTATTTTGCCGCTGCCCACTGCGCCAGAGCTAGGCTATGTGTGGGACGCGCCGCTGCTGGCTGACCCAGGGGAGCAGGCCGCCACAGAAATGCTCGACTACTTTTGCCAAAGTGCGATCGCCGAATACCAAGAAAACCGCAACTACCCCGCAGCCCCTGGCACCTCGTTTCTAAGCGCTCCCCTTAAATTTGGCACCATCGGCATTCGATCCGTTTGGTCAGCCACCACCGTGGTTTTAGAAGGATGCCGCAGCGATGAAGTGCGCGCCAGCATTCAAACCTGGCGGCAGGAGTTAGCATGGCGTGAGTTTTATCAGCACGCTCTCTACACCTTCCCTGCCCTTGCAGAAGGTCCCTATCGTCCGCTCTGGCAGACTTTTCCGTGGCAGGGCACCGACGAGCAGTTTGAGGCATGGTGCACGGGGCAAACAGGCTACCCCATTGTGGATGCCGCCATGCGTCAGCTCAACCAAACCGGATGGATGCACAACCGCTGCCGCATGATTGTCGCCAGTTTTTTGACTAAAGATTTAATTATCAACTGGCAGCGCGGCGAACAGTATTTTATGCAAACGCTCATTGATGGCGATTTAGCTGCCAACAATGGCGGCTGGCAGTGGAGTGCCTCTAGCGGCATGGATCCAAAGCCATTGCGAATTTTCAACCCCTACACTCAGGCGCAAAAGTTTGACGCAGAGGGCGAGTACATTCGTGAATGGATTCCTGAACTGCGTCGTGTGGGTACGGCATATCTGGTGAGCGGCAAAATCTCTGTAGAAGACTGCGATCGCTGTGGCTATCCACAGCCCATCGTTGACCACGCCGTACAGCAGCGACTGTTCAAGCAGCTCTATCAGCAGCAGAAGTAAGGCTAATCCACAACACTGAATCGCCAAGCTGCCATGTTAGTATGTTAGACGTGCTGTAAAGCTTCTAGGCAAATGGCTTGCAGACTCAATAGTCTGGGTGACTAGCTCAATGGCAGAGCAGTTGACTCTTAATCAATTGGTTCGGGGTTCGACTCCCCGGTCACCCATCATAGGATAATCCAATGTTGTCCGATAATGTCTATCTAACCCGCTCTAGTAGCGGGTTTTTGCTGTTAAGATAACACAGTTAACCGAGAATTAGTGTAAAGTTTGTATAGAGCAATTGCCGTTAACTGTGTATGCCAAACCCGAACCCACTACAGACTGAAGACTTTAAGTGTCACTGGTATAAGCCTCAAGGGGAGATCACCACAGAGCTGTCTAAAAAGGCGATCGCCGTTAAGCTACCCGTCGATGTGGATAAGGCTGTTAGGTCATATCCCAATATGGCGGCATGGCTACGCCGCGTCATTACCGAAGCCGCACAGCGTGAACTAATGAAGGATGGTGAGACATGACACAGGCCACTGATATCGACATCCGAGAACTTCGAGATCTAATTCTTGGCTTAGATAAGAAAATAGATGGTTTAGATAAACGATTAGAAGTTTCTCAAGCCCGTAACGATGAGCGGTTTAACAGCATTGACCAGCGATTCAGCGCACTGGATGCTCAGCTTACTGATTTCAAAAAAAGCACTGACACTCATTTTGCAGACATCAGGAAAAGCACTGATACCCAACTTGCAGACATCAAAATCCAGCTTCGGGCACAAGATACGCGGTTGTGGGGTTTCATCGTGACTCTGTCCTTAGCCATCATCGGATTCTTGTCAAAGCTGGCATTCTTTCCACAAACCTGACTAACCCAGCAACACACTTCAAGGGGCATTATTGGGGGCATGCGCTAAAGCTAGGATTTTAATCCCGATTTTCATTGGTTCAGGGCTTAAACTTCCACACCACAAATTGGATTTTAAGCGGTCTTGCGAAAGGTGACCAGTCGGAAAATGTTGGGTTGCTCAGTGATGTGCAAAGAATTTGTGTACTATTTTAACAGTCCTTAACGCTTTGCTCTTGCTTGAAACACGAGAGACAAAGCGCTGACAACGGTGCAAATACCTCTATGTTTGGTTTAATTGGTCATCTCACTAGCCTAGAACACGCTCAGCTTGTAGCGCGAGACTTGGGCTATCCAGAATATGCCGACCAGGGGCTAGACTTTTGGTGTATGGCACCCCCTCAAATTGTGGACTCTATTACCGTTACCAGCGCCACAGGGCAGGTCATTCACGGTAAATATGTAGAGTCTTGCTTCTTGCCAGAAATGCTGGCAACGCAGCGGGTCAAGTCTGCCACACGCAAAATTATTAACGCGATGGCTCATGCCCAAAAACACGGCATTGACATTACGGCCTTGGGCGGCTTTTCTTCGATTATTTTTGAAAACTTTAATCTAGAGCGCATCACCCGCGTCCGAGATATTGATCTGGATATCCGGCGGTTTACAACGGGCAATACTCATACGGCCTACATTATCTGTCGTCAGGTTGAGCAGGCATCTCAGCAGTTGGGGCTAGATTTAGCAAAATCTACCGTGGCGGTCTGTGGCGCAACGGGAGATATTGGCAGTGCTGTTTGCCGCTGGCTTGATGCGCGCACAGATGTAGACGAACTGCTGCTAGTGGCGCGTAACCAAACCCGTCTACAGGATCTTCAGGCAGAGCTAGGGCGCGGCAAAATTATGCCGCTAGAAGAGGCGCTGTCTCTGGCAGACATTGTGGTATGGGTTGCCAGTATGCCCAAGGGCGTTGAGATTGACCCAAGCACGCTTAAGCCCTCTTGCCTCATGATTGATGGCGGCTATCCTAAAAATCTAGCGACCAAAATTCAGGCACCTGGCGTTCATATTCTGAGCGGCGGCATTGTGGAGCATTCTCTAGATATTGACTGGAAAATCATGAATATCGTCAATATGGATACGCCTTCGCGTCAGCTCTTTGCCTGTTTTGCCGAGGCCATGCTTTTAGAGTTTGAGCAGTGGCACACGAATTTTTCTTGGGGACGCAATCAAATTACCGTCGAGAAGATGGAGAAAATTGGTCAGTCTTCTGTTCGGCATGGGTTTAGGCCATTGCTGTTGCCGCTCCTGACGGAGTAATGAGTGACTCTCGGGAATCCTCAATACCCGTAATAAGGTATTTCTTGATACAGTTTTCTAGTCCATGTTTTTTGAGCGCGCCCCTTCCTGGTTGAAGGTATTGATGGATGGCAGCTTCTAATCGCAAAATTCAGCTTCTTGATTTTGAAAAACCGCTGGTCGAGCTGCAAATGCGAATCGACCAGATTCGTCAGCTTGCAGAAGAGAACGGTGTTGATGTAACCGATAACCTCAAATTGCTAGAAGCGCGGGCAACCCAGCTTCGCCAAGAAATTTTTGGTAGCCTCACGCCCATGCAAGAACTTCAGCTTGCGCGACATCCTCGTCGCCCTAGTACCCTCGACTACATCCAGGCCATTAGCGATGAGTGGATGGAGCTACATGGCGATCGCCGTGGCGGTGATGATCTTGCTCTCGTCGGCGGCGTAGGCCGCATTGATGGGCAACCTGTGCTGATGCTAGGGCAGCAAAAAGGGCACGATACCAAAGATAACGTCACCCGTAACTTTGGCATGGCCAGACCCTGCGGCTATCGCAAAGCCATGCGGCTGATGAATCATGCCAACCATTTTGGAATGCCTATTTTAGCCTTCATAGATACCCCTGGGGCTTGGTCTGGACTGGACGCGGAAGAGTTTGGGCAAGGAGAGGCGATCGCCCGAAACCTGCGAGATATGTTTAGCCTCGACGTGCCGATTATCTGCACCGTCATTGGCGAAGGCGGATCGGGGGGTGCCCTTGGCATTGGCGTAGGCGACCACATTCTAATGTTTGAGCATTCGGTCTACAGCGTGGCATCCCCTGAAGCCTGTGCTGCCATTCTTTGGCGCGATGCTCAAAAGGGTCCTCAGGCTGCGGATGCGCTCAAAATTACGGCAAAAGATCTGTTAGGTCTAGGGCTAATTGACCAAATTTTGCCAGAGCCGTTGGGGGGTGCCCACGCGGACCCCGTTAAGGCCGCTGATATTCTCAAAACATCCCTCATGGAAATCTTGGCTCAGCTACAGGTGCTGTCGCCAGCCGAGCGTAAGGCTAAACGCTACGATAAGTTCCGAAATATGGGTGTTTTTGTTGAGTTGGCTTAGATTTTGGGGTGATAGATACCCTCAATCTTGACTACAAGATGAGAGCTATTTGTCAATGTTTTGTGAAAACTTTTTTCTTGAGTAAAGACTCATCCAAGAGTATGAGAGTTACTAAAAACCCCGAAGCCTAACACCTGAAAGAGTTTTCTGATATTAAACCTGTGCTGAAGTCGCAGTGATATAATAAGCGAAGTTTAACATTTGTTAAGATGTCTTAGAGCGCACAGTTCTACTACCTTTTTGCAAACTACTCACGCACCTTTTAGAATCTTTGATGTCAACTTCATCTCCTCAGCGTGCCCTCATTACAGGAGCCAGTCGCGGTATTGGTAAGGCTACGGCGCTTGCGTTTGCGAAGGCTGGCGTATCAACTATTTTGTTGGGTCGATCTATCGATCAGCTTCAGGCAACAGCAGAAGAGGTAAAAGCGTTGGGTGCAGAGGCGATCGCCTTTGGCATTGACCTCTCTGAAGTCAACCAGATCAAAGGTCGATTGGCGCAGGTCTTAGAAGCCTCTGGCGCTATAGATATTCTGGTCAATAACGCTGGTATGGGCTACACCGGAGGGCTGCTTAACACATCCCTCGCAGACTGGCAGCGGGTGCTAGATCTCAACCTGACTAGTCCATTGCAGTGTATCCAGTCTGTTCTGCCCCAGATGCGATCGCGGCACTGCGGCACAATCATCAACGTGATTTCTGTCGCAGGTCGGCAAGCCTTTCCAGATTGGGGAGCTTACTGCGCCAGCAAGTTTGGCCTTATGGGGATGACCAAAACCCTAGCGCAAGAAGAGCGCTCCTACGGCATTCGGGTTGTAGCTCTCTGTCCAGGGGCAGTTAATACGTCCTTGTGGGACAGTGATACGGTCAATGCTGACTTTGATCGCTCACAGATGCTGACCCCAGAAGATGTGGCCGATGCCATCGTCCACGCAGCGCTACTGCCCCAAAACGTCGTCCTTGACGAACTGGTGTTGATGCCCAATGCGGGGACGTTTTAACGTAAACAGAACGTTTCCAAGTTTGCCTTTGGGGGTATTTCCGCTGGAATTAATTCTCCTTTTTGTTGTTCAGTCACCTTATTACGCTTGACCTATGACCATTTCTTCAGCCAACCTGTCCGACAGTTTCAACGTGTCTTCTGTCGCCAACCCAGCACGAGACACGCGCGGCCCATCTGCTGAGGGTGATGTGGGAAGTCCCCGTAAAGAAGTCACCCATGAAGAAATGATGCAGTCGGTCGAAACGATGCTGATTGGCATTGGGGAAGATCCTGAGCGCGAAGGGCTACTCAAAACGCCGAAGCGAGTGGCAGAAGCAATGCGATTTCTGACCAGCGGCTATTCTCAATCTTTAGATGACTTAGTCAATGGCGCAATCTTCAACGAAGGTCATGATGAAGTGGTGCTGGTGCGCGATATCGACCTATTCAGTATGTGTGAACACCACATGCTGCCCTTTGTTGGGAAAGCCCATGTTGCCTATATCCCCAACCAAAAGGTGATTGGCCTAAGTAAGTTAGCTCGCATTGTTGAAATGTACTCTCGACGGCTTCAGGTGCAGGAGCGTCTGACGCGGCAGATTGCAGAAGCAGTTAAAACGGTTCTAGAGCCCCAGGGTGTCGCGGTTGTCATTGAAGCCAGCCACATGTGTATGTCTATGCGTGGAGTTCAAAAGCCTGGGTCTTGGACCGTCACCAGCTCTATGTTAGGGGTGTTTCGAGACGACCCCAAAACACGGGAAGAGTTTCTCAACCTAATTCGTCATAAGCAAAGTTTCTAAACACGCTGCCGATGCCTGCAATGGCGTTCTAATGGGGATCTTTTTTCTCTAAATCGTCCAGTGCAGCCTGACGCATAACGTCAATAGATGGCTTGTCACCTGTCCATAGCTCAAAAGCAGCAGCTCCCTGCTGAATTAGCATTTCTAACCCATCTATGGTTTGAAAGTGCTTTTGATGGGCGATCGCTAAAAGCTGTGTGGGTCTAGGCGTATAGATAAGGTCATAGACAATGGCATGGGAAGGAAGCAAATTCATTGCTTCTTCCCCGAGTGGCGATGCATCCACATTGGGATGCATCCCGATAGGCGTAGTGTTGACCACCAGCCCCACTTGAGGCAGCAGTGCGTCAAGGGCTGACCATTCATGAACCTGAACTGAAATCTGTAGTTCCGCTTGAAGCAGACTCTCCTGAAGAGATTTAAGCTTGAGCAGGTCACGACCGACCACGTGGATCGCAGAACACTGGATCTGATGACACCCTGCAATAACGGCTCGCGCTGAACCGCCATTGCCTAAGATGCAGACTTCTGTGTCACGCCAGGTTTGATTGAGTGCTTCTAGGGGAGAGACAAAGCCTTGAACATCCGTATTAGTACCCACCCAGCGATCGCCCTGACGGCTAACTGTATTGACTGCGCCCACGGCCTGAGCTAGAGGTGAGATCTCCTGAAGGAAAGGCATAATGGCCTGTTTATGGGGGATGGTGACGTTAAACCCCTGATAGCCGAGAGCCACCATCCCCTTGAGGGCTGCTTCAAGATGCGTCGATTCCACCTTAAGGGGTAAATAGACGTACTCTAGAGCCGCTTGATTTAGCTTTAAAGCACGAGTCGCCAATGCTGCGTTATGCATCACTGGCGACAAAGAATGCTCAATGGGACATCCGATAACGCCGAGTAGCTGAGTGGTGCCCCTAATTTGAACCATAGAATTTATGCGTCTTCACAAAGACATTGAGGAAGCTTAGACCGCCTCAAAATCCTTCTCGCCGGTACGAATACGGACAATTTTTTCAACAGGCGTTACAAAGATTTTGCCATCTCCAATTTCACCCGTGCGAGCAGCCGCCACAATTTTATCAACCACCATATCGACCTGACCGTCTTCAATCACAATCTCAATTTTGAGCTTCTGCAAAAACTCAACGGTATACTCAGAGCCTCGGTAGCGCTCTGTTTGGCCTTTCTGACGCCCGAAGCCTCGGACTTCAGAAACCGTCATGCCAACGACACCTGCATTAACCAGCGCAATTTTGACTTCGTCAAGCTTAAAGGGACGAATAATGGCTTCAACCTTCTTCAATGTCTTTACTCCAGGGTTAAAACAATACTTCTTTTGACACACCCCTTTCTATCATCGCCAGTGAAGAGGTACTTGTAGCAGAATATACCGTTTTTAGCTTTGTCAGGCAAAGTCTCTCAACCACAGGCTTTTAAGGTAAAGGATTTTGAACTGTCTATTTGGTTGCATCGGGTACAGTTGAGCGGTGAAAGAAGCGACTAGAGTAAGGCATGTAAAGCCCTAGCCTGATACCCTAGGGTCGAATCCGCTGGGGTCTATTTCTATGATGGGTAACGTTGTGGGCAAAGCTCAAAGCACTAGAATTAGAGACTAAGGGAATGTATTTTTGTATCTTTTTGCGCCTTTAGTTTTACCTAAGGGACGCAAGATTGGAGGAAACTCCGATAGGTTTATTGTTAAAGATTTGCGAGAGAAGAGGCTTGGACATGCTGGAGCGATATCGTCAACAGGCACAAGAACGCGCTGAAGCGGGCATTCCGCCGCTTCCGTTAGAGGCTCAACAGGCTACGGAGCTATGTGAGTTAATCAAACACCCTCCAGCGGGGGAAGAAGAGTTTCTGCTAAGTCTTCTGACAGACCGCATTCCCCCTGGTGTTGACCAAGCGGCCTATGTGAAGGCAGGGTTTTTGACGGCGATCGCCAACTCTACAACCACCAGCCCTCTTGTCTCGCCCAAAGAGGCGGTGCAGCTATTGGGCACCATGATGGGCGGGTATAACGTGCGATCGCTCATTGACCTGCTGAGCCATGCCGACCCTGTCCTGGCTCAAACTGCTGCCGACAGCCTCAAAAAAATCTTGTTAGTGTACGATGCCTTCCATGATGTTCAAGAGCTGGCAGAGAACGGCAACTCCTATGCCCAGCAGGTTCTCCAGTCTTGGGCAGATGCCGAGTGGTTTACCAGCAAACCTCCCTTGGCTGAATCCATTACCGTAACGGTCTTTAAAGTCCCTGGCGAAACCAATACTGACGACCTCTCGCCTGCCACCCACGCCACCACGCGCCCCGATATCCCGCTCCATGCCCTTGCTATGCTCGAAACAAAGCAGCCTGGATCGTTAGAAACGATTGTGGAGCTAAAGAAAAAAGGGCATCCCGTTGCCTACGTGGGCGACGTGGTGGGGACAGGATCCTCTCGTAAATCTGCCATTAACTCGGTGCTGTGGCATGTGGGGGACGATATCCCCTTTGTGCCCAATAAGCGCGGCGGCGGCTATGTCTTGGGCAGCAAAATTGCGCCCATCTTTTTTAACACTGCTGAAGATTCTGGCGCGCTACCCATTGAGTGCGACGTCACGGGGATGGAAACCGGAGATGTGATCACGATTTATCCCTATAAAGGTAAAATCACCAACGCGGCGGGAGAGGTTATTTCGACGTTTACCCTCAATCCTGACACCATTTTGGATGAAGTCCGTGCCGGAGGCCGAATTCCGCTCTTGATTGGTCGTACTCTAACCGACAAAATTCGGATGGCAATGGGGTTAGCGCCCAGCCCTCTCTTTATTAGACCCAGCGCCCCTGTCGATACGGGCAAAGGCTTTACCCTGGCTCAAAAAATGGTAGGTAAAGCCTGCGGGCTAGTTGGCGTGCGTCCTGGTACCTCCTGCGAACCCATCATGACGACGATTGGCTCCCAAGACACCACGGGTCCCATGACCCGCGATGAGCTAAAGGAACTCGCCTGTCTAGGCTTCAGCGCTGATTTGGTGATGCAAAGTTTTTGCCATACTGCTGCCTACCCCAAGCCTGTGGATCTCAAAACCCATCACGATTTGCCTGACTTCATCAACTCACGGGGCGGTGTCTCTCTTCACCCAGGAGACGGCATTATCCACTCTTGGCTTAACCGGATGCTGCTGCCAGATACCGTCGGCACAGGCGGCGATTCCCATACCCGCTTCCCCCTGGGGATTTCGTTCCCCGCTGGGTCTGGGCTAGTGGCCTTTGCCGCAGCGTTGGGCGTAATGCCGCTGGACATGCCGGAATCGGTGCTGGTGCGGTTTAAGGGCAGTCTGCAACCAGGCGTGACGCTACGAGACGTAGTGAATGCAATCCCCTATGTGGCAATCCAGCAGGGCACGTTGACGGTTGCGAAGGAGAATAAGAAAAATATCTACTCTGGCAAAATTATTGAGATGGAAGGGTTACCCGACCTCAAGCTAGAGCAAGCCTTTGAGCTGACGGATGCTACTGCAGAAAGATCGGCGGCGGGGTGTGCGATCGCCCTTAGCCCTACAACTGTTGCTGAGTACCTTAGCTCCAACGTTGCGCTACTCAAAAATATGGTGGCGCGGGGCTACGGCGATGCTCGTACCATTCTGCGCCGCGTCCGCAAAATGGAGGAATGGCTGGCAAATCCATCTCTACTGAAGGCAGACCCCGATGCAGAATATGCCGAAATTATTGAGGTAGATCTCGACCAGATTACGGAGCCGCTAGTTGCTGCACCCAACGACCCTGACAACATTAAGCTGATGTCTGAATGTGCAGGCGACCCCATCCAGGAAGTGTTTATCGGCTCCTGTATGACCAATATTGGGCACTATCGTGCTGCCGCAAAGGTGCTTGAGGGCGCAACCTCTGTCAAGGTGCGCCTCTGGATTGCGCCGCCCACCCGCATGGATGAACAGCATCTACGAGAAGAGGGCATCTACGACATTTTTAAGGCTGCTGGGGCACGAACTGAAGTACCAGGATGCAGTCTCTGCATGGGCAACCAGGCTCGTGTAGATGACGGCGTAACGGTTTTTTCTACCTCTACCCGTAACTTTAATAACCGCATGGGTAAAGGCGCTCAGGTCTACCTTGGCTCGGCGGAGTTAGCGGCGGTCTGTGCGCTGCTGGGCAAAATGCCGACGGTTGAAGAATATATGGAGATTGTTCAGAAAAAGATTGACCCCTTTGCTAGCGATCTATACCGCTACCTCAACTTTGACCAAATTGCTGGGTTTGCCGATGAGGGGCGAGTTGTCTCGAAGGATGATGAGGCTAAGCTGATGGCGGCAGTGGGTTAAGGCTCACCTTTTTTGCAATGCCTACTCTTACGAGATCTGAAGAGACCTCTTGCGCGAATATGCCCCTCTCGCCCACAACGGGCGAGGGAAACCAGAATTAGCTTTTCTACCACTAGGGAAGAAAGGTAAAGCCTTTGGCTATAAGAAAGGGATGAGGGGGGTAGGATTGATGCAAGAGATCTACTGGACATGACTTTGAATTAGTTTGTGTTCAAGGGATTTAGCCATGCCTCTTCCATTTAGAGAGGAAGCAATGAGAAAACTTCGTCGCCAGTAATTATAGGAAGCAAAGTCATTGAGGTTTAGAAAGGGCGATTGAGTAAAGAGACAATCCCCTTGAATTTTTTGGAAATTAGGGATGAGAATTCCACGGTAGCGCCAGCTCCCATGCTGACTTCTCAGAGCTTATCTCGCCGAAAAAAAGCATGAGATGAACTCTGTAGACTATGATCAGTCGTTCACTCGACAGTTAGTTTTTCTGTGGCTAAACCAAAAAACCAGAGTTTTAATGTTCTGTGAGTTGCCCATTCTTTGAACCCTATTTACAGAAGATTCTCCATGAGCTATCTCGAAACTACTGCGCAATTCTACGCCGATGCCGCTGAAACGCCCCAAGTAGGGCTATGCTGCGTCACCGCACCCCCCATCCAGTTGCCCGGTCTTAATGTGCCAGACATTATGCAGCAGATGAACTACGGCTGCGGCTCCACGGTACATGCCGCAGAGCTATTCGGGAACCCAACGGTCTTATATATTGGCGTAGGCGGCGGTCTAGAAGCGCTCCAGTTTGCCTATTTTGGGCGCAAGCCTGGTGCCGTCATCGCGGTGGATCCGGTACCGGAAATGCGGCTGGCGGCCCAGCAGAATTTAGCCTTAGCCACAGAGCAAAACGATTGGTTTGACCCCTCCTTTGTCCAGGTTTTAGAAGGGGATGCGTTTGCGTTGCCCGTGCCCAATACTTCCGTAGATGTGGTGGCGCAAAACTGTCTGTTCAATATTTTTGAGGCAGCAGACCTCCAACGGGCTTTAGCTGAAACCTATCGCGTCCTGAAGCCAGGGGGGCGTTTGCTCATGAGTGACCCTATCGCAGATCGATCCATCCCAGCCCATCTTCAGCAGGATGAGCGATTACGGGCTATGTGCCTATCGGGAGCCATGACCTACGACGAATACGTTCGATTTATTGTGCAGGCAGGGTTTGGTCAGGTCGAAATTCGAGCGCGACGACCCTATCGTCTCTTAGATACCCACAGCTATGCAATCGAAACGCCGCTGCTGCTAGAAAGCCTCGATTCTGTGGCCTACAAAGTGCCCATCCCAGAAGACGGTGCCTGCATTTTTACGGGCAAAACAGCTATTTATACAGGCACAGAACCTATGTTTGATGATCGCGCCGGACATGTTTTGTCCCGAGGGCTACCCGCTGCGGTGTGTGACAAAACGGCAGCGAATCTTGCACGCACGCTGCCGCAAGAAATTCTCGTGACCGATTCGACTTGGCACTATACAGGCGGCGGTTGCTGCTAATGATGCACACTGTCATACCCTTTCAAGAAAAACTGAGTACGCTTGGTGGGAGGCGATCGCCTCTCACTAAGGCACCCATCAGCGTGCTGCAAATTAACCTAGGCAAGCGCTGTAACTTGGCCTGTACCCACTGCCATGTTGAAGCAGGTCCCAACCGCACTGAAGAACTATTTCCAGAAGTGTGTGAGCAGTTGATTGCCGTAATTGATCGATTTGCGCAGATCAAAACGGTGGACTTAACAGGCGGTGCGCCCGAAATGCTCTACGGCTTTAAGCCAATTGTGGAAGCCTCTCGCCGCGCAGGGAAGCGGGTAATTGTGCGCTCTAATTTGACGATCTATTTTGAAGATGGGTTTAGCGACATCCCAGACTACTGCGCCCAGCATCAGGTACAAATTGTTGCGTCTTTACCGTGCTATTTAGCCGATAACGTAGATAAGATGCGTGGTCACGGGGTCTACGAGGCTTCGATTAGAGCGCTGCAATGGCTCAATCGACTGGGCTATGGGCAAGACCCAAACTTAGTTCTGGACCTGGTGTATAACCCGCCTATGCCGAGAAGCGATCGCCCTTTTTCTCTCACCCCAGGCCAAAAAAGCCTAGAGCAAGATTACCGAGATTTTCTCCAGTCACACTTTGGCATTGTCTTTAGCAATCTCTACACCATTACCAATCTTCCTGTCGGCAGAACGGGGCAGTACCTCCAGCGCCAAAAGCTATATCAGCCCTATGTTCAGTTTTTGGCCGACCACTTTAATGCCCAAACCGTAGAAGGCTTGATGTGTCGCAATGAGCTATCGGTAGACTACCTGGGCAATATTTATGACTGTGACTTTAACCAAATGGCTGAAATTCCCGCAAAAAAGGCCGATGGGGAACCGCTGACGATCGCAACGCTTCTAGCAGCAAATACGCTAGATCTGATCCATGAAATTCAGACGGCACCCTACTGCTATGGGTGTACGGCGGGGTGCGGCTCTAGCTGTGGTGGGGCTTTGACTTAACGCCAGGAATGAATGTGCCCCCTAAAATTGCTTTAGAACGAATTTCTGTAATTATTCCGGTCTTGAATGAAGCAGAACGGGTTGAGGGGGCGATCACCAGCATTCCCCCCAGCACCCACACCGAAGTAATTGTGGTTGATGGCGGCTCCACAGACGGCACCGTAGAACTAGTGCAGGGGTTGGGCGTAAAAGTTTTGTCTAGTCCTGCGGGACGCGCCACTCAAATGAATACAGGGGCAGCGGCAGCTACGGGCGAAATATTCGTATTTCTCCATGCTGACACCCATTTACCGCCTAGGTTTGATGTGCTTATTCGCACAGCCCTACAGCCTTCTCAGCAGCCCATGCCGATCGCAGGGGCGTTTGCTTTGCGAATTGATGCGCCTATGACACGACTGCGCTGGGTGGAGCGTGGGGTCAATTGGCGATCGCGCTGGCTCCAGATGCCCTATGGCGACCAGGCAATCTTTTTGAGAGCAGAAGTCTTTGAAAAAATGGGCGGTTTCCCTGATCTGCCCATCATGGAAGATTTTGAGCTAATACGTCGGCTCAAGCAGCGTGGGTCAATTGTGATTTTGTCTACCCCTGTTCTTACGTCAGCGCGGCGATGGCTTCAGCGCGGCGTGTTAAAAACGACGCTGATAAATCAGCTTATGATTTTGGGATACCTGTTGGGTGTTAGCGCCTCACGCCTCGTACAGCTATATCATTCACGAAACGTCTGGAGGTCTTAATGACATTGACCTTGCTCAAACTTGACATTGAGCTGCTAAGGAACGGCTGTTTGGCAATTGCGCAAGCTGCTGCATCGAGCTTTAACCCACAAGAGATTTTACGCAGCGCCTTGGAATGGGTGAATGGGCTAGGGACATTGGGAGCGATCGCCTTTATCGTCATCTACATCATTGCCACCGTCGCGTTTGTTCCAGGTTCCATTCTGACCCTTGGAGCTGGTGTGGTCTTTGGAATAGGCTTGGGTTCGCTTTATGTTTTAGTCGGGGCGACTTTGGGCGCGACTGCGGCCTTTTTAGTCGGGCGCTATCTAGCACGGGGCTGGGTTTCTCAAAAAATTGCAGGAAAGATAAAGTTTCGCGCTATTGACGAAGCCGTAGGTCGTGAAGGTTTCAAAATCGTGCTGCTCACGCGGCTTTCCCCCATTTTTCCGTTTAATCTGCTGAACTATGCCTATGGAGTGACGGGTATTGCCCTCAAAGACTATATTCTGGCCTCCATTGGTATGATACCGGGTACCATTCTGTACGTTTATATCGGCTCTTTGGCAGGCAGCATTGCGACCTTGGGCACTGGCACGCAGCCCACCGCCAATCTAGGAGTGCAGTGGGCAATTCGCATCATTGGCTTTATTGCTACTGCTGCCGTTACGGTTTATGTCACGCGAGTAGCCCGTAAGGCGTTAGCTGAAGCCGTCCCAGACCCAGAAGGAGAACGCCATGCATGACTTGATCGTTGAACCCATCAGCGTTTTGCCGACGGATGAATATAACCAGACGCTGGTGTCCTATGTGCATCCCAACGACTGGGTCAACCCAACGCCGTCTGAGATTTATGATTTGGTGGTGATTGGCGCAGGTACCGCAGGATTAGTGGTTGCAGCAGGCGCAGCGGGACTAGATATAGGACTCAAGGTTGCCCTTATCGAAAAGCATTTAATGGGCGGGGACTGTCTTAATGTTGGCTGTGTGCCTTCTAAGTGCATCATCCGGTCTTCGCGGGTAATGGGGGAACTATGGGGCGCAGCAGATCTGGGTATCAAAGTACCCGATGGGGTTGAGGTCGATTTTGCTGCGGTGATGGAGCGGATGCGTCGGCTGCGCGCTGGTATTAGCCATCACGACTCAGCGGCTCGTTTTCAAAAGCTCGGCATTGACGTGTTTTTAGGCAATGGGTGTTTCAGTGGCGACAGCATGATTGAAGTAGGCGGTCAGACCCTGCGCTTCAAGAAAGCCGTCATTGCCACGGGCGCAAGAGCCGTGCGCCCTGCGCTCAAAGGAATTGAAGACGCTGGATTTTTAACCAATGAAACGGTCTTTTCCCTGACCGAACGTCCAAATCGGTTGGCGGTGATTGGCGGTGGACCCATTGGCTGTGAGCTAGCCCAGGCTTTTCGGCGATTGGGTTGTGAAGTGGTGCTGTTCCATCGCGGCAGTCACCTTCTTAATAAAGAAGACGCAGACGCTGCCGATATTGTGCAAAAAGTTTTGGTGCGCGAAGGAATTCGCCTTGTGCTGGAGGCTCAACTAGAGCGGGTTGAAAAAACTGAAGCCGGAAAGACAGTTTACTTTAAGGTTGATGGCAGTCTGGACTCTATCACCGTGGATGAAATTCTGGTAGGTGCAGGTAGAGCGCCCAATGTGGAAGAGCTTAATTTAGAAGGCGTTAGGGTAGATTTTGACCCTAAAAAAGGGGTGACAGTTAACGACTATCTGCAAACCACTAACCCCAAAATTTATGCGGCGGGAGATATCTGTATGGACTGGAAGTTTACCCACGCAGCGGATGCGGCGGCTCGCATTGTGATTAAAAATACGCTTTTTTCACCCTTTGGTTTAGGTCGCTCTAAGTTGAGTGACCTAACGATGCCTTGGGTTACGTTTACGGATCCTGAGATTGGCCATGTGGGTCTTTCAGAAGAAGAAGCTCAAAAGCAGGGGATTGCAGTTAACACCATCTTAATTCCGCTAAGTCAGGTGGATCGGGCGATCGCCGATGGAGAAACCGAAGGCTTTGTTAAAATCCACCACAAGAAAGGCTCTGACCAGATTGTTGGAGCCACCATCGTGGCGCGTCACGCGGGAGAAATGATTTCTGAAGTCACCACGGCAATTGTCGGGAAACTGGGCTTAAGTACCCTCAGTGGTGTGATCCATCCCTACCCCACTCAGGCTGAAGGCATAAAAAAAGCAGCCGATGCCTATCGACGAACGTTACTAACGCCGAGGTCAAAAAAGCTGCTGAAATGGTTAACAAAAATCTCTTAACAAGAGTGGGCTTTCATTTGACAAGCTTTGCTATTGGGCTCAGGACAACCCCTGAGAGCTTCACCACCCCCAAGTTCCTGGATCTCCCTTAAAAGGCCCCACAATATCTTGGGTAATCCAGCCGCCGTAAAAGTCTCCTGGCTGGGACTGCACCCGCTCTCCATCGACATAGCAGGCATCCA
This sequence comes from Acaryochloridaceae cyanobacterium VAR_48_metabat_390, assembly GCA_031422435.1. Taxonomy (GTDB): domain Bacteria; phylum Cyanobacteriota; class Cyanobacteriia; order Thermosynechococcales; family Thermosynechococcaceae; genus JAAURS01. Next base: position 43,739 of record JANPLU010000112.1, read on the forward strand.
TTCGGCTAGGGTAAAACGCAATGTAGCAACGGATGCCCTCAAACTGAGGCGTGGGTTCTGGATAGTACCAGGCTGCGGCTTCGAGGAGCCTACCTCCCACGGCTAAATTGTAGTAAGCCGCCATCCCTTTCCACTCGCAGAAGCTAGTGTGTGTCATAGGCTGGCAGTATTCCAGCCGCACATCCTCCGGCGGGATGTAGTAGACGGGCGGATGGCTTGTTTCTAAAACGCGCTGGGCGCGACGAGTCTCAGCAATCATTACCCCACCGCACTCCACTTGGACTAATTTTGCCGTCGCTTCTAGGGCAGGCGGACGTGGATAGTCCCAGACAGACTCTTGCCCAGGCTCTGGCTGAATTCGTTGTGAGCCAAACATAAACTTAACCAACCCTATCGACAATGCAACATATACGCAAAAAGCACCTCCCAAAAGAGGTGCTTCTTAGAAACTCCAGCGTGAGGCAAAGAGGCACCCAGTGAGCCCCGAGCACTAAGAGTTAAATCTGAATTGCTCAGACAAGCCCTGAATTGTTAAATCCCCCACACCCAATCCATCAAAACCTTAACCTTCTCCGCGACTGGCTGTTTGAACATACAAAATGATCAGAAAAACCGTCGGCACAAACACGAATAAAGCCGTAGCAATCAATCCAAGATTATTAACTTCCATAGGAATTAACTCTTTTTATCCCAGCACAGATCTATAAGACTACAATACTATCGTTGCGTCATGGTCAAGCTTAAATGCGCCATAATGCCGAAGGTCAAGGCTTTGTCTCTACCGTCACCGAACCATTAACCATTGTTTGACAAGCAAGACGGTAGCTTTCAGGGCGTTTCTTGAGCCTCCGGTTTTCAAAATCCGTGCGCGGTGAAAGCTGATCGGCTCCTTCCGTGATGTTGACGACGCAGGTTGCACATTGCCCAATGCCCCCACAGTTCATCAGCTTGCCCTTAAACGTGTAGATATCAACCCCATTTTCGATCGCCTTTTGCCGTAGGTTTGCGCCTGCCGCCGCCGTAACCTCTTTACCTTCCTTAATGAAATTGATGCTCGCCAAAAATGACATTGGCTTAGCGCTCTGGGGTATTGCAGCGGTCACAGATGAATCCTCGACAGATGCCTGCTGCTCTGCGGGATTGGTCGCTTGACTCATAAAACAGGTCTCCTCGAAACAACCTTAGAAATCTAAAAATGCGAAGAAATATTACGGGTAGTAGCCGCATAAGTCTCTTTAAAGCGCGTCAAACCTATTGTTTTCAAAACATTAAGCTTCCTTGAAAACTGATGAGACACTCGTTACAGTTCTTTATATAGTTTAATAGTTTTCTGCCTCAACGCTGTTATTTAGGCCACTGACACGGCCTTCTTAGCAAAGCAAACTTTAGGCTTAAAACACCTAATGAATAAGAACTTCACGACGGAAGGTGTTCTGGCAGACTCATCAAATAAGCTAAGTACATAACCACCAAGGCGCTTCATGCCAAGTGCTTAAGTATGCTTCAATAGTGGTCAATGACTCTCTTAGTTTGCTCAGATGCCTGAGTCTAACAAAAGACGCTTCCAATGGCTGTTTCAGCCGTTGAGGCAAGGTTTAATATTCCTCGGGGTATCGAGCCTCGGAATAAAAACTGTTGGAAAAATGTAACGATATTTTAAGAGGAGGAGCGTAGTCAATGGGACTACCCTGGTACCGCGTCCACACGGTCTTAATTAACGACCCAGGGCGACTGATCGCAACGCACTTGATGCATACCGCGCTGGTCGCAGGCTGGGCTGGCTCCATGGCTCTCTATGAGCTAGCCGTTTTTGACCCCAGCGATCCAATTTTGAACCCCATGTGGCGGCAGGGCATGTTTGTACTGCCCTTTATGTCACGATTGGGCATTACGTCTTCTTGGGGCGGCTGGAGCGTTTTAGGTGAAACGGGCGTTAATCCGGGCTTCTGGAGTTTTGAAGGCGTTGCGCTGGCGCACATTGTGCTGAGCGGCCTTTTGTTTTTAGCTGCCATCTGGCACTGGGTTTACTGGGATCTTGAGCTATTTAGAGACCCCCGCACGGGTGAACCGGCGCTAGATCTGCCCAAGATGTTTGGGATTCACCTATTTTTGTCTGGTCTGCTGTGCTTTGGTTTTGGCGCTTTCCATCTCACAGGTCTATGGGGACCTGGGATGTGGGTTTCTGACCCCTACGGATTAACGGGGCATGTTCAGCCCGTTGCTCCAGAGTGGGGACCTGACGGGTTTAATCCTTACAATCCAGGCGGTATTGTGGCTCACCACATTGCAGCAGGGGTTGTGGGCATTATTGCTGGTCTGTTTCACCTGATTGTGCGCCCTCCTCAGCGGCTCTATAAGGCACTGCGGATGGGGAACATCGAAACGGTGCTTTCTAGCAGTATTGCGGCTGTGTTCTTTGCTGCGTTTATCGTGGCTGGCACCATGTGGTACGGAACCGCTGCAACGCCCATTGAGCTATTTGGCCCTACTCGCTATCAGTGGGACAACAGCTACTTCCAGCAAGAAATGGTGCGTCGAGTGCAAACCGGTGTTGCTAACGGCAAGAGCATTGCCGAAGCTTGGGAAGGGATTCCTGAGAAGCTGGCATTTTACGACTATGTGGGCAATAGCCCCGCCAAGGGTGGGCTGTTTCGCACAGGCGCAATGAACAGCGGAGATGGCATTGCCCGTCAGTGGCAAGGACATCCCGTGTTCAAAGACAGTACAGGCGAAGAGCTATTTGTGCGTCGCCTACCGAATTTCTTTGAAACGTTCCCTGTGCTTTTAGTCGATGGCGCTGGCGAAATCAAAGCTGATATCCCGTTCCGTCGGGCTGAGTCTAAGTACAGCTTTGAGCAGAAGGGCATTACGGTGAGCCTCTACGGTGGCGCATTGGATGGTCAAACCTTCACGGATGCGGCAACGGTCAAGAAGTATGCCCGTAAGGCGCAGCTCGGCGAACCTTTCGAGTTTGACTCTGAAACGTTAAGCTCTGACGGGATTTTCCGAACCAGTCCTCGCGGTTGGTTTACCTTTGGTCATGCCTGCTTCGCGCTGCTGTTTTTCTTTGGTCACATTTGGCACGGCGCTCGCACGCTGTTCCGTGATGTGTTTGCTGGGGTTGACCCAGACCTTGCCGAAGAACAGGTTGAGTGGGGCTATTACCAAAAGCTGGGCGATACGTCTACTCGCAGTAGAGTTTAACTCTCTCTAATAAAGGTGCTCTAGGGCTGCGCTGCTGCTTTTAGGGCACCTTTTTTGATATCACGCTACCCTGAACACTATCAAGATTTTGGTGAGGCTCCTATGGAAGCGATCGCATACGTATTCATCTTTGCCTGTTTGTTGGGTCTGTTCTTCTTTGCTATTTTCTTCCGTGAACCGCCGCGTATTACGAAGGATTAGTCTAGTTTAAAGACCATAGAGATCCCCCTCAGGACTAACCTAAGGGGGATTTTTCATACTAAAACCAGCGTCTGTGCCGCTATGATAGAAATGTGCTTTTCGGGGAATTAGCTCAGTTGGTAGAGTGCTGCGATCGCACCGCAGAGGTCAGGGGTTCGAATCCCCTATTCTCCATCTTTTATTCGGTCAGCTTTTTCTTTGACAAGTAATGAGGCCAACCCAATTAGATAATGGGTCGAACCAGATTTAGAGTCCGGTCCCCGTCTAATAGGGTGCCGATCTAATCCTCTGCGATGTCGCCATCCTCACCCAGCTGCTTAAGATGGATGTGCTTATAACCCAGCTTGATTTCAAACTCATCACCCGCCTTAAGACCCATCTTCTCGGTGTAGCCAGAACCGATCACAATGGTTCCATTTTTATGAACCGTTAACCGATAGGTGGCCTCTCGCCCTCTACCATCCTTACTACTCTCTGACTCTAGAGAAACACCTCTAGCCTCAAGGATAGCGTTGATGAATCCACTGATATTTACGCGAGAATTTCCATTTTTCCCAATGCTTACGTAGCCGCATTCACGCGCTTTTGCGCTGCGAGATAGCTTGGGAATTTCTTTGAGCTTTTGTAGCAATGCTTTGCCGGTTAAAGGCTTTGCTTCTAGCTCTCTTTCGGTTTTTACTTCAGCTTTCGCTTTCTTCGCCATTGAGAGTGGTGCCTTTATATATCTTGAATGTTGAATGTATCTAAAATTCTAGCCTAGATTAAATAAAATTCAATCATTAATAATGATGTGCTTATCTCTATTTCTCCAAATAATCCTTGCTCTTAATTCATTCCTGTTGAAAATTAGCAAATCTTACTTTCCCTCTGATTTATCTTAGGGATTTGCGGCAAAAAGGCGATCGCTAATCTTTATCGAGTTTGTACAGTGTGATTCATTTAGGTGTTGAATAGAAGTCGTTGATAGCATTGAGATGGACAAAACACAGAATGATGCAGAGACCGTTTAGCAAAACCGTACTTCTATTATTTGCTTTGCTAATTCCAATGCTGGAGCTGGCCTGTAGCCGTTCTGGTGAAAATTCTACAACTGAAGATGTAAAGACCCAATCTCCCCCTCAATATACTGCCGCTTTAGGAGGCTTCCAACTGCTTAAGGGTACCCCTTACCTCATGGCTCCCGTGACGAATATCGAGTCACGCTCAGATAGAAGTTCATCGGGTGAATCCTACAACAGCGGAGTGCAAAACCATAACCTAGTCTTACTAGACACAAATTCTTTGGTCTCTCATCGACTGTTTGACAAGAATGTCTATGTCATTACCCAGACCGACCAGTACACTCAAAAGGTCAATGGTAAGGACGTAACCCGATGGCTGGTGCATCAGGTTCTTAAATCAGATACTGATGGCAATAAGCGCTTGGATCAGAACGATCTACGAACTTTAGGGATATCATTAGCAAGTGGTAAAAAATATGTTGAGGTTTTAACGGGCATCACCGAAATTTTTGGCCTGACAATGGTGGATCCTGGAAAATTAATCGTGATCTATGGCAAAAACAGAGCCAAGATAGCCAGCATTATTGACCTCGACAAACGCACTACAATAGCGACCCAGCCCATCGTTGACCTGGGTATTCAAGTGAAATGAAGCTCTACTGAAGGGGAACCGTGAGGATTTTAAGACTGTGCAGCCCATTGCCTTATATCGGAAAACAGTAGGCGTACCCACAGCGGTGGGGGTAAGTCAGGGAGGGCTACATGCCTTCATGATAGGTACTCAGCGAGTAAAGAGCGGTGGACAAGTTTTTGAGCGCCCTGTTGTTTTTGTGGGTGCCAATCCCAATCCCGTTCCCAATGCTGACCAGTGGATTGCGGTTTTGCACCTCATCCGATTTTCGCAGCCGAATGCCTGGACTTTTGACGAGGCGGCGATCTCCCAGGTTATGGATCATCAGCTTGTGGATGCGCCCAGTTCATTGGACAAAACAGACGCCTGAAGCATTTCTTCGGCCTACAATGCAGCGCAACCTTAGCTAAGATGCTGCTGGGCTTTCCATTCAAACAAGTCATCAATCGACACAAATTCAGTCAAGATTCCATTTTCGGCACCGCGAGACACCAAGCTAGGGTCAGTTGTAAATACCGCACATTCAAAACGATTCATTGGGATCTTCCAGTGTTCGCTCAGGAAAGTTTTAAGTCTGCCAACCTGCGCTAAGACATCCTTTCGCTTCTTTGTACGGCGGCGCTGAGCCGTTGTTCCGTGAGCTCCTAAATCAATATATTTAGTTTCAATTAAAAAGAGGGACTGCTGCGTGGTGAGGTACACAAAGTCACATTTGCCCAGATCCGTCCGGTTGTCCAAGTCTGGAGATTTTTCAAAGAGTAGAAGGCGATCGCAGGTGGGCAAATACTGCCTAATATTGAGATACACAAACGCCTGAAGCAGCAGCTCTTTATCATAGGGAAAACAAACCACCCCCTCAAAAAAGCGACGGACATCGTCGGGAGGCTCCGGCTGAATCGTCTGGCAGGCTTGAACAAACTGGTTGAGGGACGCCTGTACTGCAACGGATTCCATTTAGGTGAGGGTTGGGTGCGGATTTGATAGAGATTACAAACGCTTACAGTGTAGAGCGTCTAACTTCAAAATCCTGGTTGCGATGTCACCATTCACCGACGTTAAGGGCGAATCTGGACATTCTTAACAATGGCGTGGAGGTAGGGCGCAAAACGATATTCCCTGAAAAGCCACATCAAATATTGTGTCAACATTATGAGTATTGTTTCAGGCAGATCAATGCCTTTGCCTTGGACGTTAGGCTTAGGTCAGTGTAGGCTTCCGATCTGTTGCTCTACAAAACTTTTATGCAGATTACCCAAGGGAGTTTTAAAGTATGAAATTGGCGTATTGGATGTATGCTGGCCCCGCACACATTGGCACACTCCGCATTGCCAGCTCATTCAAAAATGTCCACGGCATTATGCACGCCCCCCTGGGGGATGACTATTTCAACGTGATGCGCTCCATGCTGACTCGTGAGCGTGACTTTACCCCTGTCACCACTAGCGTTGTTGATCGGCACGTTTTAGCCCGTGGCTCCCAAGAAAAGGTGGTAGACAATATTACGCGCAAAGATGCAGAAGAGCATCCTGACCTGATTGTGCTGACTCCCACCTGCACCTCTAGTATTTTGCAAGAAGACCTTCAGAACTTTGTCGAACGCGCTGCCGAAACGTCTCAGGGTGACGTGCTGCTGGCAGATATTAACCACTATCGCTACAACGAGCTTCAGGCTGCTGACCGCACCCTCGACCAGATTGTGCAGTTCTACATCGAAAAAGCCCGTAAAGATGGGTCGCTGCCCCAAGGCAAAACCGCAAAGCCTTCGGTCAATATTATTGGCATGACCACCCTAGGGTTCCACAATAACCACGACGCAACTGAGTTAAAGCGTTTGATGGCGGATCTGGGTATTGAGGTCAACGAGATTATTCCAGAGGGTGCCTTTGTCAACAACCTGAAGCGTCTGCCCCAAGCTTGGTTTAACCTTGTCCCCTACCGCGAAATTGGAGTGACGACTGCCCAGTATCTCGAAAAAGAATTTGGGATGCCCTGCGTAGACATTACCCCAATGGGCATTGTAGAGACGGCACGCTGCATCCGCTCTATTCAAAAGGTGCTGAATGCCCAGGGTGCGGAGGTCGATTACGAACCCTACATTGATGAGCAAACTCGCTTTGTGTCTCAGGCGGCCTGGTTCTCTCGCTCCATTGACTGCCAAAACCTGACGGGCAAAAAAGCCGTTGTGTTTGGCGATAATACCCACGCTGCCGCCATGACCAAAATTTTGGCACGGGAAATGGGGATTCATGTGGTGATGGCTGGCACCTACTGCAAATACGACGCGGACTGGTTTAGAGATCAGGTCAGCGAATACTGCGATGAAGTGCTGATTACCGATGATCATGGCGAAATTGGCGACAAAATTGCAAAGCATGAGCCATCCGCCATCTTTGGCACCCAAATGGAGCGGCACGTTGGCAAACGCCTGGATATCCCCTGCGGCGTAATTGCGGCTCCCATCCACATTCAAAACTTTCCGGTCGGCTATACCCCCTATTTGGGCTATGAGGGCGCAAACCAAGTGGTGGATTTGGTCTATAACTCTTTCACCTTAGGCATGGAAGATCATCTGCTCGAAATCTTTGGCGGTCACGATACCAAAGAGGTGATTACCAAAACCATGTCGGCTGGGTCAGATCTTGGCTGGACACCGGATGGACAGGCAGAGCTGAACAAAATTCCTGGATTTGTGCGGGGCAAGGTCAAGCGCAATGCCGAGAAGTTTGCTCGCGATCGCGGTTTTGCCGAAATCAATGCAGAAGTTCTCTATGCTGCCAAAGAAGCTGTGGGTGCGTAGAGCTGCATTATCCTGTAGGGGCGCACATACCTTGCGCCCCCTACAGTGTGCTACTTCAATTCAGGCCATGTCGCCATTTTTCTAGCTTCTTCTTAGCATCCGGATCTAAAGAATGCGACAGCAATCGCGTGGACGTTTTTTTGTTAGATCGCTGCTTGCGTTGAATACTTAAGGCGATCGCCTCTACATCCCCCAAAAGCTGCTGGGCAGAGATCCATTCTGCGCCGTAGCCCATCACGGTGAGCTGCTGAGCGCGGTCGTTGGTGGCAACAATGAGACGATGGTGAGCCTTACGCGCTTGAAACCGTGCCTGAGAACAAAAGAGTTCAATGTGCGTATCGGCGGTTTCGCCATACTCGGTATAAAAAATTTCTAAGGCGTTGGTAATGAGTTCAGAATTGCCATAGGAGCCGTGGCGCTGGTGGGCATCAAATATGATGCGAGTCTGGTAGCCTTGAAACGCACTATAGTTGGCTAACTCTTCAATGAGCTGTTCTCGCGCAGCGTCCAAGGTCGCGCGATCGCCGCAAAACGCAAGGGGCATCCAGGCTCCAATCACGTTGTAGCCATCGACGAGGAGCGTCACATCTGAGGGAGCTGCCATAAAACATGCCGAGTGAGGTACAGCAGACTTTTTCTATTGTTACATTTTGATCTATCTTTCTTAAAAATCTGACATGGATTCGGTTCAAGATTGCGCTCCCATAGACATTTTGATTCTCTCCAATGGACCAGGAGAGGTGATGACCTGGGTGCGTCCTGTGGTTCAGGCGCTGCGATCGCACTACTTCCCTAACCTTGCTGAAGCCAGAATTTCGGTCATTTTATCCCCTGATCCCCACGCCAGCGGTCAAGAAGCCGAGGTAGTGAAAGGTTTCCCTGAAGTTGATCGGGTGCAGGGTGCGGGTGCATTCTGGCCTTTTTTACTGTGGGGTACAACCGAGCAACATTGGGCATGGCGCAAAAAAGGCGTGGTGCTTTTTTTAGGGGGCGATCAATTTTCTGCCGTCGCTATTGGCAAACGACTGGGCTACAAAATTGTGACCTATGTAGAGTGGACTGCCCGCTGGCTGCGCTGGATTGACGGGTGTGGCGTAACCCAAGCGAGTGCAGTGCTGCAAGCTCCGACAAAATTTCAGCACAAAGTTCACGTTGTAGGCGACCTCATTGCTGAAGCGCAAGTGCTTCAGCCTTTGACGGAACCCATAGAACAAACGCTAAATTTGTCCCCAGGCACAGAACTGGTGGGGCTGTTGCCAGGGTCCAAGTCTATAAAGCTGTCGCTGCTGCTGCCCATGGGAATGGCGATCGCCAATTATCTCCACCACATCCGTCCGCAGGTTCAAATGATGATTCCTGTTGCGCCCACGCTAACGCTGATAGAACTTTGCCACTACGCAGATCCTGGCTTCAATGCTCTATTTGAGATTGTTCAGGGCGCTCAGGCTACCCTAGTAGAACCCAAAGACGGCTTACCTTACCTGCTTACAGCACAAGGCGCTCGTGTTCTCCTGTGGCAGCGTGTACCCGCCTATGACCTCATGGCGCAGTGTCAGCTCTGCATTACAACCGTAGGGGCAAATACCGCAGAGCTTGCGTCTTTGGCTGTACCGATGCTGGTGCTGCTGCCCACTCAACAACTGGATGCAATGCGCGCCTGGGATGGCATCCCAGGCTTACTCGCAAATCTGCCGCTGATCGGGTCAGGGTTTGCCAAGCTCATTAATGCGCGGGTGCTGCGCCAAGGTTTGGGACTCAAGGCGTGGCCCAATATTTGGGCAGGTCGAGAGATTGTGCCGGAGTGGGTGGGGCATATTTTGCCAGAGCCTGTGGGCGATCGCGTGGCAGCCCTTCTAGAGAATTCTGCACAGCTCAAACAAATGCAAAATGACCTCAAACAAGTTCGAGGCCAAGCTGGCGCAGCACAACGATTAAGCGCACTGGTCAAAAAAGTGTTGGAAGCGTAAAAGCCGGCAGGAATTACTGCGGCTGACTTGAGACGTATCCGGGCTGACGCTGAGCCGTAAACATTGCCTGTAATACTAGGGCGGGGTCTACCAATTTATCCTGATACCTTAAAGTCCAGTGGAGGTGAGGTCCCGTGGTTCTTCCGGTCATGCCCACGCGACCAATCCGCTGCCCTGACTGAATCGACTGACCTTCATAAATTTTTAGACCACTCTCGCTGTCGGCCATAAAGCGACCCTGAGCGTCACGCCCGACAGAACCCATCATGTGACAGTAAACATGTATCCAGGAGCCAGACTGAATCCGAACGGAAGTACCACAGGCTGTATTGTCTGAAACTTCCACTACGCGACCATTCCACCATCCGCGAATGTAGCTACCCACGGGTGCCGCAAAGTCTAGTCCACTATGGAATTCTCTGGTATAGCCGCCTGTTGGCGAAGTTCGATAGCCAAAGGGGGACGTGTAGCCCTGAAAGTTTTCAACGACGAAAGAACCACTCCGCCAAATTTCTGCCCCCTGCCGCGAGGGGGTGCTATCTTCAAAGGCTTTAGTGGCTTGAGAAGAGAGGCTTAACGCCAACACACTTAAACCTAGTAAAGATACCCAACGGTTTCGCTTCATCGTAAAAACTCCCTAACACCCGGAATTGTCGTTTAGCGATTCATTCCTCTGGATAGCTCCAGAGGAAACGATAATAAAAAGCATGAGTTCCCTTATACCTATCTATTCGGCGGATGTCAATAGGCTAAATCGCCTTAAATCCTGTTGCTTTACGCATTCCGAAGGTTTTGCAATTAAGGCTTCAAGGTTTGACTTAACGCTTCGGTCTGCTCATGTTTTATCTGTATATAGATTAGATTTCCCCCAAAGTCTCTTAATCTGACAGATCTTCAAAACCTTTGACGTGAATCTGAGTTTCAACCTTAAAGGTGATATCACTAAGATAGAAGTAAGGTTTTGCAGCTAATGCCCGATGAACTATCCGCGTCACACCATTCAGCGAGCCAGACGGGCGATCGTCTGTAGTCCGTTTTGCAAGGCTCTCTTTGCCCAGATGACCTTTGAAAGCGTGGCGCTTATGGATGTGGCGGGTGCCTCTGGAATTGCCCATCACTATACGCAGAAGGCATTACCGGAGAGGGTTGTAGAGCGATCGCTACTCTGGCTGATTCAGGTGGGGCTACTGCGGCGTGAGGTAGATGGACAGGGCTTAACAGACAGCTTTCGCCTCACGCCCTTAGGTCGGCTGTTGATGGAGCAGTGGCAGCAGCAGGGCGACGGCTTTCGGCGGGTGTCTTGGGGCGATCGCCTCCAAAACTTTTTGCAGCGACTGCTGAGCGGTACGGTCTAGGTGACGAAATCTATCATGGTGGTAGGCACCACTTCCCATGCGGGGAAGTCGATGCTGACGGCGGTGATTTGCCGACTGCTAATGCGCCGCGGGGTTCGCGTCTCGCCGTTTAAGGGGCAAAACATGGCGCTGAATGCCTACGTGACCCACGAAGGCTTGGAGATGGGTCATGCCCAGGCGGTGCAGGCTTGGGCGGCGGGGGTAAAACCCCAAATTGCGATGAACCCAATTTTGCTGAAGCCCCAGGGCAATATGACCTCTCAAGTCATTATTAAAGGGCAGTCTGTGGGGCAGGTGCAGGCCGCAGACTACTATCGGCTGTATTTTGACCAAGGCTGGCAGGCGATTGTGGAGTCTTTAGAAACCCTACAACAGTCCTTTGACTGGATTGTGTGTGAGGGCGCTGGCAGCCCCGCAGAAATTAACCTGAAGCACCGTGACTTAACCAACATGCGAGTTGCAAAGCATCTCAACGCGGCGACGCTGTTGGTTGCCGATATTGATCGAGGCGGGGTGTTTGCTCACATTGTGGGCACGTTGGAACTGCTCGACCCCGATGAGCGGGCGTTGATTAAGGGGTTTGTCATTAATAAGTTTAGAGGACAGCGATCGCTCCTAGAATCTGGCTTAACCTGGCTAGAAGAGCGAACGGGCATTCCGGTGGTGGGGGTGATTCCGTGGGTCGATGAGGTGTTTCCATCAGAGGATTCGCTGAGTTTGCTAGAGCGGCCTGTGTGGGGGGAGGTGAGGGACATTACCATTGCGGTCATTCGACTGCCTCGTGTGGCAAATTTTACGGATTTTGACCCTCTAGAGGCGGAACCAACGGTGCAGGTGCGCTACGTGATGCCAGGTCAATCTCTAGGCAACCCTGACGCGGTGATTGTGCCTGGTTCTAAAACCACGATCGCAGATATGCAGGTGCTGCACGAGTGTGGCTTGGCAGCTCAAATTCAGGTGTTTGCGAAGGCTGGCGGCATGGTGCTAGGAATTTGTGGCGGGTTTCAGATGCTGGGAGAGGCGATCGCCGATCTTCAGGGCATTGAGGGGATTGCAACCACGGTACCAGGGTTGAGTCTTCTGCCGATTAAGACAGAAATGGCGCCTGCAAAGGTAACGCGGCAAAGAACAACGCAGGCGATCGCTTTACCAGCGCACTGGTGTCAGTTTGGGGCGGCTACGGAAGAGATTTACGGCTACGAAATTCATCAGGGGCAAACGCAGATTTTGGATAATACCAAGGTTGCGCCGCTATTTACAGACCCGATGTTAGGACTAGCGAATCTAGAAACAAGCGTTATGGGTACATACCTCCACGATTTGTTTGGCAATGGTTCTTGGCGACGTTTGTGGCTCAATCAGCTCAGGCAGCGGAAAGGTCTATCGCCCCTCAACACTCAGATCGCGAACTACTCAGTCCAGCGCGATCAGGTCTTGGATAACATTACGGATGCGGTTGCCCCTCATTTAGACTTATCTCGGTTCTTTGAGTTGAGGCAATAACGTTCGGCAAAACCAATGCTGGCTTAGTCCTTGGAGGGCATTTTACCTAGCATTGATAGTGACCCCAGAGAATGAAATGGTGATCGCCGACAGGTTTCATCTCCAAATATTCAAGGTGAGCTTGCTCAACCTGCACCTGAATTTCTTCAAGGCTATAGGCTGCCAAAAGCGAATTATAAAAATCGCGGCGCAAAATTTCTGGTTCGTTGGCAGTGTATTGATTAACGAGCTGGGCGGCAGTTTCAGCGCAATGGGGGCGCGTCAAATCCATCACAAAAATTGCGGTGTTGGGCTTGGCCCACCGATGGACAGATTGCCACAACACCCTTGGGTCTGCGAGGTGGTGCAGCAAACTGTTCGAGAAGATGAGATCGTAAGGTGCGCGGGGTGCATCTCCGTCTGGCAAGTAGGTTTGATGAAGGGTAATTTGTGCGGTTAAGCCCGCCTGCCCAACCGCTTCATAACCGTAGTGCAGCATAGCGGCGGAACCGTCTAGACCATCGATTGTCCAGTCTGGTAACGCACGGGCGAGGCGAAGCGTCACATCGCCCGTGCCACAGCCGAGATCTAAAGCTACGCCCGTCTGGGGCAAGTCGGGAAGGAAGTGTTGCAGCAGCTCAATGCAGTGAGCGTGGGGTGCGGCAAAGTCTGCTTCGGCATAGGCACGCGCTTGCTCGACCTCATTCATTAGTTCTGGTTCTGGGATGCGCTCCATAAAAGTCATGTTATCCAAACGTCTGCTTCCGCATTCTAGCGATGCGGCTGGTTTTAGGAATATCAACCTATTCGGTCAAAAAGAAGACCTAGGGCTGTGGGCAACTCATCGCCTATTTATTCGCTGGCGATCGCGGGTTTCATAGCCCTTAATCTGCCTCTATTTTACAAACTTAGTGCGAGCCTGCTGTGTTTGCGTGAGCGCTTGCTCCACTTGTTCCCAATGGTTTTGCTCAATCAGCGTTGTGAACTGATCCAGTGCTTGACGATACTGATAGAGCGATCGCAGCAGTTCTTCGCGGTTATATTGCGCCATCATCCGACCCAGCTCTGGGTTGCCGCCCCCCACGCGACTGGTATCGCAAAAGCCAGAACTGGCAAGGGCTTGAGCTAAAGCTAACGTGGTAGGGTCTGACTCCTGTTGACAGGCAGCAATAAGACTCGCGCTCACCATCACAGGTAAGTGCGAAATCTGGGCAACAGCGCGATCGTGCTGAGCCGGAGAACATTCGCAATAAAGGCTCTGGAGCGTTTGGATGAGTTCTGTCAGCGTTGCGATCGCCGCCGCATCTGTTTGCGCGGTGGGGGTCAACACATAGGGACGCTCAATAAACAGCCCTGACTGAGCAGAGGCAATTCCTGCTGTTTCCTTACCTGCCATCGGATGCCCCCCCACAAATCGAGGCCATAACGGCTCTAGCGTCTCTACCACCGATGCTTTCACAGAGCCAACATCCGTCAGAATAGCTGTGGGCAACAGGTAAGGAATAGCCGCCTGAGTGGTCTGCTGCATTACCCCCAGTGGCGTACACAAAAACACCACTTCAGTGCGGCTGAGAAGCGAGAAATCTGCTCCGGCCTGGTCTACAGTACCCAGGGCGATCGCCGTTTCACAGGTTGTTTTCTGACGACTCACCCCAATCACAGAATGGCCTGCTGCTCGAAAATCAAGCCCTAAAGAGCCTCCAATTAATCCAAGGCCAATAATGCCAATGTCCATAGCGCCAATATCTATAAAATCTATTTTGCGTAAACCCTGAGGGTCTGTTATTTCATGAAGTTAACTCGGGTTGCAGCAGATTTAACCTGAGGCCTCTCGAGGCGTCTCAGGAAAGTCTCCCCTATGAACGCTATCTCATCCATCCTAACGTCGCGTTCTCAAATCTACTCAAGACAGAAAAATAGATTTATCGGTGCTCACGCTGAGTTTTAGACTACAGTGCTGGGTGTGCCCTGCAAGCCCTATTACCCATGCCAGAAGGTCCCGAAATTAAGCGAGCTGCCGATAAAATTGCAGCGGTGCTCATCCAGCATCCTGTGAAAGAAGTGTGGTTTGCCTTTGATCATCTCAAGCATTATGAAGAAGCATTCATAGCTCAAGACATTATTGCGATTGAGCCGAGAGGCAAAGCTCTTTTAACTCGCTTTGGCAATGGTCTTAGTATCTACAGCCACAACCAGCTTTACGGTAAATGGGTGATGAGAAGTGCCTATAGCTATCCCCAAACCAATCGGCAGCTTCGGTTAGCCATTCACAACTCCCGTAAATCAGCCCTGCTCTACAGCGCTTCAGATATTGAGGTTTTAGATGAAGCAGCGATCGCCATCCACCCTTTTCTCACGCGCTTAGGTCCAGACGTATTGAGTGACGCAATTGCCATCGAAACCATTCAGTCTCTCCTCATCAACCCTACCTTTCGTCGGCGTCGATTTACCACCCTGCTGCTCGATCAGCATTTTTTGGCGGGGCTAGGAAACTACCTTCGCAGCGAGATCCCGTTTGTGGCAAGAGTACATCCATCACGGCGACCTATAGACTGTTCAGAGGCGCAGTTGTTTGCACTGGCAGAAGCGGCGATCGCCATTCCGCTGCGGTCTTACCAAACGGGCGGCATTACCAATGACCCTGAAATAGCAGCAACTTTAAAAGCAAGGGGACTACGGCGATCGCAGTATCGCCACTGGGTGTTTAGCCGCGCCAACCAGCCTTGTTTTGTGTGCGGAACCCTGATTGTGAAAGACGTTGCAGGGGCACGACGATACTACTATTGCCCAACATGCCAGCCCCTCTGATTAGCCCTTCTAACCCACAGGTGCAGACTGCGCAAGGCTATACCGAGATTGCTCAGTCCAGTGCGCGACATCTGACCACCCCTCAGAACCAGGCATCACCACTTTAACTGTATCAAAGGTAACGGTCTGTACAGACACGACAAAGCGCAGCATTGCCAGTCGCTTTTGCTCAATGGGGATATCTTTATACATTAGGCTGAGGTGAGGTTCTAGAAGATATTCCTTTGGCGCAGAGAGGCGATCGCAAATTGCGCAAGAAAGTTGAGACAGGCGCTCAACAGAGGCAAACGTAATAAAGCCAGTCTTAAAAAAATTGGCTGTATAGTTTAGCCCCATTACCTCTAGTGTAATGGGTGAAGCTGGAGCCACAGATTCAGCAATAATCTCGCCCAGGTTCTCTGATGGCTGAATCTCACCGCTATAGAGCGTAACGTGGGGTTCAAAAACGGGAGTACGATACTCTGCGGCGTAGTCTTGAATGACCTTCGACAGCCAGCGGCGATCGCTAGGTGCGGGAATTAACCAAACCGCAAAAGGTGCAGTATCAGCCATCGCTATTTTTCCCTGGTTTCATAACTGTTTCCTTGCCCTCCACTGTAGAAGGGTTTGCAGCAATAAAGCTTGTGTCCTCGCTGATACAAGCTTTACGTTTTATTAAAGCGGCAGCAGCGGCGGCGGGTCTCTAAATCAACTGCCGTACATCCGTCACTTGCCCCGCAATGGCTGCCGCTGCCACCATGGCTGGACTCATCAGCAGTGTGCGACCCGAGGCAGAACCCTGCCGCCCTTTAAAGTTACGATTCGACGACGATGCGCTCATTTGACGACCTTCTAATTTATCTGGGTTCATTGCCAAACACATTGAACAGCCTGGTTCGCGCCACTCAAACCCTGCCTCTACAAATACCCGATCTAAACCCTCTGCCTCTGCCTGCTGCTTAACCTGTTCTGACCCAGGCACCACAAACGCCTTAATACCTGCTGCCACTTGATGTCCCTGGGCAATCTTTGCCGCCTCCCGCAGGTCGCTAATGCGTCCATTCGTACAGCTACCAATAAAGCAAACGTCAATCTTAGTCCCCAAAATCGGAATCCCTGGCGCTAAGTCCATGTACTGATAGGCGTCTTGAGCAATGGGTCGCTCGGCTTCGGGCAGCATTTCTGGGACAGGGATGCTTTCATCTACGCCAATCCCCTGGCTGGGCGTAATGCCCCAGGTAATCGTGGGCGCAATCTCAGCGGCGTTAAATACCACCACATCGTCATAAACTGCATCGGCTTCGCTTTTAAGGCTTGTCCACCAAGTTACGGCTTTCTCCCAGTCAGATCCTTTGGGCGCAAACTCGCGGTCTTTGAGATAGTCAAACGTGACCTGATCGGGGTTAACGTAGCCACATCGCGCACCCCCTTCGATCGCCATATTGCAGACGGTCATGCGCTCTTCCATGTTCATCTGCTCAAAGGTGGTGCCCCCAAACTCATAGGCATGACCGACACCACCCTGAACCCCCAGTTTCCGAATGATATGCAAAATCACGTCTTTGGCATAAACGCCCTGTTGTAGCGTTCCATTCACTTCTACGCGGCGAACCTTCAGCTTTGCTAAAGCGAGGGTCTGAGAGGCCAAGACATCCCGTACTTGGCTGGTGCCAATACCAAAGGCGATCGCCCCAAAGGCTCCATGAGTGGAGGTATGACTATCGCCACAGGCAATGGTCATTCCAGGTTGGGTCAGCCCTAACTCAGGGGCTATGACGTGGACAATCCCTTGATTGCCAGACCCCACGTTATAGAAGCGAATCTTGTGCTGTTGGCAGTTTTGTTCTAACGCCCGCATCATGGCTTCTGCAAGCGGGTCTGCAAAGGGACGAGCCTGGTTTTCGGTCGGTACAATGTGATCAACGGTAGCGACGGTACGCTCTGGATAAAGCACCTTAAGATTACGATCCTTTAGCATTGCAAAGGCTTGAGGGGTCGTTACCTCGTGAATCAGATGCAGGCCAATAAACAGTTGAGTTTGACCAGACGGCAAGGTTCGCACTGTGTGCAGGTTCCAAACTTTATCGAACAACGTGCCTTGGCTCATAGTTTTGGTCAAACTCTATACCGCTTAGAACCTAGATTTTAGCTCAAAGCTGTCGGTGCTTGACTCAATTTTGACGTAGGGTTCTCTCGCTAATTTCCCTGTTTATCTTGACGGGCTAATGCTTTGAGGCTGTGGTTTCCAGCTTTGCCTATTTGCAACTTCACTAAGGCTATGGTAGTTTTAATATCTACGGACGCATAGCTCAGTTGGTTAGAGCACCACGTTGACATCGTGGGGGTCTCCCGTTCGAGTCGGGATGTGTCCATTGGTTGGGGAACCATATACGGTAAGGCTTTTGGGAGTTCTAAACAACTTCTGAAGGTCTGCTTTGCTGTCAATAAGGCAATGAGACTAGGCCGTTAAGGGTTGTTTGGGGCGTTAAACTTATCCCGAAATTTACCCCGCTATGTCAGCAGTCACAATTGAAACCCACGACGGACGGTATCGGCTCGTTTTGCAGACGATTGCTCCTACCATCCGCGCTTTTCTAGCTTTTCGACACCTTCGCCGGATGCTGCCAGCTCTGGCGCCAAGCTCCCCCACAGGCCAACGACCGCGATCGCCATTTTTTCCCTCTCTATCAGCTACTGGATAATTCGCTCTATCAGAGAACCGTCCTAAACCCTATCAATCAGGTTTCATCTTGGTCGGGGTTTATCTGGCTAAAGAACGCTAGTGGCGATCGCGTTCGGTGGCCTAAGCCTTTTTGCTCGGAGAGGCTTGCGGTGTCTTGACCAGATCTAAGGCGTACATTGCTAAGGGTGCCCCTAACATCATTGCCAGCCCAAACGCGACCCATCGCCACAGCGCTTTTTTGGAGCGGCCTTTTGTTGGAAACTCGCAGCTCAAGCAAATGTCTGCATGTTCACTATTCAATGTCCCACATTCTTTGCAAGGCACTAAAGCCATAAGTTAAACCTAATTAACTAACCAAAACTGCTGCTATTCCTTCAGTCTCATGTACTGCGTCCCAGTTAATCAATGCGACCCACAGATGCTCTTCGTCAGAATACTGCACGACACCATCCGCTTCTAAGTCTTCACTATAAAGCGTCAATGGCTGACCATCCCATAGTTCGATATGCAAACGACTCAGATCTTGAATTGTCCCTACACAATTTAAGCGTAGCCGACCCTTTACGTCAGCATTGTGAAAGTCAGCATAGATTTTTGGATAACGCATTAAAAACCTCCGATTCCAAACGATTCTTACCGTCTCTTGCGATCAAAGCTTCATCTGGAATTCTGTCTACGGTTAACTATACGATGGCTGTTCACCGGAGGGCGATGCACCTTGGCTCAAAACTAATCGCGTTAGCTTTTTTGCGTCCACTCGCTTAGTTGGATCTATGGTGTGGACTCATACTCTTCGTCAATTTCTTCTGACATCTTTTTTATATGCTTAACTTGTTCATGCAGAAAAGATGCAAAAATATAAGCATCTTCATCATTTAGTTTTGAATTTTTCTTGCATTTAAAATATTGTTCTAGCTCAGTCATAGGATATATGACTTTTTTGTAGTGGTAATTAATTGACTCACAAGCATCCCATTCTCCTCTCTTTACGAGTTCTACCTTGAATTTTTCAATACATTCTTTGATTAACTGAAGTGAAGAATTTCCGAGATTATATCTTTTGCTGTGATAAGTCGCCTCAAGCACTTTGCCAAAATGGTAGTTTAACGTAGTTGGGAGTAAATCAGCTAACTCGGTACCTCTATGTTTATTTCTATGTTCCATTTCTTGATTTTCTAATTCAGTAATTACCTTTTTTAGGACTTCACCCAGATATTGTTTTTGTATTTTAATTAAATTGGGGATGTCAACGGGAATCATTTCATCGTCTCTGTCATCTGAATATACAATCGTCAAATCAAAGTTTGTAGGAGAAATTGATATCCTTGTAATGAAGCATGACTTTAAAAGCTTATTTTCTTTTTGTTGACCTGGATGCCCAGCAGCGCTATTTCTGATAATTCTGATATGCTCTAAATCTGTTGGAAGTTCAACCTTTATCCCTAAAGAAGCACCAATATTTTTAGCGGCATCTTGCTGTAGAAGTAGAGTCTGCAAAATTCCATAAATAATGAGATAACTAGCTCCATTGTCTTGCGTATTGCACAAGCTTGGATATGATAAGATAGCTAGCTCTGTGTCGCCAATCAAATCTAGTGAGCTACATAATTTATTCCATTCAGAAGAATCTAAAAGTAGAGCTGATTGTTTCCTGCCGCTGTTAATAAAATCTCTTATTCGTTCCTCAAGTTGAGATATCGTCATGTTTTATAGCATTAAAGTGTGACAAGGATTAGAGAGCTAGCTCAATGTTAAGGGAAGCCATGCGCAGGCTTTAGGTTGTGCTTTCACAACCTAAGTCATGCTGAAGCGACTCATATACAATTAATGTGGACAAAAGGTAACGAATCTGAACCTGCTTAGCAAAGGCGCTCTATAACTGGCTTATGTCTTACCCCCTCCACGTCGCATTTATCTGGCATCAACATCAGCCCCTCTACAAAAGCTGTATTACCGGACAGTATCATCTGCCCTGGGTGCGTCTGCATGGGGTCAAAGACTATCTAGACCTAATCCTGCTGCTCGAAAAGTATCCCAAACTGCACCAGACCGTGAACCTTGTGCCGTCCCTGATGCTGCAAATCGAAGATTATGTTGAAGGCAAAGCGATCGATCCTTACCTCGCGGCAACCCTCACCCCGCCCGATCAGTTTACCCAGGCGCAAAAAGAATTCACCATTCATCACTTTTTTGATGCCCAGCACCACACCCTCATTGACCCCCACCCACGCTACGCCCAGCTCTATAGCCAGCGCCAAGACAAAGGCGAAGCCTGGTGTCTCCAAAACTGGGATATGCAGGACTACGGTGACCTACTGGCTTGGCATAACCTGGCCTGGATTGACCCGCTGTTTTGGGATGACCCCGAAGTGGCGCAGTGGCTCGCGCAAGACCGCAACTTTAGCCTGAGCGATCGCCAGCGTATCATCGCCAAACACCGCCAAATCCTGAGCCGCATTTTGCCCCAGCATCGCAAAATGCAGGAGAGCGGACAGCTAGAGGTCACAACCACACCCTATACCCATCCCATTTTGCCGCTGTTGGCAGATACCCAGTCCGGTCGAGTGGCAGTACCCCAAATGCAGTTGCCCCAGCATCGGTTTGAGTGGAAAGAAGATATCCCGCGCCATCTCAAGAAAGCCTGGAAGATGTACGAAGAGCGGTTTGGCTGTACGCCAAGAGGTCTATGGCCTTCAGAGCAGTCCGTCAGCCCCAGCATTTTGCCCTATGTGGCAGAGCAGGGCTTCCAGTGGCTGTGTTCTGATGAAGCAGTTCTGGGCTGGACGCTTAAGCACTTCTTTCATCGAGATGAGCATGGCAATGTCTATGAGCCGGAGCTAATGTATCAGCCCTATCGTCTAGAAACCCCTCAAGGCGATCTGGCGATCGTCTTCCGCGATCACCGTCTTTCGGATTTGGTGGGCTTTACCTACAGCGCTATGAACCCTCATGCCGCCGCCTCGGACTTGATTGGGCACCTCAAGGCGATCGACCATTCCCTTCAGGCCAGACATAAAGACGAAGATGTCGATCAGCCCTGGCTTGTCACCATTGCCCTAGATGGCGAAAACTGCTGGGAGTTCTATGAAAAAGACGGCATTCCGTTTTTAGAGAGCCTATATAGCCAACTGAGCGATCGCGAAGACATTAAGCTGGTAACGGTCTCTGAACACCTTGCCAAATATCCACTCCGTAAGACGTTACCCGCCAATCAGCTCCACAGCGGCTCGTGGGTAGACGGCAGCTTTACCACCTGGATCGGCGATCCGGTCAAAAACCGCGCTTGGGATCTGCTCACCGAGGCACGACAGACCCTAGCCAATCACCCTGAAGCCACTGAAGAAGCGAACCCTGCCGCCTGGGAAGCCCTTTACGCCGCCGAAGGGTCGGATTGGTTTTGGTGGTTTGGGGAAGGACATTCTTCTAACCAAGATGCCATCTTTGACCTGCTGTTTCGAGAACACCTGTTTGCCATCTATAGCGCCCTGGGCGAAACGCCCCCCGAAGCGCTGCGCCACCCCCTAGAGCGCCATGAAGAAAAGCAAGACCATCGTCCTCAAAGCTTTATTCACCCCATCATTAACGGGATGGGCGATGAGCAAGATTGGGATCACGCCGGACGCATTACGGTAGCAGGAGCGCGGGGCACCATGCACCGCAGCAGCCCCATTCAGCGCCTATGGTATGGCTTAGATCACCTCAACTTCTATTTCCGCTTTGATTTTCAGGCAGGCAAACAGCTTGGGACAGATATTCCGCCAGAGCTGCATCTGTTTTGGTACTACCCTGGTCAAACCATGCACAACAGTCCCATGCCCCTAACCGGACTGCCGCAGACTGCCCCTGTGAACTATAACTTCCGGCATCACGTTGGGGTAAATTTAGTAAATGGCGCAGTTTGGATGGAAGAGGCAGGGGACTATCAGCAGTGGGAAGGGCGATCGCACCAAGTCCAGATGGGTCTGAAGGACTGTATTGAAATTGCTGTGCCCTGGTCTGACCTGCATGTGCAGCCAGACTGGCCGTTGGAGGTGTTAGCAGTTTTATCCCATGACGGTCAGTTTGTAGAATACCTGCCAGAAGATGCGCTGATTCCGCTTCAGGTGCCATAATTTTGGGAGTTTACGGTCTTAATTTATGATGCCTTGGAATCTCCCTGTGGCTTTTGTGGGCGTATCGGCGGCTTCAGTTGTCGTTAGCAGCCTTGCACCTGCTGTCGCGTTGAGCAGTGCGGAGGTCAATAAGATTGCCCGAAGCGTAACGGTTCGCGTTGTGAGTGCGAGTGGAACAGGCTCAGGGGTGCTGATTCGCAAAGAAGGTAAGACCTATACGCTGCTGACGTCAGCTCATGTATTGCCCAATAAAACTGCCGCCGCCGCCACCTACGAGGTGATTACCCCCGATGGTCAGCGCTACAGCTTAGACCGTAGCTCTATTAAGGCTCAGGCTAATATAGATCTGGCGATCGCTCAGTTTGTGAGTTCTCAGTCTTACGCTGTGGCGAAGCTGAGTGATGCGGTGGTAACAGAAGGCAACCCCAGCTATGTGGCGGGGTTCCCTGCAAAAACGGCTGCACTCACAGAGTCTATTTACAGTTTTACAAAAGGTGAGATTACGGCTGCGCCTTTACAGCCCTTTAAGGATGGCTACGGGCTGGTCTATACCAACACCACGCTGCCAGGTATGAGCGGTGGCCCTATTCTTAATGCGGATGGTGCCTTAATTGGCATTCATGGACGAGCGGATGCCAAAACGGAACTTCAAGATCAGTTGCTTAACCCTCAAATTTATGTCAAGTCTGGCGTAAACCTGGGGATTCCGGTCAATGCGGTATTTAGCTTAGTGCCGAAGGCAAAACTAACCATTGCCGCTGCCTCATCCACTACCGTTAGTTCAGCGCAAGATCGGTCACTCATTAATGACTTGATGGCGCAGTCTAACTTTAAGATGCGACAAAATGATGTGGTGGGGGCGATCGCCGCCCTAGATCAAGTGGTGCGTCTAGACCCCAATAACATTGAGGCATACAATGAGCGCGGCTCTTTGTATATGATGCGGCGTGATTTTTTGGCGGCAGTGACAGATTTTCGGCAAACGGTGCAGCTCGATCCTAATTTTGCGGGGGGCTATTATAACCAGGGTGTTGCCTATCTGCGCAGCGGTAGCCCTCGTGAGGCGCAAGCCAATTTCAAAAAGGCGGCTGAGCTATTTAAGGTGCTAGGGAATACTCCCATGTACAAAAAGACGCTGCAAGAGCTTAAGGGTTTCTAAACATCGCGTTAAGGTATTGCTTTCTCAATCATGGAGAAAGTCAAACTGCGATCGCACTGCAGTTTATAGCTAAAAGCATCTCAGCTCACCGATCGGGTCATTTTTTAACCAAACGGTTCACGACCAAAACCGTGATTTACGCTGATTGCGTGTCTTGAGTTTGTTCTCGAATAACGGCGCTCCAGTTGTCGTTTTCTACAGCGGCTTCTAGCGCCTGCTGTCGCTCTGTATCGGTTTGAGCTATTTCGTGGTGCAGGGTACCGTCTGCCATCGCCCGCCGAAGCTTTAGTTTTTTCGCTTCATAGGCTTCGCGCTCTACGGGAGACATAGTTTGGCTGGCAGCATCTTTAACGGTGCCAGCCCAAGTCCCGCTGGTATCTGCATTGCCTAACGGGACTTGAGGAAGTTCTGCAATCCAAGCATCTCGAAGCTGTTCCATTTCTTCTCGTTTAGGGAACTTGAAGGGTTGGACTTTTACAAAAGCGCAAGTTTGCTCACCATGCTGAGCAAGATGGCTTTTAAGGGAAAGAGAAACATTACGAGAGTAGCCAACATATTGGGTTTGGCGCTTATGATTCAGCACGGCATAGACTCCGGCTACTTTGGCCTCGGCGGTATCTGCACACCAGGTTTCAAGGGTAGTAACAGCACTCTCTGAATTGATTTCTATAGCGGGTGCTTCAGGTGCTGCTACAGAATGCTCATCTTCGGAGCTGTACAGAAAATCGTGCAGACCACGATGCGCCTGAGGGACGTTTTGATGCTCGACAGAGGTTGAGTGGTTGGTGGTCACTTGCAGCACTCCAAAAATGGCTTTCGACTATTATCATCTGAAGAACACCCTGATAAATCAAGGATTAATGTAGAAACAATATGAGCGCCAATATCAAGCTGGTACAAAAGAAACCAGTACCCCTGAAGCGGATACGCTGAAAAAGTTGGCAATATTAGTAGAGCAATACAAAGAAATTCCTTTCCCAATGGGCTTGCCCGATCTGATTGAGCACACTAACTTTCGGCAGTAACGAAATGGATGAAGCGAGCGGTAGTGGATGGCTTCAGCTCAGCGGTAAAGATGAAGTTGAGGGGCTAATCAAATTTCATGGGGGCGGTCAATCTACGTTTAAAGCCCGTAAAGCTGACTGACGATGGATTATTGGTGAGAGGAAAGGATGATCGCACCTTGACGCTATGCAATTGCCTCGTCAGATAGAAAATCATTAGCCGTAAATCTCTCCATCAAGCTACGCCATAACCCGTTAGAGGGCGCTTATAGGGTGGATGCAATCCCAAAACAATATCTTCCTTCAGTACTCCCATATCCACTAAGTCCTGCGCTAAATCAGCCTCTGTCATATTGCGCTGAATCCAGAGTTTACTATCCTTAATATCAATATGAATAAAACAGTTATAGACCCGCTTCAGCCCATCCCAACCCACATCTAAAAGTTGATAATGATCGTGCTCAGTATCGAATACAACCTGACACTCAACGTCTGACCGATTAGAAACTAATACAGCATGAGAATTTAACAACCTACGGATTAATTCTCGATATTGCGTCATTCGTTCCATAACTGCCCCAGTGCAGCATGAAAATCTGAAATCACAGAAGGATTCAGAAAGCTCTTAATTTCAACCGCGATTCTACGTCCGTTTCGTTCCGCTGCGAATACTCTCTCTGCTGCCAGATCAATTTTAAACGTAACCCTTTCAATTTTGATCACCGGCGGATCTGCTGTGATTGTCCACTGTTCTTTCAGAAGCGCTTGTCTAACAACATCATGAAATAAATCTTTGGCTGCCATGTTTCAAACCCTTAGATCTAACTGACAATGGATGCTGTCAAACATAGCAATTCTATCCATAGGAGGACAAATTATGCAGAAGTAGCAATAATCTGCCCAATTTCTTGAGGGCTAGCACCAGTCGCCAACATTGCTCGGATTAGCAATTCAATTGAAACCGAAGAGTCGCCATTTTCAGCCATTGCCACTCGTGGCTGACTAGAGCTGATTTTAGTCGCTAACTCTGCTTGAGTCATCAATGATTTACGCCGCTCTTTTAGACCACGACTTAATGCAAGCCGCATCACGATAATCATAGTTTCTTCGGGCGTGAGTTCTAGAAAATCTGCTGCGTCGCCAATTTTCCAACCTTGTGCTTCTAATCGTTGTTGCTTTTTACTATCCATGTTCTATTTCTGATGATCTTGTTCATATCGAGCTAGTCGTTTTTGACAAATCTCAATCACGGGCTTAGGCGTAGTTCTCGTCGTTTTACTAAAAACCTCAACAACCACAATCACATCATCATCAATTCGGTAAATGATTTGCCAAATTTTGTCTTGATCGCGGACTCGTAGCTCATGGCAGTGGCTGCCAATACTGGGCATGGGACGAGAGTGTGGCAGTCCCAGATTTTCGCCTTGCTGAAGTTGACGAAGGAGGAATCCAGCCTCAATTCTGGCAGCAGTACTAAAGGGTGGAGTTTTGACCTCGCTGTGCAGCCATACAAAAGGTTTTCTAATTTAATCCATACCTTTTTTATATCATATTTGATATATTATCGACACGGGTATGATGTTTCCAATGGTGCAATGATATGAGGGCATTTCATAGATGGTTGTTGTAATGCGATACGAAAGACCGGAGCATAACCATTCCCTTATTGGGTTGTGGCACATCTACGAAATGGACATGTGGAATGAAGACTACTTCAATATGGAAACCCAAGCCTATATTGAAATCACCCCCACAAATGGTGGAGAGTTCCAGTTCGGGTTAGTCACGAGTGCCATTGATGGCTATCTCGAAGACAGCAATGGCAAAGCGCGTTTCATCTTTACTTGGGATGGGTCTGACGAGATGGATGAAACGAGCGGTAGTGGATGGCTTCAGCTCAGCGGCAAAGATGAAGTGGAGGGGCTAATCAAATTTCATGGGGGCGATCGCTCTACCTTCAAAGCCCGAAAAGCTGATTGACGATAGATTCTGGGGTGCAAGGAACGATCAATCTTCCCAGCGCAAGACTGAGCAGTGGAACCCCTCGTGCCTACAATAAGTGGACGGGTCAAAACAGAGGAGGCTGCTTATGGAGAATCTCAACCCTATCGCCCAAAAGCCTAGGGCTGCGATATTGAAATGGATTGTGATAGTTCTCCTCTGCGTGGGCATTCTGTTTCGATTTAGCAATCTAGGTCAAAAAGTTTATTGGCACGATGAAGTTTTCACCTCACTGGAGGCTACAGCCCATACGGGTTCAGAACTTACTTCAAAAATGTTTAACGGGCAGCTAAGAGCGCCTTCAGAATTATTAAGCTATCAACGTATCGATCCAGCTCGAACCATCCCCCAACTCATTTTTGGAATCGGTAGTGAAGATCCTCAACATCCGCCTTTGTTTTATGTACTGATGCATTTTTGGATGCGCTGTTGGGGATCTTCAATCGTTGCGACGCGAAGCCTTGCCGCAGTTTTGAGCCTGCTGGTATTTCCGGCGATGTATTGGCTGTGCCGAGAATTATTTGAATCGCCAGCGGTAGCCTGGATTGCGATCGCCCTTTTAGCCATCTCACCCATCCATATGGTGTATGCCCAGGAGGCACGGGAGTACAGCCTGCTCACCGCCCTAACGCTGTTTAGTAGTGCGGCATTGCTTGCAGCCATGCGGCTTAATCAATGGCAAAACTGGGTGCTGTATGGCGCAACATTAATTTTGGCCTTTTATACCTCCGTATTTTCGGCACTTGTGGCCTTTGGGCACGGCATTTTTTTAGTCTGCACCCAGCCGATGAGGATCCGCCAGATCCAGGATGGATTTCAAATACAGTGGCAAGTCAGCAAACGTGCAGTGTATTTTTTGATGACAGGGGCGATCTCTGTTGTTGCGTTTGCGCCTTGGCTCTATTTTCTCAAAACCTATGCTGCAACGCTTAAAGCTTCGGCGGGGTGGGTCGGGGTTTCTGTCCCTGTTTCTGTAGGCTTCAAGATGTGGATATTGAACCTGACCCGTGTTTTTCTGGACACCGACACAAATTTATCGGCAGTCAATATAAATCTAAACGGATTTATCTTTTTTTTGATTATTTTATTAGAAATTTATGCATTTTATTTTTTGATCAAAAATGGAACGAAGTCTTCCAGGCTATTTATTCTGGCGCTACTGCTGGGGACTTCTCTCCCCTTAATTTTGCCCGACATCTTATTGGGTGGGCAGCGGTCAACCGTAACACGGTATTTTCTGCCGTTTTTTCTGTGCTTACAAATTGCAGTGGCTTATCTCATTTCTCAATTATTGTTTACCACTCAAAAGCGTTTAAGCTGTCTGATGGGAGTTGTTTTGTCGGCAGCATTAGTATTCTCAAGCATTTTTTCTTGCGGAATGCATTCGCAGGCGAATACCTGGTGGAATAAAATCATGAGCTACCACCACCCCAAAATTGCTCAAATTCTCAATAACAGCAGCCGCCCTATTTTAATCACCGATGCCTATGGATATAACCCCGCTAACGCTGTGTCCCTGAGCTACCTACTAAATGATACCGTCAAGCTAATGCTTGTAAAAGAAGTAGGCGTTTCTAAAGAAATTCCAATTCTTACAGATCTAAATCAGCTTATCTATTTACTCAATTTGCCAGACCTTTTTAGAAATGGATTTGAAGCAAAGTATGGAGGCAAATTTCAACTTGTTGTAGGAGAATTCTGGTTATGGAAACGGTCTTAACCAAAATGCTGTACTAAGATGCTGTTTGAAGCTGCCGATTTAGAAATTTAAGAATAATTAGGCCAAGAGGAATGCTGCCCATTAACATCAACCAGTAGCCATTGGCTAAATCTTGGGGCTGATCCATTGCAGCACCGCCCAATGCTGGACCCACCAAAAAGCCAATCGCCCAACATTGAGAATTAAGTGAGAGATAGACCCCCCGTAAAGATTCCGGTGCCAAAGCAACCACTAGTGCAGAGGCAATAGGAGTGTAGCTCGCCATTGCGATCGCCATAATCCCCAGCGCCAACACCGCCCAAAGCAGACTACCGTCTGGTGCAACGCCACACACCCAAATCAGCCCAAAGCCAAAGCCCCAAAAGACTGTTGAAATCATAAGTCCTTGGGCATAGGAGAACGGCTTTAACCAGCGCGCAATGGGGAGCTGAAGCAAAATGGCTAACCCTAAGTGCCATGCAAATAAAGTACTGATGGTTAATTCACTAAACCCTAGCCCCTGACGGGCAAAGTTTTTGAAGTACAAAGGCAGGGTGCTATTAATTTGAGCGAGGTAGGTAGTAATTAAAATATTGACGGCAATGTAGGTTAAAAATCGGCGATCGCCCAAAGCAATCTTCCAGCCTTTGAGTCCACTGTGCTGCTGTAGGTTGGGCTGAACCGTCTCGGTAATAAAAATGTAGAGAATGCCAAAAAAGATAAGAAAAGAGAGGCCATCAGCAATGAGTAGGGCGCGATAGGCCTGTACCAAGGTAATTAAAATACCGCCTAAAACAACTCCTAAACCCAGCCCAATGCTGTCTGCAAGTCGCGTAATGGCGTAGGCTTCGCTGCGCTGTTCTAGGGGGCTAAGGTCTGCAACCATCGCTTCGGTGGCAGGCCAATATAGCCCTACCCCAAAGCCCATGAGCAGGTTGCCCAACACCAACGCAGTCAGGTCATTGGCAAACGCGAGGGCAAAGGAACCTAATGCCGATACAATCATGGCGATCAGCAAAATGCGCCGCCGCCCCCAGGCTGGCGAATCGCTGAGGGAGCCACCCCAAAAGCGACCTAACATGCCTGAAATAGACGCGCTGCCTAGAGCCGCCCCTACCACAGTGGCAGATAGCCCCACCTCATTAACAAAGAAAATGGGTAGATAAAATAGCGTAAATCCTGTCCCGATCTGCGAGAGCAGTCGCCCCGCCGCTAAAATCCAGATTGTGCGGTTGAGGTTAGGGAGCCAGCGCAGCCAGTTCAAAAGATATTTCTCCTAAAAGGTGTAAAAGGTCACTGTTTCGCTACGCTAATGTTTAGATCTTTAGGACTGTGCCATGCGATCGCTGCTCGTTACCGATCTCGACAATACGTTAGTGGGAGATCTAGCGGCATTAAATCTACTCAATAACCGATTTATTGAGGCTAGACAACGGCAGGGGATTTTATTAGTCTACTCAACGGGGCGATCGCTCACATCCTATCGTCACCTTTGCTCCACTGTTCCCCTTTTGCCGCCGGATATGCTGATCACGGCTGTAGGGACAGAAATTTATGAAGGGAATGGTGCCCACCTCAATTCCCAATGGTCTAGTCACTTAATACAAAGCTGGGATCGAACCCTTGTCCAAGAGATTGCGGGTCAATTTATGTCCCTTGAACCCCAGCCCGACCAAGAACAGCGACCATTTAAGGTGAGCTACTTTTTAGATGCGGTGATCGCCGCTACAGTCATCGCTGAACTCTCTGCCGCACTGCGATCGCAGGGTTTAGACTGTCAGCTCATCTACAGCGGCGGTAAGGATCTAGACATCTTGCCCCAGAATGCAGATAAAGGTAAAGCGACGCAGTTTGTGCAGACTCTGTTTGAAATTGGCGACGCGCATACCGTTGCTTGCGGAGACTCCGGTAATGACATTGCGCTCTTTGGACAAAACCGAGGCATTATTGTAGGCAATGCCCAGCCTGAACTGCTAAGTTGGCACCATCAAAACCCCGCGCCTCATCGCTACTTAGCTACAGCGCATTTTGCCGCTGGCATTTTGGAGGGGTTAGTGCATTTTGAGATGTTGGCTAGATTGGGATCAAAATCAGATAGTGCATAGAAACCCCAGCCCTCGACTGGCAGGTTTTACAGAACGGCGCAAGCTTCAGCAGATTCACCACAGCACTAATTGACCCCATTGGTACTATTTTGGCAGTCGTAGTTTTAAACATTGTGGTGCGGGGCAACGCCGATCTCGTCATGGTCATCAGCGGATTGGCCTCCCGCCTGGGGCTAGGCGGCTTAATTGGTATCAGCGGCGGCTGGCTGCTCAGTTTTGTCCTTAAGCAAGCCCGATCTTTGTCCGAAGATCTTAAAAACCTCACCGTCTTGGCAACCCTCTGGGGATTTTTTGGATTATCCCAGGCGCTTATCAGTGAATCTGGCTTAATGACTGCTGTCGCAATGGGCCTCATGGTGCGCTCAGCCGCACTCCCCGAAGAACGGCTGCTGCGGCGGTTTAAGAATCAGCTCAGCGTGCTTGCCGTCTCAGTGCTGTTTATTTTGCTGTCTGCGGACTTATCCATTGCTGGGGTTTTTGCCTTAGGGTGGCCTGGGCTATTGGCGGTCTTGGCTTAAGACTTATTGTGCGACTCCTCAATGTACTGGCCTCGACTTGGAATAGCGACTTAAATTGGCGACAGAAGACGTTTTTGGCCTGGGTTGCCCCGCGCGGCATTGTGGCGGCATCGGTTGCGTCACTGTTTTCGATCGCCCTCACTAAGGCAGGTATTAATGGGGGTGACTCTATTAAAGCCCTGGTGTTTTTGACCATTAATTTTGACCGTGTTTTTACAGGGCTTAACGGCACGATGGGTTGCAGGTTGGCTTAAGGTACAGGCCACCGAAGCAACAGGAGCCATGATTGTGGGCTGCAATCCCTTAGGGCGAATGGTGGCGCACCTGATTCAAGATCGCGGTGAGTCTGTGATCATGATTGATGCAAACCCTGACTACTGCGCCCAAGCGCAAGCCGCGAACCTTTCGGCACTTCTCACCAGCGCATTGGATATGACGGCGCTCAGTGAAGCAGGGGTTGCACAAGTTGGCTCATTTCTGACGGTCACAAGCAACCCAGAAGTTAATGCTGTGTTAGCGCAGCGTATCTTAGAAGAATTTCGTCCCCCACGGGTTTTGGCAGCATTACTTGAGCGCCTATTG
This sequence comes from Acaryochloridaceae cyanobacterium VAR_48_metabat_390, assembly GCA_031422435.1. GTDB lineage: Bacteria > Cyanobacteriota > Cyanobacteriia > Thermosynechococcales > Thermosynechococcaceae > JAAURS01. The sequence goes on from JANPLU010000112.1 coordinate 75,027, forward strand.
ATTCACCCCTTACAGTACCCACTGAAAAGATTGCCTTTACAGCGGTGATGCAGGCGTTTTCACTGCAAGTCTCTGTAAAAGATTGGAATCAGTATATTACGGTGAAGGAGGTCAAAGTAGGCGAAGCGCTACTAGATGAAGACCCTGATCAATTTCAGCGGCAGTGTGTGCATTTGGTTGCACTCTCTAAAATCGACAAGCTCATCCCCGTCCTTGTGATTCGCCAAGATCATTTACGCTTTGTCAAGGCGGATGAAGCATGGCAGCCAAACGATCGGATTGTTTATCTTCTCCACATGCCAAAAGCGCTCGTCTTCTCTCGTGAGCCGTTCTCTTTGATGCCGGAGATAGTTCCTTTTGGTAAAAATGCCTGACTCCCAAACTGTGTTGGGGTTAAAGCAATTACCTTCTAGAGCTATCGTGTAAAAAGTCTAAAAAAATCCCCTCCTCAGAGGGGATTTATGAATCAGCTTATGGCAAAAACCTTTACAGAAAGGAAACTTTAAGATTTACGTCTATACGCAACCTCGCTTAAAGCTCTGCAACAGCACGTTCAATTAACCGTCTTGCAAGGGTTTGGGTGCCAGTATGGGTGTAGTAGTTTGTGGTCATATCTAGAAATGCGCCCAAATAATCGAGCTTATCTTTAGAAACTTCCACAAACTTTGTCAGATTATCAACCACACTTTCGGGCGTTAATCCACGAGAATCTACAAAGTTGGTCATCCACCCTTTCACGGAATCAACGCTGCTGGTGATAAACGAAAGCTGTCCGGCAGAATCTCCCCCCGGAATCAGCTTCCGCACTCCCTTAAACGTGCTGTTGTCCTCTAATTCTTTAGGCGACATCGTTTGGAGCGAAGAGAGTCCCTTCAGGGCAAAGTCTGGCCCCAGCGGAATTAACCCATCAAAGCAAACCAGCGCCGCCATCCGCATCAGAGATTCGCCGCCGTAGTCACCCAGCGCTGCCAAGAAGTCACCAATGCTGTCGCCAGGGATGCCGTTGATTTGGCAGAAGGCCACCAGTTCAACCACCAGTTTGACCGAAAAGTCGATGCTTTGAGCTTTTTCGGGCTTGGGCGTAAGATTTTTCAAGAATCCCAGAAAGGAGATATCTTGACCTACTTTATTTGCCATTGCCGCCGCGCCTAGGGCACCGGAGGCGCTGTCGACCGTTTGGTAAAGCCATAAAGCATTTTGGTAGCCCTGAGATTTGTCGTTAAAGAGTGCGACAGCCCGTTCGCCAATGGCCTGAACCATGGCAGGGTCAGACTCACCCGTGACGGCAGTAATGGTGTTGTTGAAGCCGATGAGGTTGTTCCACTCACCAGGAACCACAAAGTCAAGCGATCGCAGCGCCATGACCGTCACTCCACGATTGGGGAGTTCATCAACTAGTTCGTAAATGGGCTTACTCATAAGAACTCCAGAAGTTTTTTACGGAATTAACGCAGCTTTGAAAGCCCGTTGAGGTCGAATTTTTTAAGCCATGCTTGACGTTCAGCTCTGGTAAAAGATGGATCACGCGACAGTACCTTAACCTGATAGCGATCGCCCACCAAAACCCCCGTTTGAGTGGTGCCAATCTCTAACGCCGGAAACCCTGAAATATCGGTCGTGCTGCTGGCATATTTTTGGGCGGCGCTGGGTAAGCTCTTGGTATCAGAGATAGAAAGCATGGCGACATTTTTGCCATCTTTATTGAGCTTGGCCTCGGCAAACCCCTTTTTCTCTTGAGCATAGACCCGCTCATACCCATTCGCTGGTTTGGGAAAATACTGATTAAACTGACTCCCTTGAGTTGCCGTTTTAGCAATGGCCTTGGGTGCCCCCCGCTGGGTGGTCTCTTGCTGAACTTGGGCGTAGGGAGAAGGAGGCTGACTCGCGCAGCCTGTACTGAAAAACACTAGACCACAGAGGCAGATAGATAGTGCAATGCTGCCCCAGCGTTTCATGACGGGCATAATAATCTCCTCAATTGGTGACTCAGAAAAAACGTCGCTATTTTGTAATGTACGATGTGCTTGGCAAGTTTTTGGGGTGAGATGCAGTTTATTTTATGTTTATTCATCTAGCGTTTAACCTAAAGAAATAGAGCAATTCTGCATCTAAACCTGCTTTTTAGATCAATTTAGCCTTGTCTGTCGCTAAATGATAGTAGACGAGTAAAACCTGCAATTTTTTAGTATGGCACTCGTGATAGAAAATCGGTTCTGCCTTTTGGATGAGTTTAGTGGTTCGCTGCGTGGAGTATCGAACCGCGTTGGTGAGACAGTAGATACTGGGGCATTGTGATCGCAATCCCATAAATGCATCACCCTTATGGGCATCCTACTTAAACATCAAGTCTTTGCTGCACCATGAGGGGTGTCTTAATGCCAAACGCTAAAGGTCAGATTCGCTTTCTAGCCCCCCGTTCGCTTCATCCGCTCCGTCCTGAGAAACCCCTGTTTGTCTTTTTGCCAGGGATGGACGGTACAGGCCAGCTTTTTTATACCCAAACCGCAAAACTAGAGACGGGGTTTGACATTCGATGTCTGGCGATTCCGCCCGATGATTTAATGTGCTGGGATGAATTAACTGAGAAGGTGGTGACCTTGGTTGAAGGAGAACGCGCCCAGCGCTCAGCTGACCAGCCAATTTACCTTTGCGGCGAATCTTTTGGGGGCTGTCTGGCTTTAAAAATGGCGGTTTACGCCCCCCATCTATTTAGCCACGTTGTGCTGATAAATCCCGCCTTTTCCTTTTATCATCAGCCTTTAATGCGATGGGGAGGCCAGTTAATTCGTTGGTTTCCAGACTTTCTTTATGCGTCTTCGGCGGTGGGGTTATTGCCCTCCCTGGCAGCGTTGGAGCGAATTTTGCCAGATGACCGCAGAGCGTTGCTTAAGGCAATGAAAACCGTGCCGAAGGAAACTTCGCTGTGGCGGATGGCGCTACTACGGTCTTTTGAGCTGGACGCTTTACCCCTCAATAAAATTCAGCAGCCCGTTTTGATTATTGCAAGTGGGAGCGATCGCCTGTTACCCTCGGTTTCAGATGCCCAACAGCTAAGCAGCCTGTTGCCCAATGCCAAGCGTCATATCTTGCCCAAAAGTGGTCATGCGTGCCTGCTAGAAAAAGATGTTGATCTCTATCAGATCTTTAAAGGCCAAAATTTTCTAGTGCAGCCGCACATCCAGGGCTGTATTGCTTAAGCTGCCCTGGGCTACCACTTTTTGTAAGCTAAAAACTTTCCATTCATGATTACTTTGACGCGATCGCCTTTGGGGTCGGCTTCTTTTTCAATATCTAGCGTAAAGTCAATGGCACTCATAATCCCGTCCCCAAACTTTTCCTGAATAATGTCCTTCATGGGCATCCCATAAATTTGCATAATTTCATAGAAGCGGTAGATGAGTGGGTCAGTAGGCACAACGGGACCTAGCCCCTTAACCGGAGGCGCGGTTAATTCGGGTACTAGCGCCTCGCTGAGTCCCAAGGTAGACAGCAGTTGACTGGCCTCTTCTGCGGAAGCACTTGCCTGTCGATAAAATACAGCAGCAATCCAAACTTCGTCTTGACTCATTACCTGCTCTAAATCTGCAAAGGTTAACCCCTTTGCTTTTTTTGCCTCCAGAAGTTTTACGGTAATGGCTGGAAGTTCAAGATTTGACATTGTATTCTCCTTGAAAGGTCAAGTTAGCTCAAAACATCTTTGGGTTAAAGGATGCAGTCTACCCAGCATAAAATATTTTTGTAACGACTCATTAACATCCTGCACAATGGGCAAATTCAGCCGTATGCCTAGCGCTTGGGCGAACCATTCGAGTTCATGCTCGCTGAGCGTTCCCCCTCCAAAAGAGTGTTTTGATGAAGGGTGCGCAGTTCTACCCCGTAACTTGTCAGAGAAGGCTAAAGCTAAAAAGTAATATTTGGCGATACTGCTACAGTGCGCGCCTATGATTGTGATTGAGGATGAAACGTCAAGATCAGCCATCAATTAAACAATAAATATACATGGTTGCAGTGACAGGGTTCTGGATTGCGTTGGGCCTAGCACTGTGTGTGCTAGAGCTAATTTTCCCTACCGCTTTTGTTGAAATGGTGATGGGGCTAAGTGCCCTTGCGACAGGATTTGTCTCGCTGCTGATTCCTAATCTGTTGAGCTGGCAGATTGCCCTTTGGATGGGGCTGTCTTTGGTGAGTATTTTTGTGGTGCGCCGCTTTATGCCTCATAAGGTGCCCAGAATTCTGCAAGATTCTCAGGAGGCTACCACCTTAACGGCGATCGCCCCTGGAGAGAAAGGAAGAGTGCTGTATGAAGGTAGCCCTTGGGCGGCAACCTGTGCAGACCCGACCGTAGAAATTGCGCCGAACATCAAGGTCATGGTGGTAGGTCGTGAAGGGACAACGCTGGTGGTAATGCCGGAGTGGTGAAGTGTTTACATCGAGGAGAAACGGGTATGGGACAGTTTTTGCTGCTGCTGATTTTGGGGCTAAGCGGTGCAGGGTTAGCCTCTTCTGTGCGGATTGTGAATCAAGGAAATTCTGCGCTGGTGGAGCGGGTGGGCAGCTTTAAGAAGCGTTTGGATCCGGGCTTAAATGTGATTGTGCCAGGGTTAGACCGCATCGTCTTTCAAGACACGCTGCGGCTGAAGGTGCTGGATATTGCGCCCCAGTCCTGCATTACAGCAGATAACGTCAGCATTACGGTAGATGCGGTGGTCTACTGGCAAATCATTGATATGGAACGGGCGTACTACAAGGTTCAAAACCTAGAGTTTGCGATGGTGAACTTAGTGCAAACCCAAATTCGCGGCGAAATTGGTAAGCTTCAGCTTGATCAAACCTTTACCGCTCGCAGCCAGATTAGCGACATTTTGCTAGAAGAATTGGACACTGCTACTGACCCGTGGGGCGTAAAGGTGACGCGGGTAGAAATTCGAGACATTACGCCCTCTAAAGCCGTCCAAGACTCAATGGAGCTGCAAATGTCTGCCGAGCGGCGCAAGCGAGCCTCTATTTTGACCTCAGAGGGTGATCGCGAGGCGGCAGTAAACTCAGCGCGGGGCAATGCAGATGCTCAGGTCTTAGCCGCAGAAGCCAAAAAGCAGGCGGTGATTTTAGATGCGGAGGCGCAGCAGCAGTCTGTATTGCTACGGGCAGAAGCCGATCGACAGTCGCGGTTATTGCGTGCCCAGGCGATCGCCGAGTCGATGCAGCTTTTAAGCAGCACTCTGGAAGCGGATCCGCAAGCCTATGCTGCCCTCCAGTTTTTACTAGCGCAGAATTACTTAGACATGGGGACGGCAATCGGGCAGAGCGAGAGCAGCAAGGTGCTGTTTTTAGATCCACGCTCGGTGTTAGGCACCATCGAGGGGATGAAGGAAGTATTGGATCAAACGCGACCGTCTTGAGGGGTGGCGATCGTCTTTGGGCATGATTCATCTGCAAACAGCGCTGAACCCATAAGGGTTATCTAAGCGGGGCGCTGGGTAAGTGCTTTAGATTATTAACCTTCCGCTGAAAGATCAGCAATCAATCCTAAACTAGATCTGGCGCAAATCGTTTTAGTAACGAGTCAGCCTTGTGAGAGCAAGGCTTGTTTTACGCCCGTGGGCACTGAGCAATGCATTGCTTATGCCGTGGGCGTTGACAAAGAGGCTGACTCACAACCTGACTGTGCAAGTGCTGAAAGTCGTGGATTCGCCGAGCTGTGTTTGAGAAGGAGATTTTAAGTTCATGGTTACTATGACCCAAGATGCGCCGTTACTGCTGCGCGCGGCTCGTGGCGAATCTGTAGACCGCCCACCCGTCTGGATGATGCGCCAAGCAGGGCGCTATATGAAAGCCTACCGAGATCTGCGGGAAAAATATCCGTCTTTTCGAGAGCGCTCTGAAATTCCTGAAGTTGCGATCGAGGTTTCTCTTCAGCCTTGGCGCGCTTTTGCCCCCGATGGCGTCATCCTGTTTTCAGATATTGTGACCCCCATGCCTGGGATGGGCATTGATATGGATATTGCCGAAGGGAAAGGCCCTATTATCCATGAGCCGCTTCGCACTCAGGCACAGATTGATGCTTTGACTCCACTTAGCCCTGAAGAATCTTTGCCTTTTATCAAAACCATTTTGAAGGCGCTCCGAGCAGAGGTGGGCAATCAGGCTACGGTGCTAGGCTTTGTGGGCGCACCTTGGACATTGGCAGCCTATGCCGTCGAGGGGAAGGGTTCCAAGACCTATTCTGTCATCAAAGGCATGGCGTTTTCTGACCCAACGCTACTGCATCAGATTTTGTCTAAGTTTGCCGATGCGATCGCCACCTATGTTGGCTACCAAATTGACTGTGGTGCCCAGGTGGTGCAAATGTTTGACTCTTGGGCAGGGCAGCTTTGCCCCCAAGATTACGAAACCTTTGCCCTGCCTTATCAAAAGCAGGTGATCCAAAAGGTCAAGCAAACCCATCCCGATACGCCGTTTATTTTGCTCGTCAGCGGCAGCGCTGGCGTGATGAAGCAAATGGCGGTGTCTGGTGCTGACATGATTAGCGTGGACTGGACGGTAGACATGGCAGAAGCCCGCGCTATTTTAGGTCCCGATATGGGGGTGCAGGGCAATATGGATCCTGGGGTGCTGTTTGGGTCGAAAGATTTTATCCGTGATCGCATTTATGACACCATCCGCAAAGCTGGCAACCATAAGCACATCATGAACCTAGGCCACGGCATTTTGCCCACCACCCCCGAAGAAAATGCGGCATTCTTCTTTGAGACGGTGAAGCAATACCGCTACTAAGTAGGCAAGTGACGCTTCTAAACTAGATGGATGTCTGCCAGGTCGGGAGACATCCATTTTTTAATTGATCCATTGCAGCAATTAGGAACAGACGTGGCAGGACGGCGGATTTTAATTACGGGCGCAAGCGGCTGCATTGGGCATTATCTCTGTGAAACCTTTATTGGACACACCGATGATGAGCTGTTCTTGGTGCTTCGAGAACCCCATAAGCTGAGCGTTCCGGTAAATACTCGTCCTGGTATTCATATTGTGCAGGCTGATCTACGAAACTTAGAACCCCTGCGCGAGTTACTTTCTACCATTCATTGTGCGGTGCTGGTCGCTACAGGCTGGGGCGACCCAGACCTAGATATCACCAAAACGCTAGAGCTGATCCAGATGCTCAACCCGCAGGTCTGCCAACAGGTGGTCTATTTCTCGACTGCCAGTATCTTAGGCAGAGATGAGCAGGTATTGCCAGAGGCCAAAAGTCTCGGTACTGAATACGTCAAGGCTAAGGCCATCTGTTACGAAAAGCTCATGGCAATGGAGTTAGCTTTTCCGGTATTTACGGTGTTTCCGACGCTGGTGGTAGGGGGTGATCGCCACAAGCCCTATTCTCATTTTGCATCGGGTTTACCGGAGGTGCTGAAATGGGCGGCGCTGATTCGGTTTCTCAAGATAGACGGTAGTTTTCACTTTATCCATGCCCAGGATATTGCAGCCGTCGTGCTGCAAATTGTGCAGCATCCAGAGTTAGCGCCCTCTCGCAACCTGGTGCTGGGTAATGCGGCAATGACCGCCAATAATTTAATTGAAACCCTTTGCACCTTTGCCAAAAAGCGCATTTACTTTCAGCTTGACCTAAAGCCTTGGCTTGTGAGTGTGCTAATTCGGTTGTTTAACATTCGCATGGGAGCCTGGGACTACTTCTGCCTGAGCTATCGCCATTTTCAATATGCTCACCCAATCAGTCCAAAAACATTCAACCAAACAGGCTACTGCCCAACGTTCAAAGACGTACTGAGTCAAAATATCCGAGAACCTTAGAATCGTGAATTTAGAGCGCTGTATTATTGTCCATCTCCTTTGACCCAACCACTTCCCGCACCCGGTAAATAGTGCGCCCTTGAGACTCATGGTAAGTGCGCATCATTAGTTCTGCGAGGAGGCCAAAGCAAAATAGCTCCAGACCTGCCAGTACCAGCAGTACCGCCAACGTCAGCAGCGGACGATTGCCAATAGATTCCCCTAAAAAGAGCTTGACATAGGTTAGGTGTAGCCCCAGCCCTAGACCAATAGCAGTGGAAACTAGGCCAAACCAGCCAAAGGCGTGCATGGGTCGCGTCAAAAACCGCTTCATAAAGTAGATGGTCATCAGATCCATCAGTACCCGAAAGGTACGGCTGAGTCCGTACTTACTCGTGCCAAACTGACGGGCGTGGTGGCTGACGGGCAGTTCCGCAATTTTGGCTCCTTCAATAAAAGCGAGAGCAGGTAAAAAGCGATGCAGTTCGCCATACAAATTCATATCTGCCAGTAGTTCTGCCCGATAGGCTTTGAGCGAACAGCCATAATCATGGAGCTGCACACCCGTCACTTTACTGATAAGCCCATTGGCAAGTTTGGAAGGTAATAGGCGTGTTAGTGCCGCATCTTGGCGATTCTTACGCCAGCCGCTCACCAGGTCATAGCCCTCATCTAGCTTGGCGAGCAGCTTCGGGATATCGGTGGGGTCATTCTGCAAATCACCATCGAGGGTTACAATCACAGGGGCTTTAGCATGATGGAAACCTGCCGACATTGCGGCGGTTTGACCATAGTTGCGTCGCAGCAGCACCGCCCTTAAATCCATCCGCTCTTGCGCCAGTTGCTTGAGTAGTGCCGTGGTGCCATCGCTAGAACCATCATCCACCGCAATAATTTCGTAGGCTAATCCCTCGGTCTGGAGAACTTGGGCGATCGCCTCCACCAAGCGCGGCACGCTCTCCACCTCGTTATAAACCGGAATCACTACCGACACCTGAAGCGGCAGCGGTGTGGTAGAAACAGGAAACGAGGGCAGATAGGGTTCTGTTTTCATGGAGGGCGATCGCAACAATATCGGTCACTATTCTATGCAAAATTGTGAGCTTATCTCTGAGCAATGAATCTGTATAAGTCATTTCGTTGGGGGTACAGCGGTTTCAAGGCTAAAATCATTAACTATAAGTATGAGTGGACAAATTGCTAATTCAATACATCTAGTCAAACATTGACGTGCAGCACGCTGCAAGTTGATTTATTTGGAGACCCTTGTGGTTCGGCTCAATTATTTCCATAGCACCGTAGTGGTAATGTTGATGCTGCCACTGGCGGCTCCAGTCCTAGCCCACAACATTAAAGTCTCTCAAGATGTGGCGGCAACCTTCCATATCGAGCCGCATCACAATCCCAAGGCAGGAGAGCCTTCTCAGGCTTGGTTTGCGCTCACTCATCGGGGAGGCGCCATTATTCCATTGGCTCAGTGTGATTGCAAACTTGCCATTCATCTCGAACCCCATGAAGAAGGGGAAGTGCCCTCTCTAGAGCGATCGCTTAAGGCGATCGCAGTCGAGACGTATCAAGGCATTCCCAGTGCTGAAATTATATTCCCGAAACCTGGTGCGTATGAGCTGGAATTGAGCGGCAAACCGAAGGCAGGAGCCAACTTTCAACCCTTTAAATTGAACTATACCGTGATCGTTACAGCTGGGGCAGCGTCTACAACCAGTTCCCCCACAGAAAAAATAGCGGGTCAGTATCGCCACAGTGAAGCCAGTGCCACTTCGCAAAAGGCGATTTCTTCCACCCGTCAACTTTCACCGTGGCTAGCACCTTTAGCCATTGGAGGAGCTATTGTAGGCATCGGTGCGGTCGGTTTTATGCTTCAGCGATTCAAGACAAAACGCCCTTAAGCTTCATTTCACGGACGGTTTAGGACTTAATCATATTCTTTTGATTGAGGCAAGATTAGCAAGAGTAGAGAATCCCTTAAACTGACAGTAGCAATACTGTGTTGCCCTAGCGCTGTTTATTGCTCTAACGCTGTGGCAATGCTTAACTGTCTTTGTTCTGGATACCCATCATGTCTGTTTTCATGAAACTACGTCCTTATTTGCTTCTCGGATTGCTCTTAAGTTTTTTGTTTGGGAACCTGACGCTGTGGAGCGGCAACAGCATTAGCGCAGAACTAGGCGATCGAGCAATCGCCGCATCCTCACCAATCGCTAAGCTCTCGATGACGGATGGGGTCAAGAAAACGGTCTTGAGCAATGGCCTGACGGTACTCACAAAAGAGGTGCATACGGCGCCTGTGGTAAGTGTACAGGTTTGGTATCGCGTGGGTTCGCGTAACGAAGTGCCAGGAATTAACGGTATTTCTCACCAGTTAGAACATCTGATGTTTAAGGGCACCCAAGCACGCCCCATCCAGTTTGGTCGGTTATTCAGCGCGTTGGGCAGCGAATCAAATGCCTTTACCAGCTACGACGAGACGGCCTACTACGGCACCGTAGAGCGCAGCAAGCTAGGGGCGTTGATGACTCTAGAAGCAGACCGAATGCAAAATACCGTCATCGGCTTAGAGCAGCTTAAGAGCGAAAAGCGCGTGGTGATTTCAGAACTGCAAGGCTACGAAAACAGCCCTAGCTACCGTCTGGGTCGAGCCGTCATGAAAGCCGCCTTCCCGAATAGTCCTTACGGAGCGGCAGTGGGCGGTAGCAAGGCAGATGTTGAAAAATTCACCCTTGAGCAGGTTCAAAACCACTATAAGGCCTACTATCGTCCTGAAAATGCAACCCTTGTGGTGACAGGCGATTTTAAGACTGCCGATGCGCTCAAGATTGCAGCCCAGACCTTTGGCAAACTTTCTAAAGGCGCTAAGCCATTAGTTTCGGCAAGCGTAAACTCTGCTGCGAGTGCATCTCAGCCTGCGTCTAAGGAGCCGATTGTTCTGAGGCAGCCTGGGAGTAACGCACTCTTGAACGCGGTCTATCCACTGCCGAACGTGAATCATCCTGATGTTCCGGCGATCGATCTGATGGATGCAGTCTTAACAGGAGGCCGTAGCGCTAGACTCTATCAAGATCTCGTGGAAACAGGCTTGTCTAGCTCTGTTGGAGCCTATGCCGCTCAGATGATTGATTTAGGCTGGTACAACATTTCAGCCGTCGCCGCCGCTGGGCAACCCCTTTCGCGGGTCGAGACGGTGCTTCAGCAGTCTTTGGCTGAAATTCGTCAAAAGCCTGTCACCGCTGAGGAGCTGGAGCGGGCTAAATCACAGTTTAGGGCAAGCCTCATTTTAGGCAATCAGGATATTTCGAGTCAGGCGACTCAGTTGGGCTACAACCAAACCGTGGCAGGGGACTACCGCTACATCGATCGCTACCTAGCCGCAATGGAGCGCGTCACCCCAGACGATATTCTGCGCGTGGCTCAGACCTACCTCAAACCAGAGCAGCAGACCGTTGGCTTTTTTGAACCCACCCTCCCAGATGGCAAGGCTGGAACCTCTAGCCCAAGCACTGGCGGGCGCATAGCAGAAAACTTTAGCGCGGGAGCACCTGTAGACCCTGCGGAGGTTGCCAAGTATCTACCCCCCGCCCAAGATGCAGACTCTGCTGCCGATATTCTCCCGCAGGATTTGAAGTTATCGAATGGGCTACGGGTTCTGCTGCTGCCCGATCACAGTGCCCCAACGGTAAACCTCAGCGGCAATATTAGGGCTGGCACCATTTTTGACACACCTGCTAAAGCAGGGCTGGCTGGCTTAACGGCGAGTAATTTAATGAATGGCACTGAGGCCAAGAGCGCCCTAGCCTTGGCAAAGCGTCTCGAAGATCGGGGTGCAAGCTTGGGCTTTGGTGCGAGTCGAGAGGGGGTGGGCATTGGGGGCAGTGCGCTGGTGCAAGACCTCCCCATTTTGGTAGAAACCCTAGCGGATGTGCTGCTGCATCCGACCTTCCCCGAGAAGCAGCTTGAGCTGAGTCGTCAACGGTCGTTGGTGGGGCTGAAGGCTGCGCTAGACGATCCGGGGCAGTTGGGTCGGCGTACATTTCAGCAGGCGATTTATCCTGAAAATCATCCGTTTCATACTTTTCCGACCGCAGATAGCCTTAGGCGTATTACTCGCGAAGACTTGGCGCTTTTCCATCAGCGCTACTATCGACCCGATACAACGGTGCTTTCTTTGGTGGGGGATTTTGATCCGGCTCAGGTGAAGTCGCTGTTAGAGTCTGCCTTAGGTGAATGGCGCACGGCAGGTCAGCCTCCGGTGATGAATTTCCCCGCTGTAGCGCTGCCTAAGATGACGACTTACGTGAATAAGTCAATTCCTGGCAAAGCTGAAGCTGTAACCTACTTAGGCTACAGTGGCCTTTCTCGTAAAGACCCACGCTACTATGCGGCGCTGGTGCTCAATCAAGTGCTGGGGGGAGACACGCTTTCTAGTCGTCTGGGAACTGAGATCCGCGATCGCCAAGGTCTCACCTACGGCATCTCCAGCGGCTTTTCTGCGGGTCAAAACCCTGGACCATTTTTAATTTCGATGCAAACTGCGCCTAAGGATGTTCAGAAGGCAATTGACAGCACCATTGTTTTGCTTCAGCAGCTTCGGACGCAGGGCATTACTACAACGGAACTGGAGAATGCAAAGCGCTCTATTAAAAATAGCTATCCGGTAGAGTTGGCAAATCCTAGCAGCGTCGCTGATGCTATTTTGGGCAATACGGTTGTGGGGTTAGGGTTAGGAGAGTTAAGTCAGTTCCCCAATAAAATTGGGGCAGTGACGGCGCAGCAAGTTCAGCAGGTCATTCAAGACTTCATTCAACCCGATAAGCTGGTGATTGTAACGGTGGGGCCAGGAACAGAGGCGCTTAAAAAAGGGGCATAGCCGAGTCGTCAAGGGCTGAGGGAGTCAGCCCTTGCCATACCAGTTGTTGCTGAGATTGGATCACTTCCAATGGGAAAAGTCAGGCTCTTAAATGAGGTCACTTCAGACCGCCTTAGAGAGTGGCTTGTCTACTAGGGCGCAGCCTTCAAGCATAATGGTATAGACCTTTTGAAAGGCTTATGCACCCTAATCTTTGGTATCCCTACACCCAATCCAAAACGGCTCCCGAGCCCCTAAAGGTGAAATCTGCCCAAGGCGTATGGCTAGAGCTTGAGACTGGCGAGCATATCTTAGACTGTATTTCAAGCTGGTGGGTGAATCTACACGGTCATGCCCATCCTAAAATTGCTGAAGCCATCTATCACCAGGCTAAGCAGCTAGAACAAGTCATCTTTGCTGGGTTTACCCACGATCCGGCCGAACAACTGGCCGAGCGGCTCACGGCGCGCTTGCCTAAATCTCTCACCCGCGTGTTTTATTCAGACAATGGGTCAACGGCGATCGAGGTGGCGCTTAAAATGGCGTACCAGTATTGGTCAAATCAAGGTAAGCCCCGCACGACCTTTTTGGCCTTTGAGGGGGCTTACCACGGGGATACCTTTGGTGCGATGGCAGTTGGTGCGCGATCGCTCTTTACCGATGCCTTTACCCCACTTTTATTTGATGTAGCGTTTGTGCCCTACCCTGCCACCCATTTACAGGATGACAGCGCAGACCAAACCGAACAGGCCATTCTTCAGCAAATTCAGCAGGCCCTAACCCAGCAGCCACAGCGTTATGCAGGCATCATTATTGAGCCGTTAGTGCAGGGAGTTGCAGGGATGCAAATGTGTCGACCATCGTTTTTGCAGCAGCTCCAGAAAATCGCCCAAGCCCACAGTACCCTTCTGATTTTTGATGAGGTGATGACCGGATTTGGTCGTACCGGAGACTGGTTTGCCTGCACTAAAGCTCAGGTGAACCCCGATATTATTTGCCTCTCCAAAGGTATTACAGGGGGCTTTTTGCCTTTTTCGGCAACCATTAGCACAGAGACAATCTATGATGCCTTCTACAGTGATGATCCGCAGAAGACGCTCTATCACGGTCATAGCTATGCCGCAAACCCGTTAGGCTGTGCAGCGGCGTTAGCGTCTCTAGAGCTGATGATTGACAATGAACCAGCCTTTCAGCAGATGGAGACTCACCATAAGAAACACCTAACAAAACTCGCCGACCATCCTCGACTTAAGAATCTGCGCGTGACAGGGACGATCGCCGCCATGGACTTGATCACCGAAAATCCTGGCTATCTCAACCAGCTTTCGCTGGAGATTCGCAAACGGGCGATCGCCCAGCGACTACTTCTGCGACCCTTGGGTAATGTACTCTACATAATGCCGCCCTACTGCATCACCGAAGATGAGCTTGCATTTATCTATCAGGGCATCGCAACAATTTTGGATGCTCTTTAAGTGCCAGCCCACTCACCGCCATTTCAGATTTCCCACACGAATAGTCGCTAGGCAAAAGCGATTGTCAGCCTAAGCCCAACGCATGTGAGCGCTTTCTTCCAATTCAGCCAACCCAAATTAGTTTGCGATTAAATTGACGTTAGGCCACCCAATCTACTGCGCTCCACCTAACAGATAAGGAGTCCTCGCTGCCAAAATCATGTGCGACGAGTTTGCTGAGCCACATACTTCAATAGCACGTCATCCATTCGAGATTGCCAACCATCGCCAGTTGATTTGAAATACTCAACGACCTCGCGGCTGTAGCGTACGGAGATCAATTGTTTTGTTTTCTCTGATTTTGGACGACCGCGAAGTGCCTTTAGAGGAACCATTGCCTTAAGTTGAGTTGGTGTAAGCGGCTGTGCGTCAGGATCGCTCTTAGCCGCAGCCGTGATGACCTTGTCTTCTGCTACCGACGGCATAACAATTGAAATTCGCTTAGAGACTTTCGACATAGTGCTTTACCTCACGACGATTAGCGCGGCGCAAACTGATGATTTTCGAGTTCCGCTGCCAAGGCAAGAGACACGCCGTGCTTTGCCTGATTACTGGCATCTTTAACGGGATCAAATTCAATCTGCATAATTTATCGTAGCTACAATAAATTATGCGTGTCAACCAAGATGCGCAACTGATTTTTGCAAAGTCTAATGTCCCCGCTCACCGGACGCAGACACCCCATACAACTCAACTGACCATATTGGTATGTCCGGTTCAGCGCAATTGTTGGTCTTTTTTGTTGGAAATGCTTGAGAAATGTCTGCGCATACCTAATATTATTGAGTATCGTTTTCACGATAATGGGCAAAAGCGATCACCACCCTAAGCCCAACGCATGTGATCGCTTTCATTCAATTTAGCCAGCCCAAATTAGTTTGTGATTGGGTTTCTTGTCGTCCACCTAACCTAGCTCATCTACAGCAGTGCGGAGCTTGGATACCTGTACTTACTATAGTTTTCTTGGGCTGGGAGCGCGTTTCAAAACCTTTAGACATCTAGACCGACCCAAGAGATAAACTATGTTGCCCTCTCTAGCACCTTGGTGACCTGATTTTCTTGCACTTACCCTGGAGATGCTCCCAATAAGCTGAACTTATGCAGGGTACACAAAATCGACTTGAACTCATACAGGCAAATCATTTCATGTGATTAAGAATAGTTCAGTTTTTCAACCTTCACTTACTTATCTCATTTAGAAAAGACCCAAGAACCTACTAAAGATTATAGGTGAAGTGTTGTATTTTGCTGAGCTGTTCTGATACTATTAGCCTGTCAAAAACGATGCTTTGACTCAAGATTTTAATTCATTAAGGTAAAGTAATATGAAGTCAGTTTATAGATTAGGGTTGGCTGCATTTTTCTCTGTAACAACTCTAGCTATCGCCGCAAACTCGTCTTTCTCTATTCTTTCTAGAAAAAATAATAAGCGACCCTTACCCCCCCCTCAAGAGTTATTCATAAGCCGATTGCAACTAAGTTAGCCGACCCCGGAGCCATTAGAATTTTATTGAATTTTGATGACCTCGGCAATGGCAGAAACCCCTATGGCGGAGTAATAAAGGGCAGTGATGGAAACCTTTACGGTACAGCGACTTATGGTGCCAACAATAACTATGGCACCGTATACAAAATGTCGACAACTGGAGTAATCTCCAAATTAATCAAGTTAACTTCCACGCAAGGCACCAACCCTTTTTACACACTGTTGCAAGGTTCAGACGGTAATTTCTACGGTCCAAACGATGCTGGTGGGACTACGAGCAATCTGGGCACGCTGCTAAAGCTGTCTCCGGCAGGTGCCCTTACAAAGCTGTTTACTTTTACCAATTCTACTAATGCAGGACGTAGCCCAACTGGTGCTCTGATCCAAGCTTCGGATACAAACTTTTATGGCACAGCCTATTCTGGTGGAGTTAGTGGCTGCGGCACAGTATTTAAAGTAGCTCCTACTGGTGCATTCACTCGGTTGTTGAGCTTTGATTGCTCAAACGGAGCCAATCCGAATGCTGGAGTAATTCAGGGTAGCGATGGAAACTTCTATGGCACGACCCAAAATGGGGGAACCAATGGATATGGCACCATATTTCGAGTAACTTCAGCGGGAGTGCTAACCACGCTGTTTAACTTTAATAATATAAACGGGGCATATCCTACCGGTGGACTGGTACAAGGAAGTGATGGAAATTTCTATGGCACAACTTCTCAGGGTGGAAGCATTCTTAATGCAGGTACTATCTTTAGAATGACACCCACAGGCACCTTTACAAGCCTTATTAAATTTAACAATACCAATGGACGAGAACCTAATGGAACCTTGTTAAAGCTGAGCGATGGTAGCTTTTATGGCACGACTAGATTTGGTGGTCTTAGCGACTATGGTACGGTCTTTAAGTACACCCCTGGTGCTGTACCTCCTTTAACCAAAACTCTCAATTTTGGAAATACCCGTGCGGTTAATCCTTATGCTGGCTTAACGCTAAGCAGCGATGGTAAGTTCTACGGCACAACGGTCAATGGTGGGGTCAATGGTTATGGTACGGTTTATGAGTTGCTACTGCCGTAGGTAGAGAACATGTATTAACTTAAGGCGAGATAGCTTATCTGGCAAGGGTTTGAGCCATACGACCTAGACAGCTGAGGTTACACTATTTCAACGCACAATGTTCGCTAGAGATACAGTGTCCCGCTTCACACCGCATCCCTAGCGAACTTTGTGCTCAGGGTAATATTTAAAGCGAGATCGTGCTGAAATAGTGAAGGTTAGCAAGACCTTATAGAAAACTGTTCATTTCACCTATTTTTCAAAACTCATCTGCACCTCTCATCTACCGAACCATCTGTGGTTATGGGCCAAGCATCAAATCACGGAACTCACTAAAGACTCAAATCTCCCCTAATCTTGTTTGCCCTTACACATCCAGCAGGCTGGCAAAGAATTAGTCATTCGCTTAGTCATCGAACAACTAGGAGAGCGCTACCTGCTCACAGTCCGCAGGCACCTAGAAAGCATTTATTGCAAACTTGGGGTGCATAGCCGCACAGAGGTGATCGCCCAAGCATTAGCAAAATTAGGAATCCTCAATTCGTCACCCCTGATCGGATGGTTCAATATCAGCTTAAGCAGACGCCGTACTCAGAAGAGAAACCGCATATTGATTCAAACTAATCCCTTCTTGCTCAGCCTGTTGTGCCAAACGACGGTGTAACGACTTCGGCACCCTCAGCACAAACTTTCCACTGTAATCTTGTTCTGTCGCAGGCAATGGAATCTCCCGCTTACCACTTTCATAGACCGCCTCAATCCATAACTCACGGGCTTCGTTGATATTTTCCATCAACTCTTCTATCGTTTCGGCCTGAGTTATACATCCGGGCAGATCTTTGATCTCGGCTACAAATCCACCCTCTACATCTGGATAAACAGTCACAGGATAATCCAGATTTAGATAGTAGTCTAAAGGTTGAGACTGAACCTTAATTGTAGTCTTACTCACCTTGCCAGTCCTCCAGTTTTAATAATTCAGCAATGCGCTGAACGTAAAATCGCTTTACCTTTTTTACCTTTTGCCCACCTTTCTTCGGAATTATAATCACCTCGCCAACTTCATTCTCAAAAATATGGTGACTTCCCCGCGATCTCTTTTCCTGAAAGCCAAATGCCTCCAAAACATAGCGGACATCCTCAAACCGTACTTCTGGTGGGCTAGCAAGAAAATTTAGAATTAGCTTTGTCAACTTACTCATGATACTATATACGGTACTATAAAGAGTAGATGCCGTCTACTCTTTAGAAATTTTTAACCTCTACCCAACTGCTTCAACTCATGTCAATGCTTCGATACGACTGGACAACTGCCGAAATTCTTGACCTGCTCAATCTGCCGCTACTGGATCTGGTCTATCAAGCACAAACCATTCACCGTCAACATTGGCAGGGCACAGATATTCAGCTTGCAACCCTCTTGAGCGTTAAGACCGGAGGCTGTGCCGAAAATTGTGGCTACTGCTCTCAATCTGCTCATCACCCCACAGCAGTAAAGCCAGAGCCATTCAAAACCGTTGATGAAGTTCTGACGGCAGCCCAAAAAGCAAAGGAGCTTGGCTCAGATCGATTTTGCATGGGCTGGGCATGGCGTGAAATTACAGATGGCAAGCAGTTTAACGCCATGTTAGAGATGGTCAAGGGCGTGCGACAACTGGGTATGGAAGCCTGCGTAACGGCAGGAATGCTAACGCCCCCTCAAGCCGAGCGCTTAGCGGATGCGGGGCTAACGGCGTACAACCACAACCTTGATACCAGCCCCGAATACTACGGTCGAATTGTGAGTACGCGGAGTTATGGCGATCGCCTCCAAACCCTCACGCACGTCCGCAATGCAGGCATCACCGTCTGCTGCGGCGGCATCATCGGCATGGGTGAGCAGCTTGAGGATCGCGCCCGAATGCTAGAGATTTTGGCAACACTCAACCCTCATCCTGAAAGCGTGCCGATTAATGCGCTGATGCCCATCCCAGGGACGCCGCTGGCAGACCAAAGCAATGTGGAGTCCTTCGACCTAGTACGCATGTGCGCAACGGCTCGGATTGTGATGCCTAAAGCGCGCGTTCGCCTGAGTGCAGGACGCAGCCACCTCACGCCAGAAGCGCAGGTGCTGTGTTTTCTAGCTGGAGTGAACTCGATTTTCTATGGGGAGACGCTGCTGACAGCAGAAAACCCTGAACCAGACTGTGATCGGCAATTATTAGAGACGATTGGTGTTTTGAAAGCAGCCCAGTTTGCCTGATTTAAGTTTTGTAATGGTTTAAGAAACCGTGATTTTAGGCTAATTGTGATGAGAGTTTTTCTTAGAACATATCGGGATTATCAAGCTGGGCTTGGTCAAGATTTGTCATTTCCCAGTCAACTCCCACCAGCTTTGCGTGCCGTAAGCTGCTTCGAGATAAATTTGCGCCGCGAAAGCGAGTGTGGATGAGCGCTGCGCCCTGTAGGTTTGCTCGATACAAGTTCGCCCAGGCAAAATTAGTTGCGGATAAATCAGCTTCAATGAATGTTGTGTTAACTAGATAGGCTCGGCATAAATTGGCTTCTCGTAGGCTTGCTTGGCTTAAATCAGCCCCATACATCTGAGCGCTAATGAGAATGGCACGATATAAGGTGCTGTAACAAAGTACGGCTCTACATAAATTGGCTTCGGTTAAGTCGGCATTGCTAAGGTTGCTGCGGCTCATCTGCACACCATCTAGGTTAGCCTGCCTCAGATTTGCATTCCGAAAGTTAGTACCAATGAGGTTCGCCTTATGCAGATCTGCCTGTACAAGATGGGCTTCTTGTAGGTTAGCGCCAATCAGATTGGCATGGGTGAAGTCTGCCTTCTTGAGCATTGCGCCGGATAGATTGGCGATCGCCAAGTTAGCCCCCTCGCAATTCGCCTCCTGAAGATTCGCCCTTACCAGATTGGCATTGCTTAGAATTGCGCCTTTAAAGTTAGCCTGACTGAGATTAACCTCGGCTAAATCAGCATGGCTGAGGTCTGGGGCGAGGTGAGGATGCTGCGATCGCCAGTGGTTCCAACGCCAAACGCCTGAATGCAGCGTTTTTAGATGGTCTAAATTCGCCATTATTCTTTTGCTTGCCTGGGCTGAATCAGATCGGGGTGTGCCCGTCCTGGCGTATTTTCCATCGCGCTTACGACAGCTCTCATCGCCGCCATAATGTCCTGCTCTGCTCCACCGAGATAGAGCCGACCGAAGGAGCCAACGGCCTGCACTTCCAAAATATTAATAAACGCCGCTTTTTCTGCCTCATTGGCAGCAAGGGCAGAATAGGCCGCAGGCTGCACTTCCATCACATAGAGCGACTGTCCTGCCAAGAGCATCTGCCCTCTTGCCATGCGGTTAATAAGCTGGGCTTGGTGGGCGTCAATATTGCGAATCACCTGACTCGAAACCACGTTGGGCTTCAGGCAATCTTGCCGCTGTACGCCCAGAGCCTCTAGGATGGCGCGGGAGGCGGCTTGCACATCGGCTTGGCTGCTGGCGTGAACCTCCATGAGTCCAAACAAGCGCTCTACAAACTGAACTGCGGGTCGAACCGCTGCGGATTTTAAAGCCACATCCATGATGCGGTTGATTTCAATACCAGGAGAAATTTCAATCCAGAGAGACGTATCTCCTGGCAATGGCAAAAAGCCAGAGGCGACGGTTCCCATGTAGGCGGCATGTTGCGGTTGCAGGCTATCTAAGTAAACGTAGCTTCGTAATTCAATGCCCAAATGTCGTTCTCCCTCGCGCCACACATTACAGCCTGCAACCATTGAGTTTACCCTGTGGCTGTACCCCGATGCGACTGTTTTGGAGCTTATTATGTAGCGACGAAGGGCGTTACACCCGCCTAAAACGTGAGACTTTCTTGTTTAAGAAAGATGCGCTAAAACGCTTTGAGAGGGGAGTCTCATGCTAGATTACTGAAGCTTAACGTCGGGAAAGTCCGGTGAAAGTCCGGCGCTGTGCCGCAACTGTAAGGGAATTATTCCTAAGTCAGAATGCCGATGAAGAGGGCGTTGCTTAAATGCCATTCATTATTTTCTATTCTCTGCGCCGCACAGGGAAGGAGCCTTAATTGTTTTCTGACGTTACTATCCCTACCACCTGTCCAGGTTTGTTTTGCCCTACGCCTGCCCAGGATGGCATCTTGTCTCGCATTCGGATCCCTGGCGGTCTTTTGAATGGTCAACAGTGTGAGGCGATCGCCACCCTCGCTACCCAGTTCTGCAACGGCTTTGTCCAAGTTACTAACCGCGCTAACCTCCAACTCCGAGGGCTTCAGGCAGGTTTGCCGATTGAAGCGCTGCAACTGCTGCAATCAGTTGGCTTAGCTGCGCCTATTCCGGCAGTAGACGCGATTCGTAATATTATGAGCAGCCCTACGGCAGGGATTGATGAGAGGGCGCTTCTAGATACGCGCCCACTGGTGCAGGATTGGAACCGTACCCTCATCAGTCGCCCTGATTTTGCTATTCTTTCGCCTAAGTTCAGCGTTTGTTTTGATGGGGGGGAGCGCGTTTGTGTGGGCGATCGCCCCAACGACATCACCCTAGCGGCATTCGAGCGGGAGGGCAGCATTCGTTTTAGGCTGTTTTTAAGTATGGGGGAACGGGGGGATGCCCCTCAAGATATTGGGGTCAGCGTGAAGGTAGCGGAGGCGATCGCCCTCCTCACCGCCCTAGCTGAAGTTTACCAAGACTATACCGCTCAACAATCTAGTAGCGCGAAAAAGCCGCGTTTAAGAGACTTACTCAAAGATTGGGGCATAGAGCGCTACCTTACCGCCGTTATCCAAGAAGCTGGATTTTCCCTGATTTCAGAAGTGGAAAATCTGCCTCAAAAGCCCTCTCTCCCCTACGCCCATTTGGGAATTCACTCACAGCAGCAAACAGGACTAGCCTACATTGGGATTAGTCTGCCCTTGGGTCAGCTCCAAACCCAGCAGCTACGAGGATTGGCTTCTCTCTCTACTCAGTACGGGAATGGCACTCTATGTTTAACGCCCTGGCAGACAGTGATCTTGTCTAATATCCCTTTCTTGCAGATTGCCAAAGTACAGCAGCGGATCGAAAACTTAAATCTCAAAACTGACGCAACGCATCCGAGTGGCGCAATGGTGGCCTGTTCTGGGACGACGGGCTGTAAGGCTGCGATGACGGATACTCAGCACCATGCTCAGGTCATGACTGCCCATCTAGAGCGATGTATCGCCCTAGATACCCCTCTCAATATTCACTTTAGCGGCTGCGAAAAGTCCTGCGCCCAGCACCAATCAGGTGATATTACGCTAGTGGGCACTGAGCAACAGGGGGCTGAAGCGTACCAGGTCTATGTCGGAAACGATGGCTCTAAATTTGGTCGGGCGCTCTATCGCCTGAGTGATACAAACTCGCTACCCCAGCAAATTGAGGCTATGGTTCGCGCTTACCAACAGCATCGGCAGAGTTTGCAAGAATCTTTTGGAGACTTTTTGAATCGCCATGCGATCGCCGAACTCCAGCAGCTCTTCGACGCGGCACTCAAACAGCCATGATGGACTACATCCGAGATGGCAACGCCATTTATCAAAAATCCTTCGCCACCATTCGCGCAGAGGCAAACTTAGCGCTTCTACCTGAAGATTTAGAAACCGTTGCGGTGCGCCTCATTCACGCCTGTGGCATGATCGATATTGTAAAAGACCTTGCTTATTCTGCTGAAGCAGCGGCAATCGGACGCAAAGCCCTTGCCCAAGGTGCCCCAATTTTGTGTGATGCTCAGATGGTAGCAAACGGCGTAACGCGCAAACGCTTGCCGGTTCACAACGACGTGATTTGTACCCTCAACGACCCTGACGTGCCTGCCCTCGCCCAAACCCTCCAAAACACACGCTCAGCCGCCGCCCTAGAGCGATGGCGACCCTGGCTAGAAGGCGCAGTAGTGGCGATCGGCAATGCCCCAACCGCTCTATTCCGGCTTTTAGAAATGCTGGAGGCTGGCGCACCCAAACCTGCGCTAATTCTAGGGTTTCCGGTGGGATTTGTGGGGGCGATCGAATCTAAAGCAGCTTTAGCTGAAATCCCTCACGGCATCCCGTTTATTACCCTTCACGGACGACGGGGGGGCAGTGCAATGGCAGCCGCAGCCGTGAATGCGTTAGCTCAGGAGCAGGAAATATGACTCAGGCATCACAAGGACGACTCTACGGCTTGGGCATTGGCCCTGGCGACCCTGAGCTACTGACCTTAAAAGCCCACCGCATTCTAACCTCAGTACCCGTCATTGCCTACCCCACAATGGAAAGTGGCAAGGTATTGGCACGAGCAATTGTGGCAAGCTTTATTCGACCTGAGCAGATTGAGCTACCCATGCCCCTACCCTTCAGCGTCGAGCGATCCTCCCAGCCCTATTACGACCAATCTGCCAAACACATTGCCCAACACCTCCGCGAAGGGCGTGATGTGGCGGTGCTGTGCGAAGGCGACCCTATGCTGTACGGGTCGTTTATGTACATTTTTAACCGTTTGGCAGACCGCTTTGATACCGAAGTGGTGCCAGGGATTTCTTCAACCTTTGCCAGCGCCGCCATGCTGGGTGCCCCACTCACCTACCGCAACGACGTGCTGAGCATTATGCCTGCCACGCTAGATGCAGAGACATTGCGCGATCGCCTTGCTGTAGCCGATGCCGCCATCATTATCAAGTTAGGCCGACATTTTGCTAAGGTAAAAGCCGTATTGCAAGAACTCGATCTCTTTGAGCGCGCCCTTTATATTGAGCGCGCCACCATGCCCAATCAGCAGATTCGTCCCATTGCTGAGGTTGCCCCAGAAGAAGTGTCGTACTGGGCGCTGATTTTAATCCCCAGTCAAACACGACCCCAGTGATCGTTTTGCAGAATCCTTAGGTCTGGCGCAATGAATCAGCCCATTCTCGATTTACTGCTGGTCATGGCCTTGGGCTTTCTGGGCAGTTTTGGGCACTGCGTTGGCATGTGCGGTCCTTTGGCGGTCGCGCTGTCTCTCAGCGAAGCTCAGCCTGAGACAAAGACCGTTGGGCGATCGCTCTTCTTCCACAGCCTTCTCAATCTAGGCCGAATCACCAGCTACGCCTTAGTCGGCGCAGGGATCGGTGCCCTCGGCTCAGTGCTGGTAGCTGGAGGGCAGTTCGCGGGGATTGACAGTGCCCTGCGCCAAGGCATCACCCTTTTAACGGGCATTCTGCTGATCTGGATGGGGCTAGCCCAAGTTGCACCCGCTTGGCTGCCTAAACTGCCGCTCCTTCATCCGCTGCAAGGCAAACTACACCAGCGGCTGAATGCTCTCCTCATGAGTGCCTCTGCAACATCCCATCGGCTTACGCCGTTTTCGCTCGGGCTAACGTGGGGGCTAATTCCCTGTGGTTTTTTGTATGCGGCTCAAATCAAAGCGGCGGCGGCGGGTTCGCTGTGGAGTGGAGCGACCACGATGCTGGCCTTTGGGGTGGGGACGCTCCCTTCAATGGTCGGCATTGGCCTTTCTGCCACCTGGATGAGCGCAGATCGTCGAGGACAGCTTTTTCGGATGGGGGGCTGGGTGATGCTCGCTATTGGCATCCTGACCTTACTCCGCACCAGCGAGATGGTGGACTATACGGGTCACGCTGCTCTCCTCCTTTTGATGCTGGCGCTGGTGGCTCGGCCTTTGAGTCAGCAACTACCGTGGCTGTTGCGCTATCGGCGAGTGCTGGGCGTGGGGGCGTTTGGGTTGGCGATCGCCCACACCGCCCACATGCTAGATCACACCTTTGCATGGCGCATCGACGCAGTTCCCTTTTTGATGCCGCTTCAGCAAGTCGGCATGGGGTCAGGAATGGTTGCCCTTGCCTGTCTACTGCCGCTGGCGCTCACCAGCTTTGACCGCTTCATAGCGCAAAAATGGTGGCGCTGGGTGCATGGGCTAGCGGTTCCTGCATTGGTGTTGGCGGTCATCCATACCATTCTGATGGGGTCACGCTATCTGGGGAATTTGGAATGGATGCCTACTAATAAATTTCAAACGGGGATTCTGCTGACGGTGACACTGGGCATTTTCTTACTGCGATCGCACTGGTTTGGAGCAGTGTTATCTAGCGGCAGACAGGATGACTCAGCGTCGTAAGCAGCAGTGCAGACTGGAACCATAGGCCAATCTTCTATTGGTGTCAATATTGCCACGCCAAGAGAAGGAAAAAAGCTCAAAATGCGTCTGAATGGCGTTAGGCAATGCACCGCTTCTCTACGCTTTCCATCAATGGGATGATAGGCTGCTACTGGCATCTGATTGCCTGCCCTGACGTTTACTCCGCCATTGCGTAACCCCTATGACTGAGGTGCTGCTTTCTATCGACCACTTGAGGGTGGCCTATCCCCGCCACTCTGGTAACGGTTCCCGTGAGGATGAATGGGCGGTAGACGATGTTTCTTTGGCGCTCAAGGCCGGAGAATGCATTGGCCTCGTGGGGGAATCGGGGTGTGGTAAGTCTACGATGGGTCGGGCGCTGCTGCGGCTGCTGCCGCCGGAAAGTACGGTAGAAGGGCACGTTGATTTTTTGGGGCAGTCCGTTTTAGATTTATCGCCCCAAGCGCTACGCAAGTTTAGAGGGGAGTGCATTGGTCTGGTCTTTCAAGACCCCATGACGCGGCTCAACCCGCTCATGACCATTAAAGATCACTGCCTAGAAACCCTCAAAGTACATAAGCCCAATCTCTCTGCTAAAGAAGCCAAAGAGCAGGTGCTGGCAGCACTTGCCTCGGTCAATATCCCAGCAGATCGGTGGGCGCAATATCCCCATGAGTTTAGCGGCGGAATGCGGCAGCGGGTGGCGATCGCCCTGACCCTTCTCTTAGAACCCAAGCTCATCGTGGCGGATGAACCCACTACCAGCTTAGACGTGACGGTTTCGGCTCAGATTTTGAAGGAACTCACGCGTCTATGCAAAGCGCAGCAGATGGGGCTAATCTTGATTTCCCATGATTTGGCGCTGGTGAGTGAACACTGCGATCGCGTGGCGGTAATGTACCAGGGCAAAATAGTAGAGATTGGCTCAGCAGAGCAAATTTTGCAGTCGCCGACCCATCCCTATACCCAGTCTCTGCTCAAGGCCGCTCTGCACCTGCAAACCGAAGCCGTGGCTGAACCTGAGCCGAAAGTTGAGGGTTTAGATCACAACGTCTTACTCAAGTTAGAGAATCTACAGCAGCATTATGATCTCGGCTCCAGCTTTATTTCGCGCCTGCTCTCTAAAGACTCTAGCCGCGTTATTAAAGCGGTGGATGATATTAACCTAGAGATTTTTGCCGGAGAAACCCTCGGGCTAGTAGGCGAATCTGGCTGTGGCAAAAGCACCCTATCGCGCACTATTTTGCGTCTTGTGCGCCCCACAGGAGGGCGAGTTCTGTTCAAAAATATCGATCTCGCGCCCTTGAGCCAGCCCCAAATGCGAGCCTACCGCCGCGAGCTGCAAATGATTTTCCAAGACCCTAGAGCCTGCCTCAACCCCATGATGAAGGTGGGGCAAAGCATTGCTGAGCCATTGTTGATTCATAAATTAGCGACCCCCAAAGAAGCTGAAGCCCAGGCAAAAAAGCTGTTTGAGCGGGTAGGGCTTACCCCTGCCGATGACTACTACCACCGCTACCCCAGCGACTTGTCCGGTGGTCAGCTCCAGCGCATTGCGATCGCCCGTGCCCTTATCACCCATCCCAAACTCATCATCTGCGATGAGCCAGTGAGTATGCTCGATGCCAGCATTCAGGCGCAGGTGCTAGATCTGATGCAGGATCTCAAGGATGAATTTGACCTGACCTATCTGTTTATTACCCATGATTTATGGGTTGCACGGTTTTTCTGCGATCGCATTGCGGTCATGCATAAAGGCCAGATCGTCGAAATTGGCGAAACGGAGTCAATCTTTCGAGATCCGCAGCATCCCTATACCCAAACCCTCTTGAGCGCTGCGCCACTCTTAGCCAGATTGAAGTAAACACAATATACTCTGACGAAAAAATATTTGATCTCTAACGCTAGATTTAGATGTCAGCGGTTCCATACTAAGAAAAAATAGGTGGGCCTTGATTTCCCATGATCTTAGATACTGCTCCCCAGCTCATTGTTCAAGTCGCTTCTAGCGATACGCGACGCTTTCAACTTCTAGAACATACAGAGTGGACTGTAGGCCGCGATCGCGCCAACTTAATTCAAATTTTTGACCGATATGCGTCCCGCTTTCATGGAGTAGTGGGCGTATTTGAAGACCGTCACGTTTATTTTCGGGATCTGCATAGCCGCAATGGCACTTTAATGGACGGACAGCCCGTTACAGAACCTGTACTGCTCAAACATGGCGATCGCATCACCATTGGCAACACGGCACTGATGCTGAAGCATAGCTACGTCACAACCGTTCACTCGGCCTCGCCATCTGCCCGAAAACAGGCGTTGATGATCCATGCTTCAGCCATTCAGGGCAAAATCTGGCAAGAAATATTACTGTCTCAGGCTATAGACGTGCTTTGGGAAGTCCCAGGCGCTCAGCTACAGCAAATTATTGGTCTACAGGCCACGGCTAATCTACTGCCGCCACTGCTGATTATAGATATTCAATCCGTCAAAGAAGATATTTATGGATTGTGCCACTGGTGCCGCCAGCAGGGATTATCAGTGCAGATTTTGCTCATCGACAGCAGCCGATCTGATATTCCCGACTCAGAACAAGCCTATATTGACAAGCTAGGCTTTTTAAGCCTTTTTCCGGCCTTGCCCGCTGGTCAACTGTCCACCCTGCGCCTACGCATCTTTGAGATGACCCTCAGCCTTTTGACGGTATTTCAGGAGCATACTCTCAACCGAGATCCGCTCTCCTGTGCCCTCCAAACGTTAGATCAGCTTTTCAGTCAGGCTCCTATGATCATTTCTAAAACCAGACAGGCTGAGCTAGATGCAATGAATTCTGAAGACTTAACTTCCCTCAAGGTTGACCCTCGAAAAGTAGGCAGAAGCCAACCACGCTAAGCCTATGCATTAACACGCCCACTTAAAATTGACAGATTATCGAAAAGATAGACCTAAGATTTGCTACGATGAACGCCATTGTGCCGCTTAAAGTAAGGTTCAATCATTCGCTAGAGGTTTCTGTGACATCTCTCACCCGCCGCTCGGCTCAAGCCCGATGGATGAATGGAGGCGCGATCGCCATTTTGGTCGCGGCGTTACTCTATCTTTGCTTTTGGCCTGGGCCAGAAGGGTTGCCGCTTATTAAGGTGGGCATTCCACAGCGCAATGTTGTCTTAGAAACCAGTATTTCCGGCATCAGCGACACTGATATTTCAGGCACCTTTCGTCTGGGCGATAAGGTAGCAGTCTCGATCAAAAACTCAGCGTTGCTGCCCCTTACGCTTAAGTCAGTAGAAAGGATTCCTACCACGGTTGTTGCTACCCAGTCAGATGGATCGGTGAAGCCCCAGCCAGAACCTAGACCAGAAATGCGGTTTGGGTCTAATTTATTGCTGAAGCTTGAGGGCAAAGGCTACTCTACCGAAAGCGGTCTGTTTCTGGGACTCAAGCGGATTCGAGTTGGCTCTACTATTAAAATTCATGGGGCAACGTTTGAATCCTCTGCCAGCATTGTGGATGTGGTAGTCACTCCAGCATCCAAGGGTTAAGGTGCGGCAGAATCTGGCTTCAGCTTTATCGGTAGATCTTGGTTAATTTGCTCAATGGCTTCCTGCTCAGCCGCATTAATATCGCCGATATAGTGCTGAAACACTTGGTCAAAGCGCTGATGGTAAAAGCGATGCAGGCTATAGTTAGCCGTGGCAGGGAACCCCCGACGCTTTTTGTGCCGCCCCCCTGCACCAGGGTCAAAGCGCGTGATACCGTTGGCGATCGCCCATTCTATTGGGGTGTAGTAACACGCATCAAAGTGCAGGCAGTCAATATCGCGATCGCTGCCCCAGTAGCGACCATAAAGCTGATCGCCCTTGGTTAAGCAAAAGGACATGCCCACGGGCTGATGTGCTTGACCTTCGGCAAACGCCGCCACAAACATG
Source organism: Acaryochloridaceae cyanobacterium VAR_48_metabat_390 (assembly GCA_031422435.1). Taxonomy (GTDB): domain Bacteria; phylum Cyanobacteriota; class Cyanobacteriia; order Thermosynechococcales; family Thermosynechococcaceae; genus JAAURS01. The sequence goes on from JANPLU010000112.1 coordinate 103,780, forward strand.
ACCCGATGGGCGTACTTCGGATAAAGCTGTCGAAAAAACGGTGCAGTGAGGTACTTGCTGCCCCACATAAATTTTTCGCAGGTGTCGTTATAAAAACGATGCATCAGCCCAAATAAAGATTCAGGAATCTCTTCGCCCGTAAAGACTTTTAAGGTTAAGCCTGCTTCCCGCACCGCCTTGCGTTCTCGCTTAATGTTGCGGCGCTGGTTGGCATTGAAGGCGCTCAGGTAGCTGTCAAAGGTATCAAATTCGCCATTGTCCCAAATATAGCTATGGTGCAGCCAAGGCGTGTAGCCCCGCGCCTCAAGCTGAGCCTTCCACTGAGGGTCAGCGAACAAAAAGTGACAGCCCGAAATTCGGTTTCGCTCACAAAACCGATCAATGGCCTGCACCATCAAATCCGTCAGCAGCCCCTCGTCTTCGTTAGGGGCAATTAAAAAGCGATAGCCTTCAGCAGGAGTAAAGGGTACCATCCCCAACAGTTTAGGGTAGTAGTTAAGTCCGACACGACGGGCGACATCCGCCCATTCTTGGTCAAAGACAAACTCGCCATAGCTATGGCTTTTGATGTAGAGTGGCGCAGCAGCAATCAGGGTTTGCCCACGCCAAAGCGTAAGGTGATTCGGGAGCCAGCCCGTTTTAGCCGTTGCGCTACCGGATGTTTCAAGATTAGTCAGCCATTCCCATTCTAGAAAAGGCGTTTTGAGCGGTAGGGCTAAAGCATCCCATGCAGACTGCGGAATATCAACCAGCGCATTAATCCAAGTAATCTGATACTGAGGTTTGACCGCTTCTACCATAAACCCTGTCGTGCGAAAGACTGTCTATAAGGTAGTGCATTTCAGGTTTTTATTCTGGGAACCAGTCTTCAAATAAGCTTAGTTAACGTTGGCCTTGACCACAACGGGTTCAAACTGAAATAGATTAGGGTCACTTGGGTCAACGGTAGCCCTCACCCAGTGCATATCCGGTGGCCCAAAGGTTTCGACACGAGTAAAGTTCATGACGCGCTGATTGCGCGAATCGACTAGCGGCTTATCAATACGAAAGTAGTGACTATCACCATGAACCAGAACCACGGGCTTACCAAACTGTGTCACTTCGGGCAAAAGAGCGTCTAAAAAATCATTAAAGCCCGTGTGCTGCTCGCGGGGTAGCTCAAACCCAGGGTTCGCCTGCATTACAAGCATCACACCGCTGCGCTGCTGCTGCCGTGCCAAAGCAAAAGAAGACTTGAGCCAGTCTAGGTTGGCCTGATTACGTGCCTTAAATTCTCGATCCATCTCAGGGGAGCGGCCTAGGTTATTGTTGCTTCCCACCAAGTGCAGCCCCACAAACAAAATAGACCCATAGCTCCAGCGCACATTTTCGCGGTAGGCGGCATACTTGGGCGACTGGCTTTGGCGCTCTAGCTTAAGGACGGTCTGACCTAAACTGTTGTCCGTCGCAAACATTAGCTCCCGAAGCTTAGTAAGGCGTGTCAGCGGATCGCCTCCGGTGCGATGGCAGTCTGTCCATTCGTTGTCACCAGGCACAAACACAAAAGGCATACGGAAGCTTTGGTAGAGCGATCGCCGACTCATCACCAGTTCATCAGTACAGGGCGTGGCACTACTTTGGATATCGCCATCATGGATGACAAAACTCGCCTTACTACGATTGATATCCGCAATCACATTAGGATACTGCTGCTCTTCGAGCGCAGAATAGGGCGCATCACCAATCAGCGCAATTTCAAAACGGTCGGGAGTAGCACCTACATTGATTGCCGTTTGAGCCAAGGTTATCCCTGCTTGGCCTAAACCGACCGCAGCCAGTATCGCAGATATCCACCTTAAGCACCCTTGAGAGGCCATGTTTAACTACTCCTGAAGCGATTGGCAACACAACTAGTTTAAGGACTCAAACCACTGCCTTGGCGGTATTGGTCTATACGCTCATTTCAAGGACTGCGCTCAAGAAACGGAAACCGCTGTCTCGTGGCACTCTTCTAAAATAATGCGATCCATGCGAGGGTCTGAAGAGATTACTCTAACCTGAAGGTGTTCGCCTAGCTCTACGGATCGATTAAACCGCATCGCCACTTCCAAGCCCAAGTCTTCCAGCATAATGAGCGCTAAGCTTTCATGCTCTCGCAGCCAGCGCAGCGTCATTGCCTGCCAGACAGTATTGCCCTGACGACGCAAAAACTCTAGACTCCAGTACCGATTGGTCTGGCGTTCAATAAAGTTAGACTCTTGCACGATGGTGCCAATGCTAGACAGCAGCGTCGGCAGATCTTCTGCGCTAAAGGGCAGGGGTTCACCCCGCAGATGCGCCTTAATTTGAAAGTGCGCCAGCAAATCAGCGTAGCGACGAATGGGGGATGTAACCTGGCAATAGCCCTCTAGCCCCAAACTGGCGTGGCGTGCAGGCGTAATGCCCACTTCACTGCGCGGCATACAGCGCCGAATGGCAGAAGACCGCACAGGGCCTGCCTCAAGCTGCATCAACTCTTCTTCGGGCGGGAGTTCGGGCTGGGGTTGGGAGCGAAAGGGCAGAGGCAACTCGTGGGCTTGACCGTAGCTGGCAGCCACTTCACCCGCTAAAATCATCATCTCAGCGACAAGATTACGCGCCTGAGAATCTGCTAGCACCGTGATGTCAATATCATCACCATTTACCTTAATGACCGATTCTGGCATGTTAATGGTGATGGCTCCTTGCCCCATACGCCATGCGTTACGGCGCTCTGCCCATGCAGAGAGGGCAATCAGCTCAGGTTCTGCCTGTACTCCTAGCTCTAAAATCTCGTCTACGTCGTCATAGGTGAGGCGATAGGTGGGTTTAATGGTGCTAGGCGCAATATCATAACTCTCAACCGCGCCATCGTCGCCTAATGTGACACCAAAGCTGAGGGCGCAGCAAAGCTGACCCTGAATAAGGCTCATAGGGCCTGTAGACAGCTCAATGGGGAACATGGGAATCATGCCCGTGGGCAAGTACACGGTCGTACTGCGACGCTGGGCTTCTTTGTCGAGTTCGTCCCCTAGGCTCACCCAACGACTGGGGTCGGCAATGTGAATCCATACGCGCTGTTGTCCATTTTCCAGGGTTTCTAAGCTCAGTCCATCGTCAATTTCGGCGGTGCTTTCATCGTCAATGGTGTAGACCTTGAGGCGGGTGAGGTCTTTGCGATGAAGCTCCAAATCTGGCGGAGTGAGGGTTAGGCGATCTTGCGCAGCGGCTAAGACGCTCTCAGAAAACTGCATGGGCAAGTTACTCCGGCGCACAAATAGGTTTTCATGAACGCTCCACAAGCCCAAATCCACCAAGACTTGAAAGGCCGATTGGGGGCTATCTTGTCGGCCAATTTGCTTGAGGAGATCGGCTGCGGTCGCTCGAGTTGTGGATTCTTCTGCAAAGAGAGCGTATTTTTCTAGGGCTGTTAGGAAGGGGCGATCGCCCGTCTGCCACTCCACCACCTCGCCAGCCAGCGCCCGCTGCCAGCGTTCAAAAAATGCCTTTTGCTCAATTTGCCGCTGGGCTTCCCGCTCAATCTGGTGCTTTAGATCTGTTACCTGCGTTGCGGTACGCGGCTCATAAAGATCGCCCTTTTGCTTAAAATACAGCTTATCTTCACTCAACAGCCGATGGGCTGCATAGCAGCAAGGGACAGACTGCTCTGAGAATAAAAGCTGTGCCAGTTCCTTCGGCGCAACAGAACGACCATCTTCTTCAATCAGAATCTCCCAGGCAATTTCCAGGCTGGAGGGATCTAGAAAAACATCTACAGATTTTAGAAATGCGGTAATCTCTGCTGCTCGATACAGCTGGTCGGACGCGGTAAACGTAATTTGGCGAGGATGAAGCGTATGAGCGTGACCTCTTTCATCCATCACCACCCAGTTTTTTTTGCCTTCAGGTCGCTCCACTACGCCTAGTTTTGGCGTATCCCCTTGGCCTCGAAACTCGACTAATGTTCCCTTATCCACAAATAGCGGCTCATTGACCCATATACAACAGTAAGCCTAGGTTCGATATTTAAGACCTAGGCTCAATTCAACCTATTTTAGACCCAGATGAACTGAGCCTTTATTTTCTGAAACGTTGCCTAATCTAATGCCGCACCGCTAACGAGACTCTAGCCTTCTGCGTTGATGAAGGGCAGCAGTGCTAGGATGCGTGCGCGTTTGATAGAGGTGGTGAGATCTCGCTGCTGTTTAGAGGTTAACCCCGTGATGCGACGAGGCAAGATTTTGCCGCGCTCGGTAATAAAGCGACGCAGAAGATCAACATCTTTATAGTCGATGGGGTCGCCAGGTTTAATCGGAGAGACGCGACGTCGAAAGTAGGCCATAGTCTTAGAACTTATGCTGGGTTGATTTGAAACAGGTTGCGGTTAAAGGAAGGCAGCGCAGAATGCCTTACTTAATTTCTTTATGCACTGTATGGGTATTGCAGTGCGTACAGAATTTTTTTAGCTCTAGCCGCGCAGTGGTATTGCGACGGTTTTTCATTGTGGTGTAGCGCGATACGCCAGGCGATCGCTTGTTGGAATTAGAGCGACATTCAGTACACTCTAGGGTAATAATGACACGGACGCCCTTAGCCATGAGTCTTTACGGTTAATTTAGCTAGACACAATCGTTAATTATCTCACAAGTTACCCGATCTTCGTCAATTTTTTTGCCGAAGTATGGGCGAAACCATTGGAGGGCGATCGCCTCATCCGAACCAATTCGAGAATCAGGCGTGTTTAGGGAGGGTTTCCGGTAATGATGCTTTGGCATTGCGCCGCATCATATCAGGTCGAATCCGCCGTAATGCCGAAGCTCGAAACCGCTGATCCCATTCCTGCTCTGAGAGTTTCGCGAGTTCTGTGAGAGAGGGGGCTAAATTTTGAGGGTAGGGCTGAAAGTCGGGGACGTCTGTTTCTTGTGCAAACCGTTCGTTCCACGGGCACACGGCCTGACAGATATCGCAGCCCGCGACCCAGTTCTGGAGATGGGGGGCGATCGCATCAGGAATGTCCTCTGACCGATTTTCAATGGTGTGGTAAGCAATACAGCGATTTGCATCGACCACAAAGGGTTCCGTGATGGCTTGGGTAGGACACGCTTCCATGCAGCGAGTGCAGGTGCCGCAGTGATCGGTATGAGGGCGATCAGACGGCAGCTCAAGGTTAGTAAGAATTTCTCCTAAAAATACCCAGGAACCGTATTGACGGGTAATCAGGTTTCCATGCTTGCCAATCCACCCTAGCCCCGCCTGCTGCGCCCAAACTTTTTCTTGAATAGGGCCAGTATCGACATAGTAGCGAGCCTTTACCCCTTCGCTTTGGGCTTCTATCCAAGCTGCCAATGTCTTAAGACGACGCCCTAAAACCTTGTGGTAGTCTCGTCCCCAACCGTACCGCGAAATTTTTGCATGGGCTGGATCTTGGGACTGCTCATGGGGCGTGTAGTAATTTAGCGCGACCGAAATCACCGAGCGTACTTCTGGCATGACCTGCTGAATATTTTGACGACGCAGATCGCTCATCCAGGCCATTTCTGCATGATGTCCTTGGTTTAGCCAATGCTGGAGCCGCTGTGCGCTGAGGCTGGGTTCGGCAGCGGCAGATGACGGCGGTGCTTCGCGCGTGGGGACTGCGGAAATTCCAACTTTATGGAATCCGATGTCAAAGGCTTTTTGCTTGATGAGCTGGTCATTCAATAGCCCTAATCTAAGCATTTTCAGGGACATGACAAATTTTTAGGTTAAATCAAGACTTGTGCACATTCTCACTGTATTCTCGCTTGCGTATGCCAGGATGTTACGCATAGCGAGCCAAAAATACGCGGTAGTGCATCAATAGACCTCTTGCACGAACACGACCTTCTCCCTCAGTCTCTTCTCTCGCCTCTCGCTCGTTCTGGGTGAGGAGAGGCGGAATGAACCCTTTCTCCACCAGGGAGGAGAGGGTAGATTGAGGAGATTAAAATCAATGTAAGAGATCTCGTAATTTTCATCCGGTTGCCCTCGGTAGAGAAACGCAAACAGTTGTTTTTTGATTGGGTTCACTTAAAATCGTTAGTTCTCCGCCATATAATTTGGTTAAGCGTCTTGCAAGCGCTATTCCCAATCCCAGTTCATCGGTTGTATGAAGTCTTTGTTCAAAGGGCATATCTGCGCTAAGATTTTCAATCTCTTCAGGCGTCAATCCTTGACCCATATTTACGATCCATAAATTGAAATTGTCAGGACTGAGGGAAGTTTCTACATGCACGGGTGTATGCGTGGGTGAAAATTTGAAGGCGTTATCAAGCAGTTCTTCAACAATTTTTGCAAAATTAGCTGCTAGGATAGGAGCCTCAAATTCATCAAGCTGAAGGTGTAAATCCTCGGATCGTTCATAATCTCTCGCCACGATACTTGCCAGGTCTATAATCAGTTGTTTAGTGCTGTTCGTGCGGTAATACCCTAGCAAACTCAGTGTTTCAGGATTTTTTGAAGTGTTTTCAAGAAGTGCATAGAATAAAAAGTCCTGGAGCAACCGTTTTAATCGAATACTCGACGCATAGGCTTCCTGAGTCATTGCCAGGACTTCAGATTGATCTAGGCAACTATAGTTTTGATTGATTGTCCGTAAGACATTTTGAATTTGATTCATGGGTGTCAAGAGTGAAGTCGGAACTGATTCCGTAATGCTCTTGAGTAGGATATTGAGTTTTTCCTGAAACTGATTGTCTATTGTAGCTTTCTTATCCAGTCGGGCAGAAACGGCTCCCATCAACTCATCCCTAGTGAATGGTTTGGTGAGATAGTCATCTGCGCCTAATTCCATACCATGACGGACATCCGCTCTATCAGCCTTCGCTGTCAGAAAGATGAAGGGAATTATGGCAGTGGCAGGATTTTGACATAGCCTACTTCGCACTTCGTAACCGTCTAGCTCAGGCATCATGATGTCGCAGAGAATCAAATCCGGAGATCTTTCCTCTGCCAGTCTTAAACCGATTTCGCCATTTTCTGCTCCAATTACCTCATAGTTTTCAAATTGAAGCATTTTAACAATGTTAGATCGAACTGCAAGCTCATCTTCAATAATTAAAATCTGATACATTATTATCCCCCCCCTTAGACTAAAATTTTTATGCAAAATTCTGCTCTGCTCTCGACCTTTAAATATCGATAGAACAGGTTGTTCTTTTGAATTAGTCAATTATGCCATGAATGATGAATATTAAGACATATTAGAATCTCAATATATTTGCATATTTTAAAAAATTTATACCAAACTATGATGCTTTTTGAGAAATGCGTTTTGAGAATTAGTCTAAATATTAAGCATTAGCTCAAAGACAAAGAAATTTTTGGCAGTAGCTGGTTCGGTTCGTGAATCTTGAGATCTCTAAGATGAATGAAGTCTTAAGGAGCAACGGGCAAGGCAACCTGGACGGTGGTATGCATAGACGGTTCGCTATCAATCTCTAATATCCCGTTATGCAGTTCAGCTAGTCGCTTTGCAATGGTCAAGCCCAACCCTGCACCTCCAAGCCCATTCAGCTTTTGACCGAACTGAGCATAAGCATCAAGGTCGATTAACTCTTGAGGAGATAGACCTTGTCCGTGGTCGCAGATTCTGAGTCTAAACTGCTTGGACTTTAGCAAACTGCACACTTGCACAAGAGATCCGGGGGATGAGAATTTAAAAGCATTATCCAATAACTCCTCAACAATCTTTGCTAGATTGGCTGCCAGCATTGGAAGAATAGCAGGTTGAAGCTGTAGCTCTAGATCGGCACCTCGCCCAAATTCATTGGCTTTTTCCTTGGCTATTTCGGCGATGAGTTCGGCACTTTCAGTCGTGCAACTTCCTCGAAAGGCTTCTGCTTGCGAAGGGTCTTGAACTGTTATTTCCAGTAGCGCATAGAGTAAAAAGTTTTGTAGGAGCTTTTCTAAGCGTAAGCTGGCGTCATAACTTTCTTTTGCTTCGGGCAAAAGAGTTGGGTAGATTAGAGCAGCCTCCTCTGTGTGTATTTTTTCTAAAAAAGACCGAACTTTCTGGAGTGGAATAAAAAGCTCTGCTGGTAGCGATGTCGCAATGCTTCCCTTGAGCTGATCAAGTTTTTCTTTAAATTGCTTGCGGACAACTGCCTGTTTATCGAGCCGAGCAAGGATGGTTTCTAGTAGTTCCTCACGACTAAAGGGTTTCGTCAGGTAATCGTCTGCTCCTAGGCTCATGGCTAAACGCATATCGGCTCGATCTACTTTCGCCGTCAGAAAGATGAAGGGAATTGTTTCAGTTGATGGGTCTTGGCATAATGCATTTCGGACACCATACCCATCCAGCACTGGCATCATGATGTCGCACAAAATTAAATCAGGTTTTTGCTCTTGAGCGAGCTTCACGCCCATTTCCCCATTTTCGGCGCCTATAGATTCAAAATTCTCGAACTTAAGAATTTTAAGGATATTTAACCGGACAGATTGCTCGTCCTCAATGACTAAAATTTTTTTCATTAGAATATGCCTCAATCAATTCAACTATTTCTGAAAAGCCCTATCTCTGGCAAAATTTATCCATCCGGATGGCTATTAAGATGTTTTGGTTAGTAGAGACTTTGGCTTGAGCGGTAATGAGACGACAAAGGTTGTGCCGGAGCCAAGCTGGCTCTCAACGCTGATAGAACCAGTATGGATTTCAACCAACTGTTTAACAATGGATAAGCCCAGCCCTGTGCCCGCGATATTGCCCACATTATTAGCTCTGAAAAAGGATTGAAAGAGATTCTCAATTGCTTCTGACGGAATGCCAATGCCCTGATCTCGAACGCAAAAGGTAGCGATTTGATCTTGATAGAGGACCTCAAACCTAATGGTTCCCCCTTGAGGGGAATATTTAACAGCATTCGAGATCAAGTTTGAAAAAATGTGGCGCATCAGTTTCTTGTCCATTTGAGCCTGAGAACATTGTCCCTCGATTGTGAGTAAGAGGTGGTGTTCTGCTTTTATATTGCCTTGTAGTTCAGTCACTAAATCCTGACAGAATTGGCTCAAATCGAGTGGCTCTGGATTGAAGATAAACTTGCCCACTTCAGATTTCTCTATAGTCAGGACATTATTCAAGAGGTCGGTCATACGCTGAATGGAAACCCGAATTCGCTGGAAATACTCTTCCTTTTCTAGCTCTGTGGAACAATGTCCGTAATATTCCAACAGCTCTAGGGACGAGAGGATTGTTGTTAAGGGTGTGCGATATTCATGGGAAACCATAGTAATGAAGCGGGTTTTTAGCTCATTTAGTTCTCGCTCTTTTTCGAGGTTTTTCAGAATTTCTGCTTCAGCCTTTTTGCGATCGCTAATATCCATGATGTAAGCAATCATTCCAATCCTCTCCTCTTCATCATCTCTCTTGACAGAGAGAGAAAGATGAGCCGAAAATCTATCCTGATTTTGGGTAAGCATCTCTACTTCTACTTCATGCTCTCCTTTGTTAAGGAGGGGCTGAATGACCTGATTTTGAAAGAATGTGTCATGTTTGTTAGCACACAATGCAGAAAAATTTTGCCCTAAGATTTCCTGTTTTTGGTAGCCAAAACGGTTTTCAGCGCCTTTGTTCCAACTGGTGATGACGCCTTTGAAATCGGTCGTTAAGACTGAGTCATTGATTTGGTTGATGATTTGAGCTTGATGCTGTAGAACGAGTTCTGCCGCTTTGCGATCGCTCACATCGCGTTGGATCGCGATCCAATGGGTGACCCAACCCTTTTCATTCATCAGAGGCGTAATACTTAAATCTACCCAAAACTCAGATCCGTCTTTGGCATAGTTGAGGAGTTCGCCTCGAAAAGGCTGCCATGACGTTAAAGCAGCCCGAATGTCTGCCCGTATTGCTTTACTTGTTTTCGGCCCCTGCAAAATTCGAGGTGTTTCACCCAAAACGTCTGCGGGTTGATAACCCGTCATTTTAGAAAATGCTTCATTCACATAAAGAATTTGTGGACCAGGCTTGTCCAAAGGTTCAGCTTTCGTAATGACGACCGCATCATTAGCATTGACGACAACGGACTGCAGAAGTCGCACCTGTTCTTCTGCCTGTGTGCGCTGCCAAATAGCCATTGCAGCGCGTAGTTTATCCATTGTTGGCAGCCCGCGATCGCTGATATCGTGGCGAATGGCAACGTATTGATGGGGAGTGTTATCCATTCCCATCATGGGCACAATCACAGTATCGACCCAATAGAAAGTGCCATCCTTGGCACGGTTCCGAACTTCGCCCTTCCAGACTTGCCCTTTTCTGATGGTTTGCCACATCAGCTGAAAGAATTCCTTGGGGTGATAGCCAGAATTGACGATGTGATGAGTTTGTCCTAGCAGTTCCTGACGAGAATATTTTGAAATCGCGCAAAATTGATCGTTTGCATAGGTAATGCGTCCCTGTATATCGGTGATAGCCACAATTGCGGATTGGTCTAAGGCAAACTTGATATCGGCAACTTCGCGCAGTGACAGTTGGAGCGACTCTTCAGCCTGTTTACGAGCACTGACCTCTTGCTCTAATTCGGCATTTCGGTCGACAAGCTGCTGTCGTAATCGGTTGAGGTTTAATTGATGTTCAATTCGAGCGACAGCTTCTTCTATCTGTAATGGTTTTGTCAGATAATCGGTGCCTCCCACTGAAAAAGCTGTCACTTTATCGAATGTTTCGCTGAGTGCGCTAATAAAAATAATCGGAATATGACAAGTCTGCTCATTAGCCTTGAGCGTTTGGCACACTGCATATCCATTCATATCCGGCATCAGGATATCCAGTAAAATCAAGTCCGGCAGCTTTGCGAGTACGGACTGAATGGCTAAACGACCGTTGGGGGCGACACGTATTTTATATCCCTGCCCGGACAGCATTTCCTTGAGCAAAGTCAAGTTATCGGGCACATCATCAACAATAAGGATATTGCCTTTGCCTTTCGCTAAAGCAGTGGATGCGGTTATCATGGCGATTCTTGGGGACTTGGGAAACTATTTTGATGGAAATAGAAGGCTTCTCTGCTTAGGATGTGTAGGTTATTCGTCCTAGGTATCATCCGTCACAAATTGAAAACCGTATTGACGGCTATGAAGCTTCGATCCAAGGATTTATTAAAGCTAAAACATCCTCAAACTGGAATTGGTTTACTAAGTCATTAAGGTATTTGAATAGTTCAGGCGATATTTCTTGGATCGGGCGAATATGTAGGTTTATTGCCTCCATATCGCATTCAAGTAGGGCCTGATAGAGATCTTTGAGAAGCGTCTGGGGCAATTCCTGAACGCAATGCGCGGATGGCGCATCAGGATACTGAAGGTTTTGTGTTTCAGGGAAAGATACTGATTTCTTATCCCCATAGCGCCTACCTAGCTTCTTAGCCATTAGTCTAAAAATTTCTTGGGGATGGTAGGGCTTGGAGACTACGGTATCAAATAGGTTTTCTTCAAGGGCTACAGCCTGATGGTGGAGAGACAGAGCCGTTAAACCAATGATGACGGTTGACCGAGTCGCCTTATGTTCCCGAATGCGGCGCGTTGCTTTAAGACTAGTCATGTCTGGCATGTCCAGATCTATCCAGATAAGGTGGGGATGCCATCTTTCCCACAGTGAAAATGCTTCTTGGGCATTCTCAACTTCGCGCACTTGAAACCCTACGGAATGAAACAACTGCACCAAAATCTCTTGATTAGTTGCCCGATCTCCAACCACGAGGAGCCGAAAGGGTTTTTGATTGGGTTGCAAGGTCAGAACGGAGCGGGAACTTAAGGGTTCTGCCTCGGTCCCTGTGGGAATAACGTTTACGGGAATCGCAAACTGAAAACAACTGCCCTGGCTCAGCTGGCTTGTGACGGAAATAGTTCCCCCCATCAGTTGGATAAAGGCTTGACTAATCGGTAGACCAAGACCCGTTCCTCCCTGGAAATTCTGTCCCGCTCTGGTTTGCACAAAAGCTTCAAAGATACTGTCAATCTCTTCTGGTGCAATGCCTATGCCAGTATCTTCAATAGCAAACACAAGTTTTGTTTGAGACGATGAGAATTGTGCCTCTAAAGTGTTTGAATCGACCTGTACACGTAATATGATGTGACCTCTCTGCGTAAATTTAAGTGCATTACCGAGAAGATTCATGAGTACTTGCCGCAATTTTGTTTCATCGGCATGAATATATTTTGGGACTGTTAAGTCCTGTTCAATTTTTAAGTTCAGACCTTTCTCTTCCGCCTTTAAGCTGAAGATTTCTTGAAGGTCAGTCAACATCCGTGTCAAGTCGCAGTCTTTTTCGACGAGAGTTGTCCGGCCAACCTCAATTTTGGACATATCCAATACATCATTGATAAGGGTGCGTAGATGTGCCCCGCTGCGGTTAATAATACGGAGGTTTTCTTGCTGATTGTTGTTTAGAGTCGTATCCTCCGATAAGAGTTGACTGAACCCAAGAATCGCGTTGAGTGGAGTACGTAATTCATGACTCATATTGGCTAAAAAGGCACTCTTTGCTTTACTAGCCTCCTCTGCAGTTTCCTTAGCTATTTTTAAGTCGAGGGTTCGTCTCTCGACCCTTCGCTCAAGCTCTTCATTCATCTTGCGGTAGTCCTCCAGATGTAAGGATAAGATTGTCAAGACATCTTTAGCTCCTTATTACAAATGCCAAGTTGCCCAAGCTGCAAATCGAAAAATGTAGTCAAAAATGGTTTTATCCATAACG
>JANPLU010000113.1:0-51428 GCA_031422435.1 Acaryochloridaceae cyanobacterium VAR_48_metabat_390
GTGATTCTTCGCATCACTCTTTTGACCAGATTCCAACAGCAGACATTAAACCTTTACCCTTTATCGGCACTGTGCACAGTATGACAAATGGCGAAAATATCTATATAGCCCAATCAGATATTTTCTGAAATTACTTCAGAAAATATCTGATGAGGTCTAATCGCTCTACTTCAGAAAATTACTAATATCGATTAGGGCTAATGATGTCTAGCGTGAGGCAAGAGTTTGGCATTTACTCGATCACTAAAGACATGCTTTAGCCTACAGCAGGCATGTCTATCATAAGAATCCTTGACATAAATTACCATAAAAAGCCATGAAATATTTTAGGGATTAATCCCTGTGCCATCGCCATCTCCTAGGAGTACAGCTACAGAAATGATCCTAAGCTCAGCAATCTAAAATTATCGAATTGTTGCCGATTCTAGGGCATTTCAGCCGTAAAGAACACTTAGTTCCTACAATAGAGGTATGAACTCAGTTCAGTTGTGCTGAATCGCTTCACGTCTTCATAGCAGGAGGAGAACGTATGTACCGCCATATTCTGGTTGCTTTAGACAATACAGAGCTTCGCAGCATTGTGCTGGATCAGGCGATCGCCCTAGCCAAAGGTCTCTCTGCGAAGCTAACCCTCCTGCACGTATTGTGTAGCGAAGAAGGGGTAAGTCCTGTGATGCCGCTTATGCCGCTTCCCGACTATTATCCAGCCCTCGCCTCCACAACGCTAGACCAGTACCAGCAGGAGTGGGAGGCATTTTCAGCTCAGAGTTTGGCGCATCTGCTAGAGGCTCAAACGCAGGCGGAAGCCGCAGGCGTAACGGCAGCACATGTGCAGAAAGGCGGCAGCCCAGGCTCTACAATCTGCGAAATTGCTAAAGAACTGAATGTCGATTTAATTATTTTGGGTCGTCGTGGCAATTCTGGACTCAGTGAACTGCTGATGGGCAGTGTAAGTAACTATGTAATGCATCATGCCCACAGCTCGGTTTTGATCTGCAATTTGAGCATGGCAGATCCCTCCAATGCCCAGGAAAAAGCTTCATCTGAAAAAACAGCCGTTGGCTAAGGGGAGCGCCCCAATGCTCGGTATACTTCAAAGGGCGCATTGGCTGCGGCTACTGAAGTAAAACGATTGGTTTGTGCCCTATGGCGATCACTTCTCCACCCAAATATGCCCCCTGGATCCGTCGGCATATTTTATCTCTGGCGGACTTTACCATTGCAGAGCTAGATACAGTTCTACAGACGGCAAACAGCTTTAATGAAGTGCTTCAACGCCAAACCAAGAAAGTTCCGGCTTTACAGACAAAGCTAGTGGCAACGCTGTTTTTTGAGTCTTCAACACGCACCCGCAATAGTTTTGAACTCGCGGCTAAGCGACTCTCCGCAGATGTGCTAAATTTTGCCCCCGGAACTTCTTCTTTAAGTAAGGGCGAAACTATCTTAGATACTGCGAAGACCTTTCTGGCGATGGGCGCAGATATGATTATTATTCGCCATCAGGCATCGGGGGTGCCCCAGGCGATCGCCGCTGAAATGGATCGTCTCGGCGGTAAGGTGGGCGTACTCAACGCAGGCGATGGCTGTCATGAGCATCCATCCCAGGGACTGCTGGATTTGTTTACGCTCTGCACATTCTTAGACCCTATAAAGCCCAGAACACAGCTTCTCCAGGGTAAAAAAGTGGCGATTGTGGGGGATATTTTGCACTCTCGCGTCGCGCGATCTAATCTATGGAGCCTGACGAAATGCGGCGCAGAGGTTCATCTGGCAGCGCCCCCTACCTTACTTCCCAAAGCCTTTGAGTCTTTTGGTGCAACGGTTCACTGGACGCTGGAGCCTGCTCTAGAAGACGCTGATTTTGTCATGACCTTACGCCTTCAGCACGAGCGCATGACGCAGCATCTCATTCCCAGCCTGCGAGAGTATCATTTACGTTATGGCATTACCCGCGATCGCCTGAAAGCCTGCCGTCCTGCCGTTAAAGTGCTTCACCCAGGCCCTGTCAATCGAGGCGTTGAACTCAGTTCTGACCTGATGGATGACCCCGTGCTGAGCCTTGTTTCCCAGCAGGTTACGAGTGGTGTTGCCGTAAGGATGGCGCTGCTCTACCTGATGGGCAGCGGAATAGGGATGGTGCTGTAAGCTGCCTTCCTAGATTAATCAGCAGTATGCCAATAAACGTGCTGTTATTCAGCAAAACCTGACGAGCGCTTCATCTGAACGACAAGATCGGATAAACCTTCCAGTTTTTCGAGGACTTCAACTTCGTTTTCTGATGGAACAAAAATTGTCAGTCCATTTGGGACACAAACCACATCAATGGGGGTAGTACCCATCATTTCACCGTCTAACACAACTTTTTGAGGCGGTCTGGTCGAAATTTTAAAGCGATTGGCTCTTAAATAGCCAATGTCATTGCGATCTGTTGCGGTACCACTAGACGCAGATTGAAACAGTTCATAGGCTGCGGTCACAGCTCCTGCTTTATTAGCGGGTGCCACAATCGTGACGTCTAGTAAGCCATCATCTACCACAATTCCAGCGGAACCCTGAGCCAGAATTGAGGTCGGTGGTGCTGCGTTTGCAACCGTGACGGCAGCAGCCGAAACCGTCACAATCTTGTCCTCCGTTTCAATGTCAACTTCAAACATCTCTAGGTTTTGAAGTTGCTGTAGCCCCGCTAACACATAAGCCAACATCCCAAAGCGATTTTTGGCGTCTCGGTCGGCTAGCTCAACAGTTTCAGCTTCAAATCCGATTCCCGCCAACAAGACCATTGGTTTGCCATTACAGTAAGCCGCATCAACTGTTCGCGTTGCGCCTGCTAAAATGGTTTGGCAGGCTGCCTCAACCGTATCAGGAATATTAAGTGCCGTCGCGAAAGCATTTGCCGTTCCTCGAGAGATAATGCCTAGCGGAATACTAGTCCCTACAACGGCAGCAGCAGCGGCAGAAAGCGTTCCATCCCCCCCGGAGGCAATGATCGCCTCGACTCCCCGCTCAACCGCTGCGATCGCCAAAAGGTCAGCTCCTAGCGCTTCTGTCGTCAGACAGATATCAAGATCAATTTTAGGCTCTAGAATAGCCCTAATCTGCGCTAAATCTTGGTCAGAGTCGCTTTGTCCCGCCGCAGGATTAAAAATTAGGCAGGCAGAGCGTAACCTGGGGCTGTCTGAAGTATTGAGCATAAGTGTACTGAGCAAATTTAGAAGATGATTTGAAGACGACTCATCTTTAATAATAACTTTTGTACGCCGAAAAACTTCAGAGTCAAAAATAGAGTTTTAACCTCCTGTTATTCTAGCTCAATTAACTTAATTCAGGGTCAGTCTGCCATAAGCTGTACCTCTCAGTGGGTGGAATAAGACTATTGATAGATACTCCGTACCGTATTCTTCGCTACATTATGTCTATTCGGAGACAGCCTAATCACATGCAAATGTTTTGAGGTGTTTCTTAGTTTAAATTAATGGAGAAGTATCATGTCCCTAGAAGATAAAGCAAAGGCTACTGCAAAAAATCTTGAAGGCAAGGCTCAAGAAGCATTGGGAAATGTTACAGGCGACCCTGAAGATCAAGCTAAAGGCAAGGCAAAGCAAGCCGAAAGCCAAGTCCGCCACGCAGCTGAAGATGTCAAAGACAACGTCAAAAAAGCCATTGACTAATCGTCTCATCTAAACAATCCCCTGCCAAATTAATGTTAATTTGGCAGGGGATTTCTTATGAAAGACAAGTCTTATTTATCTAAAATGCTGCATTTTAATCGTTGGAATTTAGGGGAGCTTATAACTTGTCACTCGCAAACTAAGCTTTCCATTCCTAGGATTTTTGCTAAAAATAAATGCGCCTTCTTTTTCCTCTCCACTTGACAAGAAATCAACTTCTTGTTCGCCTCGCTCTTTAAAGCTGGTGTTTATCTCTAGTTCAGCAGCAACTCGGACAGATTCGACCGTTTCTCCTCCTGTGTTGCTGAGCGTAAATGGGACGTAAAATTGTCCATCTACTTGTCGAATCATTCCTTTATGGGTGACAGATAGAATGGGCGGCTGGCGCTGCTGGCCTAGCCAAACATAAAGCACCAGCCCAATCACCGTCGATAAAATTGTGGCGGCAATGCCAAAAGTAATCCATTCGGCAGGCGATCGCCCAGGGTTGTTCTCACCTTGAGTCCCTTCAGACTGAGCATTTAGAGGGGTGGGGTTCATACTGCTAACCTTCCTGCTGCGCCACCGACTGTCGTGGGTAAACCTAAAATAAGGGTATATGTAAGCCAAAGTGACCAAGGGTCGCTGAAGTGTAGCTTGTCAAAAAAGCACAGCATTAGAACTGCGGCACTCAGCGATACTAGGTAAGAAATCACCGTCTCGCTAAACGGATCTTGAAAAATCCCTGTCTGCTGTTGACGCTTACTTTGGTTAGAGAAGTTTGCAGCAAACACGATTATGTAAGAAATTAAAAGGGAAGCAAAAATCAGTCCCAGAAGCCACGGGCCTGAGGTTGATGCAGCTAGCATCTGTATTTCATCGGTAGGGGCAATGTTAAAAGCAATAATAATTCCTCCAATCAAGGTTGCACCAACGTCAGCAACTGTATCATTGAGCTGCTTATTACCCTTATTCTGCTGATTTTGAACTTTCGGCTGCCCCTGATTTTTGCCCGATTCATCATTGAGGAGCTGATTGGACAATGCAACCCCCAGCGCAAATGGAACACTCTCATAAATCAGCTTCCCTAACGCTTCTCCCAGTGGCGTATCTAAAGTAATTTCTTGAAACAGCACTAAAACACAGCTTGTGCAAAATATGCCCAGGGCAATGGCTTCAACGCTGTCCATCACGGCATCTCTAATGCGAACATCTGAGGCGTTACGAAATCCAGTGGTTTGATTTAGCAAAAAAACGATTGCGAAGGTAAGGGCGATCGCCATAAGTAGACGCAGGGGTTCTACAGATGAACCAATCCACCAAATCTCCATCGTATAAAGTAGCGGAATGCCGAATAAGAACCCACCTGAAATTCCTCGAACTAAATCATTTAACTCTTGATGTAGGGCTTTATAACGAGACGCTTTCAAAGCTGACATGAATTTGGAAAATCTATAAACATTGGTTAGAACAACAGTTAGATATTTAATACTAAAGGATATATTCTAAAATTAGGTATATCTCTATCGGTAGATGCAGAAAAGCACGTGATGTCAACTATCGGTAGATGCTAAATCTAAGCACAAAGTCTAGTCTTAGATTTAGTTAAATGGTAATTCTATTTTGTGTTAGTATAGCTCGTTATGCTGTACTGGGTCTGAGCAATTAATTTGTTGATACCAAATTATATAGATAAATCTAATTGTAAAGTACATAAAAATATCTCTCAACTTTATCTTAATTTTATTTTAGAAACAAGCATTATTGTGGCAGGGGAGATTTTGCTTGGACACTTATATTCTTAGTTTTCTTGCTATTGGCATACTTCTACTAATCGTTACATTAGGATCAGGTTGGATTGCTCGTCTACCATTTTCCTATGCATTAATTTATCTAATCGTAGGAATTTTATTAGGGCCATACGGCGTTCATTTAATTGAGCTACGCCCTCAGGCGGAGGTTCTAGAACGGCTAACAGAGTTTGCGGTTCTTATTTCTCTGTTTGGCTGCGGTCTTAAAATGAATCGCCCCCTGAAAGGATGGGCGTGGAACTCTACGGCTCGGCTCATTGGCCTACTCATGCCAATTTGCATTTTCTCACTGGCAGCCGTAGGCCACTTGTGTTTAGGATTTCCCTGGAGTTCAGCCATTCTACTGGGGGCAATTTTGGCTCCAACGGATCCAGTTCTGGCTTCAGAAATCCAGCTTTTAGATACCAAAGACCGCGATGAACTGCGCTTTGGGCTAACTTCAGAGGGCGGCTTAAATGATGCTTTAGCCTTTCCCTTTGTGTACTTTGGGCTGTATTGGCTTAAAGATGCACAATGGCAGAACTGGCTGGGGCAATGGGTTTTAGTAGATGTCCTATGGGCGATCGCCGCAGGCCTTGGGATGGGGCTACTGGTTGCCCAAGTCATAACCTGGATTCATGGGCGATCGCAGCGGGTGCAATCAGCGGATGCGCTCATGGAAGACTTTGTGGCACTGAGCATCGTGCTGATTACCTATGGACTGACAGAATTAGTCAATGGCTATGGGTTTCTAGCCGTTTTTGTAGCGGGTATGGTTGCCCGACGAAACCCTGTAACCCCAGAAACCTATCATTCTCAACGAGAATTTACAGAACAAATTGAAAAATTGATGGAGGTAGGCATCATCTTACTGCTTGGTTCACTCCTGCGATGGGAGCCAATGATTCGGTTTGCAGGCTCCATTGTTTTAGTTGCAGTATTGCTAATTTTTGTAATCCGTCCCATTGGAGCATGGATCAGTACTGTGGGTAGCCCACTTAATCCGACACGGCGCTTACTCTATGGTTGGCTTGGAATTCGGGGGCTTGGCTCCCTGTACTATTTGTCCTATGCCTTTGGGAAAGGACTATCGGGAAGCCTTGGAGAAGAGATTGCCTGGATAGTCTACTTTACTGTGGTTATTTCCATTATCCTTCATGGCGTTAGCGCAACGCCCTTATTAAAGTGGTATGAGCAAAAAAATCCTAAAAAAAGCTTAGACAAATAAATACTCTCTAAGGAAAAACCAAATAATTTAGGGTGATAGATTATTTTAATAAATAACTTACAAATATACTTTTATAGCAACTTTGTCCTCCAAAAGACTGATTTTTCAGCAACTCGAAGAGCTGCTTGAATTTAAACTTACCTCGTAAGGGGTATGCATCTTAAAACTAAGATTGACTATCTTAGTTTAGAGCGAGTTAAGGAAAATATAATGACTGATCAACAATCTACACAGGTAAACTCACAGGAAAGTACCGGAGGTAAACAAACGCCGATTGACCCCGAACAAAGAAAAGTTTTAGATGACACAAAGTCTGATGCTAAGGCCAGTGCAAAGCCAGAGGCAAACCCAGGCTCTGGCTTTATTGCTGCTAAAGAGGAGCCTACACAGCAAGAAGAACAGTCATAGCCAAAAATCGAATCGGAAAGCACCGAGACCTATCGCTTTTATTAATAAGGTCTGGGTGCCTGTAGAGATAGAATTTAGGACATAAAATTTTAATTTTATGTCGATTTTATCTTAAGAGTACGATCTCTGAATTTAGACTAGAGCCTTTATTTGATAAGGTGATTTGACTATCAAGCTTATGTTTAGTTGAATCATTAATGAATAGTCTTAGGGTCTAAATAAAACTTTAAGGTCAAAAATCAGAAACGGAGAAAAATAGGAATGAGTGCAAATATTGAAGATCAGAGCTTAGAGTATGATGCTGAGGTAATGAAAGAAGAAATTGCTAAAGATAATGCAAAGTCTCCTTCTGTTAATATCCAGAAAGATTATGAAGAGTCAAAAAAATTCAGTACTCCTGATCATGAGCTAAGCGAAGAGGAAGTGTCTTCATCTTTAGGCGGCTCTTTCAACTCTAATAATAAAGATGCTGAAAGCTCAGCAGAAGGCAATCCAGAAAATTTTCTATCGATGGCTAAGGAAGTTAGTCCAGATTCTAAGGCATAGAAAAATTTTGAATTCAAACTAATGTATAGGTAAAGCAATGAAAACAATTATTTCTTTTCTCAAATCAAAACGACTCTCTCAACTTATGTTTGGAGGCATTGCTATTTTGTTTTTATTGGTCAATACGGCCTGTAGTCAACCTAATATCTCTAGAACGAATGACAAACTAGATACTGATAAAGTTGCAGCAGACAGTGGAGCTTTAAAAACACCATCGACCTACAGAAAGGCAGCCTCTCCCTATCGGGATGAGACCGATAATGCTCCTGAAGGCCAAATTACTGAGCTATATAAAGTGATTCAGCCAGAAGAAGGAGGAATGAATACCTACAGCGATGTTGATCCAAGACAAAATACGTCCAAGACAGACGCAAAGGCTAAAGCACTGATTCAAAAAGCATCTCATTTAGATGCTAAGAAGTACGATAATCCCTTAGATGCTGTCAAGCAAGAGCTTGCTGATAAGCCAATTTCTGAGCGTATTCAAGAGTTCTCTGATAATGTCAGCAAGTCTACTCAAGAAACGGCGGATAATGTTTCTAATGAAACCCAGAAAGGGCTAAATAATTT
Source organism: Acaryochloridaceae cyanobacterium VAR_48_metabat_390 (assembly GCA_031422435.1). GTDB lineage: Bacteria > Cyanobacteriota > Cyanobacteriia > Thermosynechococcales > Thermosynechococcaceae > JAAURS01. The sequence goes on from JANPLU010000113.1 coordinate 8,190, forward strand.
GAGTGACAGCTCTAAAGAGCTTCAAAGCAAGACTAAATCGGCAGCTGAAGATCTCTCTCAAAAAGCTCAGAAAACGGCTGAAAATACGAGTGATGCTGTAAATAAAACCGCCCAGAAAATGGCAAATAAAACTCAACAAGGGGTTGATGAAGTTCAAAGCTTTATTGACTCTAACGGCGCTGCCTAAAAGTTCAAAAACTAAAAAAAAGCTAAGCTGCACAGCTTAGCTTTTTTTAATGATTTACAAAATAGGTTTCGGTTCTGCTTAACCCTCAAAACTTATATTGGTAGGGGTTAAGCAAAGTCAAAACCTAATCCGGTCGGGTAACTTTTTATCCATTTATTTCAAGACGAGTATTTCTCATGATAACCGCTGTACCGCAGCGCTAAATTCTTCATAAGATTTAACGCCCACGATAGTTTCAATCAACTCACCCTGCTTAAAATACAGTACGGCTGGGATGCTTCTGATCCCAAAGCGCTTTGCGATGGGTTTATTGGTGTCTAGGTCAATTTTAAAAACCTTAGCTTTATCGCCATACTGCGCTGCAAGCTGATCCATTAAAGGCGCGACCAGCTTACAAGGTCCACACCAGGTTGCAGTACAGTCCACCACCAGCACAGCTTCCGTTGCCAGAAGTGAATCTAATTCGGCTTCATTTTGAATGAAAGCTGTCGTACTCATATCAACATCTCCAAAATTTGGCATGGTGCTAGTTGACCTTATCTCGAAAGCGTGACTATTTCCAAAGAAACTATCATTAAGTCAAATATCTAAACGACACCAAAAACGTAAGAAATTGCCAGACGGGTCGCCTGAGTGATGAGCGAACATCTCAGGGTTACCTTCTTCGCCCATCACTCAAGCCCTGATGAAGCATCCAAATTTATTTGCTGCACGGCGTCAAACCCGCCAGCAGAGTGCTGTAAAGTTACAGATATGTACGATGATGATGATCTAAATTTACTCAACGCGGATGCCACACTGGAGAGTCCGCTAGACCGCCTTGCCCCGATTGATGACCCAGCGGCTGAGGCGGATAAGCCCGACGTAGAAGAAATGCTGGGTTTATTAACTTCCGCAGAAGTGCCTCAGCGGATGATAGCGGCACGGGCATTCTGCGAGCTTCAAGACGAACGGGCAACGCCACAGCTTATTCATCTGCTAAGTGACGGCTGTCCACTGGTTCGGGTAAGTGCCGCCTATGCCCTGGGTCGTAACCCTAGCCTAGATGCCGTCGAGCCTTTAATTGAACAGTATCGTCACGATTGGAATGGCTATGTGCGCAAAGGTGTCGTGTGGGCCTTAGGCAACTGCCGCGATCGCCGTTCTCTCTCTCCCCTCATCGAAGCCCTTGAAACCGATATTTCTGCGGTACGGCTATGGGCGGCTAGTTCTCTCGGGCAAATGGCGGAAGTAGATGCCCAAACCGCAGCAGAAGCAATGCCAGCAGTCGCAAAGGCGCTTGAGCAAGATTCCCTGCCGGCGGTGCGAAGCAACTGTGCCTGGTCCATTGGTCAGCTTTGTCAGGCTGTTCCGGTGAGTGGCGTGTACCGTGAGGCGATCGCCGCTTTAATTACGGCACTCTCTGACCCAGACTTAGGCGTACAGGAAGACGCAAAAAGCGCCCTGCTCAAGTTAGGAGATCCCAGTGGGCTACAGGTGATCGAGGAGATGGAGCTAGGGCTGCTGTAAAAAGGTGCCGCTGCTTCACCCCACCTTCAACGCCTTACGAAACGCCATAGCAGCAGCCACAGCAATCTGACGAAGCAGAACAATGGACTGAAACCCCTAGAACCCCAGGTCTTTCAGGAGTTTTCGATGTTTGCTGAGAGGGGCGATCGCATTTGCCGCAATCATTCCACTTGCTGCCACGGCCGGTAAACCAATCCCAGGAAAACTAGAGTCACCACAGCACAGTAGCCCTAGCAATGGCGTTTTGGGACCTGGTAAAATTCCCTGCCCTGCCCATACTCCAGGCCCATAGGTGCCGTGGTGACGACGCAAAAACCGTGCGTGGGTTAGGGGCGTGCCCACCAGCGTTACCTCACATCGCACGCGAATATCTGGTAATGATACGTTCCAGCGCCTTCCACATCACTTCAGCCCTCGCTGCCTTTTGGTTCGCATAGGCTTCACTACCCCGATCCATTCCTTGCCATAGGCTGTAAGGCTCTGTTGCAGGGGTGTAGACATGAATCGTCTGCTTCCCTGGAGGCGCTAAGGCAGAATCTAAAAGCGAGGGAATAGAAATCGCAATCACATTTTGCGGCGCGGTCACGCCCATTTCCCAATCATTCACCACAATATAGTGGCACTCTAAATCAGGCGGTAGACCAGCCCCATCAATACCCAAATGCAGATGCATAAAGCTCTCGCACTCTGGGGTTTCTTGGCTTTTTGCCGCATAGACTTTGGGCACTGCACCTTCGGGCAAAAGCTTGAGCGTATCCCAAATGACCGCATTAGAAACCACCGCCTTCCGTGCCCGTATCTCTTGCCCATTACGGAGCCGCACGCCCACTGCGCGCTGCCCTTCTACTAAAATTTGCTCTACATGGGCATTTAGCTTCAGCACTCCTCCCTGCCGCTGAAGCCCTCGCACCAATGCATTAACCAATGCGCCGCTGCCGCCAATGGGATAATCTAGCACCACACCAGGTCGGTACCAGTCCGCAAACATAAAGGCTATTTCTGCCGTAATGGTTCCCTTTGCAGGCAGCCCCGACAGCATAAAACACAGTAGGTCTAGCCAGTTACGAATAAACGGATCGCTGACAACCCCATCCATAATGTTGCTGAACGGCCCAGTGAGTTTAGAAAGACTTGCCGCCTGCTGAAGTAAAGCCGTCCCAAAGGGTGCCATCGTCAACACTGCGCCTAGGTCAGACCGAATGGCTGCGGGAGGAACGGCGATCGCCGCTTTTCCCAACGGCTCCATAACGGATTGGAGCGATCGCCATTCTTCTACTGCTTTCTGCCCCCGCAGCTTCGCCAACACCTCATAAAACGGCTCAGCCCCCACCTTTGCCGAAAAGTCGCCCTCTGGCAATAGGCAGCCCCACGCATCATAGGTAACGCAGGGAAGCTCTTCCCCAATGGCATTTAGCACATGCCGAAGTGGATTGGGGGACGGACTGTAGGACAAGCCCGAATACAGCGACGGTCCAGAATCAAACTTAAACCCGTCCCGTTCAAAGGCATGAGCGGCACCGCCGGGGATTGCGTGGCTTTCGCACACCAACACCTCAAATCCATAGTGCGCCAGCAGCGCCGCACAGCTTAAGCCCCCAATTCCGCTGCCAATGACAACCACATCTACGGTGTTATTTTTCAACTTGAAGCAGCGTCCTTTCTTTTATTACCAAAATTTTAGTAGTGCGCAATACAATTTCACGCTATCAAGACTGCTATCTGTGGCTTATATAAGCTAAAGAACATCGTATCCACAGATTAATATTTTTACATCTTACAAATTATTGCTTCTAGGGTTCCGGTCTTCATAATACGTCGTGTTTTTGCGGCTTTTATCAAGATGCTGGTCCAAGAGAAGCAGGCCAGAAATTGTGGGGTCAGACCCATGGATTCCTGGCTTCACGGAGGGACAAAAGCCCGGGAGAAGTTTCAGCCTATTGAGCTGAATACTGTCCTAGGGCTTTTTTAATTGAGAAGTTTCAGCATACCAACTTTGGCAATAAAGCTTTTCTGAGAGAAAAATATGGATGAATGCAAAACTGTTTGCTAGTGTTGGTTAGCCAACTTCCCCCATTCTTAATCAAAATCCTTAATCAGAAATTTATGCAAGTACGTTCCCTCTCACCTTACGTTGTCTTTGTTGGCATCACGCTGTCTTTGGTGACTGGCTGCTCCAATCCGGCCTCTCAGATAAAAACCGGAACTAATTCCGGTGCTTCCCCTACTGCTACTGTCGCAGGTTCGGTTCGGCTAGGGTTTAGCGCGTGGCCCGGCTGGTTCCCTTGGCAGGTTGCTCAAGAAGAAGGCATTTTTCAAAAAAATAACGTTCCAGTCGATCTGAAATGGTTTGATGGCTATCTAGAGTCCATCAGCACCCTGACTGCCGGACAAATTGATGCCAACAGCCAAACCCTGGGCGATACGGTTAGTTCGATCGCAGGGGGCGCAGATCAGGTGGTGGTGTTGGTCAACGACAACTCCACGGGCAACGACAAAATCATTGTCCGAGAGGGTATTAAATCCATTGCCGACCTGAAAGGCAAAAAAGTCGCCGCCGAAGAAGGGACGGTGGATCACTTCTTGCTGCTGCTCGGCATGAAAAAAGCGGGTCTAAGCCCTAAAGATATTCAGTTTGTGCCTCTAGAAACCGGAAAAGCCGCCGCTGCCTTCGTGGGTGGTCAAGTGGATGCTGTAGCAGTGTTCGCCCCCTTTACCACTCAGGCACTCAAGCTAAAAGGCAGCAAAGAATTATTCAGCTCTAAAGATTTCCCTGGTTCTATCTCAGATCACCTTGTCTTTACCCGTAAGTTTGTAGCCGAGAACCCAGAAAAGGTTCAGGGAATGGTCAATTCTTGGTTTGGAACCCTTGACTACATTAAAACCAACCCTGCTAAAGCTACCGAAATTATGGCAAAGCGAGCAGGTGTAAGCCCGGAGGAATACAAAGCCTATGCGGATGGCACCAAAATCTTTACGGTTGAGGAAAATATCAAAGCGTTTCAACCTGGCAGCACTATGACCTCTCTGCCCTTTGCAGCTAAGGAAATGAGCAAGTTTCTGACAGAAGTGGGTTTGGCTAAAACCACGCCAGACACCAGCAAAATCTTTGATGATCGCTTCGTAAAAGCCTATGCCCAGAAAGCAAAAAAACCCTAAGCCTTCTTGATATAGCCCCTTACCCCATTGGGATTGAGTTCCATGAGCCAAAGCCCTGAATCAATTCAACCGTATTTAAAGCCCAAAACCGTTCGCCCAACCGTGTTTTGGAGATTAGCTGAGGATATTCCATCACGCCTCAATCTAGCGCTCACAGTTGCCTCTATTGGGATTCCGCTTGTGTTGTGGTGGCTAGTCACAACCCTCGGCAACGTAGATCCTAAGTTTTTGCCTTCCCCAGGGCAGGTTGTTGCAGCTTTTGGGCGGCTCTGGAACTCTGGAGAACTGACGCAAGATACGGTTGCCAGCCTCTGGCGGGTGGGGGTGGGTTTTTTAATGGCGGCGCTGCTATCGATTCCCGTAGGGGTTTTAATGGGCAGCTTTGCTAGTATTCGCGCTCTGCTAGAACCGCTGTTTGGGCTGGTGCGCTATATGCCAGCACCCGCCTTTATTCCACTCTTGATTTTGTATTTGGGCATTGGCGAAGAACCCAAAGTCACCCTGATTTTTATCGGAGTGTTTTTCTTTAACTCTTTGATGGTGATGGATACGGTTAAGTTTGTCCCTAAAGACCTCATTGAGTCCACTTTTATGTTGGGAGGGAACCGGATTGCCACCTTACTTCAGGTTATCTTCCCCTACGTTTTGCCAGGGATTTTAGATGCTTGCCGCATCAATCTTGCTGCCGCTTGGCAGTTGGTGATTGTCTCTGAGCTGATTGCCGCAACAGAGGGCTTAGGCCGTCGCATTAGCGTTGCAGGGCGCTTTTTGAAAACCGACGAAATATTTGTAGGTCTGATTGTGATTGGTGTAATTGGCCTCTCCTTTGATCTGCTATTTCAGTATTTACTGCGCATTTCCTGTAAGTGGGCGAGCCAAAAACGATAGATTGTCAGCCCTGTACCCGTCTTAATCAATATCCTTAGACTATAGTGCCCACTTTTTTACAAGAGGTATCACTCCATGTATCTAAAAATAAATTCTCTCCATAAAAACTTTGCGACCAAGCATGGTCCGTTGGTGGTCTTAAAAGACATCAACATGGACATTGAGCAGGGCGAATTTATCTGCGCGGTGGGCGCATCGGGTTCTGGTAAGTCTACGCTACTGCGGCAGATTGCAGGTCTAGATCGACCTTCTTCTGGAGAGGTGCGGGTGGATGGCAAGGTGATTTCAGGGCCAGGGCCAGATCGCGGCATGGTGTTTCAGCACTATACGCTCTACCCCTGGATGAATGTTCAGCAAAATACGGAGTTTGGCCTCAAGTTATTGGGGGTGCCGAAGAAAGTACGGCGAGAACAGGCCAGCTATTACCTGAATGTGGTGGGGCTAACCCAGTTTGCGCAGGCGTTGCCCAAGCAGCTTTCGGGGGGAATGAAACAGCGGGTGGCGATCGCCCGTGCCCTTGCCTCAGAACCCAAGGTGCTGCTGATGGACGAACCCTTTGGCGCGTTAGATATCCACACCAAAGAGTCGATGCATGAGTTCATGCTCGACCTGTGGAACCGCACCAACATCACCATATTTATGATCACCCATGATGTAGAGGAAGCCGTATTTCTAGCCAATCGGGTGTATGCATTGGGTGCGCGTCCTGGTACTGTACGCAAAGAAATGACGATTAAGCTGCCCAATCGCAACAGCAGCGTTAAACGCCACTCCACCTTTCATGACTACCGCGACGAGCTAATGGATCTTATGCGTCAGCATGGCAAAGAAGCCGTTGCAATGGCTTAAAGCGCCTGAATCCAAGGATGAATCTCGTAGCTTGTCCAGATGCCGTTTTGCCAATAGGGGTCTGCCTCCACCAGTTTCCGCACGATCTCCTCATTGTCTGCCTCGTAAATCCCAAAAACCAACTTCAGGTCTTGGGTTGGACCAATGGTGATGAGAGTTCCGGCATTTTTTTGCGAGGCTAAGCCATCCAAGTGAGCTTGGCGATAGGGGGCGCGTTTCTCCACAACATCTTCGCAATACTTGCCCCACAGCACATACTTCGCCATCTTGTACTCCTTCTAAACTCATCCTGATTATACCGATCGCCGTCCAATCTTCTGCCCCATCGGATCGGGTAGAATGCCTGAGTGACGTGCCGTGGCTTCCCGATGACTTTACAGGATTTTCAAGTTTGCGATCGCGACTTAACCACCGATCAGCTCCAGGCGTATCTTCAGTCAAATAAGCTTGCGGTAGATACCGAAACCATGGGGTTACTGCCCCACCGCGATCGCCTTTGCTTAGTGCAGCTTTGTAACGCAGCAGGGCAAATTACGGTCGTTCGCATTGAGCGGGGGCAAACCCAAGCGCCTAACCTCAAGCAGTTATTTGAAGCCTCATCGGTCGAAAAAATCTTTCACTTTGCTCGGTTTGATATTGCCACGCTCAAGCATCATTTAGGCATTCAGACCCAGCCGTTTTTCTGCACCAAAATTGCCAGCAAGCTGATCCGCACCTACAGCCCTCGCCACGGCCTCAAAGAACTCGTGAAAGAGTTAGAAGGCATTGAGCTAGATAAATCTGCCCAAAGCTCTGACTGGGGCAACCCCAAAAACCTGAGTGAAGACCAGCTCAGCTATGCCGCCAACGACGTGCGCTATCTGATTCCCGTCCAGAAGGCGTTGATTGAAATGCTGAAGCGCGAAGACCGTTGGGAACTGGCGCAGTCTTGCCTCAAGTGTTTACCCACCTTTGTCGACCTAGATTTGATGCTCTACGAGAACGTATTTGAGCACTAAAGGTGTACCTAGAGCAGCTTCATCTTCAAAATTTCCGCAATTATCAAGACCAGTTTGTGGTCTTAGGTGCCCCTAAAACAATTTTAGTCGGGGCAAATGCTCAAGGTAAATCCAACCTGCTAGAAGCCGTAGAGCTGCTGTCTACCCTGCGATCGCACCGCACCAGCCGCGATCGCGACCTTATCTTAGACGGCGAATCTGTGGGTCAAATTAGCGCCCAGCTACAGCGCGACAGCGGATCGGTAGACCTGCGTCTCACCCTCCACGACACTGGGCGGCGCAATGCAATGGTGCATAGCGAAACCGTTAAGCGTCAGCTTGATTTTTTAGGCTATATCAACACCGTCCAGTTTTCTTGCCTCGATTTAGACTTGGTGCGCGGTGGCCCTGGCGAACGCCGCGACTGGCTAGATGCCGTGCTGATTCAGCTTGAGCCAGTCTACGCCCACCTACTTCAGCAATATCAGCAGGCACTTAAACAGCGCAACGCCTTTCTCAAGCGCTTGCGCGCCATCGAAAACCCTCACGCAGATCCGCAACAGCTTCTGATTTGGAATCAGCAGTTGGCAACCCTTGGCGCACGGGTCATTCAGCGACGACACCGCATGTTAGGACGGCTAGAACCCCTTGCCCAGTCTTGGCATCAGGCCATCAGTGGCAAAACCGAACATTTAGCACTCGAATATCACCCCAACGTCCGCCACGATCTCGCCCAGCCAGAACAGCTTTTTCCTGAATTTTTGGCACAGATGCAGGGGAAAGCGATCGCCGAATATCACCAAGCCACCTCCCTGGTGGGTCCCCATCGAGATGAAGTCCATCTCACCATTAATCAAACCCCAGCCCGTCAGTACGGCTCTCAAGGCCAGCAGCGCACCCTTGTCTTAGCCCTTAAGCTAGCCGAGCTTCAGCTCATCGAAGAAGTCATCGGCGAACCGCCGATCTTGCTGCTCGACGACGTACTCGCAGAACTCGACCTCAACCGCCAAAATCAGCTTTTAGATGCCATTCAAGACCGTTTCCAAACCCTCATTACCACCACTCACTTGGGGGCCTTCGATGCAAAATGGCTCCAGTCCGCCGAAATTTTCTCCATTGAAGCAGGGCAGCTCACAGAAATGCCTATACCCACCTAAGACTATTTTGGAGCGCCTTCAGGTACCGCAATAGAGGGAGCAGGCAATGGTTCTGGACTTTGTGTTGCAGCAATGCTTGGAGTAGCCTGCGGATTAGATTGTGGTGTAGAAACCGTCGCCGACGGGGCGTTGAAAGAGCTAGAAGAAGTTGGCGTTTTAGGCGTCAGCCTGTTTAAAATGTCTTCTTTTGAAGCAGGACTAGGGGAACCTGTAGGCGTTGAGGATTTAGGACTTTCCTTTGGGCTAGGATTCGGTTTTACGGAAGCTTCTGGAGTGCTTTCTGCCCTACAAACTGCTTCAGAGTAAGGGATATCCACCGTGAAGTTAAATGCCTGAGGAATCCCACTAGGGCTTGGGAGTCGATAGGACTCAACCGCTGCGATCCCCGCACGATTGAGCGCCAGCGTTTCAGCAGACTGAAGCACCTGAATCGCCGAATCACCCTTAGAAATCGATCCATCTGGACTAAACACTGCCGCAATAATGGCAGAACCCTGCACCTTACTGTTGCACGCAGAAACAGGGTACTCGGCTGTTAGCCTTGGCCCAGGCTGAATACTAATGCGCTGCCCAGACGCCTGACTTTGAGCCTCGAGCCACGCAGTAGCAGCAGCTCGCACCGGAGCGGCACTATTGCCAGAAGTAGCTGGGTTGGGACTAACTGAAGGGCTAGAACTCGGCGAGAAGGGTTCATAGGGCGCTATCAATGCTGAGCTGCTACTGCCGCCAGCCTGACTAGAACCTGGCGTTAGACTAGGCGGCACTTGATTAGGATTGAGCGCATATCTTGAGTAGTCTGGCAGGGGCACACCGGAAAGCTGACCACTAGAAAGCGTTCCTCCCAATGGAGACTGTGAAGAATTTGCACCACTCTGACTAGGGCTTTTAGGTAAATTCAGTCCAAAAACTTGCTGCCCTTGCGCACCCAACACGGATTTCTGAGGCGGATTGGCAATCGACAGCTTGCCCAAATCTATAGCAGATGGGTCAGAAGCCAAAAAGACAGACTGGGATGGATTTCTAAATTTAGAGATATCTGGCAAAGCCGACAGTTCTGGCACATCTCCGAGGTTAATAGGGGGGAGGCCATTAGGGACAGGAAGACTATTGCCGTTATTAGGCATTAGTAACGCATTGAGATCCGTCGTACTGCTGCCAGGGTTAAGACTAATGACACGCAGTGGCGCAGGAAGACTATCTGCGGGCTTCATCGCCGAAAAAAGAACCAGCACCCCATGAACGCCCACTGACCCAATCATCGCCAAAACGGTTGGGTTGCGAAAGATTTCTGTAAATGTTTCAGACCTAGAAGAATACATTGTTTTTCTCTTTCACAAAATGGTCAGCCAGCATCCAGAGGTAGAAATCTGCCTCTATCCTAGTACATTCACCAAAGCACTCAAGCGGCAATTTCTATCTCACTGATGGCTGGCGCTACACACGAAAAGGACTAGAACTCATGGTTTCATCAAATTCTCCTATTGATGCGATCTGCCCTTTTCGTATAATTACACCTGCCCTAAACACATCTCTAATAGCGCAGAATCAGGGCAACTCGCTGATGGTTTTCTAATGTCTCATCATCGACAAACACCACTTTTCCTCCTTTACCCATCACCGCTTCAATTAATTCATCTACAGCATCATCCATCACATCAATCGCATTCAGATCATCAGTAGCCATCAACTTCATGCCGCTTGAGTCAACTCGAGCAGGATAGCGAAACCCTTCTTCCACTAACAGTAAATCCCCACGACCTTCCTGTGCCATCCGCCATGCCTCCTCCATTCCCGATGCGCAAAGTTGGGCACCGACCGCATTTTCAAGTCGTTCTAGAGCGGCTTTTCGCTGTTCGGTCAAAGCATCTTGAATAATGGGATAGACTAGCTTGCCCAAGTCATGAGGTGAGGTCTTGTCATGATTACCGCTTAGCGTTGCAATGACCGCATCTTTGTGGACTGAAACCTCATTAAAAAGGCTAAAGTAGCGATCAATACCCACGAGTACCAGCGGCAATGGATCGGTCGCCATCAGCGTTGTCAAAACAGCATCAGCCTTATGCAAGTACTGGTCATACAGATCATCACCTCGATTTGCAGATGTATTCGTCTCTTGGCTATCGGGGAGCTTGATGCTGTCGCCAGATTCAACATTTGTTAAAAGAGATTCGTTGGTTCCCACTTCCTCTAAACTGTCGAGTACTCCAGCGAAAAGGTTTGTAGCATTCTCACTCATAGCCAGTACCCAGTAACGAGGAGTCCGGTTCAAGGCAAAGACCAGATCTCGCGTCGCAAAGGTTTCGTCTACTACTACTCGATCTTCAAAGGCAAAAGCTTGATAATAGACTCGATAGAGTTCCTGGTTAGCAAATATGGCTAATCCTTCTAAGGTATGAGAATAATCGATTGATTCAACAGCTTGGTCAAGTTGGGCTAATACAGAAGTCAGTTCACGCTCCGAAAAATCTAGCTGAAGTCGTTGCTTGGCTTCATTTATCAGATTTTTGACCCGAATTGGGTCTTGCTGATTTTCAGGAGCGCTACGGTGGGTTGTTAACAAGATAGATACAGATGGATAGCTCTGTATCGTTTGCAAAAACTTGACATCTTCTTGATTCATCACATTTTCTCTGTCAGGATTTTTGCTCGGAGGATTGTGACGAGCATAAGCTAGAGCCTATGACAGGATAGATTAGCTAAGCAATCTGTCAAACTGTTGATGTATTCATTCCCAACCATGCTGTAATCCACCAACTCGGGATACGAAAACGATTTCTTCGTTTATCTTGCAACTCGAACTCAACTCAAAACTGGGATGACAGCTAACAATCAAATCATCAATTAATCAATGGTAAACAAATTTCATGGTTTTGAATATTAAACCCTGCCCAAAATAAGACCTGGAGTTTTCAGCACTCAAGCAGTCTTGATCAGGGTGTTGCACTTCATTTTTGAATCGGCGACGACAGTTCATCCGTTGAGTTCAAATTCAGGCTTAGCATTCCCTTCGCTCCAGTTCCTTAGTACGATAGAGACATAAGAACCTAATTTTGAGCGACATCATCCATCCTTAAGGAGTTTTGAAGTGGTAGAACCATTGTTGTCTGGAATTGTATTGGGTCTAATCCCTATTACGCTAGCAGGGCTGTTCGTCGCTGCATATCTACAGTACAAGCGCGGAAATGAGCTAGAACTCTAAGATTTGCTAGGGGCGCAAGGGATGTGCGCCCCTAGCAAATCAGTGGCATCTTGCTTTAGTCAATCTACATTTCATCAATGACCTGATCTATCAGCGTCACACCCTCTTTAACAGAATTGATCAAACAAAGCTGATTTCGCAGATCCGCTGCGCCTACAAATCCCTTTGCATACCAAGTCATATGCTTTCGCGCCTGCTGAATGCCCTTATTACCTTTGTACTCAAATAGTGCCCGAAGATGTTCCTTGGCACATTCCAATCGTTCAACGACTGTAGGTTTAGGTCTATAGGTTCCCGTTTTGAGATAGTGGTCAATCTCCCCCACTAAAAACGGATAGCCTAAAGTACCGCGAGAACACATCACCCCATCGGCTCCTGTCTGAGTCAGACACGCTACGGCAGACTCGACCGAGACAATATCACCATTAGCAATCACTGGAATCGTCAGCTTTTCTTTTACTCTGGCAATCCACTCCCACCGCGCTGCCCCTGTATAGCCTTGGGCACGAGTACGAGCATGTACCGTAATCATTTGGGCACCTGCATCCTGCATCCGCTGGGCAAAGTCGAGAATGTTAATCTCGTCATCATCCCAACCAATACGGGTTTTGACCGTCACAGGCACAGAAACAGCCTCAACCACCGCCCGCACAATCGCCTCTGCCGTCTTTGGGTCACGCAGAAGCGAAGAACCACCCCCCTTTTTTGTGATTTTGTTAACCGGACAGCCCATGTTGATATCAACCGTATCGGCTCCTTCCGCAACAGCGTACTGAGCGGCCTCTGCCAAAAAGTGAGGGCGACAGTCAAAGAGCTGAATGCTGATCGGCTGCTCGTTGGGGTCAATTTCCATAAGCTTTGGCAGTTCACGAACGTGACACACCTGAGAGGCGTGAACCATCTCGGTATACAGCATCGACTCTGACGCAAACTGTCGCACCAACCGTCGAAACACCAAATCTGTCACGCCAGATAAGGGCGACTGTAAAACGCGGCTATTAACCACGACATCTCCAATTTGGAGCGGTGTGTTAAGTCGCGTCAGTTGAGGCAGGGTTAAAGCGTCTGCCATCTTGTTAAAAAATCCTAAATTTGAGTATCTTTAGAATAGTAGGTAAGCTCACTCCTAGAGCATGGTCTTTGTTGCTATCGGTTAGAGGTTTTAGCAACAATGTGATCGCAGTACCAATGAAATGCAGGCGCAATCAAGCTGTGCAGTCTGGCAAGTAAGGTCATTTCTAAACCAGGCGTAATCATAAATTTCTTTTGCCCAATCCCACAGATAATCGCATCTGCTACAGCTTCTGCCGTCCAAGTTTTAGCCGTTGCTGTAATCCTCTGCGTCGCCAAAGGCTTTGTGAGGTTTTCTGCTTCAAGTTGCGGGGTATCGGTATCCGGCGGATAAGCGATCGCCACACAAATACCCATAGGTTTCAGCTCACCCCGTAAAGATTCCGCCAGCCCCCGCAAAGCAAACTTAGAAGGGCTATAGGGCGTATAGCCATAAAGCCCCACCAAACCCGCCCCAGAAGAAATCAATACAATACTGCCCTTGCGTGTAGACTTCTCCATCGCAGGCAATACCGCCCGAATGCTGTACAGTGTCCCAAAATAGTTGGTCGCCATCGTCTGCTCAAACACCGACAGCGGCAACTCTCTAAAATGCCCTGGATACGCAATACCCGCAGACGTGATCAGTAAATCTGGGGAGCCAATTTGGGCGATCGCCATTTCAATCGCAGCCGTCACCTCAAGCAAACAGGCGACATCCGCTGTCAATGCCAGAACCTTTTGCCCTAATATGGTTTGCGCTGCCTCAACTTCAGCTTTAGCCGTTTCTAACCGTGAAGCAGTACGGGCAATGATGGTGATATGGGCACCCGCTTGCGACAGTTTAAGGGCGATCGCCTTACCAATGCCGCTAGAGCCGCCTGTAATAATGACGTGCTGATATTCAAACGACATGGAAATCATCCACTAAACCAAGGATAAAAACGACCTCATACCCTAAATACCAGACCCATCTATCTAAAAAGCTCCCGAACGAATCAGCTTTCCATGAGAATAGACCAGAATCTCTTTATCTGTCGTCACTAGAGGCCAGTCACAAGTTCGCCTTCATCGAAAGTTCTTGCGCGTTTGCTAATCCCACGTGAGTTCGATTCCTTATTGAATCGGTCAATGACCCACTCAGAAATATCTGTCATGTTGACCCTACACGTTATCGCAGTCGGTTCAACTTCTGGCGCATCTATTTGCAGGATTGATCGCCTATTCCCATAAGCCCAAGAAGCCTGCTTTAGACCTTCATGACGGAGGGTTAGCTGCTCTCCCCCAAGTTATTTTTTGGCGTCGAACTCACGTTCTCATTAATAGAGAAAAATATTAACACATCAAGTGCCTGAAAGCTCTGATTAAAAAGCTTTCAGGCACTTGATTTTTCATGTTCGTCACGTCGGCGACATCAATGTCAGAGCCTAAATATTTAGTTGGCGCCATCTCTGTCGCGCTTAACGACATCGGTGTCGCCACTTTTTACAGCCCCAAAATTTAGTCACACTACTGGTGCCGACGGCTGAAACGTAAAGGCGGCACCCAGATTCGAACTGGGGGTAAGGGCTTTGCAGGCCCCTGCCTTACCACTTGGCCATGCCGCCAGAGATTTTGCTTTAGCAGCTTCATATCATCTCACGCCCATAGACAATAAATCAAGCAATGCCAATTCAAAATATGTCTGTCTTGTTTGCAGCGCGTCCTAGGTTTGATAGAGAATGGCAGCAAATCAAATCTTTGCGCCTAGGAGCCGAGATGGAACTGGCAACCACTTTAACGACCCAAACTGTTCGCAATGCAGTTCGAGAGGTGGGGATTAACCCCAATTACTGGTATGCGGTGGGTTGGTCAGACGCTCTGAAGCCAGGAGCTGTAACAGCAGTTACACTTTGGAAGCAGGCGATCGCCCTCTATCGCGCCATAGACGGTCAACTTTTCGCCCTAGAAGATGCCTGCCCCCATCGGGGTATTGCGCTCCATAAAGGGCGGGTGCAGGGCTGTACCTTGGCCTGTGCCTACCACGGCTGGGAATTTGATGGAACGGGCGCGTGTGTCAATATCCCTTATGTTCCATCGGTTCAAAAGCTACCCCCTGCCCAGGCGCGCAGCTATCCCGTGCAGGAAAAATATGGGGTAATGTGGATATTTCCAGGGGACGCGGCTTTGGCTGAAACCACTCCGCTCATCGACATTCCCGAATTTGGGAATGAGAACCTGCTGATGATTCCTATCACAGGGCACTTTAAGGCGCATTTTTCCATTTGCAATGAAAACGCAATGGACGTGTTTCATGGGTTTCTGCATGAGGAGCTTCAGGGGTGGTTTGACCCAGTGTTAATTCACCTCAAAGAAACTGAAGATGCGGTGTTAGCGGCCTACAACGTTTCCTATAAAGGCCAGATGGCAAAGTTTTTAGGGCTGAGTAAAGATGCACACTCCGTTACGACGCTGCCCATTGCTATTGAGTATCGCTACCCCAACTACTTCACGTCGCTGGAGGGGATTTCGTCGCTGTATTTAATGCGATCGCCCGTTGGCCCTCAAGAAAGCCGATCCTTTGCTCTATTTTTCTTTCGGGTGCAGTTGCCGTCATGGCTGCTCAAGCTAGTGCGGCCTGTATTGGTTCCCGTACTGCAACGCTTTGTGCTCAATCGGTTTTTAGCTCAAGACGTAGAGATGATGGAAAGTGAACAGCGCACCTACACTGAAAACCCAACTCGCCGCTATTTAGAAATTAACCCCGCAATTATCGCGCTTCAGCGATTTACCCTGCGGCAGTATGAGAAATATGCCGCGCAGTCTATCCAGCCAGCTAGCGCAGAATCTGTGCCATCATCTGTTTTGCCTGGGCACCATAGCCACCCCCAAACAGATTGAAATGATTGAGGATGTGGTAAAGGTTGTACAAAACCTTGCGCTGTTTATAGCCCGCATCCAGAGGCCAAACCGCTTGATATCCCTCATAAAAGCTGCTGGGGAATCCGCCAAACAGTTCCGTCATGGCAATATCTACCTCGCGATCACCCCAGTACACCGCCGGATCAAAGATTGTAGGCTCTCCACCTGCGCTAAACCCAACATTGCCAGACCAAAGATCCCCGTGTACCAGGGAAGGGACTGGACGATGCCCTAATCGGTCAGGAATTGCGGCAAGGAGCTGTGGTGAGTGCGAAAAGCTGACTCCTCGACGCTGAGCCAACTGAAGCTGATAGCCAATTCTAGATTCAGCAAAGAACGTTGCCCAGTCCGTCACCCAAGGATTCGGCTGGGGCGTACTGCCAATGGCGTTATTTTGATCCCAGCCAAACCCTTGGGAATGAGGAGCAGCGGTGCGGTGCAGATGGGCAAGTTGACAACCCAAATCAGCCCACCCTAAAGCACTGCCGCCGTCATCCCCCACCAGCTCGAGCCATTCGAGAATAATGTAGCTGCGACTGTCAGCAGTCCCGCAGCCCATGACCTGAGGCACACGAAGGCCTTGAGATGCCGCCAAAGCCTGAAGCCCCAAGGCTTCAGCCTCAAACATCCCTATTTTGCTGGCCTGGTTGAGTTTTACAAAATAGTGGCGTTGACAGTCACGAATGTGAAAGGCTTCATTGATGCTGCCGCCGCTCACTGAACGGCGATCGTCTACACAAAAAGGAATCCCCGTCACACTCTGAATATGATTTCCAATGGTATCCCACATCGTTCAATACTGCTCAATAGAGCCAAACTGCATTAAAAAGGCTGTGATAGATGGCTCAAATTTGCCACGCATCACAGCCTCCAACAGACGATCTAAACCTTAGCCGTCGGCTTGGCCGACAGATGCTACTGACCCGATCTTAAACTTCATTTAGTCTTCATACAGCCGACATTCTGCAGCGTCTGGATTGTCATCGCAGTACTGCTGTAGAGACGTTTTGTGTCCGTCATCTGCCTTAGCACGTCGGTGTGCAGCCTCTGAGGACAGCTCTTCGAGTTCCTCGTAAGCAAGGGCGCACTCACTAGAGTCAGAGCCTTCCGTGGCGCAAACTTCACGAGCCTGCAACCTCACCGCATCGATTTTGTTTTGAATATCACTCATGTTTTTTGATTCTCAACAACTGCCGCTAACCTGAACTTAACGCTAACACTGGAAGTGAAGTCTAGCTCAACTTTGCGCTAAACGGTTTCATCTGCTTTTTATTTTAGCTTGACATCGGTGGTGTCGTAGATCACTGCATCGCCGCACTCTTAAAATTATGGTGACGAAGGTGAGGCCTTTCTAAAGTTGCCGACCTGTTCGTCAAAAAGCAAATTTCCTTTGCACCTTACCCATACGCTGACCTTTGTAATTTTTAAAATGGCAACGAATTACAAAAAAAGCGGCGACATTTCAAGAACCCAGGCTAGATTGTGAGCGGGAATACCGTTATGGAGAAATTGGGTCAGTATACTAAGTTTCAAATGAGAGGAAACGAGAGATGTCTAAAATTTGTGACGATATCAATCAAACTGATCAAATGCGTTTCTGGGTTAGTGAGCTGACTGCCCTTTCTCCCAAGCAAGTTGATTCTGTATTAGAAGTTCTTAAAACTCGCAACTCTAGACCCCCAGAGCGGTTAGCTGCTTAAGGTTAGAGTGCCTGCAAGGCTGCTGTGGCTCCGGTTATTCAGAGACTTTGAAACTCTGTTAAACTGCGAAGGGCGTATCAAGGTTTTGTAACGTTTTGGGCAAGTCGGTATTGCAAAAGCCCCTAAGGCTTTTGTTTGTGTCTACCTCGGTAGGTATTTTAGGGTCTGGCGATGGTGGTGGTGTAGAGCTTACGCTCCTTAACACTGCAAAATTATTGGTGAGCCGTGGACATTCTTTAGAGATAGCTGCGCCTAAAGGCTCACGGCTAGACGGCTTTACGGTAACGGAAATTGACGGAGCGCTTCAGATTCCGGCTCAAACTTTATCTCGCGCGGTGCCTGTGATCATGCCCACGGATTCGGTACTGGGCAACCTGTGGGACTACGTGCGGCAGGTGCAGGGACAGTTTGACCTTATTATAAATTTTGCCTACGACTGGTTGCCGTTTTATTTGACCCCTTTCTTAACAACGCCCATTGCTCATCTCGTCAGTATGGGATCTCTGAGTGATGCAATGGATGATGTGATTGAGCGGATTGCAGTTCAATATTCCCACTCCATTGGGGTCTATACCCGCACACAGGCCGAAACCTTTGCATTTGCAAACTGCTGCGTGCCCCTCGGGAGCGGCTTAGACTTGTCGCGCTACAGCTTTTGCGAAGCGCCGGAGGCTGCCCTATGCTGGCTGGGGCGAATTTCTCCAGAGAAGGGTTTAGAAGATGCGGTAGCGGCCTCTCAATCCACGGGCATTCCCCTAAAGGTGATGGGGCAGATGCAGGATCAGGCGTATTTTCAGCAGATTCAGCAAGATTTTCCTAAGGCTCCTTTTGAATATTTGGGATTTCTCAATACGGATCAAATGCAAAGTACTGTACGTCGCTGTCGGGGGCTGCTGGTCACGTCTCGATGGGTAGAGGCGTTTGGCAATGTGCTCATTGAGGCGCTAGCCTGTGGGGTGCCCGTAATTTCTTACCGTCGCGGGGGGCCAGCCGAAATTGTGCGTAATGGCGAAACGGGTTGGCTGGTAGAGCCAGATAGCGTGGATGGTTTAGTTGCGGCAATTCAATCTTTAGATCAGATTGATCGTTGCGCCTGCCGTGAGCAGGCAGAACGAGAATTTTCGCTAGAGGCTTTGGGCGATCGCACCGAAGCTTGGTTTGATGCAGTGTTGAAATCTTGGCCGAGGGTTGGATAAATGAGCGTTATTACACTGCGGTCTTTACACAAAGATTTTGGCATTAAAGAAATCCTTAAAGATGCCAGCTTTAGCCTAGAGCCGATGGCGAAAGTTGGGATTATTGGCACCAATGGGTCTGGCAAATCGACGCTGCTCAAAATGATGGCAGGAATTGAGCCGATCGACGGCGGCACCATTTGGGTAAATCCGAGCGTCAAGATTGTGTACTTGCCCCAGCAGCCTGACCTAGATGATGAGCGTACGGTTCTCGATCAGGTCTTTGCAGATAGCGGCGAACAGGCCGACCTCGTGCGCGAGTATGAGGTGCTTTCTGACAAACTTGCGCACGGACAAGGAGATCTCGATCAGGTTTTGGCACGGCTGTCGGACGTGACCCATCGCATGGATGAGACTGGAGCCTGGGATCTCGAAACCAATGCCAAAATTATTTTGACACAGTTGGGCATTGAGGACTTTGAGGCTAAGATCGGCAGCCTCTCCGGCGGGTACCGCAAACGGATTGCCCTTGCCACGGCGCTGCTGTCTAGCCCAGATGTACTGCTGATGGATGAGCCGACCAACCACCTGGATGCCCTCTCGGTGGAATGGCTGCAAAGCTATCTCAAGCGCTTTCGTGGGGCACTGCTGCTGATTACCCATGATCGCTATTTCCTCGACCAGGTCACAAACGGCATTGTAGAAATTGACCGCGCCGATCTCTACTCTTACGACGGCAATTATTCTTACTATCTAGAGAAAAAGGCGCTAGCAGAGGAATCTGCCGTCAGCACTCAGCGCAAGCACGCGGGTGTGCTGCGACGGGAGCTGGAATGGCTCAAGCGCGGACCAAAGGCGCGCAGCACAAAACAAAAGGCACGAATTGATCGCATCCGCGATATGCAGAACCAATCCTTTAAGCAGGTGCAGGGCAAGGTCGAAATTTCGACGGTGGGGCGACGGATTGGTAAGAAGGTGATTGAGCTAAACCAGATCTCGAAAGGGTTTGACGGGCGATCGCTCATTCACAATTTCAGCTACGAATTTAGCCCTGAAGACCGCATTGGCATCATTGGCCCCAACGGCGCGGGTAAATCTACCCTCATGAACATCATTACGGGTCTAATCCAGCCCGACGAAGGCACCGTTGAGATTGGCACCACCATTGAGTTTGGCTACTTTGACCAGCACTCTGACGACCTTAGTCTTAACCCAACCCAGCGGGTGATTGACTACCTCAAAGACATTGCAGAACTCATCACCACCTCCGATGGCTCGGTGATTACGGCCTCCCAAATGCTAGAGCGGTTTTTGTTTAGCCCCAATCAGCAGTATGCGCCCATTCAAATGCTGTCGGGGGGCGAAAAGCGGCGGCTGTTTTTACTCAAGGTGTTAATGGCGGCACCCAACGTTTTGATTTTGGATGAGCCGACCAACGACTTAGATGTACAAACCCTAGCGGTACTCGAAGACTACCTCGAAGACTTTAATGGCTGCGTAATTGTGGTTTCCCATGATCGCTATTTTTTAGATCGCACGGTAGACACCATTTTTGCCTTTCAAACAGACAGCACTTTACGCCAATATCCTGGCAACTACTCGGTTTACCTAGACTTCAAAAAAGCAGAAGAAAATGCGGCAGCGGCGCAAGAAAAGGCAAACGCCGAGCTTCGCAAAAATCCGCCCAAAGCGTCTGTAGCGCCTGAACCACAGGCTACATCTCCTCAGTCCGCTCGCAAAATGTCTTACAAAGAAAAGCGAGAGCTAGAGCAGCTCGAGACTCAAATTCCTGAAATGGAGGCAGAAAAGATAGCCCTTGAGAAAACCCTCTATGGCAAAGCGCCATCAGGCGACATAAAGCAGCTTTCAGATCAGTTTGCAGCGCTGGAGAAAAAAATTGAAGCCTCTACAGAGCGCTGGATGGAGCTGTCTGAATTAAAGTCCTAGAGTGTTCGATTGTAAACTCAAGCTAGACCAGATTTTCCCTAAGGTACTTTAGATATAGATTTTCTACCTTCGTTCTTGCCCAAGGGGTTTTTCTAAGAAATTTTAAGCTCGACTTGATACTTGGCTCATGGGTAAAGCATCTAATATCAATCATCTGTCCCATTTCAACCCAGCCATAATGCTCCATGAGTTGAGAGAGCATCATTTCCAACGTTGTTCCGTGTAAAGGATTGTTGAGCTGCTGCTTGTTCTCCACTTTGTTGCCCCACAAAAATGCTTTGGATTTAAATCTACAGCACCACAGCCATGCCAAAGCAACCGTTTAACGCTTAGGGGCTTGTGTGTGTAATCACAAGCCCCTAAGCGTTAATAAAGCCGTTAATTCAGACTTACTGGTTAAGAGACGGTTGAGATTGCGGGCGGGCTGCGCCATTAGAGACAGTCGGAACCATTGACCCAGCCTTTGATTGAATCAGTTTAGAGACGCTTTGAACCGCTTTAACGTATTGAGGGTCTGATTGCGACGCCACCAGCTTAGGGTTATCAGACAGCGTTTTGGCTTGGGCTTTGGTCAATGGCACTACGACATCAGGCACAATCCCTTTGTGGTGAATATCAGTTCCATTGGGGGTGAAATAACGGGCGATCGTTACGTTCAGCCCTGACCCTCCAGACAGCGGATTAACCTGCTGCACAATTCCCTTACCAAAGGTTTTGGTGCCCACAACCGTTGCCCGTCGATGATCCTTGAGCGCACCCGTCACAATTTCGCTAGCGCTGGCAGATCCCCCATCCACTAAAACGGTGAGCGGCAACTGGGTGACGGCGGTTCGATCCGCTTCATCTGTGCTGCTTTCGCCACTGCGAATCACGGTTTTAACAATTGCGCCCTCATTAATCCACAGACGCGAAACGCCAACCGCCATAGACAGTAGACCACCTGGATTTTCTCTTAAATCTAAAATGAAGCCCTGCACCTTCTGTTTCTCAAGAGATTGAATGGCTTTCTTTACCTGTGTATCTGCATGATCGTCAAACTCTGAAAGGTGAATGTACCCAATGCGTTTGTTGCCTTCTTGCTTAACCGCAGAGGTAACAATGGTGACTTGAATAACTTGACGAGTGAGCGCCACGTCAAAAACGTTCTTGCCGCCACGGGTAATCTTGAGTTTGACGATGGTGTCTGGTTTGCCCCGAATGAGACTGACGGCTTTATCAACTTCTAGTCCTTTAACGGGTTTGCCATCTACCGCAAGAATCTGATCGCCTGATTTGAGTCCTGCTCTAAATGCAGGAGAATCGATCATGGCTTCAATGACCGTCAGTGCTTTGGTGGTTTTATCTAACGCGAGCTTTGCGCCAATGCCCGAGAGTTCTCCAGAGGTTTGCTGCCGTAACTCTGTAAATTTCTGAGGCTCTAAAAAGCGGGTGTAGGGGTCATCTAGCTTTTTGAGGGCGGTACGGATGGCTTCGTAGGCTTGCTCTTTGGAGCTATAGTTTTTGCTCAAGAGCTGTTGCCGCGTTGCCTGCCAGTCGGTGTGGTTAAACGAGCCGTCAACATAGGTTCGATTGACGATTTGCCAGACTTCATCAACCAAGGCTTTGGGGCTATCTTTTAACCCAGTGGTGGGGGTACTGCGTCCACTGTGAGGGGTTAAGAGGATGGTGCTGGTTGCAATCAATCCGCCGAGGGCAAAGAAACCAAGGGCGCGGAATGGATGTGAGGTTTGATTCATAGGTTGAATAGGCTCATGCTCAGCAAGGCTTTCTATCGATCTAGGATAGTCTTTCTTTTTGGGTATTGGGGTTTATGACCGATTCAATCTACCGCAATCAACGCAGAATTGACCCTTGAGGTGCTTCAAATTAGCTAGGATAGGTCAAGCCCTAAAATAATATGACTGATGAATAATCCTTCGCTGCGGTCAATGCCCCGCGACCAGAAAGCCGCTCCTTTTCCACGCAATACTGATGGCTCCATTCTAGGATGGCTAGAGCAATCGGGTCGCTTTATGGATCGAGAAGTCTTTATTGACCCTGCACTGCTAGAAGAAAATGAACTCAGCACTGAGCTAATGGGCGGTGATGACTACGGTGATGATGACGATGAATCAGAAGATCAAGAGGATTAACCCGCTTATTTTACAGTCTGAAGCAAAGTCTTCGGCTAGGACAGTGATTTCCCGAAAAGCGTGTGAGCGCTGGTCAAACATAAGGTAGAGCTGGCTCTAAAGGCTGGATTGAGGGGTTGATGTCGTCAACCCCTTGTTTTTGTGAAATCGCGTTAAGCTAGCCTACCCAAAGCCTGAACTAAAGCCTACGTCCTTCAGTCGAAATCCATTCAGGCAGGATCAAAGATTGACTTAATTCTCTTTGTGACTAAAGTGTTGAGAGGGATTTAGACGTTCTGGGTCTAATCGCCTCAAAGCAAATGATTGATAATGCCTGCTGCGGAGAAGTTTTAATGAAGCTGAGATTCCTTTCGGTGTCTGTGTTAGGTGCGCTGGCAATCGCTCTACCGCCCGCATCAGCCAATACCCTCACTTCTTGGAAATTTGATGCCCAGCGCGATCGTCTTAGCTTTACCACCGATGAAGAAGTGCGACCTGTTGCCAAAATCATCGGCGATCCAACCCGTGTGGTGATTGATTTGCCTGGGATTCGGCTGAAGCGGCCTAAAATATTGAGTGCGCTGAGCGGTAAGTATAAATCTTTGCGGATTGGTCAATTTAACGCTCAAACCACACGACTTGTGGTTGAGCTAGATCCTGGCTATAACGTTGACCCTAAACGTATTAAGGTTCAGGCTAATTCACGGCGCAATTGGTCTTTAGTTTTACCAGAAGCTGGGCAAGGTAACGATCAGCCAGAAGCACCACTTGCGGTTCCGGCGGTTCATCCAGATTTTATCCGCAACGGCAGCATCGGCGGCGTACTGTCCGTTGGGCAAGAAATGCGATGGCTAGAGCAACGCCTTGCGGCAGTTAACAGCCGCTATCCGGTTGTAACCCCTGGCCTGTTTATTTTAGATCTCAGTACCGGAGACTATGCTGATCTCAATGGTGGTAAGACATTTCCTGCCGCCAGCGTCATTAAGCTGCCCATTTTGATAGCCTTTTTTCAGGATGTGGATGCAGGCAAAGTTACCCTGAGCGAGAAACTGGTGATGCGACCTGAACTTATCGGGTCGGGTTCTGGCTATATGCAAGATTTAGCCCCTTGGTCTTCTTTCTCGGCGCAGTACACCGTCGGCAAAATGATTGAAACCAGCGATAATACTGCCACCAATATGATTATTAAGCGATTAGGGGGCGCAAAAGTCTTAAATCAGCGCTTCCGCAGTTGGGGTTTGCAGGATACGGCGATTCGCAATTGGCTACCCGATCTAACGGGAACAAATACCGTCAGCGCCCATGATTTGGCCTTAATTTTGACCAAATTAGCAAAGGGGAATTTGCTCTCAAATAGCAGCAAAGCCCGTGCGATCGCCATTCTCAAAACCTGCCGTACCCGTAGTCTGCTGGTGCCTGGGATTGGCCCTGGAGCAGAAATTGCCCACAAAACCGGAGACATAGGGTTTGCGATTGGGGATGCGGGCATTGTCTACATGCCGAACGGCAGGCAGTACATTGCGGCGGTGATGCTGCGACGACCCTATGATGACCCACGGGGGCGAGATTATGTTCAGTCAATTTCTCGTCTGACCTATTCTTATTTCTCTAATCGCTGAGGCGACGGCTCCGGTACGTCACTCAATTCGATAAGACGTTAAGAACCCACAGATTTTGGGAATGCTGATTTATATCAATACGATGAGTGAACGCCGCATCTGGGCGAGAGCAATATGTATCAGGCCAATAGCTATAAAAACGTCATGGAGCTACTGATTGATGATGAAATTGATCGGCAGACATGCAGCTACTCTCAAATAGAAGCGCAACAGATTAACCGAATTGAGGTAGCAACCTATGCGCTCAACCGCGTTCCACCTTTGTATGCCTCTAGCCAAGAAGGGATTGAACGTCAGTATGAGCGAGGGTTGTCGGAATTTAGCGATCGCATCATGGCGACGGTTACTCAGGCATTAAACAAGGTGCATCAAAACCCTCATGCTAAGGCCACGCCATTGCCTCGTTTAGAAGAGGCGGTTGAAACGGAAGTTACCTTTTCTGAACAGGATCTTAAGGAAATTTCAACTTGGTTTTAAAAGGTAGATGTTTGATTTGCCTCAATAGCCTCTAGTTCACCCTAGAAGAGCCTTCAGAGCAAATGAAGGTTGAATAGGTAAATTTTGGCGCGGCAGGAGGCGTTTGAGAAGGAACGTTTGTTCTACACATGCCCGTCACGGGAATACTGCCTTCTACGGCATAAACTGCGCCTGTGTAGCTGGCAAACCCAGGTTGTTTGGCGATCGCAACCATGATGGCCTTCGCGGTATCGGCCTGACGTACTTCGAGGCGATATTCTTCTGTGTCTATGGGCGTATCTGAGGCAAGTTGCTTGAGGTCGCTGGTAAATTTGCCCTTAACGAGCTTTTCGGCCTGTTGGGACAGCAGCAAAATGCCGAGGTAGGTTCTGCCCGTATCTTGTTTAGCGATCGCCACTTTGTCAGAAAGTTTTTTGCGTAGATCGTTGATCAAGTTCGGGTCTAGATTCGGCTCTGCTGTAGCGGAAGGGGATGGGGTCGCTGAAGATTCTGAAGATAAAGATGGAACTGAGGCAGATGGCGTTGAGCTGCTGGGTGTTGCGGCTGCTGAAGACTGAGCCACCGACGAAGTGGGAGAAGGTGCTGTAACCGTGTGGGTTGAGCAGCCCGTTATGATTAGACCCGCTGTGCTGCCGGCAAGGCCGATGAACCGCAATTTTGAAAAACAATAAGCCATACTGGCGCAGTAGACCGTTTATAAAAAATGAGCTGTATTTCTACAGACTTATTCTGTCATCAAACACTAAACATTCGCCGAACATCAATTTGTATATCGGGGAAAGCTGTGGGCGAGATTACACCAGCAGTTAACGTTAGCTCAGTGCGATAGTTGCCAGCTACTAAATCACGAAACACAATAAGCTGTAAATCTTTTAAGTTCACTACCCAATATTCCGAGATGCCTGCGTCTGCATAAGCATCCTTTTTCGTTGTCAAATCTTTGGCTAGGGTTGTATTGGAATACTCAATCAGCCAAAAAACATTTTCGGGGTAAGGATGGTGGTCTAGATAAACCGTATCAAGGGGCTGCACCACCGCAATATCTGGCTGTGGCTCTGAATTGTTCGGCAACGTAATGGGTCTGGCTTCACGCACTTGTACGCGCGCTCCTAATCGGTTTTGTAGCACCTTAGAGAGGCGATCGCTGAAATAGGTATGGGGTTCTCCCTCTGGCGGCATGACAACCAGGTCTCCTTGTAATAATTCCACAGGCTGCTCGTCAAATATGCCTGACTCAACGGCCTGATGATAGCGATCAATCGTCCATTTATAGATTGCAACGGTCATAACGGTTCCTCAAAGGAAGAAACTGAGTAATCTTTTTAAGCGTGGCTTACGGCAGGGCTGAAGGGGTTGGGTAATTCTTAAACCCGCTGTCTTGCCGCACTTTGATACGCGCCTTCATCTAAACCACAAGCTGCCAACCGTGCATCCTGGTCGCAGCGATTGGTAGGACCTGAGCGAATGGCACTATCCAATGCTCTGAGTCGATCGGGCACAGCCGGATGGGTACTCAAAATGGTAGGACTGCCCCCACTGCCTCGAAGGAGCTTGCGCATAAACGCAGGCATCTCGGATGTGGCATAGTTTGCGTCGCGGAGGGTTCGCAGCCCCACCTGATCGGCTTGATACTCGTCTTCTCGACTGAGAGGGCGACGCACCAGCAAATCAACCCCAATACTGGCAAGTTGGCTACGTCGTTCCCCCAACAGTGCAGAGGCTAAACCTTGGGCAAGCATGGACTGTCTCATTTGCCCCAGCAGATGCTTACGCTCAATGTGCCCCATTTCGTGACCGATTACACTGGCAACCTGCGCTTCGTTATCGGCTGTTTTTAAAAGACCTGTTGTGACGTACACATAGCCGCCCATCGTGGCAAAGGCATTCACGTTGTTATCCTGGACTACAAAAAAGTTGTAAGGCAGTCTGGCACGGCGATTGAACGGCACGAGCCGCTGTCCGATGCCGGTCACATAGCGATTTAGCCCAGAATCTGAACTCAGCCGTACCCCTTGAGACAACAGATTTTGGTGCATTTGAGCGCCGATGTTCATCTCTTGCTGATCTGAAAGGCTAGAGAGCTGTCCAGCCTGTATTCCGCGAAAGAGTAAATCCCCCAGCGGAATCGCCTGGGCTGAGGTAATGGCAGTGAAGGACAATAGGGCGATCGCCCCAAAGGACAGAACTCGGTTCAGCCAACGCCGATGAACTAGAAGCAGCTTTTTGAGAAATCGAAGGCTATTTCGGATCATGATCACCACAGGCAAGTTGATATGTGCAGCCAGCAAATGTAGTTAAAGACGAGACCTGAAATTGGGATGTTTCCGGTTGCTAGAAAATTACCGCGCCATCGCTAATCCTGCGCAAGTGCGCGTTATTAGCCTACAAGTCATGATAGTCTGGCACCAGATTCGCTGCTGTACGTTTATTGTCTCTCATTCTTTTGGCGCAACATCATGGCATTTTTAGATAAAAAAGGCCGGCTATTTGGCAAAATTAGCATTTTAGATATTGGCTTAGCATTGCTCCTGCTGCTGGTTTTGGTGGGCAGCTTTATGGTGCCTGGTAAATCGGGTCAATCGGCAGTGCAGGCCCAGCTCAACACAAAAGCCATTGAAATTGATGCCATTGTGATTGGCTTTAATGCCAGCAAGCCAACCGATATTCTCAAAGAAGGAGACAGCACCAGCATTATTATTCGCAACCAGCCCTACGGCGAAATTCAGCTCAAAAAGATTCAGCAGTTGCCTAAAACCGTGACGGCGTCCCAACCCAACGGCAGCGTCAAAGCCTTCCCCGATCCTCGACCTGAAAGTCGGTTCTCCAACAATCTTATTTTGACTTTGGAAGGCAAGGGACAAGTGACCAAAGAAGGACCTGTGCTGGGCAACATTCCGGTTAAGGTGGGCGTACCGATTGATCTAGACGGCAAGCTCTACAACTTCCGCGCCAGCATTATTGACGTGCGCGTCAAAGAATAATTGCGACAAAAAACGCCGCACTGGAAACCCAATGCGGCGCTTGTACTTCAAATCCAAAAACGGAGAGGGAGGGATTCGAACCCTCGGTACGATCTAAACCGTACAACAGATTAGCAATCTGCCGCTTTCGACCACTCAGCCACCTCTCCAGGTTTGCAAATATAACAATAGCAGATTTCGTCTCAAATCCAACAGGGTTTGAAGGTGTGATTCAATACTTATGAACGTAATCTATTCCAACCCCCCCGAAAACTGCACTTCAACGGACGGTTTAGCTTAATGAGTGTCCCTGAATTTTTAGAAGCCCAACACCCCTTCGTTCAATCACTCTGCCACGACAGCGATCGCCGCTTGGTTCAAAATCTTCAGCAGCGTCCTGATGAGGGTCGGTTTTTTACCGCAATTTATTGTCGGTACGGTGGGCTAACCTATGTCTTAATCCGCAATATGGCGCGTGCTGCGCTGCAAACGGACTATCTGTTTGCGAGAGTCTGGCGCAATATCTTTTTTGAGCTGACCTATCTAGATGTAGGTGAGCCGGAAGGAGTCGTCGCGATGGATGAGTTTTCGCTCCAAACCTGGATTTTTAACAAGGCGGCTCTGTGCGTCAATCAAGAAGAAGCGCCCGCCATTGAGTCGGTGCAGTATGCGCTCAATGTGGCACCGCCGCCGCTATGGTGTTACCTTCAAACGGCATTAGATCAGCTCCCAGCCCTGCATCGCCTGGTTTTAGTGCTTTCCCAAACCTTTCACTGGTCAGAGGCGCGGATTGTGGGCTTTCTGGAGTCTGAGGGACAGGTCGTTGAAGAGAAGGCGATCGCCAAAATGCAAGCCGAAGCCTACCAGCAGCTCCTCGAAATACTGCCCCAAGATATTCAGGCAATCTATTTCAACGTGCCACTGACTCAAACCTCAGAAAATGCTGAAGCCCCAGCAGTCAGTTGAAGCGTGAAAGGTTGTTTTTAAGACAGTTTACTGAAGTGAGCTGTGAGATAGTCTGTGACTAAACATCTAAAAAGCGATTCAGCTTGAGAGGATGTAGTCAAATCGTGGCACAAAGATGAATACCAGTAGGATATTTAACAGCTCTCTGTTTTTACAGCCCACGGATGAAGAGCCAATCCGTTCGGTTGTGACGGAATCTAAGGATGCTGCGGTTGTGGCTTGGTATATTAAGCCAGGTCAGCAGATTGCGGCACATATCCATCCCAGTGGGCAAGATACCTGGACAATTTTGGCGGGTCAGGGAGACTATTACCTCGATCAAAATGGTGCAACCCAAGCAATCATTGCAGGGGATGTTGTGATTGCGCCTGTCGGATGTGTTCACGGCGTATTTAATAGCGGTCAAGAGCCACTGGTTTTTATTTCAGTGGTCTCACCCGCTGAGGCTGGGTATCAACTACTTTAGCTAGAACTGGCAGATTGCCTTTGGTATCGCCACTTCCAGGTTGTACTGGAGAGTAGGTTGGTTAAAACATGAGCGATGACTGGCACCATTAGGTTATGAGTCATGAGCGTGCTGTAGCCTAGGGCAAACCCCACAATAGAAGCCCACAGCACATAGGGCCACTGCTGAAGGCTGCTCATGTGCAGAATGCCAAAACAGATGCTAGATGCCGCTAAACCAGTCCAATCTAATCCCAGCGAAGGCAGCATAACGCCCCGAAACAGCAGTTCCTCGCTCAGTCCGGGCAAAACGCCTAGCCAAAAAAGATCTGGCCATTCTAACGGCTTTAGAATGAGCTGTAGGTAGATATCGGCGGACTGCTGGTAGCGAGGCCAAAACTGATACAGCAGTGCACTGCACCCCGTAATGCCTAACCCTAAGCTGATGCCCCATAGGACATCTAAAGTGTTGAGCTGGATGGGAACTTGAGGGGTTGAATCTAGCCGCAGCCAGACCTTAGCCACCACTAGCAAAATAACTGCCGTTATCCCCATCGCAATTAAGATTTGAGAGCGACTTAGGGGTTCAAATTCAGGTTGTTGAGACGTCGGCTTCACCACGATAAGTATTTAGACGTATTACGCCTTTTAAACGGTAGCAGGTTTACACTCTCTCAGACTGTTCTACTAGAACGCTATGGGCAGCATTTTTGCGGTTAGAGCCTCTGGATTGATTCCTGTGCGCATCGCCACGAGCATCCCAATGGCTTCGCTGTAGGACTGGGCAGACCAAACAGACAGCCCCAGGGATTGAGGCGTGACGTTGAGGGTGGTGTGGTTTTCGGCAACCGTAATAATCTGAGTGCGGGTGCGGATCTGGCTCCAGATCAGAACGGCGCTCCCGCCACAGGCGCTCTCAGGAATCACGACAGCATCGATGGCATCTGTACCTATGTCATGGGTCTGGAGTTCCCCTTTAATAAACTGCGGTGCGCGGCTAAGCCCCACTAAGACGCAGGGTAGAAAGGTATGGCCTAATTCTTCTGCGGCAGAGCGAGGGCTAAGGTTAGGGTCTAGCGGCAAGGGCGAAAGGGCAGGTGCATGGGCACAGGGAACCCCAAAGGTTCGCACTAAAAGATGACTAATGACGGCTTCTGCCCCTGCTAAGGGGTCAACGCCCTGACCGTGGCGATAGTTCAAAAGGGCTTGACTGCTGATGTTTTCAGGGAAGCGAGCCACGACGGCGATCGCCGTAGCCCCCGCCTCATTAATCAACTTATCTGCGGCTCGAAGTAGGCTATCTGGATTTTGAATGGTGCCCCAAGTTGCACCCGAGGCAGCCGTATTGAGCGTGACGCCTAGGGGCTGATCGGTCAGCACGGCATCGGTCAGGCTTAGCCCCAACGTTGCCCGAGCCGCATCAGCAGCCTGAAGATGGCGAATCCGTAAATCTGGCTCAATCGACTGATCGAGAATTAGCCCAATGCGGTTGCCGTGAACAGGGCGCAGCCCCCAATGGCCTGCTGCAAACTGATCTAGGCCATAACCCTCAACATATAGGGCATTTGGAATCGGCCAGTAAAGCTGCGCCCCGTTGAGGACGTTGGGATGGGTAATGAGGCGATCGCAGATGCTGCCCATAGCCCGTGCCACAGGCAAGGCATCCCCCGCGTAGCCACCAATGGCAGCGCCAATGCCTGTGGGGATAATGAGTGCAACGGTAAAAGGACGTGTAGTCAATGGAGTGTCAGCACCTAAATGGGTCTATCTCTCTGGGTTTATATATCTTGTAGCACCACCGCTTCAACGTGAGCAACGCCCTGATGTGCCGCAGTAATAGCCCATCGCAGCGGTTCACCTTGAAGGGTAAGCTGCGCTTCAATAGTGTGCTGAAGCGAGAGGGTGAGATCGTTGAGGTTGATTTCTATGGTGATGAATTGCGTGACCATCTGTTTAGCAACGTTTAGAAGAGTAGGTTTTGTCTAAATATGCTGATTTTAGGCAATATAGCAGCGTTAGCTAAAGGGTAGATGGATCCGAGAAAACGGCGATCGCCCCAAACAATAGAAACAGCAGACCGCCAAACCAGGTAATAGCTCGCTCAGAAATACGCCCTGCTGCCCAACGCCCCCCTACAACGGCAATCAGCGAGCAGAAGGTATGACCCAAAATTCCACCTAGCGTTACCCCAAGCGTCCCCCCATTAGGGTTGCTCTGCATGGCTAAAGCCATTGTGGCAATTTGAGTGCGATCGCCCCACTCCGCCACAAAGGTCAAGATAAATGCCTCTAGCACAATTGCCCAAGGCACTCTTTTTTTAAGCGCCTGCCGCCGTTTTCCCTGATTGTGAGACTCAAAAGACTCGACCTCTTGCGAGGCTTCTTCAAGGGGTTCTTGCTCATCACAGGGAGTCATACGGCTAGCTTGCCAGCACAGCCAACCGCCAAATCCAAAGCACAAGGCCACAAAAAACCAGTGTGTGACGGTTCTAGGCAAAAAGCTCAGCAGATGCCCTGCACCTACCGAGATCACGGTCATCAGCGCCAATGCCGCAATAGAGCCGCAAAAAACCCACCGACGCGGATAGCGCATCGCCAAAATTAGCGCAATAAAAAAAGTTTTGTCGCCTAGCTCCTGACTTGTAATCAGAAATAGCGCAGATGTAAATGCCTCTAGCATGACAGCCTATAGCCCCACAGCAGGAATGAAGAGACCTTCTGTAGGCTAGGCTGGTCATCAAGACTTCACCAAGCCCACAGAATTTCTCCTGTGAACATTAGTGAAAGTCTCGCGCCGATGACTCATTGAATGAATGCTATCGTGACCAGAACCAGGCTCATCGCCAGTATGTTGACTCTGATCTTGCGGGGTTTTCCGCTTCGCTACTCCCTTTCTAAGCTAGAGCATACCATAGGCAATGCCTGTGGCAACAAGGCCAAATCCTCTATGATGAGTGGAGTTTTGAGTTGCTCATCATAAGTTGCCCGCAATGCCCCATTCTTCTCCAGAAGCCGCCATTCAGCCAACTCCCAAACGCGGCCTCATTCATCGTGTTTTAGAGCCTGCAATCCAGTTTTGGCTAAGGTCGCAGGTGGAGTCGGTTTCGAGTTTAGAGGTGCATCTAGAGGGGGGCGATCGCCAAATCTTGTCAGGTTACTTGCCCCAAGTGCAGCTCAACACCCAAAAAGTGGTCTATCGAGGTCTGCACCTCAGCCAAATTGAGCTAAATGGACGTAACCTTCGCATTAACATTGGGCAAATGCTCAAAGGCAAAGGGTTTAGGCTATTAGAGCCAGTCGCCATCGACCTAAACGTCATGCTTCAGGCACAAGATGCTCAGGCTTCGCTTCAGTCTGAGCTATTTCAAAGCGCCATCATTGATGCGCTACAGCTTTTGATCGGCGAACAAATCTCTGAAGCCCTAGGTCAGTCGATATCATCTGAAGCCCTTACATTGCAAACTCCCACCCTCGTGCTATCCGAAGATACCCTACGATTTAGCGCCGCACTCAGCACCCATCAAGGTGACCAATCTGTCCCTGTAGCGCTCCAAACCGCCCTGACCTTAGGCAGCGACTTTCACACCCTCAGTCTTGACCATCCAGAATGGCTGCCAACCCCCAACGCAAAGCGAGGACTCCCGCTCCACGACCTGCAGGGGTACACGTTTGATTTAGGTTCTCAAACTCAGATTCAAACCCTGTCGATTACGCCTGAAGGCATTTTTATGAAAGGCCAAATGACGATTTTTCCGTAAACATGGCAGCCCAGTAGTGATGTATGTAGACCTCAATTGCTCAGCGTCTTGATGTGTACAGGCATCGTATTTTGACTTTGATCAGAGAAAAATTAGCCCCCTTATGTTGTCAAGATGGCAAATTTGGGAATCTTAAATAAGTACTGGACGGCATAGAACCGAAAATTGCCCTCTCTCTGATCGCAATTTTTCGGTGATTGACCCTCAACATTCTGCTGTTTTTCAAAGTTCAAATCAACTGTTTGCCTTATTCCTTGAGCTGAAGGTGTACCTTCCTTGTCTGAGCCGTTTTTGTATGACATTAACCCCTATACTTCGGCCAGACATTCTGAACCCAGAGCCGAAGAACCCCAACGGTCGAAATCTGTTCGACACCTGCTCGCCGTTGAAGATACTGAGGGGCAGCGGTTACTGCCCTTAGAGTCTACCTCTCACTCCATTGGCCGAGACCCAACCAACTCCATTGTGCTTAAATCTAAGGCTGTCTCTCGACAACACGCGCTGTTGCTGAGGGTTACAAGCTCAGATCCTAGCAACTACGGCTTTTTGATTATTGACGGTAACCTTCAGGGGAAGCGTAGCAAAAACGGAATAAAGGTTAACGGAAGAAAATGCCATTCCCATCGCCTCAAACATGGCGACCAGCTTTTACTCGGCAATTTGGTTAAAGTTCGCTACCTCATTATGCCGTCTCTGACGGATGAAGCGTTTGTTTCTTATTCTGAAACCCTCGACTATACAGAGC
Organism: Acaryochloridaceae cyanobacterium VAR_48_metabat_390; assembly: GCA_031422435.1. GTDB lineage: Bacteria > Cyanobacteriota > Cyanobacteriia > Thermosynechococcales > Thermosynechococcaceae > JAAURS01. The sequence continues at coordinate 41,964 of JANPLU010000113.1, forward strand.
TATTTGCCGAATCTGTTCTCTCTGAACCTGTTACGCCTAGCGCTGCTGAAGAGCAGTTTGATGAAGCTTCTTTAATTCGGCTGGCCTCTTTTCCAGAAATTATTCCTAGCCCAATTTTTGAGGTCAACCTAAACGGAGAATTGACCTACCTTAACCCAGCAGCCGCTCAAATTTTTCCTGACCTGACCCAGAAAGGGATGACTCATCCGATGCTGGATGGCTTATTCTCGCTCATTCGTGAGTCAACAGCCAATATTTTAGTGCGTGAGGCGGCGGTTAGCGAGAAGGTTTTTGAACAGTCTATTCACTACATCCCAGAAAGTGATCTGATCCGCTGCTGTGTGTTTGATATTACCGAACGAAAAAACGCCGAGTCTGAGCTAAGAAAGCGCGATCGCCTTCTGCAAAGTGTAGCTGAAGCCACAACTCATTTATTGGCAAACGTAGGCTATGACGCTGCCATCAACGAAGCGCTTGCGACCCTAGGAAACGCAGCTCGTGTAGATCGTATTTGTATTTCCATGAATCATGCGCATCCTAGCACCGGAGAACTTGCCACTAGCATGCGGTTTGAATGGGCGCGTGAATCGGTGCCGTCTATTCTTAGAAATGCCTACCGCCACAATCAGCTTTTTAGTAGTCCGGCTTTAAAGCGTTGGTATCACACTTTGACCGACGAAACGGCGGTTCGTGGACTTACACGAGACCTGAAAGATGCTGAGCAAGATCTTTTATTGCAGGATTGTGTTCTGTCTATTTTGGTGGTGCCCATTATTGTCAACCTTAAGTTTTGGGGTTTTATTGAGCTGCACCAATGCGCTATTGAGTACGAATGGTCGTCTCAAGAAGAATCTATCATTTTTGCAATGGCTGCCAGCATTAGTGCCGCGCTTCAGCGTCAGCAAACCGAAGAAATTATTCATCATCAGGCTTTTCATGATGCCCTCACTAATTTGCCCAACCGCATTCTGTTTAACGATCGCCTAGACTTTGCTCTCTCTAGCGCCCGACGCAACGGCCAAAGTTTAGCCGTGATGTTTATGGATCTGGATCGCTTCAAAATTATCAACGATACGCTTGGGCACTCCGTTGGAGATGAACTTCTACAGGGTGTCGCCCAGCGGCTAAGAGATTGTCTCCGAGAAGGAGATACCGTCGCACGGTGGGGAGGAGATGAATTTACAATCTTGCTACCGCAAGTCCGTGATGCCGATGATGCCACCCAGACCGCTCATCGCATTCATGAGGCGCTTAAAACGCCGCTCAACATCAACGCTCACGAGCTGTACATCAATGCCAGCATTGGGATTGCAGTGTATCCTCAAGATGGCAAGGTCGCAGAACTACTGCTTCAAAATGCAGATGTCGCCCTGTACCGCTGTAAAGAGCAGGGGCGAGGTAGTTTTCGACATTATGCCCCCACAATGAATTCTGAAGCACCAGAACTGTTTGCTCTAGAAAACGGTTTGCGCCATGCCTTAGAGCGCCAAGAATTCTTGCTGCATTACCAGCCGAAGGTCAATATCAGAACAGGGCAAATTATTGGTTTAGAGGCACTCCTAAGATGGAATCATCCTGAACTGGGGCTTGTGTCCCCTGCCACCTTTATTCCGCTGGCAGAAGAAACGGGTCTGATTGTTGAAATTGGTACCTGGGTCATGGAAACCGCCTGCGCCCAGACGGTGCAGTGGCACCGAGCGGCACTCACGCCACTGTCTATTGCGGTCAATTTATCCGCCCGCCAGTTTTTTCAACCCGATTTGGTCAATGTTGTTGCGCAGGTGCTGGCACGATCACAGCTAGAGCCGCAATTTTTAGAGCTTGAGGTGACGGAGACCACTGCCGTTAGGTATATTGACTTTACTAAAATCCTGCTCAGTCAAATGCAGGACATGGGCGTTCATATTGCGATGGATGATTTTGGGACTGGCTATTCATCGCTCAACTATTTGAAGCAGCTGCCGCTCAATACCCTTAAAATCGACCAGTCCTTTATTCGAGACCTAAAGCCGAATTCTAAAGATGTGGAGATTGTCAAAGCAGTGATTTCCCTGGGGCAGGGCTTAAACCTTAGCATTGTGGCAGAGGGCGTAGACAGCGAGGTACAGCTTGAGCTGTTAAGAAATCTCAACTGCAATATCATCCAGGGGTATCTTTTTAGCCGTCCCCTACCGGTGGATCAAATGACCGAAATGCTTCAGGCGAATCGACGAAGCTACCCGCTCTGTGAGCTGACTACTTAAGCACTGTCCGAGAGGCTTGGGGAGCGGCGACTGTGAACCCGATCTGAGTTAAGTTTGTTTCTGGGATGGTAGCGGCAGGGGGCTGTAGTCCCGTTAAGCCAGATTGCTCTAGTAAGTCTTTCCAAACTTGAGCCGTAGATTGATTGGCTGGCTGTGTTTGCAGGGCTTGAGCCAGTATTGTTATGGCATCGTACCACAAACCTTGCTGAGCATAGCGCTGAGCTGTAGTGGCCTGATCGCTTGCCATGATTGTAGTGGATGGATTTGGGTCGGACGCTTGGTGCGGAGCGATCGTCACTCGCTGAATGCTTCCGCGAATGAAGGCCACCTGATGCGATTTTGCAGGATCACACTGAAGACTCAGCGTCCAACTGTAGGCTGCATTCGCAATCAGAGGTGCGGATTGCTCTGGTACCGTTAGTTTGACCAACCCAGCAGAGGCGTTAGGTTGTGTCAAGACGGTTTTATAAATATAGCGATCTGCCGCATCTTGAAGCACAAATTCAAGGCGAGCTTCTGGATGAGGACGATTGGGTAGATAAAACCAAAAAGTAGGGTGATCTGAAGCGGTTAAGCTATGGGAACGGGTCGTGTCGCTTGGCAATACGGCATGCATTACCTGAGACTGTTTACAGGCGCCTCGACTGGCCCCTCCACCTGTGCGACCCTTGGGTGCGCCAAGATTGGGCGGGAGCGGAGGGGAATAGGGAGAAACGACTGGCTTTGAGCGGGAAAATCTGCCTGATTCAGAAGCCTGAAGCGGTAATGCGGTTGCCCACAGCAAACTGGCGCTGAGGCATCCGAATGCTAAGGCAGATACTGACGGATGAGCAGCACCTGTACTTGAACGGTGGTGTTGTATCATTTCCTTTAACCCCCAAACCTAGGAACGGCTTGTCTTTAGAGTATCCTGTTTTTTAAAACCTCCGGAGTTTGTAGAAAATATTCGACCTATTCCTGAGGTTTCCTGAACTTTTGTGATTTCTCACCGAGGACTTGATAGCTTACGGTGCCTCCGGTCAGCCATAAAACAATACCGGCTGGCGCTGCCGCTAGCCAGCCACCCTGAAGGAGCATTACTAGACAGACGGTAAACAGTGCCAAGCTAGCGATGCACAGGCCGATAACACCCTGCCATAAGCGATGCGAAAAAAGAATGATGAATCCGGCTGCGCTCCCCCAAGCCCACAGCCAGAGACTATCGCCCCAGACAGGCCATACCCAAATCATGGGTCGTTGGTTGAGCGCTGCGCTTAAAAGATGGCTCGCCATATTGGCTTGAATCATGACGCCAGAGACTTTTCGGATGCCGCCTGCGCCATAGGGTGTTGCCCAAAAGTCGCTAGCGGAGTTTGCGATAACGCCGATGAGAATAATCCGATCTTTGATAAGGTCTGGCGCGACTTTATTGTTGAGAACCTCTGAGAGAGAAACCTGGAGCGCAATGTCTTGGGGGGTAGACAATGCCCGAAAGTTGAGCATCATCTGATGCCCGCCCTCGGCGTGGAATTGATAGCCGCCTTCCAAGGGCTTCAGCCTTCGGAAAGTGGTGTGCCCTAACTGTAAATTGCCATCACGGGTAAAGGAAGGCTGAATACCCTGGGTGGCTAAGTACCGGAGCGCAACCTGGGTGCCGAAGCCATAGTGAGCCTGACAGGGCGAAAGCGGGTCAGGGGTCATAAACAAAAGCTGCCGTCGGATAATGCCGTCACTGTCTTCAATGAAGTCACTAAAGCCCACACGGGCAATCGGAACTTCTATAGGAGGGGAAACTCCTTCTGGATCGCTTTCCACATCACGAGATTTGCAAACCGCAATAATCTTAGAATCTTCACGCAGCCGCTGTGCCAACTGTGGAAACTGACGCTGAACTGCAAAATCTCGATAGATATCTAGGCCAATTACCCTCGGCTCAAAGGGTTCAATTTTCTGAAGCAGTTTCAGCAAGTTTTGGTCAGAGATGGAACTCCGGCGGCTGTCTTCAGACTGCTGAATCAGGTCTTGGGCGGTTACGGTGATGACCAAAATCCGGTCGTCTGGTTTTTCATGCGGGCGTAGCCGCGTTAACTGGTCAAAGCTCCATAGCTCTGGTGCCTGTAAGCCTCCTAACCACCGAATACCGAGAACGGCAATGCTCCAAGCTAAGCTGGTGCATAACACCCTCAAAATAGTCTTATAAGGCTGTCTCTGCTGACTTGCCTCCGGTAGCAAGGGGAGCTTATGGGGTTGTTCCGCCATGGCAGCCTTTGGCAATATGGTTTTGAGACGGCCTTGATTGAAGAGTGCTTTGACGTCTAGGCGAGGAAGTTGGGGCGATCGCCCATCCCAAAGTGCCTCAAAGATGGGCACTTCTCCAATACTTTTGAGCAGATATTGCCCATGACTATAAATTTCTAAGTTGCGAGTGCCCGAGTTGCGCATTAAAACAGCGCTGACTTCCGACAGCAAAATTTGAGAGCCTTGGGCGAGATCGGCAATGCGAACCAGGTAATCGACTTCTTGACCAATATAGTCACCGTTATTTTGAGTGGGACTACCCGTATGAATGCCAATTCGTACCTGCAGGGGGCCTAGTGGGGTTTTAATGGGATGCTCTATATGATTTTTTTGCAGATAAACGGCCCACTCTAAAGCACTTGTAACCGTTGCAAAGGCCAGAAAAAAAGCGTCTCCCTCTGTTTTGATGACCCATCCCCGAAATGGAGTGAGGCTCTCTTCAACTCGCGATCGATGCGGCTGCAAGATTTGGGAGAGATATGCCTGATTGCGATCGCAGACATACTGCCCTTCCAAATCGCGCTTCATTGCTGTGGAGTCGAGCAGGTCTGTCCACACCATTGTGACCATTGCAGAGTCTTGAGGGCGCTCCTGCTCAGAGGCTGCTCCACCCAGGCTACTCCAGGTAGGAGAAACTGCCGCTGGATTTTGAATAATCACAGGAAGCCAAGTGGCACAGGGAAACTCAGACTCTATGCCCTGAAGGCGTTCTCGAGCCTCCCGTACCGCCAGATAGAATAATTGCCCTTGAGAAAAGGATCTCAAAAAATGCTGTAAAAACGCACGCGCGACAGCATCAGGTACAGGTTCGCGCATGACGATCACCTGCGGCATATTGAGATCGCTCAGGGCTTTTGCCAACCCTAAGCCATCACAGGAGTTAAAAATTGCGAGCTGGAGTCCTGAGTCCAAGGCCTGACGCAGGGCATACTTAAAGTCTGAAATTGCAATGGAGGTATTTGCATTCAGCCAAAGTTGTCCACTTTCGCCATTGGGGGCGCTGTTGCTGTGCCCTGCAAAGAACAGGATGTCCCACGTTTCATTCCAGAGGCAGGCATCAAATTCACTACGGGGTGGCTCAACCAAAACCCGCACATTTGCGTTGGGAAGTGCCATCAGCAGATGCTGATCGGCCTGAGTATCGAGCGCGATTCCTTCGCCTAAAATCGCCAATATCCTGACACCATTGGGCTTAGAACAAGGCACGAAGGGTGCCTCATAGATAGGGGCGCTAAACCCTATTTCGGCCTTGGGGTAGCGCTCTAGGAGCGTCCAGAGGTGCCAAGGCAGCTTTTGAAGCTGCACCTGGTCGGTCAGGATGAGGATTCGGATAGACTCCTCAGGTTTCAATTGCTCCAGCAGCTTGTCACGGATGGGTCGAAATTCTGGGCTATCTAGCCATTGATTAAGCGATTGTTGCAGCGCCTGAGCGGCTTTAATACAGTCCTCAACCAGAGAAATGTTGGTAATCTGATCGGGCTGGGGATCTAAACGAGTGAGACTGCCGAGCTGAAGGTAGTGCGATCGCCACCCTTGATAAAGCTGCACCAAATTAGGGTTAGCAGGGAGGCGACCTACCTGCTCCGCAGAAGGTGGCTGGCGTTCTTTGGCAAACTGGCAAGTGACCGGAAATCCTGCCTCAAAGCTGCCTTCTCCAACCCTCAAAATGACGCAGCGATTCACTTTATTTCCTCGTTGCTACCTTTCATTAAATCATGAATGTTTTGGTGATCCATTGTGCGTCTAAGCCTACCTTCACCTGAAATACCTCGCCCATCGACCCAGAAAACCGAAGCTGAAGAATGCCATCCTGGCGGCGAGCATGGGTTTGCAAAACAGTCTTCCCTACCGCATCTAAAATCGTAAGCGCTAAACCTAAAGCAAGTGAGCAAGATCCACTACTAGGGAAAACCTGAACACACAGGTTAAACCGATAGTCTGCACTCGCCTCCAACTGAATTACTAAAGGAATCAAACGAGAACCCAGATGCAAAAATTGGCCTCGTGATGCACCCTCAGCCGAACGCTCAGTCGGAGTATTCAGCCTGCTTGCCTCAGATTGCCAACGAAATGTAAAGGGCTTGATCTCTGCCCGTAGACTCTGTATATCTAACCAGCGGTCGGGATAGCGACCGTCTAACCAGTCCCGCAGCAGAGCATATTGACCTGCCAAAACGGAAGGTGGACAATGCCGCACCTGATGGAGGTAGGTCAATAGGCTATCCATTGTCTGCAGCCGCTCTATTGAAACCTCAACCTGCTCCACGCGAAACAAAAAGCCTAACAGCGTGGCGGTGGTGTGCGACGGATTAATCTGTACAAAAATATAGGCGATTCGCTCTCCCCAAACCTCCGGAGGGACATAGCAGCTCAGTGACGATCCAATGAGTGGTCTACATTCCAATCGCCCAATCCCGGGCATCACTAAATCTGCGACATCCGCGCAGTGGCGCATGAATGGGTTCCAGCTATCTCCTTGACTTAGATTTGTTAAGATGTCCACTGATGCCAGGTAGTCATGTATTACCCAGACCGAAAGCGTGTTTAAGAATGTCCGTCGAGCTTTGTGAATGGTGACTTGTTCGTCAGAAAACTGCTGTGCAGTGGATCGAGCCAAGCTTGAAATCGGTAGGCTGACTGAAAATGGAAGCGAGTTTGACATTCCACGGTGAATAAATAACGTGAATTTGTGGATACCCCTGAGTTCGACCAAATTTACCTTCTCGGAGGTGACTTTGCGGAAAATCGCTTCACTCAGCCAGGGAAGCAAAATTAGTCTAGTGACTTAATATACTTCTGCATATAAGTAGATGCTGTTATTTGCTCAAACAAAGTCTATCGCTTCAACATTTTCTTTCAATACCTTTCTAATAAAAAGAGCTATCGATTGGTATCAATAGCTCTTTTAGAGTAAAGACTATAGCGCAAGCGTAAGTCTACTAGTTTAAGGTTAAATCGCAAATCTACAGAAGTCCCCAAAAATGAAGAACACCCTCATTAGAGAATGCTTCGGTCAGAATAACCGCTAAAAAACCAATCATCGCCAGCCGACCATTCCAAATTTCAGCCTGAGGCGTAAACCCAAAAACCCAAGCGTTGCGATTTTCAGTTTGAACTTGTACTTTTTCCATGATGAGTAACCTGTCTTAGGAGTGCCTTCATTGAACAATGTAACGACATTTTTGAATTTGTGCAACGAATTGTCAAAAGTTATGAACTTATGAAGGCATTAGGTTCATTTGCTGCATGAGCCATCGCTTGAGCTATTCATCGAGAATTTGCATACCTCAATCTTTTGCCTGTTCATAGCTTTCGTCAAAACATAAGATATCGCTCTATGGAGGCTAAATTTGTCAGCCTGTGGTCACAGCGTTCAATATCTGGCTGAAGGAGGGTTGATTGTTTTAAGCCCTCACGGTAATAATGAAGGCGTTAGCAGAGCGGGTTTTGATTATGAGCGCAGATCTTTTACCTTCAATTTTGGTGCCATTAGTTGGTTTAGTGTTTCCAGCAGTTGCGATGTCATTTTTGTTTCTGTACATCGAACGATAGATTCCTAGGATGTTTGTGATGATGGTGTTTTTTGGCCATGATCGCCTATCTTAGCGGTCATCCATTCAAAAACCGTCTACTGCATAGTGACAGTAGACGGTTTTTTGCGGAGCCTTATAATAAATGACTCGCTATGGCGGTAGCGCTAATTCGATTTCGCGGTTACAGTGACGATCCTAGTCCTGCATAAGCGCCATAAAAAAACAGTCCTAACACGACAAGGACGCCGGTTCCAGCTACTGTTGCTACGATCCACAAGGGTATTCGCCCACTTCCAGACATTCAGCCTTCCTCCTCTAAGATGATTGGATAAACTTAATCAAAACAAAGCGTTAGTTGAAAAAGTAGCTCGAAAACAGCAGGGCTACAACAAAGATCAGCAGAAGGCCAATGTACAGAGAAGTACGATTTAGCTCGACGGGCTGGTTATTAGGGTTTTTTTCTGTCATGACGGCATCCTAGCGGTGAATAAATTGCATGGAGGCGATCGCACCGATAAAGAAAACGCTGGGCACGGCTAGGGCGTGAACAGAAAGCCAGCGCACTGTAAAGATGGGATATGAAACAGGCTGATTATTATTACTCGTCATAGCTCTATTAAAGTCCTTTTGTAAATTCGTCAATTTGCTGCTTCCCGGCAAAGCGATCGCTGATCAGGGGAACTTCTTGACGCGCTTGGTCAAAATATTGATCGGGGCGAGGGGTGCCAAACGCATCATAGGCTAGCCCTGTACTCACAAACAGCCAACCTGCAATAAACAAAGCCGGAATCGTAATGCTATGGATGACCCAATAGCGAATGCTTGTAACAATATCGCCAAATGGGCGTTCTCCAGTAGTACCAGCCACTTTAGTTACCTCTTATCAACACAGATTAAATCGAAACATGCCTCCCGCTCAGACTCCTGTTGATGTCTTTAGGGAGAACCTCTTAAACTTACACTCCTGATCATACGAAACAACAGAAAGTCCCACAAGTGAATTTTCTGTACGCAGATCAACTTCCCACCGTTTTGGTCTTTTCCAGCTCTAGCCAACGTAGCGCAGCAAAATGCCAGACTGCCCAATAATAAAGCCCTGGTCGGGACTTTGGAACATCACGCGATAGAGATTGGTCGCAAGCTTATTCGTCGAGCGGTCTTTCTGCCAGGTTTTGCCCCCATCGAAACTGCACAGCAGATTACCACTACCCCCGCTCACCCATAGCTCCTCTGGGGTTCTATAGGCCAAATCGAGCAGCCCCACGCTAACGGAGTAGTCTGGCGTGAGCGGTTCATCCCACTCGTTGCTGTCATTGCTGAACTGAATTTGTCCGCCTCGCGCTAGCATCCAAAGCTTGCCATCAGGTGCAAAACCCATGTTTTGCACTCGGCGAGAGCTATTTCGGTTGTGG